>NZ_JACKQK010000011.1:0-260398 GCF_014892995.1 Pseudomonas sp. EggHat1
GTTTCGCGGTCCAGGTACTGGCCCTGGAAGCGCAGGTTCTGCTCTTCGACGAAGAAGCTTTCCTGCGTTTCGGCCAGGGTGTTGCCCCAGACCTGGTAGCGCGCCTGCCAGATGCAGCGGCCGTCGTCTTCGGTAAGTTGCTGCGGCAGGCCGTTGGGGTCGGTGTGGTAATAGCGCAGGCGCGCGTGTTCGCCCTGGCCATCGACGCGCGCCAGCGGGTCGTAGCTGCCTTCGTCGTAGAGGTAGAGGCTGTGTCGGCCGTTGCGGGTTTCGCTGAGCAGGCGCAGGCCGTCCCAGGTGAAGTCGGTCTGGCCGAGCCGGGCACCACGGGCGTCGTAGTGGCTTTTGCCGATACGCCGGCCCAGCGGGTCGTAGTGCATGACCACGCGGCTGCCGTCGTTGTTGGTGACTTCCCGTACGCGGTGTTCGGCGTCGTAGCTCAGGCGCTGCACCTGATGACGGCCGCTGCGTTTTTCCACCAGGCGACCGAAGGCGTCGTAGCGGTAGCGCTTGTCCTGGTAGGTGAGCAGTTTGTTGTGGCGCACCCAGCCGCTGCTGGCGGCTTCGCCGCCGACCGGATGCAGCAGGTTGGCGGCGGCGTCGTAGCTGTAGGTTTCCAGATTGCCGCGAATCAGGTCCTGGCTGGCGATGATGCGCCCGCTGGCGTCGTAGTGCAGTTGCTGCTTCTGTTCGCGCAGGCTGGCCGGGTCACGGTCGAGGCGGCCGATCAGGTTGTCGCTGGGGTCATAGGCGTAGCGCCGCTCGGCTTCGGCCGGCAGTTGCACCGGTTGCTCCAGGCGTCGGCGCAGCCGACCGGTGAGACGACCGCTGCGGTCGTACTGGCTGCGGGTGACGAGCTGCCCCTGGGTGCGCAGCACCTCGCGATGCAGGCGGTCGCGCTCGAAGCGGCTGACCAGTCGATCATCCAGGCTGAGCAACTGCAGGTGACCGCTGCCGTAGTACAGGCGGCGGATACGGCGCTGGTCAGGCAGTTGCGTTTCCAGCAGGTTGCCGAGTTCGTCGTAGGCATGCTGCAAGGTGCCAGCGGCGCTCTGCTCGCTGAGCAGCTGGCCGAGGGCATCGTAGGCGAAGGCCAGTGACTGCACCTGGCCGTCGACGGCGGTGAGGTCGATGCTGATCAGGCGGTCGAGCGGGTCGTAGGCGTATTCGGTACGACCGTCATCGGTGTGCTTGGCGATCATCCGGCCAACGGCATCGCGCTCGAAGCGGTGGATGATCGGCGCCGGTGGTGCCTCGGGTACGCTGCCCAGGCCGGTGCCATGCGGCGCCGGGGTGTAGGCCAGGGCGATGAGGTTACCCTGCGGGTCATAGCGGTAATGCCGGGCGCTGTCGTCGAGGTCATGCTGGGCGGTGAGGCGGTCGAGCACGTCCCAGGTGAAGCGGTAGCGCTCGTCGTTCTCGTTGCTCAGGGCGAGCAGACGGCCATAGGCGTCGTACTCGAAGCCGACGCTGCGGCCCAGGGCATCGATGCGCTGGCGCACCTGGCCACGGCGGTCGTAACGGTAGCGCACCGGCTTGCCGGCAGGATCGAGGTAGGCGCTGAGCTGGCCGATGGCATCGCGTTGAAACGCCTCGCTGCGGCCATCGGCTAGTTGCGTCTGCAACAGGCGCCCCTGGCTGTCGTAGTGGTAGCGGGTAATTTCACCGAGGGCATCGGTGATCTGCACCAGGTTGCCGCGCTCGTCGTAGGCGAAGCGCGTCGGGTAGCCGGAGCAGTCGACCTGCTCGGTGAGCTGGCCGAGGGTGTTCCAGCGCAGGGTCTTGCGCTTGCCGCTGGCGTCGATGATCTCCACCGGCAGGCCACTGCTGTCATAGCGGTAGCGGGTGACATGGCCCAGCGGGTCGGTCTCGGCGATGCAGTTGCCGCGCTTGTCGTAGCGGTACTGCCAGGCATTGCCGGCGGCGTCGGTCTCGGCTTCGGGCAGCGACCAGTGGCCGAGCCACTGGGTGAAGTCACGCCGCCCCAACGGGTCGAGGGTTTCGCAGAGGTTGCCGGATTCGTCATAGGCGAACTGCCAACGCGCGCCGTCCGGGGTGACGGCAGCCAGCAGCTGGCGTTCGTCGTTCCAGTCGAACAGCCAGAGCTGGCCAAGAGCGTCACGGTAGCGGGTGATCTGGTACTGGCTGTTCCAGTGGCGTTCGCTGACGCGGCCAAGGCCGTCGGTGACCCGGGTGATCCCGGCGCCGAGGTCGTACTGCAGGTGGTACTCGTCGCCGTCGTCGGTCCAGTGCCGTGTCACCCGCCATTCGCGACCATCGGCACCGTGCAGCTCACTCCATTCATAAAAGCAGCGCAGACCGGTGGGGCGTTGGTGTTCGATCAGACGGCGGCCGCTGTCGTAGACGAAGCGACGCAGCAACTGGCCCTTGTCATCGCGAACCTCGCTGAGATCGCCCTGAGCGTCATAGCCGTAGGCGACCAGCACTTCGCGCCGGGCATCGGCGAACAGGCGCTCGACCCGGCCGAGGCGCTGCGGGTGCCGGGCGTCGGCAATCAGTTCGATGCACAGCTGGTTGTGGCCATCGCGCACGGCGCGCAGCCGGCCAGCGGCGTCGTATTCGAGCAGCAGGCGGTTGTCGTTGCGGTCGCCGAGCTTGCTCAGGCGCAGACGATCAGGTGACTCGGGCAACGGCTCGAACAGGCGGTAAAGGCCATCGACGCTTTCCACCAGCAGCGCGCCGCTTTCATCGCGGCGGAAGTTCAGGCCTTCGCCGGGGCTGTAGCAGGCATCGCCCGGTGGCAGGCTGCCGATCTCGATGGGGCGACCCTGCTCGTCGATATAGGTCAGCGCTTCGCCGCCCTCCGGGTGCGCGCGCACCTGCACGGCGATCTCGAACGGCAGGCTCCAGCCGGCACCCAGCAGGCCGTCGCGGCGCTCGTCGCGGCTGCTGTAGAAGCGCTGCCACTCGATGGGCATCAGCCCCGGCAGGACGAAATCGAGGTCGTCATCTTCGCCGAGCACCTTGGCCCCGGTGCTGGCGTGCACCGGGTTGGGCGCACCGCTGCTGGCCGCGCCGAGGGCGTTGGAGATGGCGTTGGTGGCGTAGGCGGTCGCACCGCCCATGGCCATGTTGCCGGCGAAACCAGCGGCCAGGCAGGGCAGCTTGCTGCATAGCTTGCGCGGGTTGCCGCGCAGCGCCATGAGCACGGCCAGGGCCAGGCCGATGCCGGGGGTCTTGCCGCTACGGATCGGCTGCACCACCACGGCGTCGCCGCCGATGCGCACGTTCGGCGAGATATTGCCGCTTTCCACCACCGTGGCGTCGCAGGTGCTGCGATCACCACTGCGCACCGCGGGCTGGCCTTCGATGCTGACCTTGCTGGAGCCTTCGGCCAGCAGTTGCACGGGCATCGGCGGGTGCTTCTTGCACTCGATGGCATCCAGCGGGCAGGGGATGACGCCGGGCGCAGGCTGGGCGACGGTCGGGCGCCACATCTCGCTGAAGAAGCTCTTGGCCATGTCGAGGAAGCCGGGCTCCGGTTCCTCGGCGGGCGGTGCCTGCTCCAGCTCGGTGCCGGACGGCGCGGCGGCGCTGCCCAACTTGCCAGCGGCGCGCGCGGCAGGCAGGCCGTTGGTTTTGGTCTTGTTGGCGCCGGTGACTATCTTGGCCTGGACATTGGGCGGGGAGATGGCGTTGCCCAGGCCTTCGCAAAGGGTCGTGAGCCCCTTGTCCCAGCCGGTTTTGTTCATGCCGACCCCCACGGCGATACCGACCACTGCAGCGAGGGCAAAGCCACCGAGACCGCCGGTGAGCACGGTCAGGCCGGTGGCGGCGACTATCGCAGCGCAAGCCACAGCAGTGATGGCGGCATAGGCAGCCACTTCCAGCACGCCGCCGACGATATCGGCCAGCAATGTGGTGTGCAGCAGATCGTCGCCGAGCCGGGCGGCCCAGAGCGCATCAGACATCGCAGGTCATCCGTTGAGGCTGAGGCTGTGCTTGATCTGCGCCCAGTGCGCGGCGTCGGCATCATCGAGCGGCGTCGGCTTGACGTAGCTGAGGGCGAGCAGGCGCCGACCATCGGCCAGCAGTACGCCGAGCTGGAACTGGTAGACCTGCTCCGGCCCCTTGCTGAACTGGCTGCGCAGCTCGACGCCGACGACGGCCTGGGCCGGGCCGACCTGAACATCCTGCAGGGCGCTGCTGCGCAGATCCTTGACCTGTTTCGCCAGCTTGGCGACCTGGGCCTCGAAGTGGCTGCGCAGGGTTTCGCCATCACCAAGGGCGCCACGGGTGATCACCAGCGAGGTGCCAAGATCATTGAGGCGCAGGATGTTGATTGTGCTGTCTTGCAGGTCCTGGCCGGGCAGTTGCAGGCTCAGTTCCTGGGTGGTGTAGCTCATCATGAGTTTCCTTTCTCTTGCCCGAACAGGGATTTGACGGCGGCATCGATGCTGCCCTGATCACCCTGACCATCCGGCGTGGCGCCAGGGCCGCCACCGATGTTCAGGTTGAGTACGCCGCCTGTGTTGAATTCGGCGTCGCCACTGGCGTAGAGGTTGATCGCCACGCCGCTGAGGTTGATCTGGCCGCTGGCGTTGAGTTCGAGAATGCTCTTGCCGCAGACCAGGCGCAGGTTCTGCCCGACCTCGATGAGGTAGCTCTGGCTGATGCTGTCGGTCTTGGTCGAACCCACCACCAGCACGTCGTCGAGCTTCACCGCGCGCAGGCGGTTGTTGCCGATGGTGACGGTCTCGTTCATGCCGATGCTCTTGACCCGGTTGTGGCCCACCGAGTGGGTTTCATCCACCTCGACGACGATGTCCTGGTTGCGCTCGGCGTGGATGTACAGCTGCTCGGCGCCCTTCTTGTCCTCCATGCGGATTTCGTTGAAGTTGGCCGGCGTGCCGCCCTTGCTGGAACGACTCTTGATGCCGCTCTGGGTGGCGTTGGCCGGCAGGTCGTAGGGCACGGTCTGCTCGGCGTTGTAGACGCGCCCGGTGATGATCGGCTGATCGGGGTCGCCTTCGAGGAAGCTGACGATGACCTCCTGACCGATGCGCGGAATCTGGATATGGCCCCAGTTCTTGCCGGCCCAGGACTGCGAGACGCGAATCCAGCAGGAGCTGTTTTCGTTGGACTGGTCGTGGCGATCCCAGTGGAAGTGCACCTTGACCCGGCCGTACTGGTCGGTCCAGATCTCCTCGCCGGCAGGGCCGACCACCACAGCGGTCTGCGGCCCCTGCACCATGGGCTTGGGCGTGCCGCACAGCGGGCGGAAGGTCTGCTGGGCGTCGGTGCAGGTGAGCTGGCACTCGAACTGGCCACCGCCGCCACTGCCGCTCTCCAGCGATTCCTGCGCGACGTGATAACGCGCGCACACCACCAGGTATTCACGGTTCTGGTCGGCGCGGCCAAAGCCGGTGAGGCTGAACAGGTTGCCCGAGGCGATGCCACGCACACTGCCGCCAACCTCGACGCGCTCGTGCAGGCTCTGCAGGGCCTCGATGCGATTGCGTGCGTACTGCTCGCCATCGCTGCTCTGCACGTAGGTACCGGGATAGTCGTACAGCGGGTAGTCGCCGGCGCTGTGCGGACGGGGCATGACCGAGCGCACGTCGATGCGCGCGCTGGGTCGCTGGAAGTCGTAGTCGTTGAGCTCCATCGAGCCCGGCTGCACGTGCTGGGCCAGTTGCCAGTCGTTGATGTGGTCACGCTCGCGGTGCTGCCCGTCCGGCGGGTAGTAGGGCACGCTGGCGTAACCGGGTGCCGGCACATGAGCGCCGTAGGCATCGGCGAGCACCAGCACATGGCGATCGGCCTCGTGGCGGAAGTAGTAGTAGATGCCCTCCTTTTCCATCAACCGGCTGACGAAGTCGAAGCTGGTTTCGCGGTACTGCACGCAGTACTCCCACTCGCGATAGGGACGACTGAGTGCGTCTTCGAAATCGGAGAAACCCAGGTCGCGGAACACCTGCTTGATGATCTGCGGCACGCTCATGTGCTGGAAGATGCGGCAGTCGGAGGTGCGGCTGAGCAGCCACAGCCAGGGTCGCAGGGTGACCCGATAGGCCGCGAACTGGCCACGGTCGACGGTCTGCCCGCAGGCAGCGACGATGCCATGGAAATGCCGTTCACCGCCGCCATGCTGCTGCACGGAGAGCGACAGCGGTTTGCCGAGCAACTGGTTGAGATCGAGGTTGGCGTCGTGGGACACCAGTTGCAGCTCGTACTCGAACAGGCGGCCCAGCTCGTCGCTGCCGTGCATCGAGCGCAGCAGCAGAACGTCCGGCCCGAGCGGGCTGGTGATGCGGGCAAAGCGGGAAGATTGGGCAAAGAACATAGGTCGGGGTTCCGGCCTGCCATGGCGCGGGCCGGCAGAAGCCGACCCGCGCTCGGGCTCAGGCGTTGTCGGCGAAGCTGTAGGTCAGGTCGTTGTCGGCCACGCTGATGCGCACGCCGGCCAGCGGCTTGCCTTCCATCATGCGGGTGAGGAACTCGCGGCTCATGTCCGGCAGCATGCCGTTGGTGAGGATGGCGTCGATCTGCCGACCGCCACTCTCGCTTTCGGTGCAGCGCGAGACCACCAGGTCGACCACCGCCTCGTCGTAGTCGAACGGCACCTTGTGGGTGCTCTCGATGCGCTTCTTGATGCGGCCCAGTTGCAGGCGAGTGATGGCCTTGAGCATAGCGTCGCTGAGCGGGTAGTAGGGGATGGTCACCAGGCGGCCGAGCAGGGCGGGCGGGAAGATCTCCAGCAATGGCTGACGCAGGTCGCGGGCGATGCTTTCCGGCTCGGGCAGGTTGTCCGGGTCCTGGCACAGGCGCGCCACGTGCTCGGTGCCGGCGTTGGTGGTGAGCAGGATCAGGGTGTTCTTGAAGTCGATCAGGCGCCCTTCGCCGTCTTCCATCACGCCCTTGTCGAACACCTGGAAGAAGATCTCGTGCACGTCCGGGTGGGCCTTTTCCACCTCGTCGAGCAGTACCACGCTGTACGGCCGACGACGCACGGCCTCGGTCAGCACGCCGCCTTCGCCATAGCCGACATAGCCGGGCGGCGCACCCTTGAGGGTGGAAACGGTGTGCGCCTCCTGGAATTCGCTCATGTTGATGGTGATCAGGTTCTGCTCACCGCCATACAGCGCCTCGGCCAGCGCCAGCGCGGTCTCGGTCTTGCCGACGCCGGAGGTGCCGGCGAGCATGAATACGCCAATCGGCTTGCTGGGGTTGTCGAGGCCGGCGCGCGAGGTCTGGATGCGCTTGGCGATCATCTTCAGCGCGTGGTCCTGGCCGATGATGCGCTTGCCCAGCAGGCTGTCGAGCTTGAGCACGGTCTCGACCTCGTTGCGCGCCATGCGCCCGACCGGAATGCCGGTCCAGTCCGCCACCACCGAGGCCACGGCCTGGTAGTCGACGGTCGGCAGAATCAGCGGGGCTTCGCCCTGCAGCTGGCTCAGGCGCTGCTGCAGTTCGACCAGTTGGGCGCGCAGGCTCTGGTGGTCCGTGGCGCTGTCGTTATCGACGACACCCGCGCTTTCGCGCAGGCTGGCGCGGGTGGCCAGCAGTTCGTCGACCAGTTGCTTCTCTTCGGCCCAGCGGCTTTCCAGCTCGGCCAGGCGCTCGCGCTCGGCGGCCAGCAGGCTCTCGCTGTTGGCCTGGCGCAGGCTGACGTCGATGCCGATGGCATGCTCGCGGGCGATGATCTGCAGTTCGGTTTCCAGCGCCTCGATGCGCCGGCGGCTGTCATCGACCTCGGCCGGTACGGCGTGCAGGCTGATGGCCACGCGGGCGCAGGCGGTATCGAGCAGGCTGACCGACTTGTCCGGCAGCTGGCGCGCCGGGATGTAGCGATGCGAGAGCTTGACCGCAGCGTCCAGGGCTTCGTCGAGAATCTGCACCTGATGGTGCTTCTCCATGGTCGAGGCCACGCCGCGCATCATCAGCAGCGCCTTGTCCTCGGAAGGCTCGGGCACCTGCACCACCTGGAAGCGACGGGTCAGCGCCGGGTCCTTCTCGATGTGCTTCTTGTACTCGGCCCAGGTGGTGGCGGCCACGGTGCGCAGGCTGCCGCGCGCCAGCGCCGGCTTGAGCAGGTTGGCGGCGTCGCCGGTACCGGCCGCGCCACCGGCACCGACCAGGGTGTGGGCTTCGTCGATGAACAGGATGATCGGCTTGGGCGAGGCCTGCACGTCTTCGATGACCTGGCGCAGGCGCTGCTCGAACTCGCCCTTCATGCTGGCGCCGGCCTGCAGCAGGCCGACGTCGAGGCTGCGCAGCTCGACGTCCTTGAGCGAGGGCGGCACGTCACCGGCGGCGATGCGCAGGGCGAAACCCTCGACCACGGCGGTCTTGCCAACGCCGGCTTCACCGGTAAGGATCGGGTTGTTCTGCCGGCGGCGCATGAGGATATCGACCAGTTGGCGGATCTCCTCGTCGCGGCCAACGATGGGGTCGAGCTCACCCTTGCGTGCCTGTTCGGTGAGGTCGATGGTGAAGCGCTTGAGCGCCTCCTGCTTGCCCATCGCCGCCGGCGCCATGGCGCCACTGGCCTCGCCCGGTGCGGCAGCGGCGAAACCGTCGCTGGCGGCCAGGTGGTTCTCCGGCGAATCACCGACGTACTCGTCGAAGCGCTCGCTCAGGGTCTGCACTTTGATCTTGTCGAACTCGACCGACAGGCCCAGCAGCACCTGGCGCAGGCTCGGCGTCTTGAGGATGCCGATGACCAGATAGCCGGTGCGCACCTGATGCTCGCCGAACATCAGGCTGCCGTAGACCCAGCCGCGCTCGACCGCTTCCTCGACGTGCGAGGACAGGTCGGTGATCGAGGTCGAGCCGCGCGGCAGGCGGTCGAGTGCATCGGTCAGATCCCGCGCCAGGCGCGCCGGCTCCAGGCCGAACTGGCGGATGATGCGGTGCAGGTCGGAATCCTGCAGTTGCAGGAGCTGGTGAAACCAGTGCGCCAGTTCGACATAAGGGTTGCCGCGCAGCTTGCAGAACACGGTGGCGGCCTCGATGGCCTTGTAACCGACGCTGTTGAGCTTGCCGAACAGCGCGGTACGACTGATTTCACCCATGTGGAGTTCTCCTTGATTGATCCGCCGGCGGGGTCGCTGCGGCGTGATGGCGGGCCAGCACCAGATCCCTGGCGTCGTGCTGTGGCTGGCCAAGCCAGGTGGTGTAGCCCAGGCGAGCCTGGCCGTTGAGGCATAGCGCGGGGACTTCCTCGCGCTGCAATACGAGATTCAGTTGCCAGTCGAGTTCGTCGCCCTGGTACTCGGCGACCCAGGCCACCAGCGCGGCGAAGGACTCGCCATCGGGCAGCATGGCGTTGTACTGCTCAAGCGTCAGCGGCCCGAAGCAGATGCGGAAGCTGTGCTGGCGGTCCCAGACCTGGCTGCCGAGGCAGAAGTCCACGCCCAGTTGGCTGGACTCCACGCCCAGGCGCGTGCGCTCGGGCAGGCGCAGCCAACTGCCGGCGTATTCTTCGATCTGCACCGGCACACCGAAGTAGTCGGCGAGGATCGCCTTGAGGCCATCGGGATAACGCGTCTGTGCGGCCAGGTGACCGCTAAAGTGCAGCTTCGCGGCATCGTCCAGCAAGCCCTGCTGACGCAGGCTGGGCATGCCGCGACCACTGAAGGCGGCCAGGCGCGCCGACCAGTAGTCGTCGTCGGGGCGGTCATGGCTGACGGTCGGCCGGGCTTCGGCCCAGGCGCGGTAGAACAGGGTCAGCAGGCGATGATGGAACAGGTCGAGAAAGTGCTTGCTGGTGCTGTCGACGTGGTTGCGCTGGCGCTCGCGCACGTACTCGGTCAGGTGCAGCGGCAGCGGCCCGTTGGGCCCGCCAAGGCCGAAGAAGTATTGCTCCAGACGCGCCGGACGCTCGTCGCTGGCGGGCGTCACGGCGGCCAGGGTGGCCGGAGCGAACGTGCCTTCCTGACGCTGCCCGAGGCGCAGCGGATCGTCAGCCAGGCGCCGGGAATGCCCCAGACGTGGCAAATGCGGGTGCTCGTTCTCGATGCGTCGCAGGGCCTGGAAGAAATCGTACTCCCAGGGCTGTGCCTGCATCTGCTCAAGCGTGTCTACAGGTTCGGACGACGGCCGGGCCGGGCTTTCCATCGCATGATCTCGCCGCGCTCGGTGCTGCGTAGCACCGTCTCGGTAAAGCTGTTGAGGGATACGTAGCGCGCCAGGAAACGCTCGAACACCGCACCGAGGAGAAATACCCCGGTACCGCGAAAGGCGTTCTCGTCGAACTCCAGGGTGATTTCCAGGCCACGGCCGAAGACGATCGGGCCGGGCATCGGCAGACGCCGTGTACAGGGTTTGGCGCTGACTTCGCGCAGACCTTCGATCTGCAGTTGCAGCGCCGGATTCTGCATGTCGCCATACAGGCGCAGCATTTCACGCAAGGCAGCGGCGCCCTGGCCCTGCTCGGCCAGTGACAGGTAGTTCAGCGACAGCTGGCTGATCAGCCGCCAGGCCTGGTTGCCATGGGCCGGGCTGGCACGCGGACGACTCGGCCCCGCGACGCAGCGCACGCTCTGCACCGGCGCGCTGTCGGCCAGGGTGAAGTCGCTCTTGCCGATTCCGACGGTCATGAACAGCGGCAGGTCGCGGTTGGTGCACAGGGCACTGAGACCGAGCTGGCGCAAGTCATGGCGATAAGGCGCCTGGTGGCTGTCGACCAGGCTGATGAAGGTTTCGCTGCCGACATAGCTGGAGCGAGTGCCGCTGCGGCGCTGCTCTGCCGACAGCACGCGCGGTTCACGGCGCACGATGTAATAGGCCTGACCGCGGCCATAGCGAGCAGGGTCGCGCACGGCATAGAAGGGCAAGAAGGGTTGCTCCGGACCACTGCCATGGCCACTGACGCCGCGCAGCGAATGGATCTCGAAATCCATCGGCCGCGTGCGGTCGGCGATGGCGTGGTGCTCGTGCACCTTGTCACTCAGGTGGATGCGATCCAGGCGCCGCGGGAACAGGTTGATCGCCGGAGTACAGAACGGCAGGAACTGACTGGCGCCGACCTGGTTCTGCAGGTGGCTGTCCACACGGTCGAACAACACGATCAATTCCAGCTCTTGACCGCTGCACTGGCGCACGGCACGGCGCAAACCACAGAAATCGACGAACAGGAATCGCTGCGGCAGGGCGAAGTATTCCTGCAGCAGGCGATAGCCCTGGAAGGCCTGCGGCACCACTGGCAAGGCCGCCTCGGCGTCATCGAAGCCGCAAGGGCGCAAGGCGTCGGCAGGCAGCCGTTCGACCCAGTCGCGCCCGGGCTGGCGGGCAAACACGGCGATGCGGTTGCCCAGCAGTTGCTCATAAAGACGAAACGGCAGCTCGTCGAGGCCATTGAGATAAAGCGGCAGGTTGTCCAGCTCCAGGCTGGCGAAGGGTATTTCGGTGCCGCTGCGCAGGGTGATACGCAGCGCGGCCTTGGCCCGTGGCTCGCTGGCGGCGAGGCGACCCAGCGCGGCGGCGGGGTTGCTGATGTACTCGGCCTCCGCCACCTGCAGCGGCCACAGGGTCACCGAGTGAGCCGTGCGGTACTCGCAGGGAGTCTGGCTGTCCTTGCCGAGAGTGGCACGCAGCACGCTGTCGCGCGGCAGATTGAAGCTGCCGTTGAGCGCGCCGTCGTTGGCATCGGTGTGCAACTGCACCACGGTCATCGACGGCGTCGGCGCCAGGTAATGCGGGTAGGCGACCTCCAACAGGTTATGGGTGAAGGTCGGGTACTCGGCGTCGAGTTTCAATTGCACGCGGGCAGTCAGGTAGGCGAAACCTTCGAGCAGGCGTTCGACGTAGGGGTCGGCGCACTCCATTCCCGACAGCGTCAGGCGCCCGGCGATCTTCGGGTATTCGCGGGCGAACTCCTGGGCGCTTTCGCGGATGTGCAGCAGTTCCTGGTTATACAGCTCCAGCAAACGGGGGTTCATGAGCGTCTCCGCTGCTCGGCGGGCAGCACCTGCACATGGCCGGACTCCAGGTCCAGCTCGGTGCGCAGCAGCAAGGGCAGGGCCACCGGCTGGGCCCACAGGTCACCCTGAATCTCGAAACTCAGGGCGTTATGGTTCATCTGTTCGTGACCGACATGGGCCCGCACCCGAACGCTATGGGCCAGGATGCGCGGCTCGAAGGTGATGATGGCGCGCTGGATCAGATTCTCCAGGGCGGCGATATCGACCCCGGAAACACTGCTGCCGGCCAGCGGCGGCAGGCCATAGTTGATCACCGAGGTGCCTGCCGGCGTGTGACGCGTGGTGTCGGCATCGAGCAGGGCGATGGTATTGAACAACCAGGTCAGATCGCGCAGCACCGAAGCCTTGAGCTGATTCATCGACAGCACGCGGCGATCCGCGCTCTCTTGCGGATTGCCGGGGTCATCGTCGGTCAGGCGATCGAGCAGCGAGGGCTGCAGGCGCTCGCGTGGGGTCATGGGGCTGGTCATACGCAGGCTTACCAGTCGAACATCGCGGTGTAGCCCTTCTGATCACCGACACCGCGCAGGCAACTGGCACTCTGAGCCAGCACCGATGGCTCCAGCTGGCCCTCGATCAGTCGAATGGCCTTGTATTGCGAATGACATTCCAGTTTGTTGTCCGCCACGGGGGCTACATGCAGCACCATGACGATCGGCACATCCTGAAAGGTTTCGACATGTGCCTGGCCATCCTTGCCGACGCTGAAATGACACGGCGAGGGAATGTCCAGCGGCAGTACGCTCTGATCTGGCTTGCGCAATACGCAGGCCTGTCCGGCGTTCTCCAGTCTATAAATCTGCCCTGCCAGGTCCACGTGCTCAGGGTAGCCAGAATTGCCTGTGGCAGGCGGTGGAGTCGATTCGGCGCATGCACAGAGGCTGGTCAGCATGCCGAGCAGCAGTAAAGGTGTACGAAGGCGCTTGCTCATGCCAGCTCCCAGAACCAGATCTGCCGGGCCATGTGCCTCGGATCAGCGTAACGGCCTGCAGTAAAGCTGCGCTTCCACAGATCGATGTGGTCGCCCGTGCGCTCATCGACGGTCTGTCCGGCTTGCTGGAAACAGTCCTTGAAGAAGATCAGTCCGGTCTTGTCGGCCAGCTTGAGACGTTCCTGTGCACTGCCACCGATGATCAACGGGCGGCCCAAGTGGTGTTTCCACAACCAGTTGGCCAATGATTCAGCACCCCTGGCGTGTGCGTGCGCACATTTGGGTTCGGTGTAGGTGGCCTTGTTGACCTTGATGGTCTTGTCGGCATTGAGCGTGTAGCTCATGCGAATGGCGCATTGGTTCGCCCATGGACCATCACATACCTTGCCATCGGGGTACTCGTTCCAGATCTTGAGATATTCGTTCCACAGATTGATAAACGAAGGCTTGGCCATGAAACAGTCTCATTACTGGGTGAATCGGATTCTTCCCAAGGCCGACCGCCCCCGGCGCAAGCGCCGGGGGCGGCAGGACATCAGATCTTGACGTTGGAGCGGATGTTCCAGCCGTACTTGATCGGGCCGCCGTCCTTGGTGCCGTCGGCTTTCTGCGGCTGGTAATCGACGGTGACCTTGGCGAAGTTCAGGGTGATGTTCTCGATCAGACGGTCATCGCTGCCCGAACCGCCGGTGCTCAGCGAGGAGATCAGCACTTCCTCGAGGTTGATGATCAGGTACTCCACCTGAGCGTCGCCGCCCGCCTTGCGCACGGTAAGGGTGACCTTGGGCACGTGCTTGCCGCTGGAGCAATGCATCATCAGGTTGGGGCTGGCCTTATCGACGAACTTGGTCAGCGACAGGTCCTGGATGCTCACCTTGCCTGCACCACCGCCGGTACCGGTGTGCATGTTGCCGGACTGGGACATGCCCCAGCTCCAGTTGAGTACTTCGATTTCGTCCTTGTGGGTCTTGTCCTGGGACTCGCCCTTGATGTCACCGATTTTGATGAAGATATCGACAGCCATGTTTTCTCCTGGGTGTGGTCATCGCCACGAGGGTGTGGAAATGCGAAAAGCCCGGGGCTTTCCATGTATCAGGCATGCGGGCCCACGCGGCGACGTCGCCGGGTAGGACCCGCATGCCTGCCGGGGCTCAGGCGCCCTTGGCCGACGGCAGTTTGGAAACCAGCCGCAGCGACACAGTCAGCCCTTCGAGCTGATAGTGCGGGCGCAGGAAGAACTTCGAGTTGTAGTAACCGGGGTTGCCTTCGACCTCTTCCACCACGACTTCGGCGGCGGCCAGCGGATGCTGCGCCTTGGTGGTCTCGGTGGAGTGGGCCGGATCACCGTCGACGTACTTGAGGATCCAGTCCTGCAGCCAGAGCTGCATTTCGTCCCGTTCCTTGAACGAACCGATCTTGTCGCGAACGATGCACTTGAGGTAATGCGCGAACCGGCAGGTGGCGAACAGGTACGGCAGGCGCGCGGCCAGGTTGGCGTTGGCAGTGGCGTCCGGGTCGTCGTACTCGGCCGGTTTCTGCAGTGACTGCGCACCGATGAAGGCGGCGAAGTCGGTGTTCTTCTTGTGCAGCAGCGGCATGAAGCCGTTCTTCGCCAGCTCGGCCTCACGACGGTCGGAGATGGCGATCTCGGTTGGGCACTTCATGTCCACGCCACCGTCGTCGGTGGGGAAGGTGTGCGCCGGCAGGTTCGGCACTTCGCCGCCGGACTCCACGCCACGAATACGCGAACACCAGCCGTAGTGCTTGAACGAACGGTTGATGTTCACCGCCATGGCGTAGGCGGCGTTGGCCCAGGTGTACTTGCTGCTGTCGGCGCCGTCGGTGTTTTCCTCGAAGGCGAAGGCCTCCACCGGATCGGTCTTGGCGCCATAGGGCAGGCGCGCGAGAAAGCGCGGCATGGTCAGGCCGATGTAGCGCGAATCCTCGGACTCACGCAGCGAGCGCCAGCCGGCGTATTCCGGGGTGGTGAAGATTTTGGTCAGGTCACGCGGGTTGGACAGCTCCTGCCAGGAGCCCATGCCCATCACGGTCGGCGAGGCGGCGGAAATGAACGGTGCGTGCATCGCCGCGCAGACCTTGGACAGCTCGCCAAGCAACTCGACATCGGGCGGCGACTGGTCGAAGTAGTAGTCGCCGACCAGGCAGCCGTAGGGCTCGCCACCGAACTGGCCGTATTCCTCTTCGTAGAGCTTCTTGAACACCGGGCTCTGGTCCCAGGCGGTGCCCTTGAATTTCTTCAGGGTCTTGTGTAGCTCCGGCTTGGAGATGTTGAGCACGCGGATCTTCAGCTGCTCGTCACTCTCGGTGTTGTTGACCAGATAGTGCAGGCCACGCCAGGCACTTTCCACCTGCTGGAAGTCGCTGTGGTGAATGATCTGGTTGACCTGTGCGGTGAGCTTGGCATCGATGGCGGCGATGATCGACTCGATCGACTTGATCGCATCGTTGGAGATCAGATCAGTCTGCGCCAGCGCCTGCTCGGCCAGGGTACGCACGGCAGTCTCCACCGCTTCCTTGGCACGTTCGGTCTTGGGTTTGAATTCCTGCATCAGCAGCGAAGCGAATTCGCTGGTCTGCTCGGTGCTGGCCAGTGCGGCCCGGTCTTGTTGCAACTGTTCGCTCATGGTGGTCTTCCGAATCAGGCCTGGGGCTCGTTGTCCTGGGGTTTCGGCGCGCTAGCCAGGGCCTGCAGCAGTGCAGGGTCCTTGATCGCCTTCATGATGATGTCCTCGGCGCCAGTCTTGCCGTCCATGTAGGTCAGCAGGTTGGCCAGCTGGGTACGGGCCTCGAGCAGTTGCTTGAGGGCATCGACCTGGCGCGCCACGGCGGCCGGGCTGAAGTCGTCCATGCTCTGGAAGGTCATGTCGACGCTCAGGTTGCCTTCGCCAGTCAGCTCGTTAGGCACGTTGAAGGCCACGCGCGGCTTCATCGCCTTGAGGCGCGAGTCGAAGTTGTCGACGTCGATTTCCAGGAACTTGCGCTCGGCCACTGGCGCCAGAGGCTCGGCCGGCTTGCCGGTAAGGTCGGATATGACGCCCATGACGAACGGCAACTGCACCTTCTTCTCGGCGCCGTACAACTCGACGTCGTACTCGATCTGCACCCGTGGCGCGCGGTTGCGCGCGATGAACTTCTGAGAACTGCTGTTCGCCATGATTTTCTCCTGGTCGCCTGACGCGACGCGGCGTGTCGGCCTTCGGCCATCTACGGTGAAGCGTGATCCCGCATGCCAGGCCGATCAGGCCTGGTCTGCGTCGGGGCCGCGCAGGTTTTCGAACTGGTTCATGCCATCGGGAATCAGGTTGCGCACGATGGTCGCGAAGTCGGCATTGACCAGGCTGCGAGCCCGGTTGAGCAGCACCGGCAATGGGCTGGATGGCTCGTGGCGGGCGTAGTAGGTGAGGATCCGCTCCAGACTTCTGAGCACATCATCGCGGTTGCTGATTTCGCCGCTGGCGCGTGCTACGGCAGGCGCCGACGCGTGCTGCGCCAGCTGCTCTTGCGCAGCTTCGCCGCCTGCCGGGTAATCCTCCGAAGCGGCCCCAACCGGGCTGTCGCCGAGCACCTGCAGGGCAAGCTTGAGCGGTTGCTGCAGCGCAGAGAAATCCACGCCCTGTGCCGAACCGACCTGCTCGCTGACCAGTTGCTCGATGGCGTTCAAACTGTGCAGCGCACGCTTCAGGGCTTCGTGTGTGAGCTGCAAGGCTTCGCTGTCGGCATCCTGCAGGGCGCCGCCGAGTTCCTCGATGCTGAGGCTTTCGCTATTGGCCAGATGCAGGCCGGCGGCATTCAGTGCCGCGCGTACGGTGATGTTGCCGAACACCCGCGAACGCACCAGCACAGCACTGCGCAACAGGCCGATATTGGTCTCGCAGGTCAGCGCGGAGAGGGTATTGATGCGTACGGTGGGGTCGTTGTCATCATCGGCATCGAGCTGCGGATGAATCTCGGGCCAATAGCGCGAGAGCAGTTCGAAGATCAATTCGAGGCTGTCGGCAAGGCCTTCGACACCGCGCAAAGCCAGGCGGCTTTGCAGCAGATAGCGCGTGATGCGCAGGTCCTTGCTGCGTTGCAGCAGGAGGTGACAGCTCTGTTCCAACTGACGCCATTCGGGCGGCTCGGCGGCCTGGATGGCATCACCCATGCTGCGCTCCGGGCGCCCCAGCGCATCGCGCTCAAGCTGGAGAAAATCGCTGTCGTATTCCAGATCTTCACCGCATGGCGATGCATCTGAAACAGCAGTGAGCAACAACGAATTCTCCACGTACTCGATCTCCTTATCGATTTGAACCGTGTCACAAAAGTGCAGTAGCTTCATCCTGGCTTGCACTAAGCCAATCAACCTTTAATATTGATTGGCCACTACACGATTTCGATGGCGTCGCGCATTTTTCAACTTAAAAATGTTTAAAGTCAAGGTAGACTGGCGCCCACCCAAGACCTTTGTGACTGAGGACAAAGTTTCGGGAAGTTGCGCGCTTCGGCACATACGGGAATCACGAAGCAAAAGGTAAGATCGCGTGTTTTCGCGTTCCAGAGCCCGCTTGATGGACTTTTGAAGAGGGATGTATGCGGCCTGAAAGCCGCATGAATAAAGGCTTTCATGAGTTTTGCGGGATTCACGAAAGCCGGGCAAGGAGGCCACATGGCGCTGCGTTTGATCATCACCAGCTATCACAAGATCACCCCTGGTCAATGCCCCGAGAAAACCCTGGAATATGGTTCGCTGGCAATTGGCCGCGGGCCTGATAATGACTGGGTATTACCGGACCCGTCGCGCCTTGTTTCGACGAAGCATTGCCTTGTGCAAAACAAGGATGGCCGCTACTACATCACCGACAGCAGCACCAATGGTGTGGAGCTGGTCAAGGCTGGTGTACGCATGCAACGCGGCAACAGTGAACTTCTGAATCACGGCGAAGTTATTCGCATCGGTGAATACGAAATTCAGGTAGCACTGGAAAGTTCCATTGCAGAAGGCGCCGCACCGTTTTCCGCCGTCCCTTCCGGGAGCAGTTTCGAAGCCCTGATGGCGAGCCATCAGGACGCTCCGCCCGCACCTTTCAGCTCCCCGGCAACCCCCTTCGACTCCCCGGCCAGCGCCCACCTGCAGAGCGTCGCCCCACACGAGACATTGCCGGATCTTTTCGACTTTCTCGGCCCAAGCACATCGGCGCCAGTACCTGTCTCCGATCATGTCCCGGCGCAGCAGCATGACTTCCGTCCACCAGAGGTCAGAACCCCTCCGGTCGAGCAGAAACCAAGCCTCGAGCCAGGCCTGATCCCCGATGACTGGGACCTGCTCGACAACATCACACCTGCCGCGACAACCCCGGTAGCAGCGCCAGCCGTGGACCTTGCCCTGCAGGCAGAGCCGGCACCTTTGCCACCTCTGCCTGCAGTACCTGCCCCCGCGCCTGCTCCTGCCGCCAGTCAGCCGCAGGTCGCTCAGAACGACGACATGCTGCTGCAGGCCTTCCTCCGCGGTGCCGGGCTTGAGCGCCTGCGCCTGGATACCCAGCAGGCAGCCACGCAGATGGAAAGCATCGGACGCAGTTACCGCCTGATGGTCGATGGTCTGATCGACGTGCTGCGGGCGCGCAGCAGCCTCAAAGGCGAGTTCCGCCTGCAGCAGACCATGGTGCAGCCAGTGGAAAACAACCCACTGAAGTTCGCGCCAAACGCGGAAGAGGCCCTGCTCCTGCTGCTGCGCGGTGGCAATTCGGCGTTCATGTCGGCCGACCAGGCCGTTCAGGACGGCTTCGATGATCTGCGCGCCCATCAGTTGGCCGTCATGGCAGGCGTGCAGGCGGCCATTCGTCACCTGCTGGCACGCTTCGAGCCGCAGGAACTGGAAGCGCGCATGGGTAAGGGCGGCGGGCTGGCCAGCCTGCTGCCGAACGCTCGTCAGGCGCAGTGCTGGCAGCAGTTCGTCGAACTCTACTCGACCCTTTCGCGCGAAGCCGAAGACGATTTTCAGGACCTGTTCGGCCGCGAGTTCGGCCGGGCCTATGAGCAACATATCGCCCGTCAACGTCGCCCTTGAGGGCGTAGACAAGGATGAGCAACGTGCGCAAACGAACACCCCGGCCCGTTCTGTTGGGCCTTCTGCTGGCAGCACTGAGCAGTGGTTGCAGCAAGGACGCGATGGAGAGTGCCGACAACGCGCAGGAACCGACCACCGTCGTCCTGCAATTGCAGGCTGGCGATGAGCTGAACCCCACCACCGACGGCTACAGCGCGCCCGTACGCGTGCGCCTGCTGGAACTGCGCAGCGCCGCCGCGTTCAGCCGGACGGATTACTTCAGCCTCGCCGAACGTGCGGCGACAAGCCTGGGCAACGAACTGGTGGCTGAGGATGAATGGCTGGTGCATCCCGGCCAGACCCGTGAGTTGACCCGTGTGCTGGACCCGGCAACCCGCCATCTCGGCCTGCTGGTCGGCTACCGCGAAATCGACCGGGCGCAGTGGCGCCTGGTGCTGGAGCCGAAGCAGGACACGCTCACTCATTACCGCATCGACCTCGGGATCAACGCCGCCAGCGCTGCTGAGCTCGCCGCGCCGTCTCGCCTTGATTCTCGCTAACAGGAGCCCCCTGATGTCCTGGAACAACCGTGTGATCTGGTCCGAAGGCATGTTCATCGGCACCCAGCATTTCCAGCAGCACGACCGCTACCTGGAGGCGCTGATCGATGCGCGCAGCCGCCCACTGTCAGCGGCTGGCTGGGGTTTCGCCGATCTGCAGCTCGATATGGGACTACTGGCACAAGGCAAGCTGGCCATCGTCAGCGCCCGTGGCCTGTTACCCGACGGCACGCCGTTCAATATCCCGCAGGACGACGTGGCGCCTGCGCCGCTGGAAATCCCCGACGACCTGCGCGACGGCGTGGTCTATCTGGCCCTGCCCCTGCGCCGGGCGGGTGTGCGTGACACCGTCGAAGCGGGTGAAGCACTGGGTGGCGCTCGCTACCGTGGCCAGGTTCGCGAGGTGCGTGACGACAACGCCGCATTCGAAAGCCGCGTACCGGTGATGGTCGGCGAACGCGCCCTGCGTTTGCTGACCGCCGCCGACGGCCTGCAGGAATACGCCGTACTGGGTGTGGCGCGAGTCCGCGAAAAACGCGCCGACCGGGCCCTGGTGCTGGACGAACAGTACATTGCGCCACTGCTCGACGTGGCAGCAAGTGCGCCGCTGGCCGCTTTTCGGGGCGAGCTGCTGGGGCTGCTGCATCAGCGTGGCGAAGCACTCGCCGGGCGTGTGGTGGCCTCCAGCGCCGGCGGCGCCTCGGAGATCGCCGACTTCATGCTGCTGCAGCTGGTCAACCGCGCCCAACCGTTGTTCGCCCACCTGGCCCAACTGCAACCGCTGCACCCGGAGCGCCTGTACAGCGAACTGCTGGCGCTGGCCGGTGAATTCGCCACCTTTGCAAGCGCCGGGCGGCGCCCGTCGGAGTTCCCGATCTACCTGCACGACGACTTGCAAAGCTGTTTCACCCCGGTGATGCAGGCGTTGCGTGAAGCGCTGTCGATGCTGATCGACAGCAAGGCCGTGCCCATTCCCATCGTCGAGAAGGCCTATGGCGTGCACGTGGCCATGCTGGCCGACCGCAGCCTGCTGGACAACGCCAGCTTCGTCCTGGTGGTACGCGCCGACATGCCCGCCGAAACCCTGCGCGGACGCTTCGGCCAGCAGAGCAAGATTGGCTCGGTGGAGCACATTCGCGACCTGGTCAACCTGCAGCTGCCGGGCATCAACCTGCTGCCGCTGCCGGTGGCCCCACGGCAGATTCCGTTCCACGCCGGCTCGACCTACTACGAGCTCGACCGTGGCAGCGAACACTGGAAGCAGCTGGCACATTCCGGCGGCTTTGCCTTCCACGTCGCGGGCGAGTACCCCGGCCTGAACCTGGCCTTCTGGGCGATACGGGGTTAATCCATGACGGATCAAGACGACTGGCTGAACAAGCCACCGGCAGCGCAGCCGCAAAACAACGACCGCACCCAGTTCATGCCGCGCCCGGGTGGTCGTGGGCCGCAGCCCGCCGCCGAGGTGCCGGCTGCGCCGCTGCAGATGCCGGCCGCACCGCTACCGGCGGGCCAGGCCCGTGGCATGAACCCTCTGGAGCAGGCCGCAGGCCCGCTGCTGAGCATGCTCACCCGACTGCGCAGCACCCTCGCCCATCCCGCGCCGGCCAGCCTGCGTGCACAGCTGCTGGGCTACCTGCGCCAGTTCGAGCAACGCGCCGAAGCCGCCGGCGTGCCGCGCAACGATGTGCTGCTGGCGCGCTACGCGCTGTGTACCGCGCTCGATGAAGCGGTGCTGAGTACGCCGTGGGGCAGCACCAGCGAATGGGGCAAGCAGAGCCTGCTGATCACCGTGCACAACGAGGCCTGGGGCGGCGAGAAGGTGTTCCAGCTGCTCGAGCACTGCCTGCAAAGCCCGCGCGAACGCCTCGACCTGTTGGAGTTGCTGTACCTGTGCACCAGCCTCGGCTTCGAGGGCCGTTATCGGGTCATGCACGACGGCCGCAGCCAGCTGGAGGCGCTGCGCGAGCGCACCGCCGCAACCCTGCGCAGCGTGCGTGGTGAGCGCGAGCATGAGCTGTCACCGCACTGGCGCGGAGTCAGCGTGGCACCGGATCGCTTGTCGCGGCTGTTGCCACCCTGGGTTGGTCTGGCCGTGGCGCTGGCACTGCTGCTGGTGTTGCTGCTGGTGCTGCGGATGAAGCTGACGGCCGATGCCGAACCGGTGTTCCGGCAGATTCACGCCCTGGGCGAGGTGCCGGTGCAGAGCATCGAACCGGCTGTGGTCAAGCCGCGCGTGGTCGAGCGGCCACGCCTGGCCACCTTCCTCGCCGACGACATTCGCGCCAATCGCGTAGCGGTCGAGGATGGCGTCGACCGTTCGGTAGTCACCATCCGTGGCGACGAGCTGTTCAGCTCCGGCAGCGCCAGCATCCGCGATGACTTCCAGCCGTTGCTGCTGCGCATCGCCGAGGCAATCGCCAAGGTCAAGGGCCAGGTGCGCATCACCGGACACAGCGACAACCAACCGATCGCCACGTTGCGCTTCCCGTCCAACTGGGCGCTGTCGCGCGCCCGTGCCGAGGAGGTGCTGCAGATGCTCGCGGCGCGTACCGGCCAGGCCCAGCGCTTCAGTGCCGAGGGTCTGAGCGACACCGAACCGCTGGCCTCCAACGCCACGGCCGAAGGACGGGCGAAGAATCGCCGCGTAGAGATCACCGTACTGGCGGAGGGTGTGGAGTGAAGGCGTTGTTCGGATTCATCACCCGCTGGGTCATCCCTGTGCTCGGGCTGATCGCCCTGAGCCTGATCATCTGGTTCATCGGCCCGCTGCTCAACGTGCTACAGCCAGCCTGGACGCGCTGGACGCTGATCATCGTACTGTTCGCATTGTGGCTCGGCTGGCGCCTGTTCTGTCTGCTGCGCGAACGCCAGCAGGAGCGCAAGGTGCTCGACAGCCTGGCCGCGCAAGCGCCGCCGGACGCCGCCAGCGTGGCGACCGCCGAGGAGCTGGCGACCCTGCGCCAGCGCATGGACGAAGCCCTGGCGCTGCTGAAAAAGGCGCGTCTGGGCGGCGATGAGCGGCGCAACCTGTATCAGCTGCCGTGGTACGTGATCATCGGCCCGCCTGGCTCCGGCAAGACCACCGCGCTGGTCAACTCCGGGCTGAATTTCCCCCTCGCCGCCCAGCTGGGCGCCGGCGCCATTCGTGGAGTGGGCGGCACGCGCAACTGCGACTGGTGGTTCACCGACGAGGCCGTGTTGCTCGACACCGCCGGGCGCTATACCACCCAGGACAGCCACGCCCAGGTGGACAAGGCCGCCTGGCTCGGCTTTCTCGACCTGCTCAAGAACCAGCGCGCACGTCGCCCGATCGATGGTGCCTTCATCGCCATCAGCCTGTCCGACCTGCTGCAGAGCAGCGACAGCGAGCGCGCTGCACATGTGGCGGCTATCCGTTCGCGGGTGCAGGAGTTGTACAGCCAGCTCGGTGTGCGTTTCCCGGTCTACGTCATGCTCACCAAGTGCGATCTGGTGCCGGGCTTCATGGAGTTCTTCGATGACCTCAGCCGTGAGGAGCGCGCCCAGGTCTGGGGCTTCACCTTCGCCCTGGATGACGGCAAGAGCATCGGCGGCCCGCTGGAGAGTTTCGACAGCGAGTTCGTCGCCCTCGAACAACGCCTGAATCAACGTCTGGTCGAGCGCTTGCAGCGCGAACGCGACCCGGCCCGACGTGATCTGATCTACGGTTTTCCGCAGCAGTTCGCCGCGATCAAGAGCCTGCTCGGCGAGTTCCTCAATGGCGTGTTCAAACCCAATGCCTACGAAGAACGCACCCTGCTGCGCGGCCTGTACTTCACCAGCGGTACCCAGGAAGGCAGCCCGATCGACCGCCTGATCGGTGCCATGGCGCAGAGCATGAGCCTCGACCGTCAGCACCTGGCCCGGCAGAGTGGCAGTGGTCGCAGCTACTTCCTCCAGCATCTGTTCAGCCGCGTCGCATTCGCCGAACGCGGCCTGGTCGGCGTCGACCAAAAAGTCGAGCGCCGCCGCAAATGGCTGGCCATCGGTTCGCTGGCAGCCAGTGTGCTGCTGGTGCTGGTGGTGAGCACGCTGTGGCTGCTCAGCTTCAACGCCAATCGCGACTACATCGCCCAGGTCGGTGCCCGTACCGCACCGCTAGAGCAGCAGGTACGCAGCCTCAGCCCGGCGCAGCGCGATGTGCTGGCGGTGCTGCCCCTGCTCAGCGCCGTACGCAACCTGGCCGGTGACCCGCCGGACTGGGCCAAGGGCCTGGGTCTGTACCAGGGCGACATGCTCGAAGAGCAGGCCGCCAGCGTCTATCGCCGCCTACTGGTGGCCACCTTCGCCCCGCGCCTGGTCAGCCGAGTGGAGGAACAGCTGCGCACTGGCGGCGGTTCCGACTACCTCTACGAAGGGCTCAAGGCCTACCTGATGTTCGGTGGCGGCGAGCAGTACGACGCCGAGTTCATCAAGGCCTGGATCGGTCTGGACTGGGATCAGAGCCTGCCGCGCGATCTGTCGGGTGAGCAACGCCAGGCCCTCGACGGCCACCTGCAAGCGCTGTTCGAGCGGCGCCCACCGGATGCGCGCCTGGATCAGCGGTTGGTCGACGAGCTGCGCATGCAGCTACAGCGCCTGCCGCTGGCGCAGCGTGTGTATGACCGGGTCAAGCGGCAGAAGCTGCCGGCTGGGGTCAGCGACTTTCGTCTCAGCGAGGCCGCCGGGCGCGACGCCGCACTGGTCTTCACGCGCAAGAGCGGCAAGGCGCTGAGCGACCCGCTGAGCGGTTTCTACACACGCCGTGGCTACCGCGAAGCCTTCCTGCGCGCAAGCGTCAGCCAGGCCAGTGTCGTGGCCGAGGAACAATGGGTACTGGGCCGTCAGCTCGACAGCACACAGGATGCCGTGAACCTGGCCGCCGATGTACGCCAGCTGTACCTGCGTGATTACGTGCAACAGTGGGATGCGCTGCTGGCAGACCTCGATTTCGTGCCGATCACCAGCGTGGCCCAGGCGGCGGATGTGCTGCGGATCCTCTCGGGGCCTTCCTCACCGCTCAAGCAGCTGTTGATCGGGGTAGCGCGGGAAACCGACCTGCAGCAGGCGCCCGAATCTGAAGGCGTCGCCAAGGCGACCGACGAGGGTGTCGACCAGCTCAAGCAGAAACTTGGCTCGCTGCTCGGCCAGACCCAGGCCGGCAATGCCGTGGCGGCGGTTACGCAGATCGATCCAGTCAGCGCGCATTTCGCCGAACTCAACAGCCTGGTCAGCCAGGACCCGTCGGCGCCGATGGCCATCGATGGTCTGCTGGCAGACCTCAACGAGCTCTACGTGCAACTCAGCAGCATGGTTGGTGCCAGCGGCGAGGCGCTGCTCGGCGAAGCGAAGAATCAGGCCAGCGCCGCAGCAGCGCGGGCCAACCTGACCGCCGCACGCCAGCCCGCATTGGTCCAGGGGCTGGTCCGTTCGGTCGTCGCCGCCAGCACCAACAGCATGATGGGCGGGGTACGCAACCAGCTCAACGCCGCCTGGCAAAGCGATGTGGTCAACGTCTGGCGGCAGTCGCTGAGCGGCCGTTACCCGATGGTGCCGGGCAGCCAGCGCGACGCCACGCTGGATGATTTCGGCCAGTTCTTCGGCGTCGGCGGGGTCATGGACAGCTACTTTCGCAAGTACCTGCAACCTTACGTCGACACCTCGGCACGCAACTGGCGCTGGCAGCCGGGCGCGGCGCAGAAGTTGGGCATCTCCGCCGGCGTGCTGCAGACCTTCCAGCGGGCGGCGCTGATTCGCGACGAGTATTTCCGCAGTGGCGGCCTGCAACCGAGCGTGCGCTTCGACCTCAAGCCGGTGAGCATGGATGCCACCATCAGCCAGTCGCAGCTCGATCTCGACGGCCAGCTGATCGGCTTCGACCACGGCCCGAGCCGGCCCGTCGCAGTGCAATGGCCGAACCCCGGCAGCATCGGCGTGGTGCGCCTCACGGTGTCGCCACCGGTCGAAGGCGGGCGCTCGGCGCTGACCCTGGAAGGGCCGTGGGCCTGGTTCCGCCTGCTCGATCAGTCCGAGCTGATTGGTGGCGCCTCGCCGGATCGCTTCAACCTGCGCGTACGCCTGGACCGCTCCAGCGTTGCCTACGAACTGCGCGCCAGCAGTGCTTTCAATCCTTTCAAGAGTCGCGCGGTGGCCGGCTTCACCCTGCCGGAGCGGCTATGACGATGATGGGTTTCTACGGCAAGGTCGCCAGCCGCGGCGACTTCATCGAACGCAACCTGACGAAAGACTTCCTGCGCGGCTGGGACGCCTGGCTATCGGCTGGCCTGCAGAGCAGTCAGGGCCAGCTCGGCGAAAGCTGGCTGGACGCCTACCTGACCAGCCCGCTGTGGCGCTTCGCACTCGCCCCAGGCGTCTGTGGTAGCGAGGCCATGGCCGGGGTGCTGATGCCGAGCATCGACCGCGTCGGCCGCTACTTTCCGCTGACGGTCGCCTGCCGTATTCCTGGCGGGCAGCCGCTGCAGGCCTTGCAGGCGAACGAAGCGTGGTTCGAGCGGATCGAGGACCTGCTGCTGAGTACCCTGGAAGAGGGCGCCCGCTTCGAAGACTTCGAAACAGCGGTGCAGAGCCTGGAGCCCCTGCCGGCTACGACGCTGCCCGCCTACGACCAGGCGCATGGTCTGCAGCATTGGCCGGTGGTCGATGCACCAGGGCGCCTGGCAGCGCTCGCGGCCGAGGCCTGCAGCGGCGCCAGCCTGTGGTGGGGGCGTGGCTCGCAACGCATCGCGCCCGGATTGCGCCGTTGCCAGGGGCTGCCACCGACCGAGTCCTTCGCGGCTTATCTGCTGGGCCCGGAGGTCGTCGCGCAATGACTGCACTGCACTACCAGTCAGCGGCCTACAGCCATGTAGGCCTGGTTCGTCAGATCAATGAAGACGCCTACCTGGAACGTCCCGAGGCGGGCCTCTGGGTAGTGGCCGACGGCATGGGCGGGCACGCGGCCGGCGATTACGTCAGCAGCCTGATCGTCGACAGCCTGCGCCACATCAAGGCGAGCGACACCCTGAGTGACTATGAGCATGTGCTACGGCTCAGCCTGAGCCAGATCAACGCTGCCGTGCGCGAGCAAACCCACCTGCGTGGCGTGACCATGATGGGTAGCACCGTGGTGCTGATGGTTGCCCGCGGCGACCAGGGCTTGTGCCTGTGGGCCGGCGACAGCCGCCTGTACCGACTGCGGGCAGGCGAGCTGCAGGCAGTTTCCCGTGACCACAGCTATGTGCAGGACCTGCAGGACAGCGGCCTGCTCAGCGAGGCCGAGGCGCGCCTGCACCCGCGCGCCAACGTCGTCACCCGCGCGGTGGGCGTGCAGGACCAGCTGGAGCTCGCCTGCAGCGTCTTCGACATCCAACCGGGCGACACCTGGCTGCTGTGCAGCGACGGCCTTACCCGAACGGCCGAAGACCACGAGATCCGCGATGTGCTGGCGCACAACGACCCCTATCAGGTGGTGCGCAGCCTGGTCCATCTAGGCCTGACACGCGGCGCCCCCGACAACATCACCGCCATCGTCATCAAGGCGAGCGAGCCCGTCTCATGGACCTGAATATTCCCGGTTTCGACATCGACAGGATGATTGGCGAAGGCGCCATGGCCACCGTCTACCTGGCTCTGCAACGCTCCCTCGAGCGCAAGGTGGCCTTGAAGATCATGGCCCCGGCGCTGGCGGCCGACGCCTCGTTCTGCGAGCGTTTCCTGCGTGAGGGCAAGACCCTGGCGCGTCTGGCGCACCCGCATATCGTCACCGTGCACGACATCGGCAACGCCGGCGAGCACTACTACATGGCCATGGAGTACCTGCCCAACGGTACCCTGAGTGAGCGTATCGCCGCCGGCCTGAGCCCCGAGCAGGGCTTGCAGTACATCCGTCAGATCGCCTCGGCGCTGGGTTATGCCCACAGCCAGGGGCTGATCCACCGCGACGTGAAACCGGCCAACATCCTCTTTCGCGCCGACGGTACGGCGGTGCTGTCGGACTTCGGCATCGCCAAGTCACTCGACGACCGTACCCAGTTCACCCAGGTCGGTTTCGCCGTCGGCACACCCAACTACATGAGCCCCGAGCAGGCGCGCGGGCTGGATATCGACGGCCGCGCCGACCTCTACGCGCTGGGCGTCGTGCTCTACGAAATACTGGTCGGTGAGCTGCCGTACATGGGCACCGACGCACTGTCCACGGCACTGGCACACCTGACTCAGCCGTTACCGGATCTGCCGCTGCAGCACAGCCGTTATCAGACCCTGCTGCAGCGCCTGCTGGCGAAGAACCCGGATGAGCGTTTCAACAATGCCGGGGAACTGCTAGCCGCGCTCGATGCCCAGCCAGCACCCGACTCGGATGCCACCCTGATCCGTCCAGCGTTCACTCAGCAAGCCACACTGGGCGCGCCCTCGACGAGTGAACTGGGGGAGCTGCAACCGGTATCCATCGAGATTCCACGCAGTACGCCGACGTCGGCGCCGACCGAGGCACCCGCACCGACTGCCGCTGCCAGCAGCGCAGCGGCACGACCGTCCACTGCCAGCAAGGGGCCACGCATGGCGCTGCTGGCGGTTGCCGTGGCTGCTGCGCTGGGCCTCGGTGGCGGCGTCTACTGGTGGCTCGGCCAGCCATCCGCCGTGGTGGCTTCGGATAGCTCGCCGCAAGACAACGGGCAGGTCGCAGCTGTCGCGCCACTGGCTGACGATACGGGTGAGGCCGGCGAGCGGCCGCTGCTGATGCCGGGCAAGACCACGCTCTACCAACGCATCCTGGCCAAGCCCGGGGCGCAGCTGTTGAGTGCTCCGGGCGCCGCCACCGGCGAAGCATTACCGGCCTTCTCGGTGCTCTATGTATATGCCCGGCGCAACCAGGACGGCCAGTCCTGGATGCAGGTCGGCGCAGCCAGCGATGGCCGCGTGCAAGGCTGGATCGCCGCCGAACAGGCTACCGACTGGAAACAGAGCCTGGTGCTGAAGTTCACCGAGCGTTCCGGGCGAGCGCCGGTGCTGTTCATGCAGCAGGCCTCCGACGTCGAACAGCTGATCGACCGCACCAGCCAGGCGCGAGAGCTGCTGCTCAAGGCGCAGAACGATCCCGAGCAGGTACCGCAGGTGGTGGCACTGGAGCCGACGAGCAGTGCGGTTCCGCAGGACCAGTTCTACCTGATGCCGATCTTCGACTTCCGCGAAGCCTTCGATGCCGAAGGCCAGCCGGTGCAGTTGCTCAACATCGCCTCGATCGACCCCGGCAGTGCAGCTCAGAGCCCTGCAGACAAGCCGGTCGCTGCCAACGACTCGGGTTTCCGTACCGGCATCGTGCTGGTGGTCGACACCTCGGTGTCGATGCAGCCCTACATCGACCGCGTGCGCCAGGTGGTCAGCGAGCTGCAAAGTCAGCTGCAGGCGCGCAGTGAGCTGGATAACGTCAGCTTCGGCCTGGTGGGCTATCGCAACAGCACGTCGCGCACACCCGGCCTGCAGTACCTCAGCAAGACCCTGGTGAGCCTGGAGGAGGGCAGTGATCCCCAGCGTTTCCTGCGCGCTGCCGAACAGGTTCAGGCGACCACCGTATCCAGCCACTCCTTCAACGAAGACGCCTTCGCCGGTGTCATGCAGGCCGTAGAAGGCATGGACTGGTCGAGCTATGGCGGCCGCCTGATCCTGCTGGTCAGCGATGCCGGCGCGCTGCGCAAGAACGACCCTTACAGCAGCACCTCGATGAACGAGGCCGAGGTACGCCAGGCGGCACTGAGCAAGCAGATCAAGATCTTTGCCCTGCACCTGCGCACCCCCGCCGGCACGGCCAACCACGCCTCGGCCGAGCTGCAGTATCGGGTGCTGACGGCCGACAGCAACCCGCAGATCGGCGACCTCTACGTCTCGGTGCCGGGCGGTGATGTCCAGGCCTTCGGCGAGCGCGTGCGCGAGATCGGCTCGACCTTCGCCGAACTGGCGCAGCAAGTTCGCGCGCAGCAGGCGCCAGTGACGCCGCAACTGTCCGCAGGTGCCAACCTGGCGGCCAAATCGCAGGCCATCGGCTACGCCATGCACATGGATTTTCTCGGTCGACGTAGCGCCAGTCAGGCGCCGCAACTGGTGAGTGCCTGGACCGCCGACCGCGACCTGAGCAACCCGAACCTGCCGACGCTGCAAGTGTGCGTGATGCTGACCAAGCTGCAGCTCAACGACCTGCAGCAATCGCTCAAGCTGATCGTCGACGCCGCGCGCAAGACCAGGACCTCGCCGGCCGACTTCTTCAGCGAGATCGCCAGCGCCAGCGCCTACATGAGTCGCGACCCCTCGGCACTGCGCCAGGGCGCCAATCTGGCGCAGAGCGGTGTGCTCGGCGAGTACCTCGACGGCCTGCCGTATCGCAGCAAGGCACTGAGCATGAGCCAGGACCTCTGGTTGTCGCTGTCGGTGGCCGAGCAGGAGGACTTCATCGACGAGCTGGAGTCGAAGATTCGCCTCTATGAAACCTTCCACAACGACATGGCCAACTGGGTGCGCTTCGGCAACGCCGAACCGGGCGACGCCCTGTACCGTGTCCCGCTGTCGACGCTGCCATGATGATTCGCCTGCAGCAGGTCCTCAAGCAACGTGGCCAGGGCGCACAGCGCTACAGCCTGGCCATCGAGCAGTTGCAGCTGGAGGCCGGCGCGCAGGTGGCACTGGTTGGCCCCAGCGGCTGCGGCAAGAGCACCCTGCTCGATCTGCTGGCCCTGGTGCTGGCACCGGATGCCGCCGAAACCTTCAACCTCGAGTTGCCCGGCTCGGTCAGCGATATCGCCGGATTGTGGCGACAGGGCCGGCACAGCCAACTGGCACAGCTGCGCAGCCACTATCTGGGTTACGTGCTGCAGGCTGGCGGGCTGCTCGGCTTTCTCGATGTGCGCCGCAATATCGCTCTGCCCCGGCAATTGCTCGGCATGGCAGACAGCGGCCAGGTGCAGCATCTGGCACAGGCGCTGGATGTGCAGGAGCAGTTGGATAAATATCCCGCGCAGTTGTCGATCGGCCAGCGCCAGCGCGTCAGCTGTGCACGGGCTTTGGCTCACGGACCGCAATTGCTGCTGGCCGACGAACCCACTGCAGCGCTGGACCCGCTCAATGCCGAACGAGTCATGCAGTTGCTGCTCGCACAGGCCACGAAAACCGGCGCTACCTGCGTGGTGGCAACTCACGACGAGGCGCTGGCGCAGCGCGCCGGCCTGACCGTCCTGCGCATGAACTGCCGGCGCGACGCCGACGGCGGTGTCAGCGCCCATCTGGAGCAGGCCGCCTGATGCGCCCGCTGCTGATCGCCGGACTGGCCTGGCAGGACTATCGTCGCGAGGCGCGCCTGTCGGCGTGCAGCGTGCTGGCCCTGGTGGCGGTGATCGCGCCGCTGCTGGTGCTGTTCGGCCTCAAGCACGGCCTGGTCGGCAGCCTTACCGAGCGCCTGCAACGCGACCCTGCCGTGCGCGAAATCATCCCGCTGGGCGGCACGCGCCTGCAGGCAGACTTCATCGAAGCACTAAGGCAACGCGAAGAGGTCGCCTTCGCCATCCCACGTACCCGGCAGATCGCCGCCACCAGCGAATTGCAGATAACGCCAGGGGAGGCGAGGGTAAGCGTGGAGATGCTACCAACAGCGGCAGGCGATCCGCTGCTGCAGGGCTTGCCGGTGCCGCAGACGCTGCAACAGGTGGTGCTCAGTCATAGCGCTGCCGAGAAGCTGGGAGTCACGCCCGGCAGCCAGCTGCAGGCCCGCTTCGGCCGCCAGCGTGGCGGCGACCTGCAGTGGCAACAGACCACCCTGCACGTCCTGGCTGTGTTGCCGCTGACGGCCTTCGAGCGCGATGCGCTGTTCGCGCAAGCGGCGCTATTGGAAGCCGTCGAGGATTACCGCGACGGTCTGTCTGTGCCTGCGCTGGGCTGGCCTGGCGCAGCGGCAACACAGGCGCCGCGCATCTATCCCGGTTTTCGTCTGTACGCGCGCGCGCTGGATGACGTCGAACCGCTGCGCCAGTACCTGGCCGCACAGCAGGTGCAGGTCTTTACCCAGGCAGCGCAGATCGCCCAGGTGCAGGCACTGAGCCGCAACCTCGATTTGCTGTTCTGGCTGATCACCACCCTGGCGCTGGGCGGCGCGGTGGCGGCCACCGGCGCCGGCACCCTGGCCGCCGTCGAGCGCAAGCAACGTGAACTGGCCGTGTTGCGCCTGCTGGGCTTCGGCAGCGGCGCGCTGCTGCTGTTCGTGGTTCTCCAGGCGCTGTACAGCGGCCTGTTCGCCAGCGTCCTGTCGGCCCTGCTGTACCGACTGGCGGAGGGCGGTCTCAACCATCTTTTCGTGCAGGTGCCGGGCGATTACGCCAGTCGTCTGCTGCCCGAGCATTACCTGGTGGCCCTCGGTGCCGTTCTGCTGGCCAGCGCGCTTGCCGCTGCGCTGGGAGGCATGCGCGTGGCCCGGATCGACGCCTCTCAAGGAATTCGTGATGTCTGACAGTCGTTTCGCTGCCTGCGCCCTGATACTCGCCACGCTCGCGCTGACGGCCTGCTCACCGGGCGATGAGCCACCAGCGGCGAACACACCCGCCACATCTGCGCAGTCCGAAGCTGAGGCTCCCCGCGAGCTCGATGCGGAGCAATTGGCCAGACTGGACAACCCCAAACCGTTACCCGGCGACGTCAGCCTACCGCTGCCCTGTGGCGGTGAAATGCTGTTCCGCCATGTCTATGTACTCACCCAGGGCAGCCTGGACGACCGTGAAGTCAGCCTGGGATATCCGTTCAGCGAAGGTGAGGCTGGCTACAAACAATCCTTCATCTCCGGCTATCGCCGCGACTTCATCAACGGCCAGTTCAGCCTGCAGGACCTGGCGCCGCAGTGGCAGAAGCAGATCGCCGAGCGCCTGCCCAGGATCGACGCCGGCAGCCCGCTGAAACCGATGATGTATTTCATCGGCAAGTACGAGGTCACTGCCCGTCAGTATGCTCAGGTCATGGCCCAGGCTCAGGCGCTGGCCAGTGGCGAGCCAGCACCTGCTTGCGCGCCGGTCACCGATATGAGCGGGCGACTGCCGCAGGTGAAACTGTCGCGTTTCGAGGCAGAGCGTTTTGCAGCGGTCTACAGCGCCTGGCTGCTGGCCAATCACCGTGATCTGCTACCCGTGAGCGGCAGAGGCAGCAAGGCAGAAGAAGGCGGCGCGGCGTTCGTCCGTCTACCCACCGAAGTGGAATGGGAGTTCGCTGCCCGTGGCGGCTCGCAGGTCAGCCGCCAGGAGCTGGAAGGCCGGCTTTTCCCGCGTCCGGTCGAGGGCAGTGACGATGACGGCCCACTGGCTAACTGGGCCGTGTTCAACCAGGTGGCCGGCGGTACCGGACAGGCGCCCCGACTGATGCCGATCGGCACCAAGCAGGCCAACCCGCTGGGGCTGTTCGATGTGATCGGTAACGCCGCCGAGATGGTGCAGGAGTCCTTCCAGCTGGTCAGTGCCGGGCGCCGCCAGGGCACCTATGGCGGCTTCGTGGTCAAGGGTGGCAACTACCTGGAAGGCGAGGGCACGCTGTTCACCGGCATGCGCCGCGAGTACCCGCTGTTCGGCGCCGATGGCAGCGAGCAGCGTAACGAGACCACCGGGTTTCGGGTAGCCATCGGCGCCTTGTCCGCCCCACGCTCGCGCTACGACGAGCTGTTCGCTCAATGGCAGAAACAGGGACGTCTGTCCGGGCTGACCGATGACATCGACGATGCCGAGGACCCGACCCAACGCCTGGACAGCATCATCGCCGGCGCTACCGACCCGCGTCTGCAGGCCGAACTCGGGCTGGTCAATGAAGAGCTCAAGCGTAACGTCTCGCTGATCGCCCGCCAGCGCGAAGAGGCCGCTGGCAACCTGATCCAGTCTGCCGCCCTGGTGGCGGAGACCATCAACAACTACAACATCCGCCTGACCAACCTGCGCAAGAGTCAACGGCAGGCGCAACAGAACAATGACGCCGCCTCGGCGCAGATATTGAGCGGCGCCATTGATAACGGCACCAAGGCGCTCAACGGCGCCGTGGCGATCTACATCGACAACATGGCCAGCGGCACCCGTTACACCAACAGGGTGATCCAGGTGCAGTTCCAGCGCATCAAGGAAGAACTCGCACGCAAGCCTGTGATCGGCAACAGCCTGGTCAACCGCGCCACCCTGTTCGTCAATCACGTCGCGCTGTACCGCGCCCAACAGCGTGCCAATCCGGCCGAGATCCTCAAACAGTTGCTGGAAACGCAAGCGGTACCGCAACCGTGAGTACGCCAGCCATTGCCGCCAAACATCAATCAACCACAAGCAGAGAGAGCCTAGCTATGCGTCCATCCACAACGAACCTCACCTCGCAACCTCGTAGCCGCGTCATGACACTCGCCGCTATCGGTTTTGCCTCGATGACCGTACTGGTCAGCGGCTGCTCCACCTCCGCCGTCAACCGTGTCGGTAAAACCACCGAGGTCACCTATTACCCAAGCTGCTACCAACCCGTTCAGCACCTGCGCGATACCGACTCCAACATGACTCGCTCGATCGCTACCGGCGCCGTGCTGGGTGCAGTCGGCGGCGCCTTGACTGGCGCGTTGACTGCCGACAAGGAAGATCGCTCGCGCAACGCTGCCATCGGCGCCGCCGGCGGAGCCCTGATCGGTGGCGCAGCGGCCTATTACACCTCCAAGCAACAGCAGATCAGCGATGACCGCCAGCGCATTGGCTCCTACTCCACCGACATCAATGCCAGTGCCAGCACCTTCGACCGCAGCATCGCCTACGCCGAAGCCTCGCAGAGCTGCTATCAGAAAGAGTTCACCAGCCTGCTGGAGCAGCGTAAGTCCGGCGCGATCAACGATGTAGAAGGGCGCAAGCGTCTGGCCGAAATCATTGCCGGCCTGAACGAGTCCAACGACCTGATCACCGCCGTCAACGGCAAGGCGGGTGAGAACCTGAGCAACTACACCCAGGCTTACGAGGCTGACCTGAAGAACGTTGGCGTCGAGCGCGCCGAAGTGACCACGGTCGCCAAGGCACCTGCCAACAAGCCGGTCAAGCAGACCAAGGTGCCTACCGAAGCAGTCAATACCGAGCGCGTTCTGCAGCAGGCCGAAGCCAAGCAGAGCAAGAGCCAGCAGGTGGCTGTAGCCGGTAGCAACCAGGTCAACAGCATGTGCAGCAACCCGGATATGGGCGATTGGGCACCGATTCCCTGCCCGAACGTCTGAGTCCTTGCGGATGATTGACTGACCGGACGCGCCGCTGGTCCGCCCTTTCCGGACGGAGCAGCGGCTATCGGAGTTTCTACCAAGGAGGGCAAATGTCCGACTACCTGATCGGGTTGAGAAACACCCCATCACAGGTCATGGCACGACAGCGCATCGAAGCCATGATCGACCTGCGCAAACTCTACACAGCCATCGATGCCGACCCCGCCATCTCCGGTGCTGGGGTGGTGTACATCGATGCCAATTTCAACGTGGTGACCCTGCGCGAGTTCACCCCGATCTGCAGCATCAGGCCCAAGCGCATCATCATTCGTGAAGCCCAGCGCAATGTCTCGCCGCAGCAGTTCGTTCAACAGGTGCAATCCAACCCGCGCGAATCGCGGCTGGTGGCCGAGAGCGTCAACACCAGCCTGGCCTGTGCCGGCGCGGTGCTGGGCTGGATCGCGATCATCGGCGGCACGGCCATCGTGCCGTTCACCGGAGGGGCGAGTCTGGTGATCACGACACTGGGCGTGGCGGCCGCATCGGCAAGCTCCGTGCAGTGTATGGCAGGTGCTGCGCGAGTCTATACCGAAGTGAACAACCCGGAAGCACTCGATAGGCTGGACAGCCAGCAGTGGTATCAGGACGTGTCCAGAGCACTGGATATCATTTCTCTGGGCGGTGTAGCCGGGGCCGGAGCAACGGTTTTGCGCGTGATGAACATGCGCAGGGCCATGACCGGACGAAGCTGGTATCAAAGCCTGAATGGCTTGAGCCGTCAGGAACGGCGACGGTTGACCAACGAGATCCTGGAGAACCGCAATCCGGCGCTTACTCCCGCCCTCCGTAAAGCGTTGCAGAGCAGCGGTGAGCTTCCGAAACGCTTCAGTACCAGTGAAATCTCATCGACATTGGCTATCAATATCAGAGATGCGCTGGGTGCCGGGATCGGCTTGCTCGGTAGCAGCATGGTACAGACTTACGCCATCGGTCTTTACGAGGAGCTGGAGTGAAGCAAGGACTCGATTTTCTCTCGATACTGCGTCGGCACTTCCCGGTCTTCATCGCTGCGTTCTTTCTGGCGCTGTTTTCCCTGGCGGTCAGTCAGATTCTGCTGCTGGAAGTCTATCCACCCAGCCTGGATGACTATGGCATCTACATGATGCTGGGCAGTTGCGGGATGTCCTTGTACCTGTGCGCGGCCAACCTTCTGGTGATTCGCGGCCGCCCCTGGGCGGTATGGCTGATCGTCGCAGCTATGGCGGCTTGCATCCTCGTGGTTATCGGTCACTGGGGCAGACGCGCACCCGACCTGCTGTATTCCATCGGTCTGCTGCTGCCGTTGGCTACCCTGCTGACGCTCAACAGCAAGCGCTACCGCACCATGCTGACAGCCATGGTGGAAGTACGCGGTCAGCGCGCGGCGTGGCGTGAGCGCTACAGGAAGGCTCGCCAACGCTAACTCAATCTGGATGCAGGCGAGTAGCTAACCATAGCCTGGCTACCGAGTCCGACCACCCGTTAAAAATGAAAAGCCCCTGTCGATTCGCATCGACAGGGGCTTTTCATTTCACGCCCACTAGCATGACTGACTTGGCAACAGAGTAGCCATCAGAAGTCCAGGTTCGACACCGCCAGGGCATTGGACTCGATGAAGTCGCGGCGCGGCTCCACGGCATCGCCCATCAGGGTGTTGAAGATCTGGTCGGCGGCGATGGCGTCTTCGATGGTCACCTTGAGCATGCGACGCACTTCCGGGTCCATGGTGGTTTCCCACAGCTGATCCGGGTTCATCTCGCCGAGACCTTTGTATCGCTGGATGCTGTGACGCTTGGTGCTCTCGGTCATCAGCCAGTCCAGCGCTTCCTTGAAGGTGCTGACCGGCTTCTTGCGCTCGCCACGCTGCACGTAGGCGCCGTCTTCCAGCAGGTTGTTCAGCTGATCACCCAGGGTGGTGACCGTTTTGTAATCGTTGCTGGCGAAGAAGTCGCGGTTGAAGGTGGTGTAGCTGGAAAGCCCGTGAGATTTCACTTCCACTTCCGGCAGCCACAGGTGGCGTTCACGATCTTCGCGAAGACTGGCACTGTAGGTCTGGCCAGACTTCTCGGTAGTCTTCAGACGTGCCGCAAAGCCTTCCAGCCAGTTCTGCATGAAGGCCTGGTCAGCGAGCTGCTCCACCGAAATACGGGGCAGGTAGACGAAGTGTTCGGTGATGTCCTTGGGATAAACACGCGACAGGCGGTCCAGGGTCTTCATTACGCCACGGTATTCGCCGACCAGCTTCTCCAACGCGCTGCCAGAAAGACCTGGGGCGTTCTCGTTGACGTGCAGGCTGGCGTCTTCCAGGGCCGACTGGGTCATGTATTCATCCATGGCCTCGTCGTCCTTGATGTACTGCTCCTGTTTGCCTTTCTTCACCTTGTACAGCGGCGGCTGAGCGATATAGATGTAGCCACGCTCGACCAGCTCCGGCAGCTGGCGGAAGAAGAAGGTCAGCAGCAGGGTACGGATGTGCGAACCGTCGACGTCAGCATCGGTCATGATGATGATGTTGTGGTAGCGCAGCTTGTCGATGTTGTATTCATCACGACCGATACCGCAGCCGAGCGCGGTGATCAGCGTGCCTACTTCCTGAGAGGAAATCATGCGGTCGAAGCGCGCGCGTTCGACGTTGAGGATCTTGCCCTTGAGCGGCAGGATAGCCTGGGTCTTGCGGTTACGGCCCTGCTTGGCAGAACCGCCCGCGGAGTCACCCTCCACGATGTAGAGTTCGGACAGCGCCGGGTCTTTCTCCTGGCAGTCGGCCAACTTGCCGGGGAGGCCGGCGATGTCCAGCGCGCCTTTGCGGCGAGTCATCTCACGCGCTTTACGGGCCGCTTCACGGGCACGAGCAGCATCGATCATCTTGCCGACCACGGCCTTGGCTTCGTTGGGGTTCTCCAACAGGAAGTCGGAGAAATACTTGCCCATTTCCTGTTCGACCGCGGTTTTTACCTCGCTCGATACCAGTTTGTCCTTGGTCTGCGAGCTGAACTTCGGATCCGGCACCTTGACCGAGATGATCGCAGTCAAGCCTTCGCGGGCATCGTCACCGGTGGTGGCGACCTTGAACTTCTTCGCCAGGCCTTCGGACTCGATGTAGTTGTTCAGGTGGCGGGTGAGGGCGGAACGGAAACCAGCCAGGTGCGTGCCACCGTCTCGCTGCGGAATGTTGTTGGTGAAGCAGAGCAGGTTCTCGTTGAAGCTGTCGTTCCACTGCAGTGCCACTTCGACACCAACGCCGTCTTCTTCGCGCTGGATGTTGAAATGGAATACCTGGTTGACCACCGTCTTGTTGGTGTTCAGGTATTCGACGAAGGCTTTCAGGCCACCCTCGTACTTGAACAGCTCTTCCTTGCCGGTGCGCTCGTCGCGCAGCATGATGCCCACACCAGAGTTGAGGAAGGACAATTCGCGCAGGCGCTTGGCCAAGATGTCCCAGCTGAAATGGATATTGGCGAAGGTCTCTTCAGACGGTTTGAAGTGGATCTGCGTGCCGGTACCGTCGGTGTCGCCCACAGCGGCCAGAGGCGCTTGCGGCACACCGTGGACGTAGGTCTGTTCCCAGATCTTGCCGCTACGGCGGATGGTCAGCACCAGCTCCTTGGAGAGGGCGTTCACCACCGAGACACCCACGCCGTGCAGGCCGCCGGATACCTTGTAGCTGTTGTCGTCGAACTTTCCGCCAGCGTGCAGCACGGTCATGATGACCTCGGCCGCCGAAACACCTTCTTCCTTGTGCATATCGACCGGAATACCACGGCCATTGTCACGCACGCTGATCGACTCATCCGGGTGGATGGTGATGGTGATTTCGCTGCAATAGCCTGCCAGCGCTTCGTCGATCGAGTTGTCGACCACCTCGAACACCATGTGGTGCAGACCACTACCATCGTCAGTGTCACCGATGTACATCCCGGGACGTTTGCGTACGGCGTCCAGTCCTTTCAGCACCTTGATGCTGGAGGAGTCGTACGTTTGGTTCTCGCTCATGCCTTCACTCCCGATGGTCTTGGGTCTGGGTGATACGGCCATGTTCCACGTGGAACATGGCAACCGGCGTATCCGTCTGCCAGCCTTCCCTCAACAATTCATGATCCACACAGGTGATGAACACCTGGCAGCGCAAATCTTCCAGCAACCGGCACAATGCCTGGCGATGCTGCTCATCCAGCTCCGACGGTAGGTCGTCCACCAGATAGATACACTGACCACGCTTGGCTTCGTTAACCAAGTGGCCTTGGGCGATGCGCAATGCGCACACCACCAATTTCTGTTGTCCTCGCGACAGAATCTCTGCCGCGTTGTGCCCCGCAAGTCGTAGGCGCAAATCGGCGCGCTGCGGCCCGGACTGGGTATGCCCAAGTTGCTGATCGCGGAGGAGGGATGTAGCGAGCACTTCGCTCAGGTCCCGATCCTTGTCCCACCCACGGTAGTAACTGAGGGTAAGCCCTTCCAACTCCAGCAGCTCGGCCAGGGTCCGTTCGAACACCGGTTTCAACGCCTGTATGTAGGCCCGTCGGTAGGTGTCGATTTCCTCGCTAGCACTGCACAGTTCACGGTCCCATGCGGCCTGCGAAGCACCGTCAAGTGTACCATGGCGCAGCCATGAGTTCCGCTGCCGCAGGGCTTTCTGCAGACGTTGCCAGGCGCCTAGAAAACGATGTTCCACGTGGAACACGCCCCAATCGAGAAACTGTCGGCGAATCTTCGGTGCACCTTCCAGCAGCCGGAAGCTGTCCGGATTGATCAGTTGCAGGGGCAACAGATCGGCTAGCTGCGCAGCACTCCGGGCGTTCTGCCCATCGATACGAATCTGCAGCTCACCCTGACGATCGCGCGATATACCCAGATTGCTGGAACCACCTTCGGCCAACTGCACCTGACCGAAAATGGTGCAGGCGGGCTGCTCGTAATGGATGACCGGTTGTAGGCGTGTGCTGCGGAAGGAGCGGGCGAGACCAAGCAGATGGATAGCCTCGAGCACGCTGGTTTTGCCGCTGCCGTTGGCGCCGTGGAGGATGTTGATGCGGGAGGAGGGGGAGAGGGTCACCGGGTGCAGATTGCGCACCGCGGTGACCGTGATACGGCTTAGGGACATTAAAGACGCATCGGCATGACAACGTAGGCAGAATCGTCGTTGTCGGCTTCCTGCAGCAGGGCACTGCTGTTGGAGTCGGAGAGAATCAGGCGCACCTGCTCGGTGCCCATCACGCCCAGCACATCCAGCAGATAGCTGACGTTGAAACCAATCTCCAGGCCGCTGCCAGCATAGTCGACAACGATCTCTTCCTCGGCTTCTTCCTGCTCCGGGTTGTTGGCCTGAATCTTCAGCAGACCAGACGCCAGGGTCAGGCGAATACCACGGTACTTCTCGTTGGACAGAATCGCGGTGCGGCTGAACGCTTCACGCAGGCCCTGACGATCCGCCAGCACCAGCTTGTCACCACCACGCGGCAGCACGCGCTCGTAATCCGGGAACTTGCCGTCCACCAGTTTCGAGGTGAAGGTGAACTCGCCGGTGTTGGCACGGATGTGGTGCTGACCGAGAACGATGGCAACTTCGGCGTCCTGCTCGGTGAGCAGACGAGCCAGTTCGAGAATACCCTTGCGCGGCACGATGACCTGGTGCTTGCCTTCCTGCTGGATGATCGCTTCCATCGAGCACATGGCCAGACGGTGACCGTCGGTGGCGACCGCACGCAGCAGGCCACTCTGCACTTCCAGGAGCATGCCGTTGAGGTAGTAGCGCACATCCTGCTGAGCCATGGCGAAGCTGGTGCGTTCGATCAGACGACGCAGCTTGGCTTGCGGCAGGTTGAAGGTCAGCGACCCCGGACCTTCCTCGACGGTGGGGAAGTCGTTGGCCGGCAGAGTCGACAGAGTGAAACGACTGCGCCCGGCCTTGACCAGCAACTTCTGATCATCGACACGAATGTCGATCAGCGCGTCGCTCGGCAAGCTCTTGCAGATGTCCATCAGCTTGCGCGCCGGCACGGTGATCTCACCCGGTTCGGCGGCATCTTCGAGTGTGACGCGACCAACCAGTTCGACCTCGAGGTCGGTGCCGGTAAGCGACAGCTGCTGGCCTTCGACCACCAGCAGCACGTTGGACAATACCGGCAGCGTCTGGCGTCGTTCCACGACACCGGCGACCAGTTGCAGGGGTTTCAACAGGGCTTCGCGTTGAATAGTGAAATGCATGGTCTAGTCCCTTGCCTCGTGGATATGCGTAATTAGAACCTGTAAAAAGTCTCGCGAGCTAGAGCCATGCAAGGCGAAAACAGGGGAGGAAGCGGAGTGTACTTTTGTACATGAGCATTCCGAGCCTGTTTTCAACGCAGCAGAGCCGACGCGCAGCAGACTTTAACTGGTTCAGGTAGTCAGGGTGCGCAGCAGGTTCTTGTAGTCCTCGCGGATGTCCGCGTCGGATCCCCTAAGTTCAGCAATCTTACGACATGCGTGCAACACCGTGGTGTGATCGCGACCGCCGAAGGCCACACCGATTTCCGGCAGGCTGTGATTGGTCAATTCCTTCGACAATGCCATGGCCACCTGACGCGGCCGGGCGATCGAGCGCGACCGACGCTTGGAAAGCAGATCGGTGATCTTGATCTTGTAGTACTCGGCGGTGGTGCGCTGAATATTGTCGATGCTGACCAGCTTGTCCTGCAGGGCCAGCAGATCCTTGAGCGATTCGCGGATCAGTTCGATGGTGATGTCTCGGCCCATGAAGTGCGAGTGAGCGATCACGCGTTTCAGCGCGCCTTCCAGCTCACGCACGTTGGAGCGAATACGCTGGGCAATGAAGAACGCGGCATCGTGCGGCAGATCGACCTTGGCCTGGTCGGCCTTCTTCATCAGGATTGCCACGCGAGTTTCCAGTTCGGGCGGTTCGACCGCCACGGTCAGGCCCCAGCCGAAGCGCGACTTCAAGCGCTCTTCCAGACCTTCGATCTCTTTCGGGTAGCGGTCGCTGGTGAGGATCACCTGCTGCCCCCCTTCGAGCAGCGCGTTGAAGGTGTGGAAGAACTCCTCCTGGGAGCGCTCCTTCTTGGCGAAGAACTGGATGTCATCGATCAGCAGCGCATCGACCGAACGGTAGAAGCGCTTGAATTCGTTGATGGCGTTGAGCTGCAACGCCTTGACCATGTCGGCGACGAATCGCTCGGAGTGCAGGTAAACCACCTTGGCGTTAGGGTTCTTCGCCAGCAGGTGGTTACCCACGGCATGCATCAGGTGAGTCTTGCCCAGGCCGACGCCGCCATAAAGGAACAGCGGGTTGTAACCGTGCTTGGGGTTGTCCGCTACCTGCCAGGCGGCAGCGCGCGCCAACTGGTTCGACTTGCCCTCGACGAAGTTATCGAAGGTGAAAGTACGATTGAGGTAGCTGGTGTGCTTCAGGCCACCTTCGACCTGTACGGTACGTTCGGTGCGTGGCGCAACGGCTGGAGTCGGCGGTTGCGGCGCTGAGCCTGCCATGGAGTCGAAGCTGGCACGCGACGGCTCTTGCTGCGCCGGCGGCGGCACTGGCTTGCTGACGGCTGCTGCTGCCTGCACCTGAGCGGCACGTGCAGCAGCAGGCAACGGGGCCGTTGGCGCAACACGGGCAGTGGCTGCGCGTTTGCTGCCTATTAATAAGGAAAGCGCAGGTACCAGACCGCCGGCACGCTCACCGAGCAACTCAAGCAAACGGCTCAGGTATTTCTCGTTGACCCAGTCGAGTACGAAACGATTCGGCGCATACACGCGCAGCTCGTCGCCTTCGGCTTCGACCTGCAGAGGACGGATCCAGGTGTTGAATTGCTGGGCCGGCAACTCGTCGCGCAAAAGCTCGACGCATTGCTGCCATAGTTCCACTGACACTGACTATCCCCTATCCAGGCGGCGATGCAAAAAACAGCAGCCATTGTAACGGCCAACGACCGAGTTATCCACATAGCAGAGGGTAGATGGCCAAGTAAAATCAAAGCCTTAGTTCCATTCATCAGGCTTATCAGCCACCCCATAAGCCTTGTGGATAAGCACCCGATAAGCTTCTGCAAAACCCTGGGGATGAACGGTCGGATAACCACGCTGTGGGTAACCCGGCTTTCTATCCTCAGGCTATATGCAGGACACGCACAGACGAACCACGCCTTTTGGACAGACTTATCATCGCCGGATGAGCAAGCAGAACGCTGCCATCAGATGGTTGTCCACAGACATTGGCAGCACCATTCAACATAAACATAGAAAAAGAGCTTTAAACCCTTTTCCTTCTTTCTATTTCTATCTGGTGAATAAGGCTGGTTGGAAATTGACCTACCGCGCGGCTTTCTCTAGAATTGCCGGTCTCTTAAAACCGGGGTCATACCGACCCTAGTCGATCACCCAGGTAACGCACCATGAAACGCACTTTCCAACCCAGCACCATCAAGCGCGCTCGCACCCACGGTTTCCGTGCCCGTATGGCCACCAAGAACGGCCGTGCCGTCCTGTCGCGTCGTCGCGCCAAGGGCCGCAAGCGTCTTGCTGTCTAATTAATCCAGACAGGTGGTGAGTCGAGGCTTCGGCCGGGAAAAGCGACTGCTGACTCCCCGGCAATTCAAGGCAGTCTTCGACTCCCCAAGCGGTAAAGCTCCGGGCAAAAGTGTCCTGTTGCTAGCGCGCGATAACCAGCTTGATCATCCCCGCCTAGGTTTGGTGATCGGCAAAAAGAGCGTCAAGCTCGCCGTCGAGCGCAACCGCATCAAGCGTCAAATCCGCGAGTCCTTTCGCCTCAATCAGGACAACCTGACAGGCTGGGACATCGTGGTGGTCGCCCGCAAAGGGCTAGGTGATCTGGAGAATGGCGAGCTCGCTCAGCAGTTCGGCAAACTCTGGAAACGCTTGGCCCGAAGCCGGCCCAGTCGCGACGCAGACTTATCCCCCGGGACAAGCGACAATCCCCATGCGTAAAGCGGCTCTAGCCTGTATACAGGTTTATCGCTACGCCATCAGTCCGCTGATGGCCAGTCATTGTCGCTTCTATCCCAGCTGCTCCTGCTATGCCTACGAAGCCATCGAGCAACATGGCTTCCTGCGTGGTGGCTGGCTGGCAGCACGCCGTCTTGGTCGCTGCCACCCCTGGAATGCCGGCGGTTTCGATCCGGTTCCACCCGTTAAAACATCCCGTTCCCCTTCGATGGCCGAATAATCATGGATATCCAACGTTCGATCCTGATCGTCGCCCTGGCAGTCGTGTCCTACCTCATGGTCCTGCAATGGAACGAGGACTATGGCCAGGCTGCCCTGCCAGCCGAGGTTAGTACCTCGACCGCTGCGACGCCTGCCCTGCCCGACACACCTGCTGCAACTGCCAGCGCCGGCGGCGACGACATCCCAACTGCCGTGGCCGAGCCGACTGCAGCTGCCGTTGCGCCTACCGCTGCTGCCAGTGACGAGCTGATTCGCGTCAAGACCGATGTGCTGGACCTGGCCATCGACCCGCGTGGTGGTGATGTCGTGCAACTGCGTCTACCGCAGTACCCGCGTCGTCAGGATCGCCCGGACGTGCCGTTCCAGCTATTCGACAACGGCAACGAGCGTACCTACCTGGCGCAGAGCGGCCTGATTGGCCAGAACGCCCCGGACAAATCCAGCGGTCGTTCCCTGTGGAGCAGCGAGAAGCAGAGCTACGAACTGGCCGAAGGCCAGGACAGCCTGGTGGTCGATCTCACGTTCAGCGAGAACGGCGTCAACTACATCAAGCGCTACAGCTTCAAGCGCGGCCTCAATCCGCAATGCTCGGCGCGTGAGCAACAACTGAAGAAGCCTGGCTGCATCGATCCGTCCGCCTATCAGGTCGACGTGCGTTATCTGATCGACAACCAGAGCGAGCAAGCCTGGAGCGGCAACCTGTTCGCCCAGCTCAAACGCGATAACAGCGGCGACCCGTCCTCGACCACCGCTACCGGCACCGCCACCTACCTCGGCGCCGCACTGTGGACCACCGAAGAGCCGTACAAGAAGGTGTCGATGAAGGACATCGACAAGCAGTCCTTCAAGGAAACCGTGCAGGGTGGCTGGGTCGCCTGGCTGCAGCACTACTTCGTCACCGCCTGGGTGCCGAACAAGGACAGCACCAATCTGGTACAGACTCGCAAGGACAGCCAGGGGAACTACATCGTCGGCTTCACTGGCCCGTCCATACAGGTCGCGGCCGGCGCTCAGGGCGAAACTGGCGCGATCCTCTACGCAGGTCCCAAGCTGCAGGAGCACCTGGGCACCCTGTCTCCGGGCCTGGAGCTGACCGTCGACTACGGCTTCCTGTGGTTCCTCGCGCAGCCGATCTTCTGGCTGCTGCAAGTGATCCATGGTGTGCTCGGCAACTGGGGCTGGTCGATCATCTTCCTGACCATCATCATCAAGCTGATCTTCTTCCCGCTGTCTGCCGCCAGTTACCGCTCGATGGCGCGCATGCGTGCCGTATCACCGAAACTGCAGGCGCTGAAAGAGCAGCACGGTGACGATCGCCAGAAGATGTCCCAGGCGATGATGGAGCTGTACAAGAAAGAGAAGATCAACCCGCTGGGCGGCTGCCTGCCGATCCTGGTGCAGATGCCGGTCTTCCTCGCCCTGTACTGGGTGCTGCTGGAATCAGTCGAGATGCGTCAGGCGCCCTGGCTGCTGTGGATCACCGACCTGTCGATCAAGGATCCGTTCTTCATCCTGCCGATCATCATGGGCGCGACCATGTTCATCCAGCAGCAGCTCAACCCGACGCCGCCGGACCCCATGCAGGCCCGCGTGCTGAAGCTGATGCCGATCATCTTCACCTTCTTCTTCCTGTGGTTCCCTGCAGGTCTGGTGCTGTACTGGGTAGTCAACAACTGCCTGTCCATCGCCCAGCAGTGGTACATTACGCGCAAGATCGAAGCGGCAGCGAAACCGGCCAACGCCTGATTCGCCAAGGCTTCCAAGCATCAAGCAAACGCCCCATGATTGGGGCGTTTTGCTATCCAGGCATTTGTCGTAGGAGCGAGCTCTGCTCGCGAATCTCTGTATCCACAGGCTTTGCGAGCAGAGAACCAGGCTTCCCCTCGCTCCTATATTCAGTCGTACGCATCGAGTAAACCGCCATGAACCACGCCCGAGATACCATCGCCGCCGTCGCCACCGCCCAAGGTCGGGGTGGTGTGGGTATCGTGCGGGTATCTGGTCCTCTTGCGGGTCAATTGGCCCAGGCCATCTGCAGGCGCGAGTTGAAGCCACGCTTCGCTCATCACGGGCCGTTTTATGGCGAGAGCGAGATGACGCTGGACGAAGGTCTGGCCATCTACTTTCCCGGTCCCAATTCCTTCACGGGTGAGGACGTACTGGAACTTCAGGGCCATGGTGGCCCGGTGGTGCTCGATCTGCTGCTACGCCGCTGCATGGCATTGGGTGCACGCCTGGCACGCCCGGGTGAGTTCAGCGAGCGCGCCTTCCTCAACGACAAGCTCGACCTGGCTCAAGCCGAGGCCATCGCCGATCTGATCGAGGCCAGCTCCGAGCAGGCTGCGCGCAATGCGCTGCGTTCGCTGCAGGGCGAGTTCTCCAAACGGGTGCATGCACTGACCGAGTCTTTGATCCAGCTACGCATCTACGTCGAAGCCGCCATCGACTTCCCCGAGGAGGAGATCGACTTTCTCGCCGATGGCCATGTACTAAGCCAGCTCGACAGCGTGCGTGCAAACTTATCCACAGTGCTGCGCGAAGCCGGCCAGGGCGCCTTGCTGCGCGACGGCATGACCGTGGTCATCGCCGGCCGGCCCAATGCCGGCAAATCCAGCCTGCTCAATGCTCTGGCCGGGCGTGAAGCCGCCATCGTCACCGATATTGCCGGCACCACCCGCGACGTGCTGCGCGAACATATCCACATCGACGGCATGCCCCTGCATGTGGTCGACACCGCCGGCCTGCGTGACACTGACGACCAGGTCGAGCGCATCGGCGTGGAACGCGCGCTGAAGGCCATTAGCGAGGCTGATCGCGTGCTACTGGTGGTGGACTCCACAGCGCCGGAAGCGGCTGATCCTTTCGCCCTGTGGCCTGAGTTTCTGGAACAGCGCCCGGATCCGGCACACGTCACCCTGATCCGTAACAAGGCCGATCTCTCTGGTGAGACAGTCACACTGCAAACCAGCGCCGATGGCCACGTCACCCTCAGCCTGTCGGCCAAATCCGCAGACGGCCTGGAACTGCTGCGCGAACACCTGAAAGCCTGCATGGGTTATCAACAGACCGCAGAGAGCGGCTTCAGCGCGCGACGCCGCCATCTCGAAGCACTGCATCAGGCCGAGCAGCACCTCGAGCACGGCCGCAACCAGCTCACCCTGATGGGCGCAGGTGAACTGCTGGCCGAGGATCTACGCATGGCCCAACAAGCGCTGGGTGAGATCACTGGCGCCTTCAGTAGCGACGACCTGCTGGGGCGCATCTTCTCCAGCTTCTGCATCGGTAAGTGAAGCCACATACTCAGGCGCTCTGCATTCACCATCCTCTTATCCACAGCTAGCCTGCAGGAGCGGATTTATCCGCGAAAAGAGCATAGGTCGCGTCATCAGTCCTGCTCTTGCTGCCTTCCCGGATTTCATCCGGGCTACGAACTGCAGGCCAGACGCAGGCTGCGTCTCAGACTGGTGGTAATCGTCGGCTCGCCCAGCCCTCCTTACATAAGCTTGAGACCTATCAAGGGCTAACACGGCACTGTGACAATGCCCGGTTTTCAGCCTAATTCCGGGCTCTCTGAAGATTTATTCATAGTGAAATAAACCCTGTGGAAAACCGCACCTGAACCCTGCCCATAACCCTATGACAAAGCTGGGCGTAACTACCCCTGTGGGTAACTGGCACTTTCATCCACAGTGGTTCAGCAGCTTTCTCAGTGGAACCGAGCAGGAATGACACAGGCTTATCATTCGCTGTACACCAGTAGCCGCATGGCTTAGAAAGCTTTATCCACAGAAAAGGCTCTCTCTATACATAAACATAAAGAACAAGCTTTATAAAAATTCTCTCTTTTCTATTCTTTATAAGCCTGAGCGCACTTTTCATAAGGATAGGGTCATCAGGTAAAGGCTCAAGCAGAGAAGAACATAGCTAACCAGCTGGCTATTTTTTGTGCAGAAGGCTTCATTCAGCAGGCTGAAGCCCCTATACTTGCCGCCTTTCTGATCGGGCATGGCGCAAGCGCCCCCGAACGATGGAAGCCTTCGCAGCATGCCCGCCCTCATCCGGCGCTACGCGCCACCTTCTCCCCCAGGGAGAAGGGCATCATGGAGGGCGTCGCTACGCGACTTTCACGCTACAAAAGATCCCTTTCTCAACAGGCACGAGGTGCGTGGTGGATTTCCCTTCCCGTTTTGACGTGATCGTGATCGGCGGCGGTCATGCCGGTACCGAAGCAGCTCTGGCTGCAGCACGCATGGGCGTGAAGACCCTGCTGCTCACCCACAATGTCGAGACCCTCGGCCAGATGAGCTGCAACCCTGCCATCGGCGGAATCGGCAAGAGTCACCTGGTCAAGGAAATCGACGCCCTTGGCGGCGCCATGGCCATCGCTACCGACAAGGGCGGTATCCAGTTCCGTATTCTCAACAGCCGCAAAGGCCCAGCCGTACGTGCGACCCGCGCGCAGGCCGACCGCGTGCTGTACAAGGCCGCAGTACGCGAGATTCTGGAAAACCAGGCCAACCTGTGGATTTTTCAACAGGCTGCTGATGACCTGATTGTGGAAAACGCTCAAGTCAAGGGCGTGGTCACCCAGATGGGCCTCAGGTTCCACGCGGATTCCGTGGTGTTGACCACAGGCACCTTCCTCGGCGGACTTATCCACATTGGTCTGCAGAACTACTCTGGCGGCCGTGCCGGTGATCCACCTTCCATCGCCCTGGCGCATCGACTGCGTGAACTGCCACTGCGCGTCGGTCGCCTGAAGACCGGTACGCCGCCACGCATCGACGGTCGTTCGGTGGATTTCTCGGTGATGACCGAGCAGCCGGGCGACACCCCTACGCCGCTGATGTCCTTCCTCGGCAAGCGTGAACATCAACCGAAGCAGATCAGTTGCTGGATCACCCACACCAACGCGCGTACTCACGAGATCATCGCCGCCAACCTCGACCGCTCGCCGATGTACTCCGGTGTGATCGAAGGTGTAGGCCCGCGCTACTGCCCGTCGATCGAGGACAAGATCCATCGCTTCGCCGACAAGGACAGCCACCAGGTGTTCATCGAGCCGGAAGGCCTGACCACCCATGAGCTGTACCCCAATGGCATCTCCACTTCACTGCCGTTCGATGTGCAGCTGGAGATCGTGCGCAGCATCCGTGGCATGGAAAACGCCCACATCGTGCGCCCTGGATATGCCATCGAATACGACTACTTCGATCCGCGTGATCTCAAGTACAGCCTGGAAACCAAGGTCATCGGCGGGCTGTTCTTCGCTGGCCAGATCAACGGTACCACCGGCTACGAAGAAGCCGGCGCTCAGGGCCTGCTTGCCGGCTGCAACGCCGCGCTGCGCGCGCAGGGCAAGGAAGCCTGGTGCCCGCGTCGTGACGAAGCCTACATCGGCGTGCTGGTCGATGACCTGATCACCCTGGGCACCCAGGAGCCGTACCGCATGTTCACCTCGCGTGCCGAATACCGACTGATTCTGCGTGAGGACAACGCCGACCTGCGCCTGACCGAGAAAGGCCGCGAGCTGGGTCTGATCGACGACGAGCGTTGGGCGGCCTTCGAGGCCAAGCGTGAAGGTATCTTGCAGGAAGAACAGCGCCTGAAGAGCACCTGGGTGCGCCCAGGCACGCCGCAAGGCGATGCAATCGCCGCGCGTTTCGGTACGCCGCTGGCCCACGAATACAACCTGCTCAACCTGCTGGCTCGCCCGGAGATCGATTACGCCACGCTGGTCGAACTGACCGAAGCACCGGTTGTGGATAACCAGGTAGCCGAGCAGGTAGAGATCAAGACCAAGTACGCCGGCTACATCGACCGTCAGCAGGACGAGATCGCCAAGCTGCGGGCCAGTGAGGACACCAAACTGCCGGATGACCTGGACTATGCCTCGATCTCCGGGCTGTCCAAGGAAATCCAGTTCAAGCTCGGCAGCACCCGCCCAGCCACGCTTGGCCAGGCTTCACGGATACCGGGGGTCACCCCGGCGGCGATTTCCCTGCTGCTGATTCACCTGAAAAAACGCACCGCCGGACAGAAGCTGGAGCAGAGCGCCTGATGTCGGTCACTCATCGTCACGCCGAAGAACTGATCCAGGGTGCCCGCGAGCTTGGTATCGAACTCAGCGCGCAGCAGCAGCAACAACTGCTCGCCTACCTGGGCCTGCTGATCAAGTGGAACAAGGCTTACAACCTCACTGCGGTGCGCGACCCCGACGAGATGGTTTCGCGCCATCTGCTCGACAGTCTGTCGGTGGTGCCGTTCGTGGCCGAGCTTGGGGATAACTGGCTGGACGTAGGCAGCGGCGGCGGCATGCCCGGTGTTCCGCTGGCAATCATGTTCCCCGAGCGGCGTTTCACCCTGCTCGACTCCAACGGCAAGAAAACCCGTTTTCTGGTGCAGGTGAAACTGGAGCTGAAACTCGCCAACCTCGAGGTTGTCCACAACCGGGTCGAAGCGTATCGCCCCGAGCAGCCGTTCGATGGCATCAGCTCGCGCGCGTTCAGCAGCCTGGAAGACTTCAGCAACTGGACGCGCCACCTCGGCAGCGTCGACACCCACTGGCTGGCGATGAAAGGCGTGCACCCGGATGACGAGTTGCAAGCTCTGCCGACCGACTTCCGTCTCAGTGCCACGCATGTGTTGCGGGTTCCCGGTTGCCAAGGCCAGCGCCATCTGTTGATACTGCGTCGCTCGGTCTAAGGGGAAAGAAGATGGCCAAGGTATTCGCGATCGCCAATCAGAAAGGCGGCGTGGGCAAAACCACGACGTGCATCAACCTGGCCGCCTCTCTGGTAGCGACCAAACGCCGTGTGCTGCTCATCGATCTGGACCCGCAGGGCAACGCGACCATGGGCAGCGGTGTCGACAAACACGGTCTTGAGCACTCGATCTACGACGTACTGATCGGCGAATGCGACCTGAGCCAGGCTATGCAGTTCTCCGAACACGGCGGCTACCAACTGCTGCCGGCCAACCGCGATCTGACTGCCGCCGAAGTCGCCCTGTTGGAAATGAAGATGAAGGAGAGTCGCCTGCGTTATGCCCTGGCGCCGATCCGCGAGAACTACGATTACATCCTCATCGACTGCCCACCGTCTCTGAGCATGCTGACCATCAATGCCCTGGTCGCTGCCGATGGTGTGATCATCCCCATGCAGTGCGAGTACTACGCGCTCGAGGGCCTGTCCGATCTGGTCAACAGCATCCAGCGCATCGCCCAGCTGCTCAATCCCAAGCTGCAGATCGAAGGTCTGCTGCGCACCATGTATGACCCGCGTATCAGCCTGACCAACGACGTCACGGCTCAGCTCAAGCAGCACTTCGGTGACAAGCTGTATGACGTCGTGATACCGCGCAACGTACGGCTGGCCGAAGCACCGAGCTTCGGTATGCCGGCGCTGGTCTACGACAAACAATCCCGTGGTGCCATCGCCTACCTGGCCTTGGCCGGCGAGCTGGTGCGCCGTCAGCGTGCCGCCGCGAAAACCGCTACCGCTTAAGGAACATCCGCATGGCTGCGAAGAAACGAGGTCTGGGTCGAGGTCTGGACGCACTGCTCGGCGGCAACACCGTCAATGCATTGCAGGAAGAGGCCGCTCAGGTCGACACGCGTGAACTGCAATACGTGCCGCTGGAGCTGATCCAGCGTGGCAAGTACCAGCCGCGCCGTGACATGGACCAGACCGCTCTGGAAGAGCTCGCTGCCTCCATTCGTGCCCAGGGCGTGATGCAGCCCATCGTCCTGCGCCCCATCGGTGGTGGACGCTTCGAGATCGTCGCCGGTGAACGCCGTTGGCGTGCCAGCCAGCTGGCCGGTCAGGACAAGATTCCGGCCATGGTCCGTGAACTGCCGGATGAAGCCGCCATCGCCATGGCGCTGATCGAGAACATCCAGCGCGAAGACCTCAACCCGATCGAGGAAGCCGTGGCCCTGCAGCGGCTGCAGCAGGAATTCGAGCTGACCCAGCAACAGGTCGCCGATGCGGTGGGCAAATCCCGCGTCACCATCACCAACCTGCTGCGCCTGATCGCCCTGCCGGAAGAGATCAAGACCCTGCTTTCCCATGGCGACCTGGAGATGGGGCATGCCCGTGCACTGCTCGGTTTACCCCTCGAACAGCAGGTTGAAGCTGCGCGACATGTTGTCGCACGTGGCCTGACCGTTCGTCAGACCGAAGCCCTGGTGCGCCAGTGGCTCAGCGCCAAACCAGCCCCGGTCAAGGCCAAGGCAGACCCGGACATCAGTCGCCTGGAGCAGAAGCTCGCAGAGCGTCTGGGCTCGCCCGTGCAGATCAAGCACGGCAGCAAGGGCAAAGGGCAGTTGGTGATTCGCTACAACTCCCTCGATGAATTGCAGGGTGTACTGGCGCACATTCGTTGAAACAATTCAGTCTGTAGTCCTACTTCTCTCCTACTACAGCACGGTTGATCAGGCGCAGGCTGAACCCTATACTCCCCGCGCAATTTTGTCGGCTACGGGCCGAGATTCGGCGCCTTGCAGGGAGAAGTCGATGGGCATCCCCAGTAAGGTCCCGTTTCATCGTCAGCCAGGTTTTCCGATCCTGATTCTTCAGGCCATCGTGACGGCTGTGATCGCAGTTATTTTTGCCGTCAGTGGTGGATGGGTCGCGGCCTATTCGGCACTGCTGGGGGGGCTGATAGCCCTGCTGGCCAACGCGTATTTTGCATTCAAGGCCTTTCGTTATTTTGGCGCGCGTTCGGCCCGAGCCATCGTCCAGTCGATCTGGGCAGGAGCAATGGGTAAATGGATTATCACGGCAGTGCTGTTTGCACTGGCGTTCGTAGGGGTTGAACCACTTGCACCGATGCAGCTGTTCATCGGTTATCTGCTAGGCCTTCTGGCTGCAGCCTGTGCCCCCCTACTCATGAAAGTTTTCTGAAGCATTGGACCGTTTGAGGCGTTTATGGCTGATACCCCAGCAGAATATATCCAGCATCACCTGCAGAACCTGGTCTACGGCTCTCACCCGGATAAGGGCTGGATCATTGCCCAGACCCCGGAAGAGGTTAAAGCGATGGGCTTCTGGGCTGTCCATGTGGACACTCTGGGCTGGTCCCTGTTCATGGGCCTGATTTTCATCACCCTGTTCCGTATCGCCGCGAAGCGAGCCGTTACCGGTGTGCCGACCGGCCTGCAGAACATGGCCGAGATGTGCATCGAGTTCGTCCAGGGCATCGTCAAGGACACCTTCCACGGCAAGAACCCGTTGGTTGCGCCGCTGGCCCTGACCATCTTCATCTGGGTGTTCCTGATGAACAGCCTGAAGTGGATCCCGGTCGACTACATTCCCGGCCTGGCGCATGCCATGGGCCTGCCGTACTTCAAGATCGTCCCCACCGCCGACCCTAACGGTACCTTCGGTATCTCCCTGGGCGTGTTCCTGCTGATCATCTTCTACAGCATCAAGGTCAAGGGCATCGGTGGCTTTACCAAGGAACTGTCGTTCACCCCGTTCAATCACTGGGCGCTGATTCCTTTCAACCTGTTCCTGGAAATCATCGGCCTGCTGACCAAGCCGCTGAGCCTGGCCCTGCGTCTGTTCGGCAACATGTATGCCGGTGAAGTGGTGTTTATCCTGATCGCGCTGCTGCCCTTCTACGTTCAGTGGGGTCTCAACGTGCCATGGGCTATCTTCCACATCCTGGTCATTCCGCTGCAGGCGTTCATTTTCATGGTGCTGACCGTGGTTTATCTGAGTGCTGCGCACGAAGATCACCACTGATCGACATCGAAAAACCCGAAAACCCCTAACTCGTAACCTTAACCTCTAAAAACTCTGGAGCTAACTATGGAACTCGTCTACATCGCCGCTGCCATCATGATCGGTCTGGGTGCCCTGGGTACCGGTATCGGCTTCGCCCTGCTGGGCGGCAAGCTGCTGGAATCCACCGCTCGCCAGCCTGAGCTGGGCCCGCAGCTGCAAACCAAGACCTTCCTGATGGCCGGTCTGCTCGACGCCGTTCCGATGATCGGTGTGGGTATCGCGATGTACCTGATCTTCGTTGTCGCGGGTTAAGAGTTCCTGAGTTCGAGGCAGCATGATGAGTGCTGCCTCTTCAGGCTTTTCTTCCCTGAACACGAGATAGCACGAGGTAAATCGCTGTGAACATTAACCTGACCCTGTTCGGTCAAACGATTGCCTTCGCTATTTTCGTCTGGTTCTGCATGAAGTTCGTATGGCCGCCGCTGACGCTGGCCATGCAGGAACGCCAGAAGAAAATCGCAGAAGGTCTGGATGCTGCCGGGCGCGCTGAGCGCGATCTGCAGTTGGCCCAGGAACGCGCTGCCCAGATGCTTCGTGAAACCAAAGAGCAAGCTGCCGAGATTCTCGATCGGGCGAACAAGACCGCCAACGCAATCGTCGAAGAAGCCAAGGCCCAGGCCCGCTCTGAAGGTGAAAAGCTGATTGTTGGCGCCAAAGCCGAAATCGATCTGGAAGTGAATCGCGCCAAGGAACAACTGCGTGCACAGGTAGCAGCTCTGGCTGTCACCGGCGCCGAGAAGATCCTGCAGTCCTCCGTGGACGGCGCTGCGCACAACGATCTGGTCGCAAAACTGGCCTCTCAACTCTAAGCGAGGCTCGCGATGATCAATACCAACACGCTCGCTCGGCCCTACGCGAAAGCTGCGTTTGAGTTTGCCAGTGCTGCACAGCAGGCCGATGCCTGGTTGAACATGCTGTCGCTTTCCGCGGCTGCGGTTCAAGCGCCGGCCATGGCTCAGCAGTTGGTCAACCCGGCGTTGACCGATGAGCAGAAAGTCAATGTACTGGCGCAGCTCTGTGCCGGTCACATCGACGCTTCGTTCAGCAACTTCCTGCGCTCGCTGGGCAGCAACGACCGACTGTCGCTGCTCCCGGTGGTACGCGAACAATTCGCTGTGCTGAAGGCTGAAGCCGAACGCGCCCTCGATGTCGAGGTCGAGTCGGCTTTCGAGCTCAGTGCTGAGCAATTGCAAACTCTGGCTGCCGCCCTTTCCAAGCGGCTCGATCGCACCGTCCAGCCCACGCCCGTGGTCAATCCCGCCCTGATCGGCGGTGTTGTCATTCGTGCAGGTGACCTGGTCATCGACGGTTCGGTCCGCGGCAAGCTGAACAAGCTGGCCGAAGCGTTGAAATCCTGATTTGAGGGAACTGGCATGCAGCAATTGAATCCTTCCGAAATTAGCGAAATCATCAAGCAGCGCATTGAGTCGCTTGATGTATCCGCTCAAGCCCGTAATGAAGGCACCATCGTCAGCGTTTCCGACGGTATCGTGCGCATCTACGGCCTCGCCGACGTCATGTACGGTGAGATGATCGAATTCCCTGGTGGCGTGTACGGCATGGCCCTGAACCTGGAGCAAGACTCCGTAGGTGCCGTAGTACTGGGTGGTTACCTGACCCTCGCCGAAGGCATGAGCGCCAAGTGCACCGGTCGCATCCTGGAAGTTCCGGTTGGTCCGGAGCTGCTGGGTCGTGTGGTCGACGCACTGGGCAACCCGATCGATGGCAAAGGCCCGATCAACGCCGCCGCTACTGACGCCGTTGAAAAGGTTGCGCCGGGCGTGATCTGGCGTAAGTCGGTCGACCAGCCGGTGCAGACCGGTTACAAGTCGGTCGATGCCATGATCCCGGTAGGCCGTGGCCAGCGTGAGCTGATCATCGGTGACCGTCAGATCGGTAAGACTGCTCTGGCCGTCGACGCCATCATCAACCAGAAAGACAGCGGCATCCGTTGCGTCTACGTCGCCATTGGTCAAAAGCAATCGACCATCGCCAACGTCGTACGCAAGCTGGAAGAAGCTGGCGCGCTGGCCAACACCATCGTGGTTGCAGCTTCGGCTTCCGAATCCGCTGCCCTGCAGTTCCTGGCGCCGTACTCCGGTTGCACCATGGGCGAATACTTCCGCGACCGCGGTGAAGATGCCCTGATCGTGTACGACGACCTGTCCAAGCAGGCCGTTGCCTACCGTCAGATCTCCCTGCTGCTGCGCCGTCCGCCAGGCCGTGAAGCCTACCCGGGCGACGTGTTCTATCTCCACAGCCGTCTGCTGGAGCGCGCTTCCCGCGTTTCCGAAGAGTACGTCGAGAAGTTCACCAATGGCGCCGTGAAGGGCAAGACCGGTTCCCTGACCGCTCTGCCGATCATCGAAACCCAGGCCGGTGACGTTTCCGCGTTCGTTCCGACCAACGTGATCTCGATCACCGACGGTCAGATCTTCCTGGAATCGGCCATGTTCAACTCGGGTATCCGTCCGGCCGTCAACGCCGGTATCTCGGTATCCCGTGTGGGTGGCGCAGCTCAGACCAAGATCATCAAGAAGCTTTCCGGTGGTATCCGTACCGCTCTGGCTCAGTACCGTGAACTGGCGGCATTCGCCCAGTTCGCTTCTGACCTGGACGAAGCCACCCGCAAGCAGCTCGAGCATGGTCAGCGCGTAACCGAGCTGATGAAGCAGAAGCAGTATGCGCCGATGTCCATTGCCGAAATGTCGGTGTCCCTGTACGCAGCCGAGCGCGGCTTCCTGCAGGACGTCGAAGTCGCCAAGATCATCAGCTTCGAGCAGGCCCTGATCGCCTTCTTCAAGCGTGATCACGCCGACCTGATGGCGAAGATCAACGAGAAGGGTGACTTCAACGACGAAATCGACGCTGGCCTGAAAGCCGGTATCGAGAAGTTCAAGGCCACCCAAACCTGGTAACCGCAGCGGGGGCTTCGGCCCCCGCCTGCTTGAACCAAAAGGTGTGAAATGGCAGGCGCAAAAGAGATTCGCAGCAAGATTGCGAGCATCAAAAGCACGCAAAAGATCACCAGCGCCATGGAAAAAGTGGCGGTCAGCAAAATGCGCAAGGCTCAACAGCGCATGGCTGCCGGTCGCCCCTACGCTGAGCGTATTCGTCAGGTGATCGGTCACCTGGCCAAGGCGAACCCGGAATACCGCCACTCGTTTATGGTGGAGCGTGATGTAAAGCGCGTCGGTTATATCGTGGTGACCTCGGACCGTGGTCTGTGTGGTGGCTTGAACATCAACCTGTTCAAGGCGCTGCTCAGAAGCCTGAAGGAATGGCGCGACCAGAAGGTTGAGGCTGATTTCTGCGTGGTGGGCAGCAAGGGCGCGAGCTTCTTCCGCAGCAACGGGGGCAACGTGGTTGCCGCCATCAGCAAGCTGGGTGAAGAGCCGTCCATCAACGACCTGATCGGTAGCGTCAAGGTCGTGCTGGATGCCTACGCTGAGGGCCGTATCGACCGTCTGTATCTGGTGTCGAACAAGTTCGTCAACACCATGACGCAGAAGCCGGAAGTGCAGCAGTTGCTGCCGCTGGCCGCGAGCGATGCGCAAGGCGTACAGAAAGGTCTGTGGGACTACGTGTACGAGCCGGACGCCCAGCAACTGCTGGATGCGCTGCTGGTACGTTACGTCGAGTCGCAGGTCTATCAGTCCGTGGTCGAGAACAGCGCGTGCGAACAGGCTGCGCGGATGATCGCGATGAAGAACGCAACCGACAACGCCGGTGATCTCATCAAAGACCTGCAGCTGGTTTACAACAAGGCACGTCAGGCAGCGATCACCCAGGAAATTTCGGAAATCGTCGGCGGCGCTGCCGCGGTTTAAGAACGGTTCAAATATTCAGAGGAACCAAAGATGAGTAGCGGACGTATCGTTCAAATCATCGGCGCCGTCATCGACGTGGAATTCCCGCGTGACAAGGTGCCGAGTGTTTATGAAGCGCTGAAAGTAGTTGGCGCCGAAACCACCCTGGAAGTTCAGCAGCAGCTGGGCGACGGCGTGGTACGTACCATTGCGATGGGTTCGACCGAAGGCCTCAAGCGTGGCCTGGACGTCAACAGCTCTGGCAAGGCCATCTCCGTACCGGTCGGTAAAGCGACCCTGGGCCGGATCATGGACGTGCTGGGTAACCCGATCGACGAAGCCGGCCCCATCGGTGAAGACGAGCAGTGGGAAATCCACCGCCCTGCGCCGAGCTATGCCGAACAGGCTGGCTCCAACGAGCTGCTGGAAACCGGCATCAAGGTTATCGACCTGGTCTGCCCGTTCGCCAAGGGCGGTAAAGTCGGTCTGTTCGGTGGTGCCGGTGTCGGCAAGACCGTGAACATGATGGAACTGATCCGTAACATCGCCATCGAGCACAGCGGTTATTCCGTGTTCGCCGGTGTGGGTGAGCGTACTCGTGAGGGTAACGACTTCTACCACGAGATGAAGGACTCCAACGTTCTCGACAAGGTAGCCCTGGTCTACGGTCAGATGAACGAGCCACCAGGCAACCGTCTGCGCGTAGCGCTGACCGGCCTGACCATGGCCGAGAAGTTCCGTGACGAAGGTCGTGACGTTCTGTTGTTCGTCGACAACATCTACCGTTACACCCTCGCCGGTACCGAAGTATCCGCACTGCTCGGCCGTATGCCGTCGGCAGTAGGTTACCAGCCGACTCTGGCCGAGGAGATGGGCGTTCTGCAGGAGCGTATTACCTCCACTAAGAAAGGCTCGATCACCTCGATCCAGGCTGTATACGTACCTGCGGACGACCTGACCGACCCGAGCCCGGCGACCACCTTCGCCCACTTGGACGCCACCGTCGTTCTGTCCCGTGACATCGCTTCCCTGGGTATCTACCCGGCCGTTGACCCGCTGGACTCCACCAGCCGTCAGCTGGACCCGAACGTGATCGGCCAGGAGCACTACGAGACCGCTCGTGGCGTTCAGTATGTTCTGCAGCGCTACAAGGAGCTGAAGGACATCATCGCGATCCTGGGTATGGACGAACTGTCCGAAGACGACAAGCAGCTGGTATCGCGCGCTCGTAAGATCCAGCGCTTCCTGTCCCAGCCGTTCTTCGTGGCTGAAGTCTTCACCGGTGCCCCGGGCAAGTACGTGTCCCTGAAGGACACCATTGCCGGCTTCAGCGGCATTCTCAAAGGCGACTACGACCACCTGCCGGAACAAGCGTTCTACATGGTAGGTGGCATCGACGAAGCCATCGAGAAAGCCAAGAAACTGTAAGTAACGGGTGCGCCCCCCAGGGGGCGTCCGGGCCGGAGCGGGCAGCAGCCTGATCCGGCCTCTCAACCGAGGCATTGTTATGGCTATGTCAGTCCACTGCGATATCGTCAGTGCGGAAGAAGAGCTGTTCTCGGGGCTGGTGGAAATGGTCATCGCCCACGGTCACCTTGGTGACCTGGGTATCCTGCCGGGCCACACCCCGCTGCTGACCGATCTCAAGCCGGGTCCGGTGCGAGTGATCAAGCAGGGTGGCACCGAGGAGGTGTTCTACATCTCCGGTGGCTTCCTGGAAGTTCAGCCGAGCATGGTGAAGGTTCTTGCCGACACCGCTGTTCGTGCCGGCGACCTGGATGAAGCCGCTGCCATCGAGGCGCGCAAGGCTGCCGAGAAGGCACTGAGCGAGAAGGGCACCGAGTTCGACTACGGCAGTGCTTCGGCACGCCTGGCCGAGGCTGCTGCTCAGCTGCGCACCATCGACGAGATGCGCAAGAAGTTCGGCGGCCGCAGCCGCTGATCGCGTATCGCGGTATCACGCAAAGGGGCGACTTAGGTCGCCCCTTTGCGTTTCTGGCAAAATAGCGTTTTCTTCGCGCGGCTCTCTGGCCGCGGCCAACTCTTGCCCAGCAAGGAGCTTTCTATGAGTCTGGATATCGTCATTCTTGCCGCTGGCCAGGGCACGCGGATGCGTTCCGCTTTGCCCAAGGTGCTGCACCCGGTCGCCGACAAACCCATGCTGGGTCATGTCATCGACACTGCACGCAGCCTGCAGCCGCAAAGCATCCAGGTGGTGATCGGTCATGGCGCCGACAAGGTGCGCGAGCGTCTGGCCGCCGATGACCTGAATTTCGTCATCCAGGCCGAGCAGCTCGGCACCGGCCACGCCGTGGCTCAGGCTCTGCCGCAGCTCAACGCCGATACCGTACTGATTCTCTACGGCGACGTACCGCTGATCGAAACTGCCACCCTGCAGCGGCTGATGGCCCTGGTCAGCGATGATCAGCTGGGCTTGCTCACCGTCGAGCTGGCCGACCCGACGGGCTACGGCCGCATCGTGCGTGACGCCGATGGCGTGGTGCAGGCGATCGTCGAGCACAAGGATGCCAGCGAAGCACAGCGGCAGATCCGCGAGGGCAACACCGGTATTCTCGCCGTACCGGGCAAGCGGCTCGCCGACTGGCTGGGCCGCCTGTCCAACAGCAATGCCCAGGGTGAGTACTACCTGACCGACGTGATCGCCATGGCGGTGGCCGACGGTCTGGTGGTGGCCACCGAGCGTGCCGCCGACGAAATGGAAGTGCTGGGTGCCAATGACCGCATCCAGCTGGCTCAGCTCGAATGCCATTATCAGCAGCGCATGGCTCGTCGCCTCATGGCCCAGGGTGTCACCCTGCGTGATCCGCATCGCTTCGATGTGCGTGGTGAAGTCAGCGTCGGCCGCGACGTGACCATCGACATCAACGTCATCCTCGAAGGCCGCGTGATCATCGAGGATGATGTGCAGATCGGCCCGAATTGCGTGATCAAGGACTCGGTGCTGCGCAGGGGCGCCATCGTCAAAGCCAACAGCCACCTGGACGGTGCCGAGATGGGCGAGGGCGCCGATTGCGGCCCGTTCGCTCGCCTGCGTCCGGGTACCAGACTGGGCGCCAAGGCCCATGTGGGTAACTTCGTCGAACTGAAGAACGCCGTGCTGGGCGAAGGTGCCAAGGCTGGCCACCTGAGTTACCTGGGCGATGCCGAGATCGGTGCGCGGACGAATATCGGCGCCGGCACCATCACCTGCAACTACGACGGTGCCAACAAATTCCGCACGGTAATGGGCGAGGACGTATTCATCGGCTCCAACAGTGCGCTGGTGGCGCCGGTAACGCTGGGCGACCGCGCGACCACCGGTGCCGGTTCTGTGGTGACCAGCGATGTGCCGGCCGATACGCTGGCAGTAGGCCGTGCCAAGCAGCGCAATATCGAAGGCTGGAAGCGCCCCACCAAGAAGTGAACCCGCTCTGGCCTGGGTGATCAGGCCTGTGGATAACCTGCCGGAGGCAGTCCTGTATGTTCGGTGTGACGGATTACCCCGCCTTCGTGGTGGCCTTCATCATCCTGCTAGCCATTCCCGGGCCGGGTAACCTGGCGTTGATCCTGTCCACGGGCAAGGGCGGGATTCGCGGCGGGCTGGCTTCGACCTTCGGGATCATGCTCGGAGACCAGGTGCTGCTGTGGTTGGCGGTGGCCGGGGTCGCCGCGTTGCTCAAGGCCTATCCGGCAGCCTTCCATGTGGTGCAGTGGCTTGGCGCCGGCTATCTGGTCTACCTCGGCCTGCGCATGATCCTGGCCAAGCCTGGTGCGGCGCCGACGCTGGACATCAAGCCGCGGCGATACCTGTGGCAAACCCTGGTGATCACCGTCTTCAACCCCAAGGCCATCATCTTCTACATGGCCTTCTTCCCTCTGTTCATCGATCCGCAGCGCCATCAGGGGTTGATTACTTTCGGTTTCATGGCCGTGACCATCATGGCACTGACCTTTCTCTACGGCTTGCTGATCGTGCTGCTGACGCACTTTCTCGCCGAGCGCATGCGCGCAAATCCTCGTATCGCGCGTGGTCTGGAGAAATTTGCAGGGCTTTGCCTGATCGGTTTCGGGGTCAAGCTGACGCTGAACTGACCGGCGGACGCTTGCGGGCATTTCGATCATATGTTTTGATTCGCGCCATTATCTTTCGAATCGAAACTTAAGCATGTCGAAGCGCAACACGCCGCAACGTCGCCACGCCATCCTCGCCATGCTCGCCGAGCAGGGCGAAGTGTCGGTGGACGCCCTGGCGCAGCACTTCGCCACCAGCGAAGTGACGATTCGCAAGGACCTCGCCGCCCTGGAAAAGAACGGTCTGCTGCTGCGCCGCTATGGCGGCGCGGTACCGGTGCCGCAGGAGCTCATCGGCGAGCCGACGCAGCCCATCTCTCCCTACAAGCAGGCGATCGCCCGTGCCGGTGTGGCGCGGATTCGCGAGCACGCGCGCATCATCATCGACAGCGGCACCACCACGGCGGCGATGATCCCGCAGCTCGGCCACAAGCCGGGCCTGGTGGTGATGACCAATTCGCTGGGCGTGGCCAATGCCCTGCGCGAACTCGAGCACGAGCCGGTGTTGCTGATGACAGGTGGCACCTGGGACCCACACTCGGAATCCTTCCAGGGCCAGGTGGCCGAGCAGGTGCTGCGTTCCTACGACTTCGACCAACTGTTCATCGGCGCTGATGGCATCGACCTGGAGCGTGGCACCACCACCTTCAACGAGCTGCTCGGTTTGTCGCGGGTGATGGCCGAAGTGGCCCGAGAAGTCATCGTCATGGTCGAGAGCGACAAGATCGGCCGGCGCATACCCAATCTGGAACTGCCTTGGAGCAGCTTCCGTACCTTGATTACCGACGAGCGCCTGGATTCCCAGGCTGCCGAACAGATACGCGCGCGCGGCATCCAGCTGATTCTCGCGCCGCTGGAAACTTGAGGAGATAAACCATGTGTGGAATCGTCGGCGCTATCGCGGAGCGCAATATCACCCCTGTTCTAGTGGAAGGCCTCAAGCGCCTGGAATACCGCGGCTATGACAGCGCCGGTGTAGCACTGCTGAACGAGCAGGGCGCGCTGGATCGCCGCCGCCGTGTCGGCAAGGTCAGCGAACTGCAGACCGCGCTGCAGGCCGAACCGCTGGCGGGGCGTCTGGGCATCGCCCACACCCGTTGGGCCACGCACGGTGCGCCGAGCGAGCGCAACGCTCACCCACACTTCTCTGGCCATGAGTTGGCCGTGGTGCACAACGGCATCATCGAAAACCATGAAGAGCTGCGCGAGCGCCTCAAGGGCCTGGGCTACGTCTTCACCTCCGATACCGACACCGAAACCATCGTCCACCTGCTCGAGCACAAGCTGCAACAGCTCGGCGATCTCGCTGCCGCGCTCAAGGCCGCGATTCCCGAGTTGCATGGCGCCTATGGCCTGGCGGTGATTAGCGCCAAGCAGCCGGATCGCCTGCTTGCTGCCCGCAGTGGTAGCCCGTTGGTGATCGGCCTGGGCCTGGGTGAAAACTTCCTCGCCTCCGACCAGTTGGCCCTGCGCCAGGTCACCGACCGCTTCATGTACCTGGAAGAAGGGGATATCGCCGAGATTCGCCGCGATGGCGTGCAGATCTGGGACGCCGCCGGCAACCCGGTGCAGCGCGAAGCCGTGCAGTACCACGAAGGCGCCGAAGCTGCGGACAAGGGCGAGTACCGTCACTTCATGCTCAAGGAAATCCACGAGCAGCCCAAGGTGGTGCAACGCACCCTGGAAGGACGTCTGGGTAGCGATCACGTACTGGTGCAGGCCTTTGGCCCACAGGCTGCCGAGCTGTTCGCCAAGGTGAAGAACGTACAAATCGTCGCCTGCGGCACCAGCTACCACGCCGGCATGGTTGCCCGTTACTGGCTGGAAGAGCTGGCCGGCATTCCCTGCCAGGTCGAGGTGGCCAGCGAGTTCCGCTACCGCAAGGTGGTGGTGCAGCCTGATACCCTGTTCGTCAGCGTCTCGCAGTCCGGTGAAACCGCTGACACCCTGGCCGCCCTGCGCAACGCCAAGGAGAAGGCACCGGGGCAGGGCGGCTACCTGGCCAGCCTGGTGATCTGCAACGTCGGCACCAGCTCGCTGGTGCGCGAATCCGACCTGTGCCTGCTGACTCAGGCCGGCCCGGAAATCGGTGTGGCCTCGACCAAGGCCTTCACCACCCAGCTGGTCGGCCTGATGCTGCTGACCCTGGCCCTCGGCCAGGTGCACGGCAGCCTCGACAAGGCGCTGGCTGCCGAACTGGTGGAAGAATTGCGTCGCCTGCCGACCCGTCTGGGCGAAGCGCTGGCCATGGACAAGACCGTGGAGAAGATCGCCGAACTGTTCGCCGAGAAGCACCACAGCCTGTTCCTCGGTCGTGGCGCGCAGTATCCGGTGGCCATGGAAGGCGCGCTCAAACTCAAGGAAATTTCCTACATCCATGCTGAGGCCTATCCGGCCGGTGAGCTCAAGCACGGTCCGCTGGCGCTGGTGGATGCCGACATGCCGGTGGTTACCGTGGCGCCGAACAACGAGCTGCTGGAAAAGCTCAAGTCCAACCTGCAGGAAGTCCGCGCCCGTGGCGGCGAGCTGATCGTCTTCGCCGACCAGCAGGCCGGCATGAGCAATGGTGAGGGCACCCACGTCGTTGCCATGCCGCATATCCATGACCTGCTCGCACCGATCCTCTACACCGTGCCGCTGCAACTGCTGTCGTACTACGTTGCAGTACTCAAGGGTACCGACGTCGATCAGCCGCGTAATCTGGCTAAAAGCGTCACGGTCGAATAAGACAGCTGGCGAAGAAAAGCCCGTCCAGATGGACGGGCTTTTGCGTTTCTATCACGCCGAAATCCTGCTCAGGTGGTGCTCTTCGGGGCGCAGCGTAAGCACGCGAACGCCGTCTCGGGTGACCGCCACGGTGTGTTCGAATTGCGCCGAGAGTTGGCCATCGCGGGTCACCACCGTCCAGCCGTCGCGCAGCGTGCGTACATCCTCCGTTCCCCGGTTGAGCATGGGTTCGATGGTGAAGGTCATGCCTTCGCGCAGCGTCAGGCCGGTGCCGGCTTTGCCCCAGTGCAGCACTTCGGGTGGTTCGTGCATTTCCCGGCCGATGCCGTGGCCGCAGTACTCTTTGACCACCGAGTAGTGATGGGCACGAGCGTGCCGTTCGATGGCATGGCCGATATCGCCGAGACGGGCGCCGGGTTTGACGGCTTCGATGCCTTTGCACATGGCCTCATAGGTGACCTGGGCCAGTTGACGCGCCTGTTCCGATACCTCGCCGATCAGGTAGGTCTTGCTCGAATCGGCGATGTAGCCGTTCTTTTCAAGGGTGATGTCGAAATTCACCAGGTCGCCGTCGCGCAGGATATCGTCGGCGCTGGGGACGCCATGGCACACCACTTCGTTGCGCGACGTGTTCATGGCGTAGGCGAAACCATACTGTCCCTTGCTCGCCGGGCGTGCCTTGAGTTCGCCCACGATGTAGTTATCCACAAGGTCATTGACCTGCAGAGTGGACATGCCCAGCAGATCCAGGCGATCCAGGTAGCCGAACACGGACGCCAGCAACCTGCCGGACTCCGCCATCAGGGCGATCTGTTGCGGCGTCTTGCTCATGAGGCGTCCGCCATTCTTGGCGGAGCCACCACGCCAGCTGCACGCATCTCGGCTGCGATCACTTCGTTGAAGCTCTGCGTCGGATTCATCTCGCAGAGCATGCCGATGCGAATCCAGAAACCCGCCTGTGCATTGATAGAGCGGCCAGACACGCTGCTCGCCCTGCGAATCTGCTCATGCAACTCGTCATCGATGTTGACGATGCCCATGAAAACCTCCTCATATATATTTCGTATATGAATCATATATGACTGCGGGCCTGATATCACTTACCGATTATTAACCGGCAAGGCGTGCACCCCTCATCCATTACACTAGGAGCCGTACCCGCTGCTTACTAAGTGGCAGTCGGGTCACCTGAGTCACGCTGGAACAGGAGAGAGGATGAAGCGTAGCGATGTGAAACGCAGAACGACCGAGGGTGTTGTGTTCGACACCCAGGTCATGGTCAACCCGGCCAATACCGCTGAGTGGATCGTATTTTTCAAGAAGGACGCGGGGCGTAGCTTCTTTCTGGTGGATGAGGCCGATCAGGTCGAGACTTTTGCCAGTCTTGATGAGTTGATGCCGGAACTGCGGGTGCTGGGTATCAAGCGGGTCGAGGTGCAGCTCTGAATAGTTGCTCACAGTTGCCGTGGATCAACATGTGGATATCCTTGTGATACCTGGCTAAAGCCCTTATGGGTAGGGGCTTTCAGCGACTTGTACAGAAACTGCTCGCCTGCATGCCCATTATCCACAGAGTGCTTGGATAACAGGCTTTCTATCCTGTTGATAAGGCTATGTAAGCCTTGTATAGCAAGGCCTTCAGCGCTTTGTACGGTTTCTCGCCAAGCTCAATCAGTGCTGCGGCGGTAGAGATGGTGATGCGCCGCGTCGTACAGCGCCGACTCGGCGAAGGCGCCCGGATCGAGCACGCGGCCGACCAGAATCAGCGCCGTGCGGCGGAAATCCTTGGCGGCGACCTTCGTTTCGATATCGGCCAGGGTGCCCAGTACCCAGTCCTGATCCGGCCAGCTGGCCCTGTGGATAACCGCGATGGGGCAGTCGGCGCCGTAGTGCGGCAGCAGTTCGGCGACGATCGCCGGTAACTGGCGCACGCCGAGGTGGATGGCCATGGTCGCGCGGTGCCGGGCCAGATCATGCAACTGCTCACCCTCTGGCATGGGTGAAGTAGTGCCGTAGCGGGTGAGGATCACGGTCTGGGCGATGCCGGGCAGGGTAAGTTCGGATTCCAGCAACGCCGCGCAGGCGGCAGTGGCGGTGACGCCGGGGATGATCTCGAAAGGGATACTCAGCGCACGCAGCTCGCGAATCTGCTCGCCAATGGCGCCGTACAGCGACGGGTCGCCGGAGTGCACGCGGGCCACGTCCTGGCCATGCTCATGAGCTTGACGCAGCAGCTCGACGATCTCGCCGAGGTTAAGTTCGGCGGTATTGACTACCTGTTCGGCGCTATTACCTGCGATAACTGCCTCGGGCACCAGCGAACCGGCATACAGAATGACCGGGCACGAACGGATCAGGCGCTGGCCCTTGACGGTGATCAGCTCGGGGTCGCCGGGGCCGGCGCCGATAAAATAAACGGTCATGCTGCGGGTTCTCTATCGAAGGTGGCCAGCGCACAGGTGGCGTTGGCCGTGCGGGTTTTCTCGCCCAGTAGTTGGGCTGCCGTGCCCAGTCGAGTGGCCAGGGCCAGGGCGCAGGGTTCAGCTACAGCGGTGCTGCCCGTTATGGATCGGATGAAAGGACTGCCGGCTTTCTCCGGCTGGTGGAGCGTGAGCGCTTCCGGGGTGAAGAATGTCAGCTCCAGATTGAGATGCATGGCCAGTTCATGCAGCCCTGGTTCGTCGCGCTTGTGGGCGATGCTGGCCAATCCAGCGAGGTTATCCACAGTCAGCTCATGTCGGGCCAGGCTGTGGATGAGCAGGGTGAGCAGGTCTTGCCGGGGGCAATCGCGCCTGCAACCAAGCCCGGCTACCACCATGGGCGAGGCGTCAGGGCCGGGGTTCGAGGGGCTTGGCATCATCAAGGGAGCTCATGCTGTGCAGCGGCGTAGCTCACCATGGTGCATCCCACCGGTCAACCGCGATTGACCGGCCGCTGCGGCCTGCGTAGCCTTCTCGCTTTCGAGGTTCTTCCCGGCACGCGGCTGGGGAGCTAAGAGGGAACAGGGTCGATGCCCTGGCTGCCCCCGCAACTGTGAACGGTCTTAAACCCTTCGATACACCACTGCCGTAGGGCGGGAAGGTGAAGGACGCGCGCAACGCGCAGACCGTGAGCCAGGAGACCTGCCTCGATTGACCAGCCAACTGCTCGGACGGGGTGATCCGACGCGGCCAGCGCGCCCTTGCGTGCCCGCCTGCGCGTACCCGTCCGCCGAACTTACCGACGCCACGGGGCCATCCATGAAAACCCTCGCCAAACTGCCTGTCACCATCGTCACCGGTTTTCTCGGTGCCGGCAAAACCACCCTGCTGCGTCACCTGTTGGCCAATGCCGGCGGCCGCCGTATCGCGGTGATCGTCAACGAGTTCGGCGAGCTGGGCATCGATGGCGAGATCCTCAAGCAATGCTCCATCGGCTGCAGCGAGGAGGAGGCCAACGGCCGCGTCTTCGAGCTGGCCAATGGCTGCCTGTGCTGCACCGTGCAGGAAGAGTTCTTCCCGGTGATGCGCGAGCTGGTGGCGCGCCGTGGCGACCTCGACCATATCCTTATCGAGACCAGCGGCCTGGCGCTGCCCAAGCCGTTGGTGCAGGCCTTTAACTGGCCGGAAATCCGCAACGCCTGCACGGTCGATGCGGTGATCACCGTGGTCGACAGCCCGGCGGTGATCGCCGGTACCTTCGCCGCCTTCCCTGATCAGGTGGATGAGCAGCGCAAGCTCGATCCCAATCTGGATCACGAATCGCCGCTGCACGAGCTGTTCGCCGACCAACTGGCCAGCGCCGACCTGGTGATCCTCAACAAGGCCGATCTGCTCGACGCCGAGGCGCTGGCCGCGGTGCGCGCCGAGGTGGCCGAGGAGCTGCCGCCGGCAGTCAAGGTGATCGAGGCGCACGGTGGCGAGCTGCCGCTGGACGTGCTGCTGGGGCTGAACAGCGAAACCGAGCTGCATATCGACAGCCGCCGCACCCATCACGACGATGAAGACGACGACCACGATCATGAGGAATTCGACTCGTTCCACGTGGAACTACCCGAAGCCGAAGAGGCGCGCCTGCTGGCTGCGTTGAAGGATGCGGTGGCCAAGTACGGCATCTTGCGGGTGAAGGGCTTCGCTGCCATCCCCGGCAAGCCGATGCGTCTGCTGGTGCAAGGTGTTGGCCAGCGCTTCGACCGCCACTTCGACCGTGCCTGGCAGGCCGACGAGCCGCGAGTGAGTCGTCTGGTGGTGATCGGCCAGCAGCTCGACCGAGCGGCCATCGAGGCCGAGCTGAAAGCGGCGCTGGCCTGATACGGAACGTAGGGCGTACTCGCGTAGCAGTACGCCTTGTGGACGTGTGCGCTGGCGGTGGACTGTTCGCTTCGCTCCTGAGTCCACCCTACGGCGCTACCACCAGTCGCGGCTAAAGCTCCTCCCACGGAACGAACATGCACCTATTGCGTACCCAGCCCGGCGCCCAACTGCCGGCCGACAGCATCGCCGACCTTGGCCAGACGCCTGCCGAGCTGGTGATCCTGTGCACGGGTGATTCGCATCTCTCCCTGCTGGCCGAAGCCGCCCGGCAACTGCCGGACGACTACCCCAGCCTGCGCCTGGCTAGCCCGGCGCAGCTGAGCAACAACGCCTCGGTGGACTACTACGTCGAGCAGGTGCTGCAGCATGCCAAAGTCATCCTGATTTCGGTGCATGGCGGGGTCAGCTACTGGCGCTATGGCGTCGAACGCCTGGTTGAGCTGGGTGCGCGCGGCGCCACTGTGATCATGGTGCCGGGCGACGACAAGCCCGACCCGGAGCTGAATGCGCTCGGCAACGTCGGTGAGGAAGACAGCCAGCGCCTCTGGCAGTACCTGCGCCAGGGGGGGCTGGATAACGCCAGTCAATTGTTCCGCTGCATCGGCAGCCGCTGGCTGGGCCGCGCTGACAGCTGGCAGGAGCCGCAGCCACTGCCACGCGTCAGCCTCTATCACCCGCAGCACAGCCCGGCCGCGCTGGCTGACTGGCAGCTGCAATGGCAACCCGGCGCGCCTGTGGTGGCGCTGCTGTTCTACCGCAACCATGTGCAGTCGGCGAACACGGCCTTCGTCGATGCCTTCTGCGATCACCTCGTCGCTCAGGGACTCAACCCGCTACCCATCGCCGTGGCCAGCCTCAAGGAGTCGGCCTGCCTGGATCAGGTACAGGCCTGGCTGGACGAGACGAGCGCCGCGCTGATCATCAACACCACCGGCTTCGCTCTATCCAACCCCGAGGCGCCGCAGGCACGGGTGTTCCGCCGCGATATTCCGGTGCTGCAGGCCATCTGCTCGCTGGACAACCAAGCGCAATGGCAGGCCAGCGCCCAGGGCCTGGGCTCGCGCGACCTGGCCATGCACGTGGTGCTGCCCGAGCTGGATGGTAGGCTGATCGGCACTGCCATCAGCTTCAAGGGCCTGGCCTGGCGCAGCGAGCGGAGCCAGAGTGACGTGGTGTGCTACCAGGCACACGAATCGGGTATGGCCTTCGTCGCCGAACTGGCGAGTAATTGGTGTCATTTGGCGATTAAAGGTAACGATCAGAAGCGAATAGGTCTGATCCTGGCCAACTACCCGACTCGCGATGGCCGCATTGGCAACGGCGTGGGTCTGGATACGCCCGCCGCCGCGCTGAACATCCTCCGTGCGCTGCAGGTACAGGGCTATCCGGTGGATAACCTGCCGGGTAGCGGCACCGAACTTGTCCACAGCCTGCTCGGCGGCGTCACCAACGACCTCGACGGCCTGGATTCGCGGCCCTGCGCGCAAAGCCTGGCGCTGGACGACTACCTGAGGTTTTTCCACAGACTGCCTGAGCAGAATCAGCAGGCAGTGCGCGAGCGCTGGGGCGAGCCGCAGGCCGATCCAATGTTCCGCAGCGGGCGGATGATGGTCGCCGGCCTGCGCTTCGGCCTGACCTTCGTCGGCATCCAGCCGGCGCGCGGTTACCAGATCGACCCGGCGGCGGTGTACCACGACCCGGATCTGGTGCCGCCGCATGGTTACATCGCCTTCTACGCCTGGCTGCGTGCGGCGTTCGCCGCCGATGCGCTGATCCACGTCGGCAAGCATGGCAATCTGGAATGGCTGCCGGGCAAGAGCGTCGGCCTGTCCGAGAACTGTTGGCCGCAGGCGCTGATCGGGCCGCTACCCAATGTCTACCCGTTTATCGTCAACGACCCTGGCGAGGGTGCCCAGGCCAAGCGGCGCTCCCAGGCGGTGATCATTGATCACCTGATGCCGCCTTTGACCCGTGCTGAGAGCTACGGCCCGCTGCGCGACCTGGAGCGACTGGCCGACGAGTACTTTGAGGCCAGCCAGCTCGACCTGCGCCGCGCCGTCGAGCTGCGCGGCGAGATCCTGGCCAAGGTGCGCGAGGCCAGTCTCGACCGCGAGCTGGGCCTGCAACTCAACGATGACGGCGACAGCTGGCTGCCGCAGCTCGATGCTTACCTGTGCGACCTCAAGGAATCGCAGATCCGCGACGGCCTGCATGTGTTCGGCGAGTCGCCTGCTGGCCAGTTACGCCGTGACACCCTGCTGGCGCTGCTGCGCATCCCCCGTGGCGATGGCCAGGGCGCCAATGCCAGCTTGCTGCGCGCGTTGGCGCGTGGCCTGGAGCTGGGCCTCGACCCGCTGGATTGCGACATGGGCCAGCCCTGGGAGGGGCTGCGTCCACAGGCATTGCAGTCTGTGGATAACAGTCTGTGGCGCAGCGTCGGCGATACCCGCGAGCGCCTGGAGCTGCTGGCGCTGAGGTTGATCGAGCAGCGCCTGGCCGGCGAGTGCATCAGCGATTTCGGCGACGAGGTAGCGCTGATTCTCGATGGGCTGACCGAGCATATCGCGCCTTTGCTGGATGCCTGCGGCGATGCCGAAATGGGTGGCTTGCTCGCCGCGCTGGCAGGGCGTTTCGTGCCCGCCGGGCCGAGCGGCGCACCGAGCCGTGGGCGCCTCGACGTGCTGCCCACCGGGCGCAACTTCTTTACCGTCGACGTGCGCCACCTGCCCACGCCCACCGCCTGGCGCCTCGGCGTGCAGGCGGCTGACCGTCTGCTGGAGCGCCATCTGCAGGACGAGGGCGACCACCTGCGCCAGCTCGGCCTGTCGGTGTGGGGCACGGCGACCATGCGTACCGGCGGCGACGACATCGCCCAGGCCCTGGCGCTGATGGGCGTGCGCCCGGTATGGCAGCCGGGCAGCCAGCGCGTCGAGCGCTTCGAGGTATTGCCGCTGGAGCAGCTCGGCCGCCCACGGGTAGACGTCACCCTGCGCGTCTCTGGCTTCTTCCGCGATGCCTTCAGCAACCTGATTCGCCTGTTTGACGAGGCCGTGCAGGCGGTGATCGAGCTGGATGAGCCGGAAGACATGAATCCGCTGTCGGCGCGGGTCTGGCGTGAGTCGCTGGCATTGAAGGACAGCGGCCTTGATGAAGGCGAAGCGCGGCGTCAGGCTGGCTGGCGGGTGTTCGGCGCCAAACCGGGCGCCTATGGCGCCGGGGTGCAGAACGCCATCGAGGAGCGCCTATGGCAGAGCCGCGCCGATCTGGCCGAGGTCTACCTCAACTGGGGTGGCTACGCCTACGGCAGCGGCGCCGAGGGTACGCCTGCGCGGCAACGCTTCATCGAGCGGCTGGAGCAGATGCAGGCGGTGCTGCACAACCAGGACAACCGCGAGCACGACATCCTCGACTCCAACGACTACTACCAGTTTCAGGGCGGCATGCTGGCGGCGGTGGAGACCCTGCGCGGGCTCAAGGTGGCCAGCTACTTTGGTGACAACAGCCAGCCGGATACGCCGCGCATTCGCACCCTGAAGGAAGAACTCAATCGCGTGGTGCGGGCACGCGCCGCCAATCCCAAATGGATCGAGGGCATGAAGCGCCATGGCTACAAGGGTGCCTTCGAGCTAGCCGCGACCATCGACTACCTGTTCGCCTTCGACGCCACCAGCGAGCTGGTCGATGACCACCAGTACGCGCTGCTGACCGATGCCTACCTGCTCGATAGGGATACCCGCGACTTCATCCAGCAGCACAACCCAGGCGCGCTCAACGATATCCTCGAACGCCTGCTGGAAGCCCAGCAGCGCGGCCTGTGGGAGAATCCCGGGCAATACCGCGAAGCCCTGGAGAACCTGCTGCTCGATAGCGAGGAATCATGAAACGACGCGCTCTCGTAGGGTGGGTTAACCGCCTGGCGCGGTTGCCAGCCAACTCGCTGAAGCGGGTGCGGCGTAACCCACCATTGGCGTCACACGACATATCGCCTGGTGGGTTACGCGGCGCGCCGAGTTTTTCTGCAGATGTAAGGCCGGCGTTATGCGCCGCTAACCCACCCTACGGGTGCAGCGTGCCCATTGTGGGAGGCGCTTCAGCGGCGACATGCTCGCGGCTAAAGCCCCTCCCACAAAAGCCAGGTGCGACCGCTCAACTCCACGGATCACTGCCATGACCGAGCATCATTTCCCCCTCGCCGCCGTGGTCGGCGCCGATTCGCTGAAGCTGGCGCTGTGCCTGGCGGCCATCGACCCGGCCATTGGCGGCGTGCTGATCGAAGGCCCGCGTGGCATGGCCAAGTCCACGCTGGCTCGTGGCCTGGCCGATCTGCTCGACGGTGGGCGCTTCGTCACCCTGCCGCTGGGGGCGAGCGAGGAGCGCATCGTTGGCACCCTGGATCTGGATGCGGCCCTCGGCGAGGGCCGCGCGCAGTTTTCCCCTGGCCTGCTGGCTCGTGCCGATGGCGGCGTGTTGTATGTGGATGAGGTCAACCTGCTGCCCGATCATCTGGTCGATCTGCTGCTCGATGCCGCCGCCAGCGGGGTCAACCACGTCGAGCGCGACGGCATCTCCCATCGCCACGCCGCGCGCTTCGTGCTGATCGGCACCATGAACGTCGAAGAGGGCGAGTTGCGCCCGCAACTGCTCGACCGCTTCGGCCTCAACCTGGCTCTGGATGGCCAGCCGCAGCCGGCTGAGCGCGCCGAGATCGTGCGCCGTCGCCTGGCCTTCGATGCTGATCCCGCCGCCTTTCTGCAACGCTGGCAGGGCGAGCAGGACGCCCTGGCCGAACGTTGCCGCAATGCCCGCCAGCGCCTGGCCGGTATCCCGCTGGATGACGCAACGCTGGGCGAGATCAGCCAACGATGCTTCGCCGCCAGCGTCGATGGCCTGCGCGCCGATCTGGTCTGGCTGCGCGCTGCCCGTGCCCATGCGGCCTGGCGTGGCGCGGCGGCTATCGAGCCTGTGGATATCGATGCGGTGGAGGACTTTGTCCTGCGCCATCGCTGTCGCCAGTCGCAACCGCCTGCTGCCACGCCGCCCGAGCAGAGCCAGGCGCCGCAACAGGCGAAGGAACAGAGCCAGGGTGAAGGCCAGTGGGGCGAGCTGCCGGCGCAGCCGCAGGCCATGGGTGAGCGGCGGGTGCCGCCGCGCTGGCCAAAAAAGCCCTGAGCATCCGCCCGCGCACAGCCACTGGCGCGGATGCCCGTAACCGGCCCGGACGACTCGGCGGCGGCCATCGCGGCGCTGCCCGTGCTGGCGTGCACGGTCGTATCGACTGGGCGGCGACCCTGCGCCAGGGCCGACCGCAACGCCGCGAACAGTTGGTACTGCGCCCGCGCAGCCAGCAGGCTGAGGAACTCTGGCTGGTGCTGGTCGATGCTTCTGCCTCGACCCGGCGCCATGGTGCGCTGAGCCGGGCCAAGGGCGTGCTCACCGAAGTGTTCGACAGCGCCTATCGCCAGCGTGTGCGCCTGGCCGTGCTGCAGGCTGGTGGCCGCGAAGCGCAATGGTTGTGGCAGGGGCGCAAGGCCAGCGCCGAGCTGCATCGCTGGTTGCACGAGTTGGGCGCAGGAGGCGGCACGCCGCTGCTCGACGCGCTGAATCAGGCCGGCGACTGGCTGCTGCGCCGCCAGCGCGCGAAACCGAACGAGCGCCAGCGCCTGCTGATCCTGACCGATGGCCGTTTGCGTGATCTTCCAGCGTTGGCGCCGCTGCCGTGTCCGACCCTGCTGCTCGACACCGAACGCGCGCCCATCCGCCTGGGCCGTGCCCGCCAGCTGGCGCAGGCGCTACAGGCCGAGTACCACCATATCGATGATCTACTGCCTGTAGGAGCCGCGGGGGCGCCTAGCCTCGCGGGTGATGATCGCCGGCAAGCCGGCTCCTACGGGTTGTCCGTTACCTGGAGAACCCCATGAAAACCCTGCTGCTGGTCGGTATCGGTGCCGGCGACCCGGACTACATCACCTACCAGGCGATCAAGGCGCTGCGCCGCAGCGATGTGATCTTCCTGATGGACAAGGGCGCGGCCAAGCACAAGCTCAACGCCTTGCGCCGGGAGATCTGCGCGCGCTTTCTCGATGGCCGCACGCCGCGTTTCGCCGAAGGCCAGCAGCCGGAACGTGAACGCGATGCTGCCGACTACCGCGCCAGCGTCGATGAACTCAACCGTGACAAGCAGGCGGTGTTCGAGCAACTGCTCGACGAGCAGATGGCCGATGGCGAGACGGCAGCCTTCATGGTCTGGGGCGACCCGTCGCTGTATGACAGCAGCATCCGCATCATCGAAGCCATCGCCGCGCGCCGTAGTGATTTCACCTACGACGTCATCCCAGGCATCACCAGCCTGCAGGCGCTGACCGCGCGTCACCGCATCCCGCTCAACAGCATCGGCCGCGCCGTGGAAATCACCACCGGCCGCCTGCTCGCCGAAGGCTGGCCGCAGGGCGTGGACAGCGTGGCGGTGATGCTCGACGCCAAGGACACCTACCGCCGCTTCGTCGGCCACGGCCTGCATATCTACTGGGGGGCCTACGTCGGCACCGCCGATGAAATCCTCATCGCCGGCCCGCTGGACGCAGTGGCTGAACACATCGCCACCACCCGCGCCGAGGCGCGCGAGCGCAATGGGTGGATCATGGACAGTTATCTGCTGCGCAAAGAGGGTGTGGCGGAGGCGTAACATGAGGCGCGGTGAAGAAGAGCGCTGTCCTCCCTACGCCTGTGCAAGAGCAGCCCGCTTACATCATGAAGTGGCTGGAATCCTCTGCGGGGTCGAGGCTGTTTTGCGCGCGGCGTATCAAGCGGGGAACCTCGTCGATCAGATAAGCCCAGAATCTGTCGTCGTTCACCGTCTGTTCAACGAGTTGGATTGGCAGGAAACGCTGCATTTCGCTGCGAAAATCCGTCTTCACCTGCGGGTCGTTGATCAGCGTAGCTGAGCGCTGCGCAGCTTTTTCCAGGAAGTCGCGAGTTTGCACCCGGTGGTCGTTGAGTTTGTCGGGCAGCAACTGCAGGGCTGGTTCTATCTTTTGCTGTTTCAGCCAGAGCAGATCCCAGAGGTCGCGGCTCTTGATCCGCCCCTGCCTCAGAACGAATGCCAGGATCTTGTCGACATGGATTTCCTCGAGTGCTTCTGCGTTGAGGATCAGGCCTTGGGTGCCCATGTCCACGCCATAGGGGTTGAGTAGCGCTCTGGGCGTGCTGATGTAGCTCGGGATGGCGCAGATATCGATATGGATGCGTTGGGCTGGCAGGTTGCGTGCGTCAGGACGTGTCTGCACCTTCAGCTTCCAGGTATCAACGTTGCCGGACTCCTTGCTCGGTTCGCTGACGTCTACACGCAGGCTGTATTTCGCCTGCAACTTTTGGATCAGTGCTTCACTCATCTGGGCGAAGTCGTCCCGGTTGAAATCGGCGCCACCCGTGAAGTCCAGATCCTCGCTCAGGCGATTGGAGCCATAGCAAGCCCGCAGGCAGGTTCCGCCGATAAAGCAGAGCTTCTCGAGCAGGCCGGCCTCGCTCAACACCAGCATGATGTCGTGATGCAGCAGTTCCTTTTCTACCACGACGCGCAGGTTGGCCAGGTCAGGCAGGTTGCCGATGGCCTGGTCTACCAGTTGGTCAAACAAGCTCATTGGCGATGCTCCAGTCGATCAGGTCGAGATTCCTTTTCGCCGCCTTCATGTCGCGGATGGCCAGCGCAGGCTTGGCTCGCCACATTCGGCATTTGCTGTCGTAATCGAGCTGTCCCGAGAGCGCTTCGGCTTTCTGCGCGGTGTGAACGAATTCGATGGTGCCCCACGAACCGCATTTGATCAGGCTGCTGCGGCCCGACGACATCAGCGTGATCCAGTTCATCGGTATCTGCGAAATGATGCCCGTGTCGCTCAGCGCCGTTTCCAGGCTTATGTAGTTGAATTCATGTGCGCGCAGGCGCGCCGCAGCATGAAACAGCAACAGGCCGGTTGTCGGTTTGGCTGGCCGATAGAAGTAGAGGCCACGGCAGATGCGCTCCAGCTTGCCGTCCCTGGCAGCCCGGCTGAGCAATGCGCGGTAGGCCTCGGCGGAAATGTCCGGAACCAGAGCGCGCATATCCGAAGGCGTGAACAGGTAGCGTTCGGCATTCGCCAAGCTGCTCAGGCCGTCATGGAGGCGGCGTATGGGCTGGACTGTTTCGCGGCGTTGACTCATCGGAATAACTCAACGGTAAGTGACGATAAGTGTAACTTACTGTTGAGTTTTCGCAATGAGACAAGTCCTGATGAGACGACGGATACCACCTCTTGGTCCGGCCAGTGCTTGCGAATCTACCGAGGCGTCTACGTTGGTACGGCCTATGAAATGTTCATCACTGGTTCAAATGCCTTGCCTCAGTTTGCTGCGCAAGAACGGTTCGGCGCAGGGATGACGTTAGGACGGTGGACAAGAAGAGCGTTGTCCACCCTATGTACTCGTGTTTTCAGTAAGTCTTCAGCGATTTTTCCATCACGACAGTGCGTTCCGCACCGTGGAGCTCATCGCGAATTTTCCGATAGCCCAGGCTGGCGTAAAAGCCTTCTGCGGTCAGTGATGACGGCACCAGCAGCGTGGGCGTCCCGGCGTTCTGCGCTTCGGCATGGATCGTCTCCATTAGCTTGCGACCCACTCCGCTGCCCTGATGGTCGGGCTCGACGAAGACCGTTCTGACAACATCGCCGTCGAGGCTGGCGGTGGCGATCAGATCGTCGTGCATCAAGGCGACGAAAACCTTGCGCTTGTTGAGCAATACAGCCATAGCTTCGGGTGTGAAGCTTTTCTCTACCTGGGCGATCACCTCGGGTGGATAGTCCTGAGCGTTCGACTCGCGTAACGCGGTGATCACGATACGGCTGATCGCCGCCGCATCCTCTTTCGTCGCAAGCCTGATCATGCAGTCCATGCTGTTCTCGCTCTGTTGTCGTTCAACGACTCAATTGGGGTTTTCCAAGTCGCTGATTTCTTCCCGATAAATCCGCATACCACGCGCCTGATAGTTGGCCAGGGCCGCCGGATGATCGAAGGTGCAGGTGTGTACCCAAACGCGCTCAGTCCCCGGCCATTGCCAGGCCGATTGAATGGCATGGCTAAGTAGTGGGCCACCGAAGCCGCGGTCGAGAAACTGTGGAGCCAGGCCGAAGTAACGAATCTCCGTATTGTGGCTGTCAGGACGGAATAGCTCGTAGTAACCGGCGATGGCGCCACGGTGATAGGCGACCCAGGTACGGTGTGCTTCGTTTTCCACCATGGTGCGCCACTGTGCGTCGCTCCAGTCGTCCAGGTCACCCCATTCCCAGGTCGAGCCGACCAGTTGATAGAGGAAGCGGTTGAGCGCCGGTTGCGGCTCTTCGCACTCAATGATCTGCAGGTCGCTGCGCTGAGGTTTGACGCGCAGTTGCTCGGTGCTGGTCATCTCCAGGTAGTAGGTGGTGTAGGGCTGGCTCATCACGAACCTCACAGGTAAAGCCCGACTATAACCCGGAGGCTGACGTGCCCAGGTCATCAAGGGTGGACAAGAAGAGTCTTGTCTACCCTATGCGCTAGTCCACAAGCGGCGCTGCTGATTAAACCGACCGAACAGTGTCCGGATATGGTCGCTCGCTTGGATAGGCAGTGATGCCTATGGCTATCCGTGATTGATGTGGTCGAATTGCAGGCGTCACTCCAGGCAAAAGGCTGCCGTTGTTAGGCAATACCTTGCCGTTCTTCGTCAATCAGTTGAATGCGTACGAGGCTAGCCCTCTGTTGTCCCTCGGGGTGGCTGGGTGAACAGTTTTGCTTGGCGCGAGTCTTGCCTCAGGTGATCTTGTCAATAACGTGCAGGAGGCATGGTTTCGATGAGAGTCGATGCAGGAACAAGCTACCCATACGTGAGTCAGCGCCAGCAAACTTCCGCCAATCATTCAGTTGCTACGCCCTCTTTGGCCGCTCAATCTGCCACTCAGATTGATGGCACCAAACAGAGTGATTTCACCAGCATGACCCGCCAGGAAATGCGTGATTGGGTCAATACTCAAATCAGCAACGGGGAAATGTCACTTGATGACAGTCGGCCCTTCATGGCTATGACCATGAAAATTCCGGTAGGCAGCCTCAGTGGCGAGATACCTGCCGAACGTGATGGCGCGCGTCACGATTTCACGCAGAAGATTCGAGACGGCATCGAGGGCGCACAATCGCGTAATGACGGAGCGACTCAGAGAATGCTGGAATCCGCTTTGCAAATCATCCAGCGGTCTCAGGGGCAGGTCAGCAGGGTGGATGTGCGGGCCTAGGTACAAGGGATCGGTTTACCGACCCCTTTCGCGAGGCTCAAGTCCACCTCACAGCCAACTCCAGGAAACCCCCGTATACACCCCAAACCCTTCCCCGGGCGTGGAGCGCGCCACGTCTGCGCCGTTGTCGTCATAGCCCGGCGTCACGGTGGCGGCATAGCGCTTGTCGGTCAGGTTGCGCAGGTCGAGCCAGGTTTGCCAGTCGTCCTTGGGTGAGGCGTAGCCGAGGGTGGCGCCGAAGGTGGCGTAGGCATCGGCGTAGTAGGAGTTGGCATAGTCCACCGCGACCCTGGAGGCGTACTGAGTATTCACGCCGGCATAGAAGCCGCTCGGGTGGTCGTAGCGCAGTTCGGCCTGGTAGTAGTGGCGTGGCAGGCCAGGCAGGCGGTTGTCGCCGAAGGCATCGTCGTCGCGGTAATGGAAGTCGCTGAAGGTGTAGGCCTGGCGCAGGCTCAGGACGCCAGCGGCGCCACCTTGCCACAGCGGGCTGGTCAGGCCGGCTTCGATGCCCTGGTGCACGGTGGGGCTGGCGTTGGATTCGGCGAAGACGTTGGGCTCGATCTCGACGGTGAGCAGTTCATGGCGTACCTGCGAGTAGTAGTAGGTCAGCTCCCACTGGCCCAGTGCGGAATCGCCGCGCCCGCCGACCTCGAAGGTGGTGGCGGTCTGGTTATCCAGGCTGATGGCGGCGCGCTGGCGCGCGGCATAGGGCTGCGTGGTGGTGCTGGAAAATCGCAGTGGAGAACTCCAGAGCATCGACCAGGCATGTGGCGGTTCTACCGAGCGGCTGATATTGCCGAATAGCTGCACATCGGGATTGAGCTGGTAGCGCAGGCCGATACGTGGCGCGTAGTCCCAGGTGCTTTCGTCGAGCTTGTCGTCGTTGGCTGGCCAGGTCACCTGCACGTCGCGGCGGGTATGGATCAGCGCCAGGCCGCTGGTCAGCCACAGGTCAGGCGTCAGCTCCAGCTCGTTACCGATATGCAGCACGCTGTCTGAACCCAGGTGCTCGTAGGCGCGCATCAGGGTGCCGGCCGGATAGGGCGTGCCGTTGACGTTGATCGGCAACGCTGCGGTCTCTTTCGCTTTGCTGCTCGGCAGGTTGGTGGTGGTGCGCCAGCCGATGGTGGTGCTGCTGTTGAGCCCGAACAGGGTATGCCGGCGCGTGTAATTCAGGCTGCCACTGACGTCGCTATAGTCCACGCGGATACGGTAGGCGCCGCCTCGGTAGGCGGTCTCGGTGATATCCATGGGGTAGTGGTGATAGGCCAGGCCGGCGACCAGGGTGGAGTCGTCGTCGATGCGCCAGGTGGTCTTGTTGGCCAGCCAGGTGCTGCCGGGCTGGTCACGGTGGGCGTCGATGCGCAGGTTGGCCGCAGCGGCCTGGCGTGGGTCGTCCTTGAGCTGGGCCTTGCTCAGGCGGCCCGGCGTTTCGTGCTCGGTTTCGCGGTAGCGCAGGTAGAAGCGCGTCTCCAGATTCTCGTTGAGCCGATAGCCGAAGTTGGCGGCCACGCCTTTGCCCTTGCCCGATGAGTGATCCTGATAGCCATCGGTGTGGCTGTCGGTGAGGGCGAGGTAATAGTCGAAATCGCCCAGCACCTGACCGGAAGCGATGTTGCGTTTCTGGTAACCGTAGCTGCCGGTTTCATAGCGCAGTTGCAGCTTGGGCGCGGTGTAGCCGGTGTGGGTGATGTAGTCGATGGCGCCGCCCAGAGCCAGCGAGCCGCGATCGAAGCCATTGGCGCCACGCAGCACGTCAGCGCGACTTATCCACAGGGGTTCCAGCAGCTCATAGGGTGTGCCGCCAGAGCCGGTCAGCGGCAGGCCGTCGAGCAGGATATGGGTGCCGGAGGCATGCGAGCCGGGGCCACGGTTGATGCCCGAGCCGCGCACGCTGATCTTGACGCCCTCGTTGCCGGGCGACTGCGCGTAGACGCCCGGCTGGTAGGCCAGCACGTCGGCGACGCCGGCCACGCGGCCCTGCTCGACCTTGTCCATGTCCACCAGGTTGGTGGCGCCGGGGACCTGTTTCAGCGCTTCCTGCGCGGTCTCGATTTCGCTCAGCGGTGCGCCGCTGATTTGCATGGCGTCCAGTTGCATGGGCTGCTGAGCCAGGGCGATTGGCGCTGCCAGGCAGTTTAAGGTCAGCAGGGCCAGGCGGGCCGGTCGAGCGTATAGCGGCTGGGGCAACATGCGAAGGTTCCATTGAGCGGGCTACGAGTCTGTCTGATGGATGACGCAGGCGATTCGTCACCATCGCCCGCCACCCTACAGAATCCTTCGCTCAGATGCCTGGCGTGTTGCCAGCCGTTTCACTCGGCAGCGAAAAACGCGGCTACCTGTGACTGCGCCACGGCGCGGGCTTCCAGCAGGGCCTGCTCACCTCTGGCGGTACCCTCCACACAGAAGAAGTGCATGTTCCTGAGGCCCACCGTGGCCAGGGCCGCCTGCAGGTAGGGGCGCAGGAAGTCTGGCTGCCGCGCCTGCTCGCCGTTGATCAGCCCGCCTGAGGCCAATGCCACGTACACCGGGCGATCACGTAGCAGGCCAACCTTGCCTTGCGGTGTGCCGTTGAATGTCATGCGAATCCGCACGATGTGATCGACCCAGGCCTTGAGTGTCGAGGGGACGGTGTAGTTGTGCATGGGGGTGGCGATCAGCAGCACATCTGCTTCGTCGAGCTGACGGATCAGCTCGGCGGAGCGGCGCAGGGCGCTGCCGGGCTCTGTCTGGTCACTGTCAGAGGGAGACGCCAGAGCCATGGCATAGTCCCGATCGACATGTTGCAGATCGTTGAGGTCGACGTCCTGCACTGCCAGTGAGTGCCGGCCAGCGAGGCCGTCGAGCACCAGGTGAGACAGACGCAGGCTTTCTGATTCAGCGCCACGCGTGCTGCTGATCAGGCGCAGCACGCGGATAGATGCAGGCATGGGCGTAACCTCTCTGAGATCGTGCTTCAGGCCAGGTCAGCCTTGTCCAGGCCGAACTGCTTGTCGGCGGAGCCCGGCACGTTACGGAAGGCCACGCTCAGGCGATTCCAGCCATTGATGGCGACCACCAGGAAGCTCAGGTCCGACAGTTCCTGCTCGGAGAACTGCTCGCGTACGCTGGCGTAGATGGCGTCGGACACGCCATGCGGCGACAGCTGGGTCAGGGCTTCGGTCCACTCCAGTGCGGCGCGCTCCTGCGCGGAGAACAGCGGCGATTCGCGCCAGACGGCGACATGGTGCAGGCGCAGCTCGCGCTCGCCATGGATCTTCGCTTCCTTGACGTGCATGTCGACGCAGAAGGCGCAGCCATTGATCTGCGAGGCACGCAGCATGACCAGATGAGCCAGCGGCGCGAGGAATGGGCTGCGGGTCAGCAGCATGGAGAATTCGGCGTACTTGCCGGAGGCCTTGGGAGAGAGTGCAAAGTAGTCGAGGCGCTGGCTCATGGTCATCATCCGTATGCGAGTTGAGAAGAAACCGATGCCCCTCTGCAACTGGCAGAACCACTGCGGCACGGTGAGGACGAATGTACGCAGCAGTGGCCTAGCCACATAGATCCATTTTCGCGGATTTTTATTGATCCACTTTGCGCAACGGTCCTATTCGCTGCCTGGCCATCAATGACGGCCAGCGCCCGCCGAGTGGCAGCAGGTAGGCTGCGGCCTGTGCGCCGCAGCCTTGAGTCAAGCGTGGAGAGGTCTCAGGCCGGTTGATAGTTCAGCGGCCGCCTCGACGACTCGGGCAGTGCCAGGCCCCCCGCCAGGGCCAGCAGGGCGATGACGATCAGGTAGTAGGCCGGCGACATGCGATTGCCGGTTGCCTCGATCAGCCAGGTGGCGATCAGCGGCGCGGTGCCGCCGAAGATCGTGTAGGCCAGGTTGTAGGTGAACGCCGAGGCGGTGTAGCGCACGCGGGTGGGGAACTGCTCGGACAGCAGCACGGCGGTTACCACGCCGCAGATCACTGCACCGACGGCCAGCAGCATGGCGCCCAGGGCTGAAGCCAGCAGGGTGCCCGAGGCGGCCAGGGTAAAGGCCGGATATACCGCGACAATCAGCGCCACCCCGGCAGTCAGGATGGTGCGGCGGCGGCCAACGCGATCCGAGTAGCGACCAACGAAAGGGCACAGCAGGGCGGCGAAGAACAGCGCGATCAGGCTGGCCAGCAAAGCCACCGGCCGTGCTGCGCCACCGACCACCTGCATGTAGGTGGTCAGGTAAGTGGTGAACATGTAGAACGACAGCGCCGTGGCGGAGATGAATGCCGACAGGCAGAGCACGGTGCCGCCGTGCTCGCGCAAGGTTTCGCGCAGCGGCGAATGTTCCGGATGAGGCTGCGCCGTCAGGGCCTGGAAGGCCGGTGATTCGTCCAGGCGCAAGCGCATGTACAAGCCGACTAGGCCCAGCGGTGCGGCGATCAGGAAGGGTACGCGCCAGCCCCAGGCCTGTATCTGCGCTTCATCCAGCCACAAGCCCATGCCGAACACCAGCCCGGCCGCGCAGGCGAACGCCATGAAGGTCGAGACTGGTACGAAGCTGCCATAACGCGCCTTCTGCTCGGTGGGCGCGTGCTCCATCACGAAGGCGCAGGCGCCGGCATACTCGCCACCGGCGGAGAAACCCTGCAGGCAACGCGCCAGCGCCAGCAGCAGCGGGGCGAACAGGCCGATGCTGGCGAAGGTCGGTAGCAGGCCGATCAGCGTGGTGGCGCCGGCCATCAGCAGCACCGTGATCGACAGCACGCGCTTGCGTCCGATGCGATCGCCAAGAATACCGAAGACGATGCCACCGAGCGGGCGCAGGGCAAACGACACGGCAAACACGGCGAAGGTCTGCAGCAGCGCCAGGGTCGGATTGCCCGGCGGGAAGAACAGCGAGGCGATGGTCACGGCGAGAAAACCGTAGACGGCGAAGTCGAACCACTCGACGAAATTGCCGATGGCCGAGGCGGCGATCACCTTGTGCAAGGTGGCCGGGCTGACCTGCTGGCCTGTGTTGATAGCATTCATGCGACGCTCCTGATCCCTGATTTAGACGGCTTCAGGCAGGTTACGGAGCGATGGCCGGGGCGGGCGCTTCGCAGGCGACAGCGGCGTTGCCGTGAGCGACCTCAGCCCTGGGGAAACTGCGCCGGATCGGAAAAGCAGGCGCGCAGGTGATCGAACACCAGGCGTACACGCGGTGGCACGGGACCTTGCTGTGGGCGGTAGATGAACAGCTGCCAGGGATCGGGCGCCTGCTCCGTCAGCACCGCCTGCAGGTGGCCGCTTTGCAGGTACGGCTGCGCCAGGTAGGCAGGCAACTGGCCGTAGGCCAGGCCGGCAAGCACGGCTTCCAGCTCGGCTTCGGGGTCGTCACACACCAGCGCGGGCGCGGGCGGGTGCAGGCTGGGGCCGTGGGCGAATGTCCATGGCCAGGGACGGCCGTTCTTGCGGTCGATCAGCACCGACAGCGGCCGTTGCTGCAACTCGTCGAGATCGCGCGGCGCGCCGCTGGCAGCGATCAGTTCCGGCGTGGCCACCACCTGCAGGGGCACGGGTGCCAGGGCGCGAGCGACGTAGCGGCTGTCACGCAGGAAGCCGACGCGGATGCCGATGTCGATCTGCGCTTCCACCGCGTCGGTGATCTCGTCCTCCAGGCGCAGGTTCAGTACCAGCTGTGGGTGCTGCTTGAGCAAGGGCTGCAGGAACGCCACCAGAAAGCGCTTGCCGATGGCCTGCGGCGCGGTGATACCGATGCGCCCGGCGATGGCCGATTCGGCATCGGCGCGGTGGCCGCGAAACAGCGCGTCGAAATCCTCCAGCATCTGCCGGGCGCGCACCGCATAGGCCTCGCCGAAAGCGGTGATATGCACCTGGCGGGTGTTGCGGTGGAAGAGAATCTCGCCGAGCTCCTCCTCCAGCGCCTTGATCGCGCGAGTCACCGCCTGCGGGGAAACCCCCAGGCGAGTTGCTGCCTCGCGGAAGTTGCTGCAGTCGGCCGCGCTGCAGAAGATGCGGATCATCTCCATGCGATTGAGCATGTCGGGGCGCCTCTGTATTCCAGAATGTGGAATAGCCTAATCCAAACTCTTCCATTCATTGAAACTGAAATCACCTCTAACGTGAGCCCATGTCCGGCGTACGGCACGGACACTCCAACGAATCGAGAGAGGGCTTACCCATGAGCAACAACATTTCCGGCAAGGTCGTGGTTATCACCGGCGCCAGCAGCGGCCTGGGCGAAGCCACCGCGCGTCACCTCAGCCAACTGGGCGCCAAGGTGGTGTTGGCGGCGCGGCGCAAGGAGCGTCTCGAGCAGCTTGTCAGCGAGCTGGCTGCCGCTGGCGGCGAGGCCGTGGCCTACCAGACCGACGTGACCCGCGCCGATGAGGTCAAGGCGCTGATCCAGGGCGCACTGGACACCTTCGGCCGCGTCGATGTGCTGGTCAACAACGCCGGGCTGATGGCCATCGCGCCACTGAGCGACGTGCGCGTCGAGGAGTGGGAGCGCATGATCGACATCAACATCAAGGGCGTGCTCTACGGCATCGCTGCTGCACTGCCGGTGTTCCAGCAGCAGAACGCCGGGCACTTCATCAATATCGCTTCGGTGGCCGGGATCAAGGTGTTCAGCCCCGGTGGTACCGTTTACAGCGGCACCAAGTTCGCCGTGCGCGCCATCTCCGAAGGTTTGCGTCACGAAGTGGGCGGCAGCATCCGCACCACCACCATCGAGCCGGGCGCGGTGGACTCCGAGCTGAAGTTTGGCAGTGCCCACCAGCAGAGCCGCGACTTCGTCGTCGACTTCTACAAGCAGGCGATTCCGGCTGAGTCGGTGGCGCGCGCCATCGCCTACGCCATCGAACAGCCGGCCGACGTCGACATCAACGAGATCGTCCTGCGCCCGACCGTGCAGGAGTTCTGATTCACCGCTGCTGCGGCAGGCGCTTGCGATGCTGGCCTTCACAGGCCAGCATGCGAGCGCCTTTTTCGTTATCAGGAGTCTGCATGAGCGCGCCCATCCGTCCCGTCGACCTGGCCAAGGCCTACCGCCTGCTCAACCACGGCCCCACCGTGCTGGTGTCGGCTCGTCATCAGGCTGTGGATAACGTCATGGCGGCGGCCTGGTGCTGCGCCCTGGATTTCGACCCGCCGAAGCTTACCCTGGTGCTGGACAAGGCCACCCGCACCCGCGCGCTGATCGAGGGCAGCGGCCTGTTCGCCATCCAGGTGCCGACCGTGGCGCAACTGCAACTGACCCAGGCGGTGGGCAACGCCAGTCTGGCCGACGATCCGGCGAAGCTGGTCCATGCCGGCGTCGAGTTGTTCACGATGGAAAGTCACGACCTGCCACTGGTGGCGGGCTGCTCGGCCTGGCTGGTCTGCCGGTTGCTCGATGAGCCGCACAACCAGCAGGCCTACGACCTGTTCATCGGCGAGGTGATCGCGGCCTGGGCGGACGAGCGCGTGTTCCGCGACGGCCGCTGGCATTTCGAAACGGCCGACCCGAGCCTGCGCAGCCTGCATCACGTGGCGGGCGGGCATTACTACGCGATTGGCGAGGCGCTCAAGGCCTGAAGTGACAGGGCCCATGCTGAGGATCATGGGCCCTGGAGAGGGCGTTTCAGCGATAAGTGCTTTCGATGATCCGCCGAGCATCGGCATTCGCCTGCTCAAACGACAGCTGCGTATCCTGCAGGAGCGCCACCAGTTGCGGGTTCTGCAGGATGTCGGCACCCGGTTCGAGCATCTGGGCACGGCGCGACAGCACCATGTACAGGGTGACCTGCTCGCGCGTCTCTATGTAGGGCAGTTCCAGCGCGGTGAACATGGCCTGGCGGATGAAGTCGCGACGCTGCTCCGTCTCCATGCCCTGCAGAACCTCGGGATCGTTGAGGTGGATGGTCGCCGAGTAGCGACCGATATCCTCTTCGCGCGCTTCTGCGTACATGGCTTCCTTGCTGATGACCCGCTTCTGCAGGCTCTCATAGAGCTTGTCGCTGGCAGCAAGCTGCTTGGCATCCATCTTCTGACGCAGCTGCTCCTGCTGTTCGGCGTGGTCGTCGCCGACGATGCGTGACCAGGCCAGGCTGGCGGCCAAGTCCTCGTCCGCTTCGTAGCGATAGGCAAGAGCGTTTTGCGATTCACCATAGCCATGCAGAGCCGAGCGCTCCAGCCAGCGCTTGGCAAGCTCAGGGTCCTGCTCCACGCCTTTGCTGCCGATCTGGTAGATGCGCCACATGCCGTACTCTGCGCACCAATCGTTGCGGCTCGCGGCATAGGCGATGTAGTTGAAGGACTCCTGATCCTTCTCGGCCTGGGATTTTTCCGGGTCTCTATCGGCAATCAGCGACAGGTAGCAGAAGGCCCGGTTGTGTTCGGGCGCGGCGAAAATCAGGCAGCTTTTGGCGTTTGCCGTGTCGTTGGCGTTGAACAGCTGCGTGCCCAAGCCGTAGAGAATGTCGCTGTCCATTTGCGCTGTGCAGTACGAATTTGCCTGCGCAGGGGGCAGTACCGTCTTCAGCGTCAACTGCGGCAGGGTGGCGTTGAGATCCGCAGTCGTGTCGTGCTGCTCGGGCGTGCTGGCACAGCCGAGCATCAGAGCGGAGAAAACTACTGGCAGGCAGTGAAAATGCCGCATATTGATCGTCCTTAATCGCTGGTTGGATGTGCCCGGACGCTGCTCGTCCGGTGCATCGGTAGGTCGGCATTCTATCGGTCAGCGCCATCCTGGCAAGGTTGCGTCCTCAGGCTGTGAGGCAGGTAACACTCGCAACCGTCCTTCCTTGCATCAGCGCGCCAGCGGCAACGCCACGCCGATCAGCACGAAGAGCACGCCGCAACTGCGATTGAAGGCACGGCCGCCGCGCTGCAACAAGGGGCGTACGCGAACGGCCAGCAGCGCCAGCAACAGCTCGACGAGAAACTCGACCACGGCAAAGGTTGCCGCCATCACCACGAACTGCACGGCCAGGCCGCGCTGCGGGTCGACGAACTGCGGCAGGAAGGCGCCGTAGAACAGGATCACCTTGGGGTTCGACAGTGCCGACAGCAGGCCCTGGCGAAACAGCCGGACGGCGCTGGGACGGGCGCCGCTATCGGCCAGCGTCAGGTTCATCGGCGGCGAGCGCCACAGCTGCACGCCCAGCCAGATCAGGTAGGCGCCGCCGATCCACTTCAGCGCCAGCAGTGCGCTGGGCGCGGTCTTGAGCAGGGCGCCGAGGCCGAACATGGCCAGGGCGATCAGCGTGCTGAAGCCGACCACGCCACCGAGGATGGTGGCCAGCGCCATGCGTGCGCCATACAGCCCGCCGTGGGTCAGCGCCAGCAGGCTGTTGGGGCCGGGCGTCAGCGCCAGGCCGAGGGTGGCGACGAAGTAGACGAGCCAGAGTTCGAGGGCCATGCGGGTCTCCTGTGAGTGCGCGGCCAGTCTAGTCAGCGGCAGGGGCAAGAATGAGGTAGATTCTGGCCATCTAACGGTTGATTCTGGACTGAGCATGGCCGAAGAACCTGATCTGCGGTTTCTCCTGCTGCCGTTGCCGGAGTTCGCCCTGCTGCCGTTCGGTGGTTTTCTCGACAAGTTGCGCTTCAGCGCCGACGACGAGGACTACAGCCGCCAGCGCTACTGCGCCTGGACGATCCTCGGCCTGCAGCCGGGGCACGTGCTGTCCAGCAGTGGTGCGGCGCTGCGCATCGAGGCTACGCCGGATGAGCTGAAGCTGGCCGACTACGACTACCTGGTATTGTTCGGCGGGCGCAGCGCGCAGGCCACCGCCGCGCTGGCACCGGCTTACCAGCCATTGCTGCGTCGTGCGGCGCGCGCCGGAGTGAAGCTGGTAGCGATCGACAACGCCAGCTTTCTGCTCGCCACCTGCGGCCTGCTCGACGGCCATCGGGTGGCGGTGCACTGGCGCCATGAGGCGGAGTTCCGCACCAGTTTTCCGCACCTGCGCCTGGCCCGCGAGCGTCTGTATTGCCTCGATGGCGCGCGGATCTCCTGCGCGGGAGGCACGGCGGCCATCGACCTGGCAGTGGAGCTGCTGGCCCAGGGCAGCGGCCGGGCGCGTGCGCTCAAGGGCCTGGCCGACATGCTGGTGGACGAGACGCGCAGCGGTCAGCACGCGCTGCGTTCGCTGCACTCGACGTCGAGCGGTGAGCGCCATGTCGACCGCGCCATCGCCCTGATGCGCCACGGCCTGGCCAGTGCCGACGGCATCGAGCAGCTGGCGGCCAGCGTCGGCATCAGTCGTCGTCAGCTCGACCGTCTGTTCCAGGCCAGCCAGGGCATGAGTGCGCGCGAATACTGGAACGAGCTGCGCCTTCAGCACGTGCGCTGGCGCCTGCTCAATTCCAGCCACAGCCTGGCGCAACTCGCCGACGAGATTGGCGTCAGCGATGCCAGCCACCTGGGCAAGCTGTTCCGCCAGCGTTTCGGCCTGGCGCCCGGCACCTTCCGCCGTCAGGGCGGCGCAAACTCCTCCAACTTGTAGGCGCCGCGCCCTCGCGGCGAATGTCAGGGCAACGCCGGCATGGCGGTGTCCGCAATCGCTTCGCGCCGGGGCGGCGCTCCTACAGGCTTGCCAGCAGCGGCAGCCAAACCGAAGCGAGCAGCAACACAGCCATGCAGCGGTTGAACAGCAGCAGCCTGGCCGGTTGTCGCAGCAGCTTCGCACCGCCAGCGCCGAGCAGACCCCAAACGATGAGGCAGGGCGTCGACACCAGCAGGAACAGCGTCGCGTAGCTCGCTACCGCGCCGAACGAGGCCTGGCCATCGAGGAAGATCGCCGTGACCGAGACGGTCATCAGCCAGGTCTTGGGATTGATCAGTTGCAGGCCGGCGCCCTGGGCGAAACCCTGGCGCTGGTCGATGCTGCGCTCGTCCAGGCTGGCGGTGTCGGCGCGCATCAGCTTGCAGGCCATCCAACTGATCCAGGCCGATCCGGCCCAGGTCATCACCGTCTGCAACAGCGGGGCGCGGGCCAGCAGTTCGCCGAGGCCCAGGCCGACCACCAGCAGCATCAGACTGGCCGAGAGACTGGCGCCCACGGCGATGGTCAGCGCGATGGACAGACCGAAGCGGGCGGCGCTGCCGAGGATCAGCAGGTTGGTCGGGCCGGGGGTGATCGAGGCCACTGAGGCGAAAAGGATGAAGGGCAGCCACTGGTTCATGGCAGAGCCCGGCGGGCAGTGAAAGACATCTGGCATCGCTCCATATCGGGATATGGCGCGATTGTCCGGGCAGCTATCTCAGTGGTCTTGAAGCTTTGTGCAGAGGTTGCGGTAGGCGCCCGGGGTGAGACCGTTGGCGCGGCGGAACCAGCGGCCCAGGTGGCTCTGGTCGGCAAAACCCAGGTCGCTGGCGACATCCGCTGGCGCCGTGCCGAGGGCCAGCAGGCGGCGGGCGCGTACCAGGCGCAGCTGGATCAGGTAGCCGTGTGGGGCGATGCCGAAGGCTGCCTTGAACGCGCGGCTCAGGCGAAAGCGGTCGACGCCGCAGACGTGCGCCAGTTCGTCGAGGCCGATGTTCTGGTGAAAGTGCGCATGCAGGTACTCGCGTGCGCGCAGGGCCACGCTGGCGATCTGCGGGTTGCCCGGCAGGCGCTGGCGCCAGTGCAGGCTGCGCGAGATCCGCTCCAGCAGCGCATCCAGTGCGGCGTCGCGCACCATGCGCGGCTCGTCGTCACTCAGCGCCTGCAGGGCATTGGCGATGCACGGCAGCAGGCCGGGGTCGTCCGGCTGGGTGCGTGGTACGCCGGGCAGGCAATCGCTGGGCGCCTGCTCGAACAGCGCCGGCAGCGCGCGCTCCAGCCAGGCTGGCTCGAGATAGAGGGTGGAGTAGGTGAAGCCGCCCGGTGTCGGTGCATGGCCGTCATGGATGTCGCCGGGCTCGAGGAAGAAGGTTTGTCCCGGCACGCTGCTGAACAGCGCACGACGGCAATGGAACTGCTGCACGCCCTGTTCGGTGAAGCCGATCAGGTAGCTGTCGTGCCAGTGCGGATCGTAGGCGTGGCCCTCGAAATGCGCGCGGATCACCTCGATACCGGTATCGGCATCCTGCTTGAGGTCGACCCATGACTGCGCGTTCATCGCCTGCTGCCCGTTTGTGCTGTGAACGCTTGAGCTTACCGCGTTCGGTGCGCAGGGCTAGAAGGTTTGTGCAGGCGCCTTTCGTAGGAGCTGGCTTGCCAGCGATCAAGGTGTTCGACGGTGCCGGATCGCCCGCAAGCGGGCTCCTACGGGTTGGGATACCGGCGCGGCGTGTAGACCCACTCGCCGCCATCTGCGCGGGGGAAGCGGCGGGTCTGGCTGGAGCCGATAATCACCAGGGTGCGCATATCGACCATCTCTGGCGTCAGTTCACCCAAGGTGAGGCTGCGCAGCGCTTCGGCGGGGCGGCCGATATCGCGACCGAGCACCACCAGGGTCTGCGGTTCGCGGTGCTGGCGCAGCAGCTCCAGGGCGCGACCGAGCTGCCAGGGGCGGGCCTTGGAGATCGGGTTGTAGAAGGCCATGGCCAGGTCGGCGATGGCGGCGTGCTGCAGGCGTTTTTCGATCACTGCCCAGGGTTTGAGGTTGTCGGAAAGCGAGATCAGGCAGAAGTCATGACCCAGCGGCGCGCCGGCCTTGGCGGCAGTGGCCAGGGCGGCGGAGACGCCGGGCAAGACCTCCAGTTCGACGCCGTGCCAGGCATTGCCCTGCGGGCTTTCCAGCGCTTCCATCACGGCGGCGGCCATGGCGAACACGCCGGGGTCGCCCGAGGAAATCATCACCACCCGGCGGCCAGTGGCGGCCAACTCGAAGGCGTGGGCGGCGCGCTGCAATTCCTCGCGGTTGTCGCTGGGGTGCAGGCGTTGCTCGGCGCGCAGCGGGCCAGCCATCTTCACGTAGGTGTCGTAGCCGAGCAGGTCTTCGGCCTCGTCGAGGGCGCGGCGCACGGCGGGGGTCATGTGTTCGGCGGCGCCGGGGCCGAGGCCGACCACGCTCAGGCGTCCACGGCGCTGACCAAGGCACTCGATTTCCAGCGGCTGCTCGTCCAGCAGCAGGCGCAGGCCGTCGCCGATATGGTGCTCGGGCGGCAGCGCGGATGTGCTGTGGATAAAGCGCAGCGGCAGGTTCAACTCGGCTGCTGCCGCGTGCAGCTCGGCATTGGTCATCCAGCCTTTGTCCGCGAGCAGAACGGCCAGCGCTTGCGGCGCCAGCTTGGCGGCGGTCAGCGTCTGCTGCAGGCGCGCGGGCAGGTCGACGCCGGGCTGTTCGATCAGCGCGGCGGCGCAGCGCGGGTGGATCAGCAACTCATCCGGTTGCGCAGGGCGCGCCTCTGCGGTGATGTGGATAACCCGACTGGCGGCTTTATCCACAGGCAGTTGCGCCGCCTCCAGCCAGGGCGCCTGGCCTTCGATGCGTACCGTCTCGCCGCCGAGCAGGTCGCTGACGAAGCGCTTGCCCTGCTGCAGGTCGGCCAGTGCATAGCCGGCTGGCGGCTCCAGCAGGCAGGTGCCGAAGCGCAGTTCGCCGCTGGTGGTGATGGCTGCCGTCACGCCCAGGTGCGCGGCGATCTCGCGGGCCAGGCGATTGACCCCGGCCAGGCCACCGAGCAGCGGCACCACGGCACTGCCGTCTTCGGCCAGGGCCAGCACCGGCGGTTCGCTGCCCTTTTCCGCGAGCAGCGGGGCGAGGCTGCGAATGACGATGCCGGCGGCGCACAGCGCCACCAGTGGCTCGCCTGCACGGTACAGGGCGCGCAGGGTGTCGCCGAAATCGTCGTAGTGGCGCTCGGCGCCGTCGGCGCGCCCGCGCAGGCCATGGATCACGGCCTGTGGATAAAGCGCCTGGAGGCGGTGTGCAGTGGCCAGCGCGCTGACGCCGAGGATGACGATGTTCATGCGGTAAATCCTGTAGCCCGGATGCAATCCGGGGAATGGCTGTCCCGGATTGCATCCGGGAGGTCAGGCAGCGATCCGTGGGAGGCGCTTCAGCGGCGATTGTCGCGGCTGAAGCCCCTCCCACAATGACGGTGTATCAACGAGTACGGAGCTGACGCCTTTTTCATCCACCAGAGTGTGTGAGCGTTCACCCCCGCCACTTCTGCCCAGGCACCAGGATCATCGAGAAATACGGCGAATCCATCGGCTCCACCTCGTCCAGCGCGACGATCTTCTGGCTGGCCATGGTCGCGCGCTCGACATAGTGAGCGCGGCCATCCAGACCGAGTTTGCGCAGCACCCGGCGGACCTTGTCGAAGTTGCGCCCGAGCTTCATCACCACGGCGGCTTCGGCGTCGCGCAGGCGCTGTTCCAGCTCGTCCTCCGGGAGCACGCCGGACAGCACGCTCAAGCTCTGGTTGCGGTACACCAGCGGCGTGCCGAGTACCGAGGCGCAGCCGAGCATGGAGCACACGCCGGGCACCACCTCCACCTCATACCGGCCGGCCAGACGGTCGTGCAGGTACATGTAGGAACCGTAGAAGAACGGGTCGCCCTCGCAGATCACCGCCACGTCCTGGCCTGCGTCCAGCAGGCGGGCGATCTGCTCGGCGCAGGTGTCGTAGAAATCGGCGATCACATCCTCGTAGGACAGCGGCGGGGCCAGCTTCTCGGTGGTCACCGGGTAGACCAGCGGCAGGCGCTGCTGGGCGGCGTCCAGATGCTCTTCGATGATGCCGAAGGCATTCCCGCCATGGCCGGCGTTGTGCTTGGCCTTGGCCACGAAGTAGGCCACCACGGGTGCGCTTTTCAGCAGGCGCAGGGCCTTGAGGGTAAGCAGCTCGGGGTCGCCGGGGCCGACACCGAGGCCAAGCAGACGGCCAGCCATCATTCCACCTCCGAGGCGAGGGCGTTGACCGCCGCTACCGCCATGGCGCTGCCGCCACGACGACCACGGACGATCACGTAAGGCACGCCACGGCTGTCTGCGGCCAGGGCATCCTTGGATTCCGCGGCGCCGATGAAGCCCACCGGCATACCGATGATCAGCGCCGGTTTCGGCGCGCCGGCGTCGAGCATTTCCAGCAGGTAGAACAGCGCAGTGGGCGCGTTGCCGATCACCACCACACTGCCTTCCAGGTGTTCGCGCCAGTGCTCCAGGGCCACCGCCGAGCGCGTGTTGCCGACTTCGCGGGCCAGCTCCGGTACGCCGGCATCGTGCAGGGTGCAGATCACCGGGTTATTGGCCGGCAGGCGTGGGCGGGTGATGCCTTCTGCGACCATGCGTGCATCGCAGAGAATCGGCGCGCCAGCCAGCAGGGCCGCACGGCCGGCAGCGCCGGCACCGGGGGAGAAGCGCAGGTCTTGCACCACATCGACCATGCCGCAGGCGTGGATCACGCGCACGGCCAGTTTTTCCAGGTCGGCGGGGATGCCATCGAGGTTGGCCTCGGCGCGGATGGTGGCGAAGGAGCGGCGGTAGATTTCCTGGCCGTCGCGGATGTAATCAAGCATCGGGTGTTCCTGCGGAGTGTTGGCGGGCGAACCAGGCGCCGGCCTCGTCGATGGTCATGGCGGGCGCCAGCAGGCGGCCGAAACCGGGCGCCTCGGGCGTGCGTTGATAGAGCTGGTAGTGGTCGGGCGTGCTGGCCAGCAGGGTGTAGGGCTGCACGCGAGCGCTGGCGCAACTGCGCGGGCAGGCGCTGAGGTGCACCTGTGGTCGCGCGCCGCTTTCGCGCAGCAGGTCGGCCAGGTGCAGGGCATGGTGCTTGCTGTCGGCCAGGCCGCGTGCGCAGGCGGCCGAGCCGGTACAGGCGACCAGACCAAGCAGCGGCTCGTCGACGTGGGTCAGCAGGCCCAGTTCGCCCAGTGCTGCCAGCAGTTCACGGCTGGCGGGTTCGGGCACATTGCCCAGCAGCACGCCTTGCCAGGGTGTCAGGCGCAGCTCGCCGTCGCCGTGGCGCTCGCTCAGCTCGGCCAGCGCCAGCAGTTGTTCGGCGTGCAGTCGACCGAGCCGGGCGCTGGCCAACACCATGTGCAGGCCATTTTGCGCCTGTGGATAAATCCCTGCCGGCGTGTGTTTGATCGTTGCGGCAGGCTGCCACGCCGGGGGGGCCTGCAGGGTGAAATCCAGGCGTGCCTGCAGGTGTTGCAGCAATTCGTCGGCAGGGATCTGCGTCAGCAACTGGCGCATGCGTGATTGCTCGGGGGTCGCCAGTTCGAGAAACAGCAACAGGAGTTCGCGCACCAGCGTGACCGCCTGGGTCGCCTCGATTCGCGCCAATGGCGTATCGAGGGGGCAGCCGGCCAGGCCCAGCAACAGGTGCTGTTCATCCTCGGCGGCCAGCCACAGGTCGTGGGGGTGTGCGCGCATGGCCAGGGCTTCGCCGCCGTCCAGCTGCAGGGCGAATTTGGGGGAGAGGGCATGCAGCGCTGGAGTGTCCTGCAGCAGGTCGAGCAACTGGCTGGCCAGCGGGCGCACGTCCATTCGCGCCTGCGGGTCGAGGCCGGCAGCAGGGCTGAGCAGCAGGTTGCGCACATCGTCAGCGGCGGCCACGCGCGGGCCGAGACCGGCGCTCAGCAGGGCGTCGATCAGTGCGCTTTCCTGGCCGGGGAGCACGCCACGAATCTGCAGGTTGCTGCGGTTGGTCAGCTCCAGCACGCCGCTGGCATGTAGCAGCGCTGCCTCGGCAATCGCCCGCGCCTGCGCACAGCGCAGCACACCGCCAGGCAGCTTGATGCGGCAGATGCCGCCATCCAGCGCGGGGACGATGCGCAGCAGACCGGGGCAGGCGGAAGGGCGGACGGATGTGGGCAAGCGGTCACCTGTGGATAACGACGCGGCGACCGAACCAGCGAAATCCCATCGGGGACTTCATGGCATCGGTACACCCCGCCCGATGTTGGCACTCGCGACCAGCGTTCGTCGGCAGGTCTCCTGGCTGACAGGTCTTTATCTGCCGCGGCCTTCCCGGAAATCCAGTGGCGCGGTTGCGGCAGACTCGCTGTTTACAGTTGCGGGGGCAGCCACGGTATTACCGTGTTCCCTCTTCGAGCCTGTCTACGATCTGCTGCGCGTCGGCCCTGCTGCGTTAAAAGCAGACTCGGAATGCTCATGTGCTACAGCACACTGCGCTTCCTCGCCTGCTTTTATTCGCTGGCGCTCACCCTCCGGGCCAGCCTTTGGCTGTTACTCCCGTTGGTCGTTGCGCCTTGCATGGCTCTAGCTCGCGAGATCGTAAACAGACTCTTAGGCCCTTTTATAAGGGGCACCGACGAAGGCGCTATTATGCCCGCTTTGCCCGGAGCGCGGACAGGCGGTCCGTCGGGCCTGTGCGAGGACATTGGATGAAACCCTGGTTGACCCTGGTCGGTATCGGCGAAGACGGCTATCCCGGCCTGGGCAAGGCCGCGCGCCGCGCGCTGCTGGCAGCCACGCGCATCGTCGGCGCGCCGCGCCAACTGGCGTTGCTGCCGCCGTGCATCAGCGGCGAGCGGGAAACCTGGCCCAGCCCCTTCGACTTGCAACCGCTGCTGGCGCGGCGTGGCGAGGCGGTGTGCGTGCTGGCCAGTGGTGACCCGATGTTCTACGGCGTCGGCGCCAGCCTGGCGCGCCAGGTGCCTGCCGACGAGTTGCGGGTATTGCCCGCGCCATCCTCGTTGTCGCTGGCGGCGGCGCGTTTGGGCTGGCCATTGCAGGAGGTGGAGGTGCTGTCGCTGGTGGGGCGACCGCTGGCCACGCTCAATGCCCGGCTGTATCCCGGCACGCGCCTGCTGGTATTGAGTGCCGATGGCGACACGCCTGCACAGGTTGCCGAAGCCCTGCGTGCGCGCGGTTTCGGCGCCAGCCGCCTGACCCTGCTGGAGCACCTTGGCGGGCCTGACGAGCGCCGCCTCGATGGCCTGGCCGCGAGCTGGAACCTGCCGCGTGGCGCCGATCTCAACCTGCTGGCCGTGGACTGCCTGGCTGACGCCGAAGCGCAGCTGTTGCCGCCGACCTGCGGCCTGCCGGACGAGGCCTATCGCCACGACGGCCAACTGACCAAGCGCGATGTGCGCGCAGTGACCCTGGCGCGCCTGGCGCCGCTGCCCGGCGAGCTGCTGTGGGATGTCGGCGCCGGCTGCGGCTCCATCGGCATCGAATGGATGCGTGCGCACCCAGCCTGCCGCGCCATCGCCATCGAGGCCAACGAGGGGCGGCAGGCGCATATTCGCCACAACCGCGACGCCCTCGGCGTGCCGGCCCTGCAACTGGTCGCCGGGCATGCGCCCGAGGCGCTGGCCGGACTGCCGGCACCGGATGCGATCTTCATCGGTGGCGGTGTTACCGTGCCTGGCGTGCTGGACGCCTGCTGGGCCGCGCTCAAGCCGGGCGGGCGCCTGCTGGCCAATGCTGTGACTCTTCAGAGCGAGGCGGCGCTGGTGGCCTTCCGCGAACAGCAGGGCGGCGAGCTGCTGCGTCTGACCGTCGCCCAGGCACAGCCGCTGGGCGGTTTCGACACCTGGCGCGCAGCGCTGCCGATCACCCTGCTGGCGGTGCGCAAGCCGTGACGGTGCGCTTCCTGCTGCTCGGCGGCACCACCGAGGCGCTGCGCCTGGCCCGTCGGTTGGGACCGGAGACGGTGTACAGCCTGGCAGGCCTGGGTCGAGTGCCTGACGATCTGGGGTGTCGGGTGCGTGTGGGTGGTTTCGGTGGCGCCGAAGGGCTGGCCGACTTTATCGCCGCAGAAGGCATCGAGCTGCTGCTGGATCTGACCCATCCCTATGCGGCGCAGATCAGCCATAACGCGGCGCGTGCTGCGCAGATCACTGGTGTGCCCTGCTGGGCGCTGCGTCGTCCTGGCTGGCAACCCGGCGCCGGTGATGACTGGCGCGAGGTGGGCGACTGGGATGAACTGACCCGCGCGCTGGCGCCTTTCGAGCGGCCATTCTTCACCTCCGGGCGTGAGCCGCTGGCGCACCTGCACGAGATTCCCGAGCACCAGCACTGGACGGTGCGCTGCCTGCAGGCCGAGCCGGCGCCGCCGCGCGCCGAGATCATCGGTGCGCGTGGGCCATTTACGCTGGACGAGGAGCGTGCGCTGTTCGCCCGTATCCGCTGCGACGTGCTGGTGAGCAAGAACAGCGGCAGCGCGTCCACCGAGCCGAAGTTGCAGGTGGCGCGTGAGCTGGGTCTGCCGGTGTTGTTGTTGCGCCGGCCTGAGCTGCCGGTGGTGACGCGTGAGTTCGCCGAGCCGAACGCCCTGTGGGAGGCGCTTCAGCGGCAACTGGATGGCTGCCGCTGATCGTTCCCACGCTCCGCGTGGGAATTCAGCTCTGGACGTGCCCACGCAGAGCGTGGGTACCATCGGCAACGCGTGAGTTCGCTGAGCCGAACGCCCTGTGGGAGGCGCTTCAGCGGCAACTGGATGGCTGCCGCTGATCGTTCCCACGCTCCGCGTGGGAATTCAGCTCTGGACGCTCTGCGTCCAATCACGTTGGCACAGCAACCAACCTCGCCAGGCACGACGCGGAGCGTCACACGCGCAGGTGCCCACGCAGAGCGTGGGTACCATAGGTAAACCCGCCAACGACGGCCTACGCGCTGCGCGCAATTGCGTAGGGTGGACGTCGCTTTTCACGTCCACCGCAACGGTGGATCGATAAAGCGCGATCCACCCTACACGCGCTGCTAGACTGCCGGCCCGTTCTGGAGACCGTCATGAGCCAAACCCCCTACGCCCGCATTCTGTTCATCGGCCCCGGCCTGGGTCGTGGTGCCTCGGCCGAGCGTTTGCAGCGGCGCATCGAAGCTCTGCTCGGCGAGGCGCACCTGCATGACACGGAGCAGGACGGCTTCTGGCAGGCGATAGACGAGGCACCACGGCCATTGCTGGTGGTGGATCTGGAGCCGCGCGCCGATGCTGCGCACCGCGACTGGCTGCGCGAGCGCATTACCGAACGGGGCGACGGGGCAGGTGTGTTCGTGGTCTGCACGGCGCTTGAGGACACCTGGCTCGATGGCCTAGGCGCGCTGCTTGCGCATCGCGAGGCGCATCTCCCCTGCAGCGATGTGCCGCCTGTGCCGGCCCATCACGCCTGGTCGCAGATCCCGCCGCATGCGCAGCGCCTGCTGCTGTGCAACGGCCCGCGCTGCACGCGCAAGGGTGCGCTGGGCCTTTGGAAAACCCTGCGCCAGCGGCTCAAGGCCGCGGGCAAGCTGGAGTGCGAGGGCGGTGTGCATATCACCCGCAGCCAGTGCCAGTTCCCCTGCGACCTGGGTCCGACCGCGAGTCTTTATCCACAGGGTGAGTGGTATGGCATCAAGGACGAGGCGGCGGTGATTCGTCTGGTGGATGAGCGCCTGGTGGCGGGTAGGGCGTTGCCGGAGTTGCGTATCGATGAGCAGGGCGGCCACTAGGTTCTGTACGAAAAGTCGTCGAGCGAAGGTCAGGCAAGGCAAAAAACGGCGAAGAAGCGCAGTTTACGTGTGGTAAATGAGCATTCTGAGCCGGTTTTTAACGCAGCATCACCGAGCGCAGGCACTTTTCGTACAGAGCCTAGTTACAACTACGGATAGTCCAGGTCAGGTGTCGTCACGGTGGACAAGCTGCGCGTTGTCCACCCTACGCTTAAGTCTGCCCCAAAGCGCCTCCCACAATTGCCCCTGCGCCTTGACTTGAGCGGGTGCGGGTGGTCATATCCGCCCCGCTTCAGGTGTCTCACGCCGCCGCGCGTGAGGTGAAACGGGAAGTCGGTTGAAGTCCGACGCTGCCCCCGCAACGGTAAGCGAGCGACCGCATCGAAACGCCACTGTGCGCCACGCGCATGGGAAGGCGATGCGTTCATGACCCTCGCAAGCCCGGAGACCGGCCTGGAGTCGTTTGTGTCTGGCAACCCGCGGTGGGCGGGCGTTGACTCCAGTAGGGCGCCCTCGTGCCCCTGTCTGCTGTTGCGCATTTCCATCGGATTGCCGTGCCTTTTCTCTCTGCGATGGAAGCAATATGGCGCGCCATTTCCGCTACAAGAACCTCTTTTCTTCCTGCCTGAAAGAAGGGCCTGAGCCCGGTTCCGGTTACCTGCAAAACAAGATAATGTTATGTTATAACAATAACATTATCGCTTCAGGCCAGGGTCATCAGCGGTCGTCACTGGCCGTTGCAAGGCCCGATTCCAACGCCTCGAAGCGACTCGACGAGCCTCTTCAACGCCCCGGAATTGTTCACGTGCTACACCTCTTGCGCTTCTGTTCCCTGCCATTGCTGGTCTTGGCTGGCGGTACCGCCCTGGCCGACGAGTCCGCTGTCGATCTCCCCGCTGTAACCGTCCAGGCGCAAGCCGCGGAGGAGGGCGAGACCACCCTGCATACGCCGACCACGTCCGGCTCACGCCTCGACCTGTCGGCGATGGAAACGCCGGCCAGCACCACCAGCCTGAGCGGCGCCGAAGTGCGCGAGCGCAACAACCGCAGCGTGCAGGATGCCGTGACCCGCACGCCGGGCATCAGCAGCATCGGCACGCCGGGTAATGGCGGTACGGCGCTGTCGGCGCGTGGTTTCAGCGGCCATTCCTCGACCATGCAACTGTACGACGGCACTCGCCAGTATATCGGCGCGGGTACGGTGACCTTCCCGGTGGACACCTGGTCGGTGCAGCGCATCGACGTGCTGCGTGGCCCTGCGTCGGTGCTCTATGGCGAAGGCGCTACGGGCGCGGTGATCAACGTGGTGCCGAAGAAGCCCTTCGCGGGCGAGATTCGCAACCAGCTACGCCTCGGCTACGGCAGCGACGACCGCCGTCAGGCTGCGCTGGACAGCGGTGGCTCGTTGAGCGATTCGTTGAGCTACCGCTTCAACGTCAACCAACAGGCCAGCAATGGTTGGGTCGACCGCGGGGATTCGGACAGCATTGCACTCAGTGCCGCCCTGCGCTGGGACGCCAGAGATGACCTGAGCTTCACGCTGTCTCACGATCACGGTGACCAGAGCCCCGAGCGCTACTTCGGCACCCCGCTGGTCGGTGGTCAATACCGCGAGAGCATTCGTGATCGTAATTACAACGTCGCCAATGCCGACATTCGCTACAACGACCAGATCACCCGCCTGACCACCGACTGGCACATCAACGATGTGCTGAGTGCCAGCAACCAGCTCTACTACATCAAGACCCAGCGTTACTGGCGCAACGCCGAAGCCTACCGCTGGCAGCCGGGCGATAGGGTCGAGCGCAGCGAGTTCTACGAGATCAAGCACACCCAGGAACAGGTCGGTGACCGCCAGAGTTTCACCTTGGATCACAATCTGTTCGGCCTCGACAGCCGCACCCTGGTCGGTGTGGATTACAACCGTATCCACTTCGCCCGTCAGCACGACTTTGCCAGCAGTTTCAGCGACAGCGTGCCACTGGCCGGCTCCGGTGGCGGTCAGTACCAGAGCAGTGATCCGCGCGGTTACGGGCCGCGTGAGCGCAACCTGGCCCGGCAGTTCTCGCTGTTCGCCGAGAACCGTACCCAGCTCAGCGAGCGCCTGTCGCTGGTCACCGGCGTGCGTCGTGACCAGGTGCATATCCAGCGCGACGATCTGCTGAGCGATAGCCGCGTCGACCGCAGCCTGAGTGGCGGCAACTGGCGCGCCGGCCTGGTCTTCGCGTTGACGCCCGATCTGTCGCTGTACGGCCAGTACGCCACCAGCACCGAAGGGGTGAACAACCTGCTGACCCTCAGCCCGAGCCAGCAGCAGTTCGACCTGAGCAAAGCCAGGCAGAGCGAAATCGGCCTCAAGCAGATGTTCTGGAATGGCCAGGGCGAGTGGACGCTGGCCGCCTACCACATCGTCAAGAAGAAGCTGCTCAGCCGCGAAACCCCGACCTCGCCCACCGAACAGATTGGCCAGCAGTCTTCCGATGGTCTGGAAGCCACGCTGGAACTGGCGCTGGGTCAGGGCTGGCAGGTGTCGGCCAACGCCGCGTTGGTGCGTGCCGAGTACGACGACTTCATCGAAGGTGGTGGCGACCGCAGTGGCAATCGCCCGACCAACGTGCCCAAGCGCACCGCCAACCTGTGGCTGAACAAGGCGCTTGGCGGCGGGGTGGACGCTGGCATCGGTGCGCGTCATGTCGATGCGCGTTACGCCGATACCGCCAATACCGCCAAGGTGCCCGGCTATACAGTGGTCGACGCCACTATCGGCTGGCAGGCATTGCCGGACGTACGCCTGGGCCTGGAGCTGAACAACCTGTTCGACCGCCAGTACGCCACCAGCGCCAGCAGCGACGGCGAGCAGTGGTACCTGGGGGCGCCGCGCTCGTTCTTCGTCACTGCGGATTACAGCTTCTGATGGGTCGCCTGCGCATCCGCGAGCTGGCCTGGTCGCCTGATGGGCAGCGCCCGCTGCTCGACGGCATCGACCTGGACGTTGGCGACGGCGAGTTGCTGGGGCTGATCGGCCCCAACGGCAGTGGCAAGACCAGCCTGCTGCGTTGCGCCTACCGCTTCCAGCGGCCCAGCGCCGGCTGCGTCGAGCTGGACGGCGAGGCGCTGTGGCAGCGCTCGCCGCGCTGGAGCGCGCAGCGGGTGGCGGTGGTGCTGCAGGAGTTTCCGCAGGACTTCGGCCTGCGCGTGCATGAGGTGGCGGCCATGGGCCGCACGCCGCACAAGGGCCTGTTCGATGGCGACGATGCCGACGACCAGCGCCTGGTCAGCGAGGCACTGGCGCGGGTCGGCCTCACTGCGCTGGCGCGGCAGCCTTTCGCCCAGCTGTCCGGCGGTGAGAAGCAGCGCGCGCTACTGGCCCGCGCCCTGGTGCAACAGCCGCAACTGTTGATTCTCGACGAGCCGACCAACCACCTCGACCCGCGTTACCAACTCGAACTGCTCGGCCAGATCAAGGCGCTGGGCCTGGCGACGCTGGCCAGCTTCCACGACCTCAACCTGGCCGCAGCCTTCTGCGACCGTCTCTGCGTGCTGGATCACGGCCGTCTGGTGGCCATCGGTACGCCTGCCGAGGTGCTCACCGCCGAGCTATTGCAGCAGGTGTTCGGCGTGCGGGCGCTGGTCGATACCCATCCACTGGCGGGTCATCCGCGTATTACCTGGATCGTTTGATGAGTCTGTGTCATTCGCGGCTGAAGCCGCTCCTACCCACGTTCGCGCTCTCGGCGTTGCTGCTGGCCAGCCCCGCCTGGGCCGTCACCGTCACCAGCTGCGACCGCCAACTGACCATCGAGCAGCCGCCCCAGCGTGCGGTCAGCCACGACATCACCCTGACCGCCATGCTCCTGGCCCTGGGCCTGAAGGAACGCATGGTCGGCTACAGCGGTGTCAGTGGCTGGAAGACGCCGACACCGGAGCTGCAGGCCGATCTGGATGACCTGCCCGAACTGGCCGCGCGTTATCCCTCGCTGGAGAACCTGCTGGGCGCGGGCGCCGATTTCGTCTTCGCCGGGTGGAACTACGGCATGCGCATCGGCGGCGAGGTCACCCCGGCCAGCCTGGAGCGCTTCGGCATTCCGGTGTACGAGCTGAGCGAGTCCTGTGCGCATGTCATGCCGGGTCGTGTCGCCAGTCTCGATGATCTGTACAACGACCTGCGCAACCTGGGCCGCATCTTTGCCGTCGAGGATCGCGCCGAAGCACTGGTGCAAGGGATGCAGGCGCGCGTTGCCGCCGTCAGCACGCAGCTCGGTGAGCAGCCGACGCGTCCGCGCGTATTTGTTTATGACAGCGGCGAAGACGTGCCCTTCAGCGCCGGACGTCTGGGCATGCCGCAGCCGCTGATCGAGGCGGCGGGTGGGCGCAATGTGATGGATGGGGTGGCGGCCAACTGGATGAAGGTCGGCTGGGAGTCGGTGGTCGAGCAGGACCCGGAACTGATCCTGATCGTCGATTATGGTGAGCGCACGGCGGCGCAGAAGCGCGATTTTCTCCTGCAGCATCCGGCGCTGCAGGGCGTGACGGCGATCCGCGAGCAGCGTTTCGTGGTGCTGTCTTACCTGGCCGTCACCCCGAGCCTGGACAATGCGATGGCCATCGAGACGCTGGCGGCGGCGCTGCACCCCGAGGCCTTTGCCCAGTGAGTCGATTTCGTCTGTTGCTGCTCGGTTTGAGCGTGCTGCTGGCGCTGTCCTGCGCCGTCTCGCTGGCTTTCGGTGCGGCGCAGGTGCCGCTCGAGCGCGTGCTGGCGATCCTTGGCCAGCATCTGTTCGGTAGCGTGCCCGATGTGGCGGTGAGCGTCGGCCAGGACAGCATCGTCTGGCAACTGCGCGCGCCACGGGTGCTGCTTGGCGCGCTGGTGGGCGCCGGGCTGGCGCTGGTCGGCACGGCGCTGCAGGCGGTGACGCGCAACCCGCTGGCCGATCCGCATCTGCTCGGGGTCAGTTCCGGCGCAGCCTTCGGTGCCGTGCTCGTGGTGCTCTACCTGGGCGAATTCGCCGGCCTGCTCAGCCTGCCTCTGGCGGCCTTCGCCGGTGCGCTGGCGAGCATGCTGCTGGTGCTGGCCATCGCCAGTCGTGGCGGGCGGCTGGAGAGTGATCGGCTGCTGCTGGCCGGAGTGGCGGTGTCGTTCGTGATGATGGCGGCGAGCAACCTGCTGCTGTACCTGGGCAACCCGCACGCGGCCAGCTCGGTGCTGTTCTGGATGCTTGGCGGCCTGGGGCTGGCGCGCTGGGAGCTGCTCTGGCTGCCGGCCGTGTGCCTGCTGATGGCGTTGGCCGTGCTGCTGGGCCTGGGCCGCGCGCTGAACGCGCTGATGGCTGGCGAGCAGAGTGCGGTGAGCCTGGGGCTGGAGCCACGCCGGGTGCGCCTGCTGGTGTTCGTGGTGGCCTCGCTGCTCACCGGGGTGTTGGTGTCGCTGTCCGGTGCCATCGGCTTCGTCGGGCTGATGCTGCCGCACGTGGCGCGCTTTCTGGTCGGCGCCGAGCACCGTCGCGTGTTGCCGGTGGCGGCGCTGCTGGGGGCGCTGTTGTTGGTCTGGGTCGATGTCGCCGCGCGCACCTGGCTGGCGCCGCAGGACCTGCCCATCGGCATTGTCACCGCCGCCATCGGTGGGGTGTTCTTCGTTCTGTTGCTGCGTCGGCGCTGAGTCGCGAAAGTTTTTTCAGCGCTGCTGTAACGCCAGTTCGCCTCGTCGCTCTAGTTGAATGCCGGCACGCAAAACACCTTAGCCCGGCTAACCCAGATCATCCGAGGATACGCACATGACCATGAAATCCACCGCTGCTACTGGTGCCGCCATCGCCTTCGCTGCTGCCAGCCTGTTCGCTGGTCTCTCAAGCACCGTAGCAGTGGCTGAAGAAGCCAAGGTACATTGCTACGGTGTCACGTCCTGCAAAGGCCAGAACGACTGCAAGACCGCCGAAAACAGCTGCAAAGGCCAGGGTGCTTGCAAAGGTCACGGCTTCAAGTCGATGACACTCGCTGAGTGCAATGCCGCAGGCGGTACTGTCGGCGAGTAAGTGAGCTGGGGCGGCCGCGCTGCGGTTGCCCCGCATCACCGAGCGAGGAGCCAGCGATGAATGCTCAACGCGGTAATCTGGGTTTCGGCCTGGGCCTGCGCAGCACCTACTACCAAGCCATTCTCGAGCAGCAGCCGGCCATCGACTGGTTCGAGATCGTCTCGGAAAATTACCTGGTAGCGGGCGGCAAGGCCCTCTACTTTCTCGATGCCATCGGCGAGCGATACCCGCTGGTGATGCATGGCGTGTCGCTGTCGATTGGTGGCCCGCACGAGCTGGACCGCGACTACCTGCGTCAGCTCAAGCAACTGGCTGCGCGCGTGCAGCCGGCGTGGATCTCCGATCATCTGTGCTGGAGCCGGGGCAATGCCCACCAGCTGCATGACCTGCTGCCGCTGCCCTACACCGAGGAGAGCCTGCAGCATGTGGCCGCGCGGGTGCGCCAGGTGCAGGACGTGATCGAGCGGCCGCTGGTACTGGAAAACGTCTCCAGCTACCTGCGCTGCGCCGATGATCAATTCAGCGAATGGCAGTTTCTCGCCGCGCTCAGCGAGTTGAGTGGCTGTGAGCTGTTGCTGGACGTCAACAATGTCTACGTCAGCGCGCGCAACCATGGTTTCGATGCCTGGACCTTTATCAGCAGCCTGCCCAGGTCGCGCATCCGTCAGTTGCACCTGGCCGGCCACAGTGATTACGGCAGCTACCTGATCGACACCCATGATCAGCCGGTCAGCGACCCGGTCTGGCAGCTCTATCAACGCACGCTGCAACACCTCGGCCCGGTGTCCACGCTGCTGGAGCGCGACGATCATTTTCCCGATCTGGACGTGCTGCTCGATGAGCTGAATACCGCGCGCCGGTTCGCCGCTCAAGCATTGCAAGGCACGCCGCAATGCGCCTGAGTGACTGGCAGGCGCAGGTCCAGGCCTATTTGCTCAGCCCCGATGCCGAGCCCAACCCGGCCTTGCAGGCCAGCCTGTTGGGCAGCGCGGCGCTGAGTGCCGAACAGGGTCTGGCGATCTATCACAACGCTTACCGTGCGCGCCTGCTGGAAGCCTTGCGTGGTGACTATCCGGCGCTGCATGGCTGGCTTGGTGACGACGAGTTCGACAACCTGGCCCTGGCTTATCTCGATGCGCACCCCTCGCAGCACTTCAGCCTGCGCTGGCTCGGCGCACAGCTGGCGGCGTTCATCGGGGGCTACCTGATACCCGCGCAAGCCGCGCCGCTCAGCGAACTGGCGCAGCTGGAATGGGCCTTTACCCTGGCCTTCGATGCGCCCGAGGGCCAGCCCCTGAGCCTGACGCAGATGGCAGAGCTGCCCGCCGAGGCGTGGCCGACCTTGCAAGTCCGCCTGCTGCCGAGCGTTCAGTGGCTCGAGTGCCGGCATAACAGCCTGGCGATCTGGCGTGCGTGCAAGGAGCAGGGCGACTTCCCCGGCAGCCAGCCATTGGCCGAGGCGCAGACCTGTGTGATCTGGCGCGACCAACTGATTACTCGCTATCGCAGTCTGGCCGCTGATGAAGCGGCGGCTTTGCAGGGTATGGCCGTGCAGGGTTGGTGCTTTGCCGAGTTGTGCGGCGAGCTGGCGCATCTGGGCGAACAGGCACCGGTTCAAGCGGTGAGCTGGTTGCGCCAGTGGCTGGCTGACGGCCTGCTGCAGCGGGTCGATAGCGCTCAGCCGCTGCCGGCTTAGGCATGACGACGCAATCCGCCAGCGAACTCAGGCGTACTCTGCGCCAGTCGTTTCGATCACACGCGCCGCTAGTCGCCAGGATCGAACTGCTGGAAGGGTGCAAAGGTCATCTGAGCTAGTCTCTGTAAGACGCACTCCTGGCCAGGAGGGATGACCATGCTCGCGCAATTGCCCACCGCACTTCGTGATCTACGACTGCCGCTGCGCCTGAAACTGTGGGACGGCAAACAGATCGATCTGGGGCCCAAACCCCGGGTGACGCTGGTGGTAAAGGATCCCACGCTGGTCACGCAACTGGCTCACCCCAGCCTGGATGCACTGGGCGCGGCCTACGTCGAAGGACGGGTAGATCTGGAAGGTTCCATTGAAGAAGCCATCGAAGTTGGCGATGCGCTGAGCACGGCACTGCTCGGTGATGAATCCGCACCCGCGCAGCATTACCTCGCCCACGACAAGCTTAGCGACGCCGAGGCCGTCAGCTATCACTACGACCTGTCCAACGAGTTCTACCAGCTGTGGCTGGACCGCGACATGGTCTACTCCTGCGCCTACTTCGAAACCGGCCAGGAAGACCTCGATCAGGCCCAGCAGGCCAAGCTGCGCCACCTGTGTCGCAAGCTGCGCCTGCAGCCGGGTGACAGGCTGCTCGATGTCGGCTGTGGCTGGGGCGGCCTGGCGCGTTTTGCTGCGCGCGAGTTCGGTGTCGAGGTCTATGGCATCACGCTCAGTCACGCCCAGCTGGAGCTGGGTTTGCAGCGTGTGGCCGAAGAGGGTCTTGAGGGCCGTGTGACTCTGGAGCGCCTGGACTACCGCGACCTGCCGCAAGATGGCCGCTTCGACAAAGTGGTCAGCGTCGGCATGTTCGAGCACGTTGGCCACGCCAATCTGCCGCTGTACTGCCAGCGCCTGTTCGGCGCTGTCAGGGCCGGTGGTCTGGTGATGAATCATGGCATCACCTCGCGCTTCACCGATGGCCGCCCGGTGGGTCGTGGCGCCGGCGAGTTCATCGACCGCTACGTGTTTCCGCAGGGCGAGCTGCCGCATCTGGTGACCATCAGCAAGGCGATCAGCGAGGCCGGGCTGGAGATCGTCGACGTCGAGAGCCTGCGCCTGCACTATGCGCGCACCTTGCAGCTGTGGAGCCAGGGCCTGGAGCGGCAACTGCAGAAGGCCGCGCAGTGGGTACCGGAAAAATCCCTGCGCATCTGGCGCCTGTACCTGGCCGGCTGCGCTTATGGCTTCCAGCATGGCTGGATGAACCTGCATCAGATCCTGGCGGTGAAGCCGCGCGATGACGGTGGTCATGATCTGCCGTGGACACGTGCTGACCTCTACGCCTGATGGGGTAACATGCGGCTCGTTCTGATTCCGCGAGCCGCCCATGCCCTTGCCGCAGCGTCCCCGTTATCGCTCCCGCGTTCTGCTCACCGTCCTGGCGATTCTTGCCGGCCTGCTGGTGAGCCTGTGGCTGGGTGGACGCTATGCCGAGCACCGCGCCTGGGACGAGCGCAGCGTCGAGGCGCGCGGGCAACTGCAGCTCTATGCCCAGTCGATCCGAACCCTGGTCGAGCGCTTCAGCTCGGTACCCGAGGTGCTGGCGCTGGACAGCGACATTCGTAGCCTGCTGCGCGCACCGCATGATCGTCAGCTGCGCCTGGCGCTGAACCAGCGCCTGGAGCGGCTCAACGCGGCCGCCGGCTCCACCGTGCTGTATCTGCTCGATGCCCAGGGTGAAACCCTGGTGGCCAGCAACTGGCGCGACTGGAGCAGCTTCGTCGGCAATAATTACGCCTTTCGCCCTTATTTTCAGAACGCTTTGCGTGATGGCGGCGCGCGCTACTTCGCGGTAGGTGTGACCACGGGGATTCCCGGCTACTTCCTTTCTCATGTGGTGCGCGACGACAAGGGCGAACTGCTCGGCGTGCTGGTGGTCAAGCTGGAGTTGGAAGACCTGCAGCGAGAATGGGTCGGCCAGCCCGGGGTGCTGATGGTCGCCGACAGCTATCAGGTGGTAATCCTCAGCAACAAGCCGATCTGGCGTTTCCGCGCTCTGCAGCCGCTCAACGAGCAGGCGCGTGCTGAACTGGTGGAGGTGCGCCGCTATGCCGAGCAGGCGTTGCAGCCGCTGGCGCATCAGGTGCACCGGCATATTGACGCCGATGCGGACTGGGCGCGTGTGGATGGCCCTGACGGCAACCGCGATTATCTCTGGCAGCGCCTGCACATGCCCGAGGAGGGCTGGACCCTGCATCTGCTCAGCGAGCCGGTCGGCCTGGCAGACAGTGTGCGCAGCTATCGGCTGGCCGCTGCCGGCGTGTGGATGACCTTAGCCTTCCTGTTTCTGTTCCTCGCCCAGCGGCGCAAGAACCAGCGCTTGCAGGCTGGTATCCGCGAACGTCTGGAGCGCGAGGTGGCGCTGCGCACCGCCGAGTTGCGCGAAGCCCAGGACGGCCTGGTGCATGCTGCCAAGATGGCCGCGCTGGGGCAGATGTCGGCGGCCCTGGCGCACGAGATCAATCAGCCGCTGACCGCCCTGCAGATGCAACTCGGCAGCCTGCGCCTGCTGGCGGGCAGTGGTCGGCCGGAAGCGGTGCGCGAGGGTCTGCAGCGTATCGATGGTCTGCTGCAGCGCATGGCCGCGCTGACTGGCCACCTCAAGACCTTCGCCCGCAAGACCCCGGCCGGCCTCAGCGAGCGCCTGTGCCTGGGTGACGTGCTGGAGCAGGCCCTGCAACTGTTGGCGCCACGCATGCGCAGCGAGCAGGTCGAGCTGCGCACGCAGATCGACGACGAGGCCGAGGTGTTGGGTGATGCGATCCGCATCGAGCAGGTGATTCTCAACCTGCTGCACAACGCCCTCGATGCCATGGCCGACAGCGAGCCGCGCATCCTCCTGGTGCGCATCGCCCGCGAAGACGACGGCTGCCTGCTCAGCGTCGAGGACAGTGGCGGTGGCATCGCCGAGGAAACCCTGGGTCGGGTATTCGAACCCTTCTTCACCACCAAGCCGGTGGGGCAGGGGTTGGGGCTCGGGTTGGCGGTGTCCTACGGTATCGTGCGCGATCTCGGCGGCATGCTGGAGGCGCACAATGGTGAGCTGGGTGCGGTGTTTACCCTGAGGCTGCCGGCTGCGCCTTGATGCCGGGTGGCAGGCCGTAGGGTGGATGACGCTGTTTTCATCCACCAAGGTTGTCGCGGTCACGGTGGATGGGTGAAGCGTCATCCACCCTACGGCTAGGGCTTGTGGGGCGGCTGGGCTGCATTCCGCTTCAGCCGCGAAATGCAGGCTCAGCTTCGTAGGGTGCGCCGTGTGCACCGGTCGTTCCCCCGGATTGTATTCGTCGGGCTACACTGCCCGCCGTTTTGAACAGGAGGTGCCATGAGCGCTCAGGTCATAGTGGTCGACGACGAAGCGGCGATTCGCGAGGCGGTGCAGCAGTGGCTGGAGCTTTCCGGTTTCGATGTGCGTACCTGCGCCAGCGCGGCCGAAGCGCTGGCGCTTGTCGACCGCGACTTCCCCGGCATCGTCGTCAGCGATGTGCGCATGCCCGGCAGCGATGGCCTGCAACTGCTCGACAAGCTGCTGCAGGTAGACACCGACCTGCCGGTGATCCTCGTCACCGGTCACGGTGATGTGCCCATGGCAGTGCAGGCGCTGCGTCAGGGCGCTTATGACTTCATCGAGAAACCCTTCACCCCCGAGCGTCTGCTCGACAGCGTGCGTCGCGCACTGGACAAGCGCCGGCTGGTCTGCGAGAACCGTCAGCTGCGTCGGCAGGTGGCCGACAAGGGCCGTATCGAGAGCCAACTGATCGGCATTTCGCGGTCGATGGAAAACCTGCGCCGGCAGATCCTCGAGTTGGCCGGCACCTCGGTCAATGTGCTGATCCGTGGCGAGACCGGCAGCGGCAAGGAGCGCGTGGCGCGCAGCCTGCACGACTTCAGCCCGCGTGCCAGCAAGGCCTTCGCGGCGCTGAACTGTGCGGCGATTCCCGAGACCATCTTCGAAAGCGAGCTGTTCGGCCACGAAAGCGGCGCCTTCACCGGCGCCCAGGCGCGGCGCATCGGCCGTATCGAGCATGCCGATGGCGGTACCCTGTTTCTCGACGAGGTGGAGAGCCTGCCGCTGGCGCAACAGGTCAAGCTGCTGCGCGTGCTGCAGGAAAAGACCCTGGAACGCCTCGGCTCTAACAAGAGCATCCAGGTCGATTTGCGGGTAATCAGTGCGGCCAAGCCGGACCTGCTCGACGAGGTCAAGGCCGGGCGTTTTCGCGAGGACCTGGTGTATCGCCTGAACGTCGCCACCCTGCATATTCCGCCGCTGCGCGAGCGCCGCGAGGACATTCCCCTGCTGTTCGAACATTTCGCCCACGAGGCGGCGCTGCGTCATGGGCGCGAAGCGCCGCCACTGGCCCCGAGCGAGCTGGCTCGGTTGCTCGGTCATGACTGGCCGGGCAACGTGCGTGAGCTGATCAACGCTGCCGAGCGCCATGCCCTGGGGCTATCCAGCCCACCGCCGGCCGAGCGTTTTGCTGGCCAGGCGCTGGCGCAGCAGATCGAGGCTTTCGAGGCGCAATGTCTGCACAACGCACTGCTGCAATGCCAGGGCAACATCGCTGCCGTAATGGAAATGCTGCAACTGCCGCGCCGCACCCTCAACGAGAAGATGCAGCGTCATGGCCTGGCACGCGGTGATTACCTGCCGGGCGGCGAGGAATAGACAGGCGCGGCGCATGTAGAGTGCTCGGTGCGCACCTGTTGCCACGCTCTCGAGTCAGCCGGTGCGCACGGCGCACCCTAGGGTCTGGCGAGCAGCCGTAACCCGGATGCGATCCGGGAGGTAGTGATCACCTCATTCTCGGATTGCGTCCGTTTACCTGGTAAGCGGATTGTTGCCTATGCTCGCTCGGGTGTAAGCGGTTTCCCGCTCAGTGACCCATGGGTCTATCGATAAAACCCCTCTATCTCGGGCTTTCCAGCCCCTGGCACGGCATCTGCTATGACAGTTGTAGCCGCGCAGCATCTTGCCGACGTGGCGACCATAACAACGACAAGAGGTCAGCCCATGAACTGCCATGTCCCTCGCGCCATGCCGCATTCGCTGCCGTGCATGGGCCTCCGTGCTGCGCCTGCCGCGGCTCTTGTCCGAAGCTGAACCCTGCGCTGCTGATCGCGCAATGTCGGCGCTGCCTGTGCGGCGTCGTCTAGAGTGAAACTCTGCATACAGCCAATAACAACGACGGAGATACTTCCATGCGACTGACCAAGAAACTCAGCCTGTTTGCCGCCGCCGCGGCCATCACTGCCAGCACCGCTGTGCTTGCCGCCCCGACCTTCATCAACGTGCTCACCGGTGGTACCAGCGGTGTGTACTACCCGATTGGCGTGGCCCTTTCGCAGCTCTACAGCAACGGCATCGAGGGCTCCAAGACCTCGGTCCAGGCGACCAAGGCGTCGGTGGAAAACCTCAACCTGCTGCAAGCCGGTCGTGGCGAGCTGGCTTTCGCTCTGGGCGACTCGGTAGCCGATGCCTGGAACGGCGTCGAAGACGCTGGCTTCAAGGCGCCGCTGAAGAAAATCCGCGCCATTGCCGGTACCTACCCGAACTACATCCAGATCGTTGCCAACGCCGAATCCGGCATCAAGACCCTGGAAGACCTCAAGGGCAAGCGCATCTCCGTCGGCGCGCCGAAGTCCGGTACCGAGCTCAACGCTCGCGCCATCTTCAAAGCGGCTGGCCTGACCTACGAGGACATGGGCAAGGTCGAATTCCTGCCGTACGCCGAGTCGGTCGAGCTGATCAAGAACCGCCAGCTGGACGCCACCCTGCAGTCCTCCGGTCTGGGCATGGCCGCCATTCGTGACCTGGCTTCGACCATGAAGATCAGCTTCGTTGCCATCCCGACCGAAGTGACTACCAAGATCGACAACGCTGCCTACCAGGCTGCCACCATCCCGGCCGGTACCTACGATGGCCAGGACGCCGACGTACCTACCGTCGCCATCACCAACATCCTGGTCAGCCATGAAGGCGTTTCCGACGAAGTGGCCTACCAGATGACCAAACTGATGTTCGACAACCTCGACCGCCTGGGCACCGCTCACTCTGCGGCCAAGGACATCAAGCTGGAAACCGCTACCAAGAACTTGCCGATCCCGCTGCACCCGGGTGCCGAGCGCTTCTACAAGGAAGCCGGCGCGCTGTAATGCCGGTTCAGGCCGCGGCATGGGTCGCGGCCTGCCTGCTCTGCATCCACGCCAACTCTGCTCTTGTAGGAGCGGCTTCAGCCGCGATGTTCGCGAGAAAATCGCGGATAAATCCGCTCCTACAGCGCAAAGGTTGGAACGGACAGAACCCCCAGAATCGCGAATAAAACCGGCGTTCATGGACGGTGGGTTTTGTTGGCGACTCTGTCCCCGTATCGAAGTAGTCATGAGGTTTGCACTCCATGAGTGAACAAAACAACGGCCTGGCTGCCAGCCCGTCCGACTGGCCGAAGGCGCTCTTTGCCGTCGCCCTGCTGTTTTCCATCTTCCAGATCATCACCGCAGCCTTTCACCCGGTGTCGACCCAGGTGCTGCGTGCGGTGCACGTCGGCTTCCTGCTGCTGCTGGTGTTCATCAGCTTCCCGGCGCTCGGCAAGGGTCGTCCGTGGCAGCCCATGGCCTGGCTGCTGGGCCTGGCCGGCATGGCCACGGCGATCTATCAGTGGTACTTCGAGGCGGATCTGATCCAGCGCTCGGGCGACCTGACCACCGGCGACATGGTCATCGGCCTGATCCTGATCGCGCTGGTGTTCGAAGCGGCCCGCCGGGTCATGGGCATCGCCTTGCCGATCATCTGCGCGCTGTTCCTCGCCTACGGCATGCTCGGCCAGTATCTGCCGGGCGAGCTGATGCATCGCGGTTACGGCCTCGACCAGATCGTCAACCAGCTGTCGTTCGGCACCGAAGGCCTGTACGGCACGCCGACATATGTGTCGGCGACCTACATCTTCCTGTTCATCCTGTTTGGCGCCTTTCTCGAGCAGGCCGGGATGATCAAGCTATTCACCGATTTCGCCATGGGCCTGTTCGGCCACAAGGTCGGCGGCCCGGCCAAGGTGTCGGTGGTGTCCTCGGCGCTGATGGGCACCATCACCGGCTCCGGCGTCGCCAACGTGGTCACTACCGGCCAGTTCACCATCCCGCTGATGAAGCGTTTCGGCTACCGTTCGGCCTTCGCCGGTGGCGTCGAGGCGACTGCGTCGATGGGCAGCCAGATCATGCCGCCGATCATGGGCGCTGTGGCCTTCATCATGGCCGAGACCATCAACGTGCCCTTCTTCGAAGTGGCCAAGGCCGCGCTGATCCCGGCGTTGCTGTACTTCGGCTCGGTGTTCTGGATGGTTCACCTGGAGGCCAAGCGCGCCAACCTGCGCGGCCTGCCCAAGGAGGAATGCCCGAACCCGTGGAAGGCCGTGCGCGAGCGCTGGTTCCTGCTGATCCCGCTGTTCATCCTCATCTACCTGCTGTTCTCCGGTCGTACCCCGCTGTTCTCCGGTACCGTCGGCCTGGCCCTGACCGCGATGGTCATCCTTGGCTCGGCGATCATCCTGCAGGTTTCGTCCAAGGCCATGCGCTTCGCCTTCTGGATCGCCCTCGGCGTGCTCTGCGCCGGCTTCTTCCGGCTCGGTATCGGCGTGGTGTTCGGCGTTATCGCCCTGCTGGTGGCGATCTGCTGGTTCGTAAAGGGCGGCCGCGAAACCCTGACCCTGTGCCTGCACGCGCTGGTCGAGGGCGCGCGTCATGCCGTGCCGGTGGGCATCGCCTGTGCCCTGGTTGGTGTGATCATCGGTGTGGTATCGCTGACCGGGGTGGCGTCCACCTTCGCCGGTTACATCCTCGCCATCGGCCAGGACAACCTGTTCCTGTCGCTGGTGCTGACCATGCTCACCTGCCTGGTGCTGGGCATGGGTATCCCGACCATCCCCAACTACATCATCACCAGCTCGATTGCTGCGCCGGCGCTGCTGGAACTGGGCGTGCCGCTGATCGTTTCGCACATGTTCGTCTTCTACTTCGGCATCATGGCCGACCTCACGCCGCCGGTAGCGCTGGCCTGCTTCGCCGCAGCGCCCATCGCCAAGGAGCGTGGTCTGAAGATCAGCCTGTGGGCCGTACGCATCGCGGTGGCTGGCTTCGTCGTGCCCTTCATGGCGGTCTACTCGCCGGCGTTGATGCTGCAGGGCGATAGCCTGCTGGCGACCGCCTACGTCGGCCTCAAGGCGATGCTGGCCATCGGTATCTGGGGTGCAGTGTTCACCGGCTACCTGCAGGCCAAGTTGACCTGGTGGGAGCGCATTCTGGGTCTGGCCGCTGGCGCCAGCCTGATTCTCGCCACCCCGGTCAGTGACGAAATCGGCTTCGTACTCAGCGCCATTTTCATCGCTCAGCACGTCTGGCGCGCCCGCCGTGCCGAGGCAGCGACAGCGTGATCGGTCTGTGCCTGGGGTTGGCTGGCGCGGTATGGGCAGAGTTGCCCACACCGGCCTTCACCCTGGCCTGGACCCACACCATCGAGAAGATTCGCTGGGAAGAGGATTACCGCGTCACCGCCGAGGGTCTGGTTCTCGGTGAGGCGCGAGTCAAGGGTTCCGGCGCCGGAATGGAAATTCCCGACGGCGCCGAACTGCGCAATGGCAGCTGGCACTACCAGCGTCAGCTACCGCCTTTGCAACCCCTGCGAGTCGGGCGTACGCCTGAAGCCGGGGATTACCAACTGTGTTTCAACCAGCGTTGTCGCCCTATGAGCGACTGGCTCGGCCCGCCACAAGCGAGCCAGCCGGCGTTGGAACTCTGGAGCTGCGAGCTGAGCTCCCCCGCGTCTGACGCGGGTTAGGTTCGCCAGCGCGAACCCATGCTCCCGGCGCCACAAGTGCTGGTGGAAAGAAAGAAGAGAACCCCCATGCGGCGCAGGTCGGTGGGGGTTTTGTTCGTCCGGTGCGCAGCGACTAGGCTTTACGGACCACCGTCAGGAGCATCGTCATGCGCCCCATACCCCGTTTCGCCCTGCCTCTCGCCCTCTGCCTGTTGCCGACTTCGGCCAGTGCCCTGGATATGCTGCCTGGCGTCTGGGAAGTCAGCACGGACAGCATGCAGGTTGGTGGTCAGATCGTCCCCGGCACGCGGGAGATGTTGGAACAGTTGCAGAGTTTGCCACCCGATAGCCGTCAGAGGGCGGAGGCCGGGTTCGCCAAACAGGGGTTCAAGCTGGTTGCTGGCGGGATGCAGAGGTGTCTGACTGCGGAGCAGATCGAGGCCCAGGACATCCCCTTGTACGCCCCCAAGTCAGGCTGCAGTTATGAAACGCTCGAGCGCAGCGCGACACTGTGGAAATTCAGCTTCGTCTGCCACGAATCCCAGGGCGAAGGCGAGATCCTTTTCGCCAGCGATAAGGCATTCACCATCCAGACCCGCGGCACCTATAGTCGCCAGCCCTTCAGCATGGAAGGACGCGCGCGCTGGGTGAGCGCGGACTGCAGCAGCTTGGGCGGGCAATGAGCTTAAGGTTTAATGTAAATAATTCGCATTGACGAGGCGAGTGTTCTGTTGCGAGAATTCTGTAGATAAGAATTTGCATTTGCATTCACGTGAATGTACTGCCAGGGAGGCGTTCGGCTGCGAAGGGACTGCCAGCGGCTATCGACAGCGCATCAGGAGACCGTCCCTTGTTCAGCAGAAAAACCCACCTGGCCGTGGCAATCGCGGCCGCCTGCAGTTTCAATCAAACCATGGCCGCCGAGCAGGAGCAGCTCGAACTCGATGCCCAGACCGTGGTTGGCAGCAGTGCGGTGGACGAGGTCGATAGCTACAAATCCAGCCCTAGCAGCGCTGCGACCAAGCTCGACCTGACCCCACGACAGACGCCACAATCGATCTCCACCTTGAGTGGCGCTCAACTGCGCGACTTCAAGCTCACCAGCGTCAATGACGCGCTCAAAGCTGTGCCGGGCGTGCAGGTGCAGGAAGTCGAGACGGATCGCACCTACTACACCGCCCGCGGCTTCGACATCACCAACTTCCAGTACGACGGTATCTCCGTGCCGTTCGTCTACGGTAACGTCGAGGGCGATCTGGATACCGCCATGTACGAGCGTGTGGAAGTCATTCGCGGCGCCAACGGCCTGATTTCCGGCACTGGTAACCCGTCGGCGACCGTCAATTTCGTGCGCAAGCGGCCAACCGCCATGCCCCAGGCGCGCGTGGACCTGACAGCCGGTTCCTGGGACAAGCGCCGTATCGATACTGACGTATCCGGCGCGCTCAATGATGCCGGCACGGTGCGTGGACGTGTGGTGTACGCCAACGAAAACAAGAACTCCTACCTCGATCGCTATTCGCGCGAGAAGAACATGTTCCATGGCGTGGTGGAGTTCGATCTGGACGACCGCACCGTCTTCACCCTCGGCCACACCCTGCAGACCAGCGACGCCAATTCGCCGATGTGGGGAGCGTTACCGCTGGTCTATCAGGACGGCGGCAAGACCCACTATTCGCGCTCTACCAGCACCTCCACCGACTGGGCTTACTGGGACAACCAGGAAAACCGCACCTTCGCCGAGCTTGCGCATACCTTCGACAACGGCTGGCAGGCCAAGACCGTGGTCACCCATGTGGAGAAGAAAAGCGATGGCTCGATGTTCTACGTCTACGGCACACCCAATCGCACGACTGGTGCCGGTCTGTACTCCTATCCGTCCGAGTACAGCGAGAAGAACAAACAGCTGATCGTCGATGTGCAGGCTAGCGGCCCGTTCAGCTTTGCCGGGCGCCAGCACGAGGCTGCAGTGGGTGGCAGTTGGTCGCGCTCCGAGTTGGAGGACTTGTCCTGGTATGACTTGAGTACCGGCACCATGCTGCCGCCGCTGGAGCAGTGGAGTGGTGACTACCCGAAGCCGCGTAATGACAATGGCAGCGCCGGCAGTGATTTCACTGATCGTATGAAGAGCGTATACGGTGCTGCCCGTTGGAGCCTGACCGACGACTTGAGCCTGATCACCGGTGCTCGGGTGATCGATGTGAAGAGCGATGGCACCAACTACGGTCTGGCCAAGTCGTCGAAGAACAGTGGCAAGGTCGTGCCCTATGCCGGCGTGGTCTATGACCTCAACGAGCAGTACTCGGTCTACGCCAGCTACACCGAAATCTTCACTCCGCAGACCAAGACCGACTTGACGGGTTCGCGTCTGGCGCCATTGGAGGGAGTGAACTACGAAGCCGGGATCAAGGGCGAATTGTTCGACGACAAGGTCAACCTTTCCCTGGCGGTGTTTCGTACCGAGCAGGACAACTTCGCCGAGCAGGCTGGTATGCGAGGTTCGGTCGCCTACTACCGCGCCATGGAAGGCCTGACCAGTGAAGGCTACGAGCTGGAGTTCTCCGGTGAACCGCTGGACGGCCTGCAGCTCAGCGCTGGCTACACCTTCGTCGATATCACCAATGCCGACGGCGGGCATGCCGTGACCTACTCGCCCAAACACATGATCAAGGCGGCCGCTACCTACCGTATCCCGGGGATGGAGAAGCTCAAGGTCGGTGCCGCAGTGCGCTGGCAGGACGATATCAAGATCGCCGTGCCGCTGACTGCCGACGACGGTTTCACGTCTATCGGCACTGCCGATGCCAGGCAGGACGCCTACGCCGTGGTCGATCTGATGGCCAGCTACGACATCGACCCGAACTGGAGCGTGTCGGCCAACCTCAACAACCTCACCGACGAAAAGTACCTGAGCAGCCTGTACTGGACTCAGGCCTACTACGGCGCTCCGCGTAATGCCAGCATGAGCGTCAGTTGGAAGTACTGAGCCGCGGCCGCGCCACGGGCCGACTCACAGCCCGTGGCGACGGCGGATTTCTCCGACCAGTTCGGCTCGCTCTTCGAGAAAACGGTTGAACGCCTCGATCAGTTGCGGGTGGTGGATGCTCGACAGGTAGTAGTGATCTTCCACGTGCGGCAGCTCTGGGTCGAACACCAGGCTGTCGGCGGCCATGCGCATCTGCCTGAGTTGGTGAGCCACTACCCTGGGGTTGAGGTAGACCCCGTCGACGCGGTCGCTGCCTGCCATGCGCAGCAACGAGTCGATCTGATTGGCCTGGATCAGGCGGATTTTTCCGGCACGAATGTCCTGTAGATAGGGCCAGGGAGTAAAGCCGTTCTGCGTGCCGAGCAATTCGATACGCTGCTGGCCCTGGCCGAGGTGCTGCGGCTTGACCAGGATGCCGTCTATGTAGGGCGCAGCCGGGGCGCTGTAGTGGATGCGCTGGCCTGCTTTCTGGTCGGCGTTCCATTGCGGGTGGTCGGGGAACTTGAGGTCGACCCGGCCGGACAGAAAATCACCGAGCAGGCGCCTCACCGGTAGCGGCGAGTAGATGAAGCGGTAGCCGTACTCGGCGGCGAAAGCGTCCAGCAAATCGCGTGCATAGCCACGGTATTCGCCGTTCTCCACATCCGAATAAGGCTGATAGGGCTGCAGTTCGACACCGACGTGAATTTCCTCCTGCGCCGGAGCGGGCAGGATGAACAGGCAGAGCAGCAGGGCAAAGCATCTGGTCATGGCGGGCAGATTCTCGCTGACAGCTAACAGCGGCTGGCCTGGTAACCATAGCCGTGCCTCAGAGCCTGTTCAAAGTCTTGCAGGCATCAGGTCGGCGCAACTCTCAGAGAATCGGCGAGATCAGCCGTGCGACGCGCATGCCGAGTCGCTGTAGACGGTGCAGGTTGCGCCGGTCGGCGTTGACCAGTTCGCGTGAGCGGCTGAAGTCTTCTTCCAGCATGTTCGCCACCTGGGCGTTGAAGCCTTCGTCGAAGGTCAGCAGGCTGGCCTCGAAGTTCAGGCGGAACGAGCGGTTGTCCAGGTTGGCGCTGCCCAGCATGCTGACGTCTTGGTCTATCAACAGCGCCTTCTGGTGTAGGAACCCCGGTTGGTAACGGAAGATGCGCACGCCAGCGCGCAGCGCTTCGAAGGCATACAGGCTGGAGGCGGCGTAGACGATGCGGTGGTCAGGGCGCGACGGTAGCAGCAGGCGCACGTCCACGCCGCGCATCACCGCCAGGCGCAGGGCGGCGAACAGCGCCTCGTCGGGCACGAAGTAGGGGCTGCTCAGCCACACCCGTTCGCGCGCCGCGTGAATCGCTTCGACGAACAGCAGCGAGCAGGTTTCCTGCGGGTCGGCCGGACCGCTGGCGATCACCTGGCAGAGCAGGCCGGGCTCATCCTGCTTTCTCGGCATCAGCAGCGGCGGCAGCTTCTGGCAGGCCCAGTACCAGTCCTCGGCGAAGGCTTCCTGCAGGCTGGCCACCACCGGGCCGCGTACTTCGACGTGAGTGTCGCGCCAGGGTGCCAGCGGTGGCTTCTGCCCGAGGTATTCGATGCCGACGTTGAGCCCGCCGAGAAAGCCGATCTCGCCGTCGACCACGACGATCTTGCGGTGGTTACGAAAATTCAGCTGAAAGCGGTTGAACAGACCGGAGCGAGTGGGGAAGGCGTGCACCTGCACACCGCCGCGGCGCAGGCGGTCGATGAAGGCGGCGGACAGCGAATGGCTGCCGACGCCGTCGTACAGCACGTGCACCTGCACGCCGGCGGCTGCGCGCTCCAGCAGGACGTCGTGCAGGCGTCGGCCGAGGCTGTCGTCACGGATGATGAAAAATTGCAGCAGGATCACCTGCTGGGCGCTGGCCAGGGCTGCGAAGATCGCTGCGAAGGTGGCCTCGCCATCGATCAGCAGTTCGACGCGGTTGCCGGTCAGGCCGGGTAGATGCGACAGACGTGGCAACGCGCGCAGGCGGTCGTAGGCCGGCGACAGGTGCGCTGCCTTGGCTTCCTCGACCCAGGGACGCCAGTCCTGCTCGGCCATGGCGTGGTGCATTTCCTTGTCGGCCTGGCGCCGTGCCTTGACGTAGGCATCGAAGCGGCTGCGGCCGAACACCAGATACGGCAGCAGCGTCAGGTAGGGCATGAAGAATAACGATAACCCCCAGGCCAGCGCGCCCTGGGCGGTGCGCACGGTCAGCACGGCGTGGATCGCGGCCAGTACGCCAAGGGCGTGGATGGTAGCGATCAGGTACGCGAACAGATGGGGGATGCCGAAATCCGCAGGCATGCAGGGTCTTCCTTTGCACAGGCTGTGTGCAGCTGACCACGGGGGTTGCGCAGCGTTCGCAAGCATCCTGCCATGGGCATCTCGAGAATGGCAGTGTCGGGCAAATTGCCACCTTTCGAGGAATTATTCGAGACTTTCATGTGTCTGTGAGTCTGAGTGAGCGGAATTCATGTGTTACCCTTTTCGGTTCGACCCGTTTGCAGGTCGTCTTTAATTGGAGGAGGGCATCCGTCCTGTTCACGCTCGTCTAGCGAGTCAAACGCATCAAGGAGCACGCCAAGTATGGGAAACGTCCCTTCGCATGACACGACCCCGCCACCCGTAGCGGAAACCCACGAAGGCATCCCGGCACCGACCGGTGAAGCCAACCTGATCGACACCGATTACGTCATCGGTCAGGACAACATCAAAGGGCAATTCGTCTTCGCCCTCGACATTCATGGCAAGGTCTTCACCATCTCCGCGCTGGTCGCGGTGATCTTCGTGATCCTCGCCCTGGCCCTGCAGAACCAGATCGAACCACTGTTCAGCGGTGTGCGCGACTGGCTCACCCACCACATGGCCTGGTTCTTTATCGGCGCCGCCAACATCTTCGTCCTGCTGTGCCTGGGCTTGATCGTCTCGCCGTTGGGCAAGGTGCGCATCGGCGGCAAGGACGCGACCCCCGACTACACCTACATGGGCTGGTTCTCCATGCTGTTCGCCGCCGGTATGGGCATCGGCCTGATGTTCTACGGCGTATCCGAACCCATGTCGCACTACAGCTCGGCGATGGGTGGCATCACTGTTGGTGAGGACGGCGTGCGTACCGACTGGGCACCGCTTGGCGGCGCCGCCGGCAACGCCGAGGAAGCCGTGCGCCTGGGTATGGCCGCGACCATCTTCCACTGGGGCCTGCACCCCTGGGCGATCTACGCCATCGTCGCGCTGGCACTGGCGCTGTTCTCGTTCAACAAGGGCCTGCCGCTGTCGATCCGTTCGATCTTCTACCCGATCCTCGGTGAGCGCGTCTGGGGCTGGCCGGGACACATCGTCGATATCCTCGCAGTGTTCGCCACCCTGTTCGGTCTGGTCACTTCGTTGGGGTTGGGCGCGGAGCAGGCGGCGGCGGGTGTGGAGTACCTGTTCGGCATTCCGGCCACGGACACCACCAAGGTACTACTGATCGTCGCCATCACCCTGATCGCTCTGGCCTCGGTGGTCGCCGGCCTCGACAAGGGCGTCAAGCGCCTGTCGGAGATCAACATGGGCCTGGCCATGGCCCTGCTGCTGTTCATCATCATCGCCGGGCCGACCGTGGTGATCTTCACCGACTTCTTCAAGAACCTCGGCGCTTACCTGCAGTACCTGCCGGCGCTGTCCAACCCGGTCGGCCGTGAAGACGCCAACTTCAGCCAGGGCTGGACCGCCTTCTACTGGGCCTGGTGGATCAGCTGGTCGCCGTTCGTAGGCATGTTCATCGCCCGCGTCAGCCGTGGCCGCAGTGTGCGTGAATTCCTCGTTGCCGTACTGCTGGTGCCGTCGCTGGTCTCGGTGCTGTGGATGACCGCCTTTGGTGGCACTGCCATCAACCAGCTGCTGGTCGATGGTTTCACCGGTGCGCAGGACGCCGGCCTGGAGCTGAAACTGTTCAGCATGCTCGGCGAGATGCCACTGACCGGCATCACCTCGTTCATCGGCATCGTGCTGGTGGTGGTGTTCTTCATCACCTCGTCGGACTCCGGATCCTTGGTGATCGACACCATCACCGCTGGCGGCAAGGTCAATGCACCGGTACCGCAGCGTGTATTCTGGGCCAGCATCGAAGGCGTCATTGCCATCGCCCTGCTGCTCGGCGGTGGCCTGGTGGCGCTGCAGGCCATGGCCGTGTCGACGGGCCTGCCGTTCACCATCGTGCTGCTGGTGGGCTGTATTTCCATCGTCAAAGGGCTGATGAGCGAACCGCGTTAGGAATGATCTGAGAAAGCCATCTATCGTCACTCCCGCGAAGGCGGGAGCCCAGATGATTCGTAGGTTCTGGATGCCCGCCTGTGCGGGCATGACGGCTTTTTCAGTGTTTCCTTAGAAAATACGCAGATCGCTCCCCTCTCCCATTGATGGGAGAGGGGCTTATCGCCCCCGGCCACAAACGAAAACGCCGCGAACCTGTCAGGGCTCGCGGCGTTCTCGCATCTGGCGAGAGTGCATCAGCACTCGATGATGTTCACCGCCAGGCCGCCACGGGCGGTTTCCTTGTATTTGGTCAGCATGTCCGCGCCGGTCTCGCGCATGGTCTTGATCACCTTGTCCAGGCTCACGTAGTGCGAGCCGTCACCGTACAGCGCCATGCGCGCGGCATTGATGGCCTTGACCGAGGCGATGGCGTTGCGCTCGATGCAGGGGATCTGCACCAGGCCGCCGACTGGGTCGCAGGTCAGGCCCAGGTGGTGCTCCATGCCGATCTCGGCAGCGTTCTCGACTTGCTCCGGGGTGCCGCCAAGTACCGCGCACAGCGCGCCGGCCGCCATCGAACATGCCACGCCGACTTCACCCTGGCAGCCGACTTCGGCACCACTGATCGAGGCGTTTTCCTTGTAGAGGATGCCGATGGCGCCGGCGGTCAGCAGAAAGTCGATGATGCCGCGCTCGCTGGCGCCGGAAATGGCGTTGGCGTAGTAGTGCAGCACCGCCGGGATGATGCCCGCGGCGCCGTTGGTCGGTGCCGTCACCACGCGGCCACCGGCGGCGTTCTCCTCGTTCACCGCCAGGGCCCAGAGGTTGACCCAGTCGAGCATGCGCAGCGGGTCTTCCAGGTAGCTGCGCTGGAAGCCGCCCAGCTTGCGCGCCAGGATCGCGGCGCGGCGGCGCACCTTGAAGCCGCCCGGCAGGATGCCCTCGGTGCGGCAGCCACGGTCGACGCAGGCCTGCATCACCTTCCAGATTTCCAGCAGGCCGGCATCGGTCTGTTCGTCGCTGCGCCAGTGACGTTCGTTGCGACGCATCACCTCGGCAATGCCGATACCGTTCTCGCGGGACAGGCGCAACAGGTCGGCGCCACTGCTGAACGGCAGCGGCAGGCTGGTGGCGTCCGGGGCGATGACCTTGTGCTTGGAGCCGTCGGCAAGGATCGCCTCGCTGACCACGAAGCCGCCGCCCACCGAGTAATAGGTGGCCTCGTGCACCTGGATGCCGGCGGCATCGAAGGCGGCGAAGCGCAGGCCGTTGGCGTGCAGCGGCAGCGCCTTGCGGAACATCTTCAGGTCGGCCTTCTCGTCGAAGGCGACGGCGTGCTTGCCGGCCAGGACGATGCGCTTGTCGCGGCGGATGGCCTCGATGTAGCCGGGCACCTGGTCCACGTCGACGGTGTCCGGCTCGTAGCCGCTGAGGCCGAGCAACACTGCCTTGTCACTGCCGTGGCCCTTGCCGGTGGCGCCCAGCGAGCCGTACAGCTCGGCGGCGATACGGGTCACCTGCGGCATGTGGCCGTGGTTCTCCAGGGCGTGGGTGAACAGCGCGGCCGCGCGCATCGGGCCGACGGTGTGTGAGCTGGAGGGGCCGATACCGACTTTGAACAGGTCGAAAACGCTGATAGCCATGGCGAGATTCTTCTTCTGTGGGCACGGCTGAAAACCGGGTTTTCAGCGATGCCTGTATGTGGGTGAACCACGCGCCCGGTTCAGCGCGTGTGGATATCTCTATCTAAGGCCGGCCATATCATTATGTATACTGATTTATTTTTAACCTATTCGTTAGCGACCCTTAACTATTGAGATCGCGCCATGGACATCACCCGCCTGCGCACCCTGCGTGAACTGGCCCGCTGCCGCACCATGGCGGCCGCCGCCGAGTCGCTGCACCTGACGCCTTCGGCGGTTTCGCAGCAGGTTGCCCAGCTCGAACGCGAAGCGGATATGGCGCTGATCGAACGGCGTGGTCGCGGCGTGGTGCTTACCCCGGCTGGCGAGCGACTGGTGGCGCATGCCGAACGCATCCTCATGGTGCTCGACGAAGCGCGCTCGGAGCTGGCGCTGCTGCGTGGGGAAATCGCCGGTGAGCTGCGTGTGGCGGCTTTCCCCTCGATCGCCGTGGCGGTGATAGCGGAAACCGTGCGTGCGCTGCGCAGCGCCTACCCTCGGCTGAACGTGGTGGTGTTGGAGCTGGAACCACAGGAAAGCCTCAGTGCTCTCGGCGCCTGGCAGATAGACGTAGCAGTGATCGACGACCTGGCCGTGCAGCCCGACGAGAACCGCGAGAACTACGCGCTGATTCCCCTGACCCAGGATCTGCTGCACGTCCTGCTGCCCATCGACCATGCACTGGCCAGGCGCGACAGCCTGACCATCGCCGAGCTGCGCGACGAAGCCTGGGCGCTGGACTCCACTGGCAGCTCGTTCGGCGAATTCATCACCAACCTGTGCCGCCGCTCGGGCTATGCGCCGCGCATCAACGCCCACTGCGCCGGCTTCGAGATGGTCGCGGCCATGGTCGCCTCGGGCAACTCCATCTCCATCGTCTCCGGCCTGCGCCTGGTGCGTCCATTGCCTGGCGTCACCGCCGTACCTTTGCTGCCGGATATCCAGCGCGGCGTTTTCCTCGCCTACCGCAAGGGCGAGCGTGATCATCCGGCGGTCAACGTGTTTCTCGACGAGGCGGTGTACACCGCCGACAAAGTCCTCGGCTAACCCCATCCCGCTTCAGCCGCGAGACTTTGGCTCCCCAGGAGCCAGGGGAGAAGGCACTTTTCGGTTGTAGGTCTGCTAGAGGCCCGTCTGACGGTGGATAAGCTTCGCGTTATCCACCCTACGCCCGAAAGTTCGAATGCGTCTTCACGTAGGGTGGATGACGCTTTTTTCATCCACCGGTTGTGCGCTGCATATACGGTCTACTGACTCAATGGACGTGACGGGCTCTTGAGTCGCTTCAGCCTCCAACTTCGCCCTGTCAGCTTTGCTGATGTACCTGGGTTTGTTGCTTTTGGGCGCGAGCTTGGCATTGGCCTTCTTGGCGTGGGCTTCGAGTAGTTGTTTTATCTTTTTGCGGCGATTCATGGGTGTGTCTGCGCTGTCTTGATTCGAGAGTACCGACGCGTTGCGCGGGAGGCTGGAGTTTAGCTCCAGAGCGCGCTGATCGGCGTATGCGCCGGATAGTGCCTCGCCACCTGTGCCTGCAGCAGTTCTCCACAAGCCAGCGCATCGGTCAGTGCATGGTGCGCCGAGTACAGCGGCAGGCCGTAGCGCAGGCGGCTGTCGGCCAGGCGGATGGAGAGGGGCTCGCGGCCGCGCAGGCGGTCCCACCAGCTCAAGGTGCGCTTGGGGTGCAGGCGGGCTTCCAGTTCCATGGTGTCGATGATGGGGAAGACCAGGCCTTCGCCCAGGTGCTGGCGCACGGCCTGGTCGAGGAAGCTGCGCTCGATATTGCGGTAGTGCGCTACCACCACTTTGCCGGCCATTGCTTCGAGCAACTCGTCCAGCACGCTGGCCAGACGCGGGGCGTGGCGGATGTCGCTGTGGGTGATGTGGTGGAAGGTGACCGATTCAGCGTTCAGCTCGCCGGTGGGCTTGACCACCCAGTAGCGCGCCTCGCTGCAGCGGATGCGTTGCAGGCTCAGCGGCACCAGACCAAGGCTGACGATGGCGTTTTCGCGTGGGTCGAGGCCGGTGGTTTCCACGTCCAGTGCCACCAGCGGGACATCCTCCAGAGGCGTATCAGCCGCGACGCAGCCGGCACCGTAGTAGGTACGCAGGCGCGGATCGCGGCTGCTTTCAGCGAGGCTGGCGAACAGTTGTGGCCAATCCTGAGCCGCGCGCTCGCTCATCGCGGACGACCCGCCGCTTGCGCGGGATAGCGAAAGCGCAGGAATTTCTGCGCGTTGCTGATCACCTGGAAGGCTTCCTTGAGGTGCTGGCGTTCGCTGGCGCTGAACTGTTCCGGCTCGATGTAGTTGCTCGGCGCGTTGCCGGCCTCGACTTCACGGGCCTGGTGGCGCACGCGCACCAGGCTGAGGAACTCGAAGGCGTAGCGCAGGTGCTCCAGCGCCTCCTTGGGCAGCAGCTTGGTGGCGGCGATGGCGTCGAGGCGATCCAGCGAGTTCTGCGCCTTGGAGCCGCAGGCCAGGGCGTGCACGCGGATCAGGTCGGTGAGCGGCGCGGTGCCCCGGCCCTTGAGGTTGATGATGTTGCGGTGGCGGCCGTCGGTCTCCATCATGAAGGTGCGGAAGAAGCCCAGCGGTGGCGTGCGGTTGAGCGCGTTACGCGCCAGCGCGGCGAGGAAGGCGGGGCTGGCGCTGGCCTTCTGTGCCAGCAGGTCCTTGAGGTTTTCCACCAGCTCGGTTTCGCCGTAGAGGCCATCGAGGTCGAAGAAGATGCTGGCGTTGAGCAGGGTTTCCGGGTTGGGCCGCTCGATCCATTCGCTGAAGTATTGCCGCCACACTTTCAGCGGCTGCCGCCACCTGGGGTTGGTGGCCATGATGCCGCCCTTGCAGTAGCTGTAGCCGCAGGCGGCCAGACCGTCGCTGACGAACTGCGCCAGTTCGGCGAAGTAGGCGTCGTGTTCGTCCGCATCGAAGCCGTCGTCGAGCACCAGGGCGTTGTCCTGGTCGGTGAGCAGCAGTTGCTCGTCACGGGCCATGGAGCCAGCGACCATGAAGCAGTAGGGCACCGGCGGCGGGCCGAGTTTCTGTTCGGCCAGCTCCAGCAGGCGCTGGCTGAAGGCACGACCGATTCCGCTCATGGCGCTGCCGACCATGTGTGCGCTGGCGTCGTCGGCGACCATGCGCACGAAGGTGGCGCGCAGGTCCGGCAGCAGGCTCTTGAGCCCCTCCACCGAGGTCTTGTTGAAGATGCCGTTGACCAGATACAGGCTGCTGCGCGACTCGTAGCGGATGATGTCGGCCAGCGCCACCACGCCCACCGGGCGGCGGCGATGCAGCACCGGTAGATGGTGGATGTTGTTGCGCAGCATGCACAGCATGGCCTCGAACACCGAGTCGTCGGCCTGCAGGGTGATGGGGTTGGGCGTCATGATCTGGCTGACCGGGGTGTCGCTGGGCAGGCCGGCGGCAACCACGCGGGTACGCAGGTCGCGGTCGGTGAGGATGCCGGCCATCACCTGGGTCTGTTGTTCGGCCACGTCCACCTGGTGCGGGTCGGGCCAGCGCGTACCGGGATCGACGACGATGACCGAGGACACACTGTGCTCGGTCATCACCTGCGCCACCTGCTGGATCGGCGTATCCAGTGGCACGCTGACCGCGCCACGCGAGATCAGCTTGCGCACCTTGATCTTCATCAGCTCGCTGGCCTTGCCGTGGCTGTCTTCAAGGGCGGACTTGAGCCGCGACTGACCTTCGGCCTCGACGAAGTCGGCGAAGCTGTCGAACTGCTCGCAGAGCTGATGGAACAGCGTGTCGGGGATGAAGTAGATCAGGCAATCTTCCAGCGCGGTGGCGCCCAGGCGCACCTTGTTGCCGCGCAGCAGGCCGGCCTGGCCGAAGATGTCGCCCTCGGTCAGGCGGTTGTGCAGCTCGCCGCCACGCCTGTGGATTTCCACAGCGCCGCTGCGTACGTAGTGCAACTCGTGGATCGGCGCACCGACGGCGAGGATTTCGCTACCGGCCTTGAAGTAGCCCACTTGCACCTGGCGGGCGATCTCGTCGAGAGTCTGCTCCGGCAGATTATCGAAAGGGGCGAAGCGATTCAGGTGGTCGCGGATCTCGATCAACTCGATCTGCATGCGGGCCTCGCTGACTGGCTGGCACTACAGGATACGGGCTGCCACGATGTCAGCGCAAAGTGAGTGGTCATCGGCCAATCAAGGAGAGGCTATGCAGGTTTCAGGATTAGGGTGGCTGGTGGGCGCGCTGCTGGTGCTCGGCGGCGCGACGGTTTTCTTCTACAACCGCCTGGTGTTCAACCGCCACCGCGTGGCCGAAGCCGCTAGCGGTATCGACGTCCAGCTCAAGCGCCGCGCCAGTCTGATTCCGGCGCTGGTGGAGTGCGTACGGCAGTACATGAGCTACGAGCAGAGCACGCTGCAGGCGCTGGTGCAGGAGCGCATGCGCGCGGTGCAACTGGCCGACTCGCCGCTGGGCCAGCGCGCGCCAGTGGAGGCGCAACTGGGCAGCCAATTGCGCCAGCTGTTCGCCCTGGTCGAGGCTTATCCCGAGCTCAAGGCCGACAGCCGGTTTCGCGAGTTGCAGGGCAATATCAGCGAGGTCGAGAACCATATCCAGATGGCGCGGCGTTACTACAACGGCGCGGTGCGCGAGCTGAACGTGCTGGTCGAGTCGGTGCCGAGCAATCTGGTGGCGCGCCTGTTTTCCTTTACCCCGGCCGAATACTTCACGCTGGATGACCCGCGTGACGGCCAATCACCGAAGATGGAGTTCTGAACGTGCACGGATGGCTGCGTGGCCTGTTGCTGTTATTGGTCCTTTTGCCTGGCGTGACGCTGGCGCAGGAGGTCATCGAGGATTTTGCCGTGAGTCTGCAGGTCGAGGCGGACGGTAACCTGCTGGTGACCGAACACATCACCGTGCGTGCCGAAGGCCGGGACATTCGTCGTGGCATCTATCGCGATCTGCCGGTCAGCTATGCGTTGCCGATGGGGCTGGAGCAAAGCAGCCCGATCACCCTGCTGGGCGTGACCCGCGATGGCCGGCCCGAGTCGGTGCGCAGCGAGCGCAATGGCGCCTGGGTGCGCTTCTACCTGGGCTCGTCGAATATCCTGCTGGAGCCGGGGCGCTATCGCTACGAGCTGCGTTATCGGGTCGGGCGTGTCCTGTTGCATCACGCCGACACGGACGAGCTGTACTGGAACGTCACCGGCAACGGCTGGCTATTTCCCATCCGCCAGGCCACGGTGGAGGTGCGCCTGCCAGCGGGGGCGCGCATCGGTCAGTTGGCTGCGTATACCGGGGCCCAGGGCGATCGGGGCCAGGACTTCCGGATACTCGAACGGCGCGATGACTACCTGCGCCTGGCCACCACCGAGACGTTGCCGGCCTATCACGGCCTGACCGTGGCCGTGGACTGGCAGGCCGGACTGGTGCCACGTCCAGGCTTGGTGCAGAACGCCAGCCGCGCCGTGCTGGACAACCTGGGCGTGGGCATTGGTGGTGTGTTGCTGATCGGTCTGTTGCTGTTCTACCTGCGCGCCTGGAAGCGGGTCGGCCGCGATCCGCAGAAGGGCGTGATCATCCCGCTGTTCGAGGGGCCGCAGGGCATGAGTGCGGTGCAGGCGGGCTATCTCTGGCATCGCGGGTTGCGCGGCGCTTTCGGCGAGGCACGGGCCTTCAGCGTGTGGCTCACCGACATGGCCATCCGCAAGCACCTGCATATCGAGGACAAGCGGCACGGTGGTGGTTTCAGCCTGGCCCGCGACCAGGGCGCAGGCGGCGACATGAGCGAGCTGGATCGCGACCTGCGCAAGCGCCTGTTCCCGGCCAACAAGGCCGGCATCGCGCTGATCATCGGCACCGAGTACGAGCCACGCCTGGCGGATGCGGTAGCCGGGTTGGGCAGCCAGTTGGGCGAACAGGGCAAGGCCTGGTTCGCCAACAACCGTGGCATCTGGGCCTGGGGGTTGGTGTGGGCCGCATTGGCATGTGCGGCCACCGTGCTCTTGAGTGGCCAGGGCGGAGATGAGTGGGGCACAGGTCTGGCTGGGCTGGTGTTCAGCCTGGGCTTTGGCGTGCCGGCACTGGTCGTGTTCAACATGGCCCGCCACCAGCCCAGCTTCGGCAAACAGATGGGGCTGTACCTGGTGGCGCTGATGTTCGGCTGGCCGGTGCCGGTGGGGCTGATGATGATCGCCGCATCGGTGTCGGTACCGGCGCTGTTGCTGGTCGTCGCCTATGTCGTGTTGGTGCTGGTGTTCTATTACCTGTTGCCGGCGCCGACCCTGGAAGGGCGACGCCTGCTCGATGCGCTGGAAGGCTATCGCGATTACCTGCAACTGGCCGAGCGTGATGCCCTGGCTCTTGCAGGCGATGCCCCGGCGATGAGCATCGCGCTGTACGAGCGCCATCTGCCCTTCGCCATGGCCCTGGGCGTGGAAGACAAATGGAGCGCGCGCTTCAGCGAGGCCCTGGCCAGTGGCCTGATCGACCCGGCGCAGCGCGACTATCAACCGAGCTGGTACCACAGCCGCAGCAGCTACAGCTCGCCGCAGGCCCTCAGTGGCGCGCTGGCCGCCGGCCTCGCCAGCGCCACGGCTCTGGCGTCGTCGCCGCCGTCGAGCAGTTCTTCGGGCGGCGGCGGTTCGTCCGGTGGCGGCTCTTCGGGTGGAGGAGGTGGCGGCGGGGGCGGTGGCGGTTGGTAAAGGCATCTGTGGTGAGTGCCGCTGATGTGCGGCGTTCGCTTTTTCTGCCGAGCTGACTGGGGTAGGGTGCCGCCTCGATTCGCCCAGGCAGGCGGTTGTGAGCGCCAAGGAGAGTGTGATGTCAGGAAGACTGCGAATTCTGCTGTTGCTGTGCTGTTTCTGCGCCTTCAGTGCACGGGCCGAAGAGGCCATCCAGAGCTATGACGTGCACCTGCAGGTCGAGCCCAGTGGCGAAGTGCGGGTGACCGAGCGCATCGCCGTGATTGCCGAAGGGCGACAGATATCTCGCGGCATCTATCGTGACATCCCTACAGGCTACAGCCTGGGCAATGGCCTGCTGCGCAGCACGCCATTGACGCTGCTCTCGGCCACGCGTGACGGTCAGCCGGAAACCGTCACGCAACAGGCCCATGAGCACGGCGTTCGCCTGCGTCTGGGCCGTGCCGATGTCATGCTTCAGCCCGGCCCCTATGTCTACGAGCTGACCTACCGCATGGATGCGCAACTGCTGCATCACGCCCGCGTCGATGAGCTCTACTGGAACGTCACCGGCAATGACTGGCAGCTGCCGATTCGTCGGGCCAGCGTCGAGGTGTTGCTGCCGGAGGGCGCGCAGATCGAGGCTGCACATGGCTATACCGGCTACCAGGGTTCGCGTGAGGGCGCCTACGAGGTGATCGAGCAGCAGGGTAACCATCTGCGCCTGGCGACCACGCGCGAGCTGGACGCGCGCGAAGGCTTTACCGTCGCCCTGGCCTGGCAGGCGGGGCTGGTCGCCCGTCCCGGCTGGTGGGACGAGTTGCTGATACTGCTGGCCGACAACCTGCGTCTTATCCTGCTGGTGCTCGCTTTCAGCGGGCTGTTGTTGTTCTACGCACGCCTCTGGTGGACAGACGGCCGGGGGCCGGCCAAGGGCCTGGTGATCCCCCTGTTCGAGCTGTCTCGGGGCGTCAGCCCCTTGATGGCCGGGTACGTGTGGCGCCGCGGCCTGGGCAATGACCGCAAGGGCGTGCGTGCGCTGAGCATCATGTTCACCGACTTGGCCATTCGCGGCTGGCTGAGCCTGCAGCGCAACGCCGACGGCCTGGTGCTGACGCGTGGTGAGGCGGACGGGGATGCCATACGCGAGGAAGAGCGGCACGTGCTCGATACCCTGATAGCACAGAAGAGTGGCTCGCTGACCCTGGGTGGCCGCTATGAACCGCGTCTGACGAAAGCCCTGGAGGTGCTGCTCAAGAGCTTCAAAGGGATCGAGCAGAACAACTTCAGCAACCATACCGGGTCCTGGTTGGCAGGTGCGTTCTTCGCCCTGATGACGGGGATCGCTCTGCTGGTGACGTCCACGGGCGACTCGGAGGCTGCGAACACCGCCGTTTGGGCGATGCTGCTGGGGGTACTGCTGGGGGCCGGGATGTTCTACTGCCTGACCCACGAGATGATCGGTTCGGCACTCTTGCTGATGCTGTTCGTCCTGATCAGCCTGGGTCTGGCCGCAGGCCTTGTGGGCGGCGCGGCGGTGCTGCAGTGTGTGGCACTGTTCGTCATCGTCGCCTTGGCACGCAAGCTCATGCGCTCGCCCTCCATCGCCGGACGGCGCCTGCTCGATGAGCTGGAGGGCTACCGTAATTACCTGAGCCTGGCCGAGAGGGACGTGCTGGACAAGGCAGGCCAGGCCCCCGTGATGAGCATTGCGTTGTACGAACGGCACCTGCCCTACGCCATGGCCCTGGGGGTCGAGCAGCAGTGGACTCAGCGATTCACCGCCGAGCTGCGCAAGGGCACGCTGGCGCCAGTGGAGGTGGACTACCAGCCACAGGGTTTCACTCAGATGATGGCCTCGGGTGAGGCCATGACGCTTGCCTGGAGTCTCGACCGGATGCTGATGACGGCTTCCGTGCCGCCAGAGGCGCCGAGATCCGTCGACAGCTTTTCCGGTTCCAGCAACAGTGGCAGCGGCTCCGGCTCGTCCGCCTCCCATGGCGGAGGCTCCTCCGGCGGAGGGGCTGGTGGCGGCGGAGGCGGCGGCTGGTARCTCAGACGCGTCGGCAGCGCCTGGCAATCCTCCCGTACCTGGCCGGAGCAGGCCCAGCTCGCGCGTGTCGGTGATGTGCAGCATGTGAGCACCTCGCCGCTGTCGTGGCGCTGGGCGATCACCGGGATCAGCCCGGTGTCGTTCCAGGCGATGGCGGCCAGGGCCTCGTCAAGCGCCACCGCGTGGCCGGCTTCGGCGGATTCCAGCTGCAACCAGAGGGCGTCGGCAGTCATGGCTCAACTCCAGTTCCAGCGGCTTTGCGCCACCGCGTCGTGGGCGTGCAGGCTTTCGGCGTGGACGACCTTGAGGTGGAAGGCGCTGGCCTGTGGCAATTGGCGCAGGGCGCGATGCAGACGGCGTGCGGCGTCTTCGCAGAACATCAGGTTCTGCCCGTTGGCGAGGGCGAAGGCCTGTTCGTCGGCGCGCTTCACCGCGGTCTGTACCGGCGTGCCGAGGGCCTGCTCGGCATTGTCGATCAACTCCAGTACGGGCAGGTCGATGCAGCCTGGCGCCAGGCGCAGTTGCAGGGTCGCCGTGCTGCGCTGGCTGTGCGGCGTGGCGATGATGCCCTGGGTCGAGCCGAGCCAGTCGAGCACGCTGGAGTAATCCACCTGCTGATCGGGAAAGTCCCAGGCGAAGCGTTGCTGGATCAGCTGCCGTGCCAGCGCTGCCGAGCAAGGGCAGGTGGAGGAGTAACCGACCTCGACCTGTAATTCGATATTTACTCCGCGACCGTCCTGACGAGCACGTACCTCGAAGGGGTAGCCCTTCCAACCGTTCAATGGGCTGACCAGCGCCGGACGCTTGAGCGGCACCTCGCCGCGCAGGGTCAGGGTGGCGCTGTCGGACAGCGCCTGGTGGCTGCTCAGGCAGTCGTCCAGCACCTGTAGCACCGCCGGTACGTTCAATGGCTGATGCACCAGACGCTGCGCCGCCAGGTACAGGCGCGACATGTGGATGCCGCGTGCGCCGGCATCGTCGAGGCTGACGCCGATATCGACGCTGGCCGTCACGGCGGCGTCCGCCAGGCGAATGGGCAGGGCGATGCCGGCCATGCCGACCCAGTCCAGCGGCAGGTCGTGGTGGGTGGCTTGGGCGGCAATATCCGGCAGGGGCTGTTCGTTCATCGCAAATCCGTGGGTAGCTGTCAGAAATTAATGTTATGTTATAACAATTAAGACAAGCCAGCCGATTTGCCATGACCCTGACCGCGACTACCGAAGCCGAGCTGCTGGCCCAGCCAGCCGCTGACTACATGAACGACGCCCAGCAGCAGTTCTTCCGCGAGTTGCTGCTGACTCAGCGAGCCGAGTTGCAGGCGCGCATCGACGAGGAATTCACCGAGCTGCGTCAGCCCGATACCAGCAGCGACGTCGCCGATATCGGTGCCGCCGAGGAGCAGCGTCAGTGGCAGCTGCGCCTGCTGGAGCGGGAAAAGAAGCTGCTGGACAAGATCGACCAGGCGCTCGAACGCCTGGCGCGTGGCGAATACGGCTGGTGCGCCGAGACCGGCGAACCCATCGGCCTCAAGCGCCTGCTGCTGCGTCCCACCGCGACCCTGTGCATCGAAGCCAAGGAGCGGCAGGAGCAGCGCGAAAAACATCAGCGTGACCGTGACTGAACGAGGAATACCCCATGAATCAGCGTCTACCCGTTACCGTGCTGTCCGGCTTTCTTGGCGCCGGCAAGAGCACTCTGCTCAATCATGTGTTGAAGAACCGTGAAGGCCGCAAGGTCGCGGTGATCGTCAACGACATGAGCGAGATCAACATCGACGGTGCCACCGTCCAGCAAGACGTCAGCCTCAACCGTGCCGAAGAGAAGCTGGTGGAGATGAGCAACGGCTGCATCTGCTGCACCTTGCGCGAGGACCTGCTCGACGAAGTCAGCCGCCTGGCCAGCGAAGGCCGCTTCGACTACCTGCTGATCGAATCCACCGGCATTAGCGAGCCGCTGCCGGTGGCCGAAACCTTCACCTTCCGCGACGAGCAGGGCCGCAGCCTGTCCGACCTGGCGCGACTGGACACCATGGTCACGGTGGTCGATGGGGTGAACTTCCTGCGTGATTTCCATGAGGCCGATAGCCTGGCCAGCCGTGGCGAGACACTGGGCGAGGAGGACGAACGCTCGATCACCGACCTGCTGATCGAGCAGGTGGAGTTCGCCGACGTCATCCTCATCAGCAAGATCGACCTGATCAGCCAGGCCGAGCGCGAAGAGCTGATGGCCATACTGCGTGGCCTCAACACCCACGCCGACATCCAGGCCATGAGCATGGGCCAGATCGCCCTGGACAAGATCCTCGACACCGGCCGCTTCGACTTCGACCGCGCCTCGCAGGCCCCGGGTTGGCTCAAGGAACTGCGTGGCGAGCACGTGCCGGAAACCGAGGAATACGGCATCGCCTCCAGCGCTTACCGTGCGCGCCGGCCGTTCCATCCGCAGCGCTTCTTCGATTTCCTCTCGCAGGAATGGCGCAATGGCCGCCTGCTGCGCTCCAAGGGCTTCTTCTGGCTCGCCAGCAAATACCAGGAAGCCGGCAGCTGGTCGCAGGCCGGCGGGCTGATGCGCCATGGCCTGGCCGGGCGCTGGTGGCGCTTCGTGGCCAAGCAGCACTGGCCGCAGGACGAGGAAGGCCTGCAGACGATCATGAAACACTGGAGCGCCGAGGTCGGCGACTGCCGCCAGGAGCTGGTGTTCATCGGCCAGAACATCGACTTTCCGCGGCTGGTGCGTGAGCTGGACGACTGCCTGCTCACCGACGAGGAAATGGCCGGCGGCCCGGAAGCCTGGCGCCTGCTCGTCGACCCCTTCGGTGCCTGGCAGCAGGAGGCCGCCTGATGTTCGCCCTGCAGTTGCCGAAAGTGTCCCGGCAGGTGCTGGGCGAAGATATTCAGGTGCTCGGCGAGGTGCTGCACGACGGCGTTAACCTGGCCGTCTGGCAGCGTCGCCTGCCGGTGCAGATCGCCGACTTCGCTGAGGCGCTGCTGGCGCAAGGTGAGCCGCTGGCGCAGTCCATGACGCTGGAGCTGTCGCGCGCGGACAGCGAGCCGAACCTCGACGGTCTGGTGGCGCAGTATGCTGATCTGCCGGGTCAGGCGGCCTTTCTCGCCGATGTGGCCTGGCTGGTGCGCGCCTATGCCTGCCTGCTCGACGCCGAGCGCATCGGCCTGCGCCTGCGCGCGCTGGACAAGGCCATGTGCCCGCGCTTTCACGTTGACCATGTACCGGTACGGCTGATTACCAGCTATGCCGGTGTCGGCAGCGACTGGCTGGAAGAGGGCGTCATGCCGCGCAGCAAGCTCGGCCAGCCGGACGCAGAGCCGCAGGACGAGGCGTTGATCCGGCGTCTCGACACCGGCCATGTGGCGCTGGCCAAGGGCGAGAAATGGCACGGTAACGAGGGGCGCGGATTGATCCACCGCTCGCCGCAGCCGCCTGCCGGGCAGCGGCGCTTGCTGTTGACCCTGGATTGGTTGGCCTGAGCGTGCTCTTTCCGTAGGGTGCGCTGCGCGCACCGCGAATACCTCGGTGTTTGGCGGTGCGCACGGCGCACCCTACGCGCAGCTGAGCCAGCGGTAATCGCCGGGAACAATCTTTGACGTGGCCTGCGACACCCTACTGGTGGCGAGCCATAAAAAAATAGGCCGGAGCAACTGCCCCGGCCTTAAGCACCAAGAGATCATGTCGACGCGTGACTCGACATGAGGGTTACGTGAGGTACCCGAGGTCATTAAGCGCTTTATTGGTGACGCTTTGATGTCAGGATCGTTGCGTTTCCTCGTAGGGCGGGTGCAACCCGCCATTCGCAGCCTGGCGGGTTGCACCCGCCTGCGCTATTCAGACCCACGTGGCTCGGCGTTGCGCAGGTGATTGCAGGTACTCAGGGCTTGATCCACGTGCCCTGGTATTGGTTGGTGCAGGCCGGCTCCAGGTACAGCGCGTCGCTGGCCACGCCGTAGTAATGGATATCCTGCAGGTACAGACCGCTACCGGCGCGCGCGTTCTGACAGACGCCGTGGGCGCCCTTGGGGCACTGTTCGACGAACTCCACCTCGACTGTCTGGCCTTGCAACTGCGGCTGGCAGAAGCCTTCGCGAAACAGGGTGTCGGGGATGTTGCGATTCTCCTGGCAGATCTGCACGCTCAAACGTTCGGCCTGGCTATGTACCACGCAGGCTTCGGCCAGGGCGAGGCCCGGCAGCAGGGAAAACAGCAACAGCCATGCACGCATCGTTTCGACTCCCGAAAAACTGCCGGCGAATCTAACATGCTGCTTCTTTGCAGTCTTTGCTGGCACTTGCCTGGCGAACCGCCGAACATAGATTCATGCTCAGTCAAATCCCTACCCACCTCATCGCTGGCCCGCTCGGCGCCGGCAAGACCACGCTGATCCGTCAGCTGCTGGCGCAGAAACCGGCGGGCGAGCGCTGGGCGGTGCTGATCAACGAATTCGGCCAGATCGGCCTGGACGCCGCCTTGCTGGAACGAGGCGACGACGGCATCGCCATGGCCGAAGTGGCCGGTGGTTGCCTGTGCTGCGTCAACGGCGCGCCGTTTCAGGTCGGCCTCGGGCGCCTGCTGCGCAAAGCGAAGCCCGATCGCCTGCTGATCGAGCCTTCCGGCCTGGGGCATCCGGCGCAGTTGCTGGCGCAATTGCGTCAGCCGCCCTGGCTCGGCGTGCTGGCCGTGCAGCCGGCGCTGATGGTGCTGGATGCTGCTGCGTTGGCGACAGGTCAACCGCTGCCTGACGTGCAGCGCCAGGCGTTGGATGCTGCGGGTTTGCTGCTGCTGAACAAGAGTGAGTGTCTGGACGAGGCCACGCGAACGCGGATCGCCGCCGCGTTGCCGACCGTGCCGTTGCACTGGACGGAACAGGGCCAGCTCGACCTGGCCCTGCTACCGGGTCTGGCGGCGCAGGCCTCGGCCATCGAGGTGAGCGCCGAGTTACCCACAGTTGCATCCAGCATGGCGCAGATCTGGCGCAACGCCGCCGAGCCGATCTGCCAGGTGCAGGACCAGCCCGAGGGCTGGAGCATCGGCTGGCGCTGGCACCCGAGCCAGCGTTTCGATCTCGCGCAGGTCAGCCAATGGCTGCAGGGCATGAATTGGCGCAGGGCCAAGGCCGTGCTGCACGGCGTCGAGGGCTGGCGCTCGTTGAATGCCTTGCAGGGGCAAGCGCTGGAGGCCTGGCCTGCGAGTGAATGGCGCAAGGACTCACGGCTGGAGTTGATCTTCGAGCAGGCGCAGAACGCCGACGCGCTGACGGCCTCGTTCACCGCCTGCCGAATCCCCACGACAGGCTGATAAACTCGCCGCGCTTTCGTCGCTGTGGATAACCCTGAATGCAACTGCTGCCCTGGTCTCATGACACCTCTGCCGGCTTCACCCTGCGTGGCTGGCATACGCCACCGTCGGGTAAGCCGCTCCTGCATTTCCTGCACGGCAATGGCTATTGCGGGCGCGTCTACACACCGATGCTGGCGCTGCTGGCCGAGGATTTCGACCTCTGGCTGTGCGACGTGCAGGGCCATGGCGACAGCGATCACGGTGGTCGTTTCCATGGCTGGAACCGCAGCGCCGAGCTGGCGGTAGAGGCCTTCGACACCTTGCGTGGGCCGTTCGGCGAAGTGCCGCGTTTCGCCCTTGGCCACAGCTTCGGCGGCGTGCTCACCAGCCTGATCCTGGCGCGCCATCCCGAGTTGTTCCGGCGTGCGGTGCTGCTCGATCCGGTGCTGTTCAGCCCGGCGATGATCGGCGTGATGGCGCTGTCCGATGTTGTCGGCCTGGCGCAGCGTACCGGCATGGCGAAGAAGGCACAGAAACGCCGCCGGCAATGGCCGGACCGTGCCAGCGCGCACGCTGCGTTGCATGGCCGTGGCATGTTCCGTGGCTGGGATGAGGCGGCGTTCGACGCCTATATCGAGCATGCGCTGAAGGACGTCGAGGGCGGCGTCGAGCTCAAGTGCCGGCCAAGCCGCGAGGCCGATATCTTTGGCTCCTTCCCACGGCGCCTGTGGCCGTCGCTGGCCAAGGTGACGACACCGACCGAGGTGATACAGGGCGTGCATACCTATCCCTTCGTCGCCAGATCGGTGGCGCGCTGGTGCGCGAGCAACGCCCATGTGCGCAGTCAGGTGGTGCCGGGCGGGCACTGCTTCATGCAGGAGCAGCCGGTGGACAGCGCCGAGCGCGTGGCCGATTTCCTGCTGCAGCGCGGCTGATAGGTCTTTACATCACGTAGGAGCCGGCTTGCCGGCTATCGAGGACACATACGGGCAAGGCCGCGCGCGGCTTTACTGCGCCTTGCGTCGCCAGTCTTCCAGGTGGATGACGTTGCCTGAGTGCTGCACCGCAACTGGCTCGGGTTGCGGCTCCAGCACCGGGTGAGGTTCCAGTTCGATGCGGCCGAGATGCGGGCCGAACATGCTGATATGCCCACGCAGGCGCTGCTCGCCGGTGACGGTGAACTCGAAATCGTAGAGCCGCGCCAGGCGGCGGTGGCCCTTGGCATCACGCTGGATGGCCAGGCGGCGCAGCGCCACGGCACCGTCGAGCAGTTCGACATCGAGCTTGGCGCAGTGCTGCTTGGCGAAGCTAAGCGCACGCTCGCGAATGCCGTGGCCGCGCCATAGCCAGGCGCAGGCAGCGGCGAACAGCATCAGCAGGAAGACATCGAACAGATTGATCATGGCGACTCCAGACCGGGGACACAAAGCTTAGCTTATCTGCTACCTGTTTCTCAGCATCGTGGCTTGCCCATGTGTCGGCTCTGCATTAGCGTTCGCTCTCTTCAGATGAAAAGGACGTCACCATGCATTGCCCCGCCTGCCGTACCAGTCGCCTGCAACCGGCAAAACTCGAAGATGGCCTGCTTGGCCATGGCTGCGCACAGTGCCAAGGCACGCTGGTCAGTCTGCTGCACTATCGCGACTGGGCCGAGCGCCAGCCAGCACAAGAGACGTCAACCGAGCTGGCCGCTGAGGCCGAAGTGGGCGAAACCAGCCATGCCCTGAGTTGTCCCAAGTGCGCCAAGCTGATGAGCAAGTTTCAGATCAGCGGCACCCGCGCCAACCGTCTCGACCTATGCGGCACGTGCGACGAAGCCTGGCTGGACAGCGGCGAATGGCAATTGCTCAAGGCCCTGGAGCTGAGCCAGCGCATGCCGGCGATCTTCACCGAGGCCTGGCAGCGCCAGGTGCGCCAGCAGGCCAGCGAGCAGGCCCGCCGCGAGCGTTTCAGCCGCATTGCCGGTGAAGAAGCCATCGTCCGCGCCGACGAGATTCGTGCCTGGCTCAAGGATCATCCGCAGCGCCGCGAGCTGCTGTTCTATATCGGTCACGATTGAGGGGGCGATGCCCCACCCGTTAAGGCCCTAGGCCTGCTTCTTTTCGTCGCTCAACGCCTGGTAGCGCTGCTGCAACTCGTCGCGAATCTGCCGGCGCTGCTTGGCCTGGCGCTGACGGCGCAGGCCGTCGGCGGTGTCCGGTTGCAGTGCCGGGATCGGTGCCGGGCGGCCATGAGCATCGACTGCGACCATGGTGAAGAAGCAGCTGTTGGTGTGGCGCACCGAGCGCTCGCGAATGTTCTCGGTGATCACCTTGATGCCGATCTCCATCGACGTGCGGCCGGTGTGGTTGACCGAGGCGAGGAAGGTGACCAGCTCACCGACATGCACCGGTTCGCGGAACATCACCTGGTCCACTGACAGGGTCACCACGTAGCAGCCGGCATAGCGGCTGGCACAGGCGTAGGCGACCTCGTCGAGGTACTTGAGCAGGGTGCCACCGTGGACATTTCCGGAGAAATTGGCCATATCCGGGGTCATCAGTACGGTCATCGTCAGTTGCGCGGTTCCGGCTTCCATCGTTGCTCCGAGTACGTGTGGGGCTTATGAGAGTAAGGCCTGCTGGCTTTGGGGATGCAAGATACACACTCACTACTGCAAGGATGTCATCCATGCCGATCCGCTCGAAATTTCTGCCTCTACCGCTGCTGCTGGGGCTGGCCGGTTCCGTGCAGGCGACCGAAGAATGCGCCACGGTGGTGCAGTGCAACCAGGTCGGCAGCGTCGCTTACCAGGACGGTCGCCATGAGCAGGCCATCGAAGCGTTCGAACGTCAGTTACGACGCGTCGAGAACGGCGACACGGCACAGTTGGAGCTGGCGCTGAACAATCTCATCCTTGCCAACCTGCGCGCCGGTCAGGCGGGTATGGCGCGCGCCTGGCTGGGCGTGGCGCTGGATAACAACCTAAGCGGTTCCTCGACCCGCCTGCACCTGCGCAAGGTAGCCGAGGCACTGGATTATCCGGTGCTGAGCGCCAGCCCCGTGGGCCGCTACCTGCGCTATGGCGGCCAGGCGGTGTGGAGCGAGCTGCAGATCAGCGAGGACGGCAATGGCGGTTATCACGCCAGTTTCTCGCCCATACGCGCCGGTGCCCGGGTCGAGGAGTACGGCCCGGCGGCCATCGGCGAGCTGGATGGCAAGCTGGTCGGCGACGGCGTGCAGATGCGCCTGGAGGATGCTGGCCTGGGCAGCGATTGCGCGGTGCAGCTGTTGCGCGAGGGCATCGAGTTGCGCGTGCAGGAGGTGTTCGCCGATGGCTGCCAGGGCTACGGCGGCATGGGTATCAGTGTGGCTGGCGAGTACATCAAGGTGAGCCGATGATGCGCACAGGGATCGTTGCGCTGCTCGTGGGCCTGCCCGTGCTGCTGGTCGCTGGCGGCTATGCCTGGATGCGGGATGAACCGCTGAGTGCCGACGCTCGAGCCTGGCTGGAGCAGGCACAGGTGGATGAGGGGCAGAGTCGTGCCTATGTGTTTCTCAATGGTCTGGATGCTGACCCTGGGCAGTCGCCGGAGGCACTGGGTGCCGAGCGGCTGCAAGCCTATCGCGCCTGGCGCAGCAGCCACGGCCCGATGGATGAGGGCTTTACAGAGCCAGTGGTGGCCACGTTGGCTTTACCGCAGGGACCTTTGTTCTGTGCGGTAGAGAAAGATGGCTGTCTGACCACGCTGCTGAGTGGGGTGTCTGGCTGGGTCGAGACGGATGAGCAGCGTCTTCTGCGCGAGCGCTACTGGCAGTTTCTCCAGCTCGATGACTACCGCAATCTTCTGGAGGCCAGCATCATTGCCCCGTTGCCGCCGCACCGTTACCTCGTGAGTGGCCAGCAGCTGCTGACTCTGCAACTGCTCAAGGTGGCTCAGGAGGGCGAAGGTGAGCAGGTTCGGGCGCGTCTCGATGAGGAGCTGCACCTGCTGCGAGGGCAGCTGCGCCGCGCTGATACGCTGATCGCGAAGATGATTCTGGCGCGTATGGTCGAGCGCAACATGTTCTGGCAGGCCGTGCTCTATCGTAAGGGGCTGATGCCGGTGCCGAGCAGTGTGCCTGCATTCGATGAAGCAGAACGCAGCCTGTTGATGCCGCTGCAGCATGAGTTTCAGGGGATGGCGTTACTTTTCGAGGCGCTGCCCAAGGCGCAGAGCAGCTTGGGGGAGTGGCTGATGCTGCGGTGGGGCCTGCGTCCACAGATGAGCACCAATGCCAGCTTGACGTTCTATCAGCCGACGGCCGAGCTGTCGAGGCGCTCACCTGAAGTGTTTGTCGGGGAGCTGCAGCAGTTGCCCGCTGTCCAGTGGCAACGCAGCTGGCGCAACCCAATGGGTAACGTGTTGCTTGAAATTGGGGCGCCTGACTATCGCCGCTATGCGGTACGACTACAGGACCTCGAAGCCTATCGTCGCCTGCTGCAGGGGCTGTCCCAACTGCCTCAAGGTACGCCAAGTGCCGAGCAGTTGCGCGCCTTCGACAACCCCTACTTTCCGGGGCAGCCAGCACAGCTCGATGAGCAGGGCCGGCTGTGTTTTGCCGGTCCCATGCTGGAGGATGACGGCGCGCGCTGCCTGCTGCTGTGAGCTGGGCGTAGGGTGGAGACGCTTTGCTCGTCCACCTGCCCTACTCAGGCGTGACTCAGATACCAGCGCCAGTCCTGCTCGCCTACTTCGCCCATGAACTGGCGGAACTCGGCCCACTTGATCGCCAGGAACACCTTGAGGAAATCCTCGCCCAGCGCTCCGCGCGCCCAGCTCGAACCTTCCAGGTTGCGCAGTGCGGTGAGCCAGTCCGTGGGCAGGGTTTCGCGGGCCTGTTCGTAGCCGTTACCGACGATGGCCGCGCCTGGGTCGATCTGCTCGCGGATACCCTTGTGGATACCGGCAAGGATCGCCGCCGCCGCCAGATAGGGATTGGCGTCGGCGCCGCAGATGCGGTGCTCGACATGGCGGCTTTTGGCCGGCCCGCCCGGCACGCGGAAGGACACGGTGCGGTTGTTCACTCCCCAGCTCTTGGCCAGCGGCGCGTAGCTGTTGGCCTGGAAGCGGCGGAAGGAGTTGGCGTTGGGGCAGAAGATCGCCAGGGCGTCGTCGAGCGTGGCCATCATGCCGCCGATGGCGTGACGCAGCAGCGGTGTGCCTTGTGGGTCTTCGCTGGCCATCAGGTTGTTGCCGTGCTCATCTGCCAGGCTGACGTGCATGTGCATGCCGCTGCCGGCCAGATCACCGAACGGCTTGGCCATGAAGCAGGCCTGCAGTCCATATTTATTGGCCACACCCTTGACCAGACGCTTGTAGCGCACGCCTTCGTCCACCGCCTGCAGGGCATCGAAGCGGTGCTCCAGAGTCAGTTCGAGCTGGCCCGGCGCGTATTCGGAGATCGCCGTGCGCACCGGCAGGCCCTGTGCTTCGCAGGCGGCGTAGAGGTCGTCGATGAAGGGTTGCATCTGCTCCAGCTCGTACACGCCGTAAACCTGCGGCGCCTGCGGGCGCACGCCGTTCATCTGCATGGCAGGCTGCGGGCGACCGTTGGCGTCGCGCTGCTTGTCCAGCAGGTAGAACTCCAGTTCCACCGCCATCACCGGGTGATAGCCGTCGGCCTTGAGCGCGTCGATGGTACGCGCCAGCACATGGCGCGGATCGCCCGGCGTGGCCGGCAAGCCCTCAGTCGGATGCATGCTCACCTGCAATTGGCCGGTGGGGACCGCGCGCCAGGGTTGCAGGGTCAGACTGCCGGGCAGCGGATAGGTCCAGCAGTCGGCGTCGGCCACTTCCCAGACCAGGCCGCTTGCCTCGACGTCCTCGCCCTGGATGGTCAGCGAGAGGATCGAGCTGGGCAGTGGCCGGCCGTTCTCGTAGATGGCCAGCAGCTCGTCGCGGTGCAGCAGCTTGCCGCGCGGGATGCCGTTGGCGTCAATCAGCATCAGCTCGATGCTGCGCACCTCGGGGTAGCGTTCGAGGAAGTCGCGGGCTTCCTGGGGATGGGCGAATTGCATGGTGGTGTCCTTGCTTTTCTTCCCCTCTCCCTTTGGGAGAGGGGCTAGGGGTGAGGGAAGACCCTCATCCGCTTTCTGATGGTGCCCACGTTCTGCGTGGGAACCACTCCGGGGACGCTCTGCGTCCCTTGCGACGCGGAGCGTCGCTGCCTGCGCTCCCACGCCGGAGCGTGGGAGCAATCTTCAGAGCCTGGCGCCGGGGATGGCCAGCAGCTCGGTGAGCGCCGCATCGAGCATGGCGACCAATTTGTCCACATCGGCCTCGGTGGTGCTCGGGCAGCACAGGGTCATGTTGTGGAAGGGTGTGATCAGGATGCCGCGGTTGATCAGGTACAGGTGCAGGGCCATCTGCAACTCGTCATGGAACGCCGCTTCGGCCTCGGCACCGGTGCGCGGCGGTGTGGCGCAGAACTGGAATTCGCAGCGCGCGCCCAGCTCGGTCACTGACCACTTCAGATCGTGCTTGTCGATCAACTGGCGGAAGCCATCGGCCAGGCGAGCCGCCAGCGGCAGCATGTGGTCGTAGGCGGCCTGGGTCATCACCTGTTCCAGGTTGGCGCGCATGCAGTGCATGGCCAAGGCATTGGCCGACAGGGTGGTGCCCATGCCGCTGTGGCCGTGACCATGGCTTTCTTCGCTGGCGCGCTGGCGCGCCTGGGTCATGGCTTCGGCCATCGCTGCGCTGCAACCGAAGATGCCGCACGGCACGCCACCGGCGATAGGTTTGCCGACCACGAAGAAGTCCGGGTCGAGGCCCCACAAGCGCGTGCAGCCGCCGATATCGGTGGAAATGGTGTGGGTTTCGTCGATGATCAGCAGGCTGCCGTACTTGCGCGTCAGCTCGCGGCACTTCTGCATGAAGCCAGGATCGGGCAGGACCATGCCGATGTTGGTCATCGCCGGCTCGCACAGCAGGGCGCAGACGTCGCCCTGAGCCAGCGCCGCTTCCAGGGCTTCGACATCGTTGAAGGGAATGGCGCGGCTGTGCTCGGTCAGGTCATAGGCCTGGCCGACCAGGCCTGAACGGTGCACGGTCTGGCCATCGCGATGGCGCACCATCACGTCGTCGACGGTGCCGTGGTAGCAGCCGTCGAACACCAGCAGGGTCTTGCGCCCGGTGATGGCGCGCGCCCAGCGCAGCACGTAGCGGTTGGAATCGGTGGCGGTGGCGGTCACCTGCCAGTAGGGCAGGCCGAAGCGCTGGGCCAGCAGCTCGCCGCAAACCACGGCGTCCTCGCCGGGCAGCATGGTGGTCAGGCCGTTGTTCGCTTGCTCGGCGAGGGCGCGGGCTACTGGATCTGGCGAATGGCCAAACATGGTGCCGGTGTCGCCCAGGCAGAAGTCGATGTACTCGTGACCGTCCACGTCGAAGAAGCGCGCACCCTTGGCGCGCTCGACGAACAGCGGCACCGGCGTTGACCAGTCGGCCATCCAGTGCATTGGCACGCCGCCATACAGCGAGTGGCGGGCACGTTCGGCCAGGGCTACGGACTTCGGATTGCGCGACAGGAACAGCGCGCGCTCGGCCGCGACGAAATGGTCAACGGCGATTGGGCTGATACCACTGGCGGTGGTCATGGGGATACCTCGACTGAATGCTACCTGCATGATATTTTGTGATCACAAAATAGTAAATAACATGATGGAAATTGTTTTTTTTCAACCATAAACTTAAATTTGTGATCACGAAATAATTCATGTGTAGGCATTTTTCACACAAAATCAGTCCTGACGTAGACTCGCCATATTTTCCACTGGAGCTTTTCATGCGTGACTGTAGCCTGACCCTTGCTCAACTGCCGGCGCCACCGAGGGAGGTAGCGCATGGCTGACAATCTGCAGGAACAGCTGTATCAGAACATCCGCTCAGGTCTTCTGGCCGGGCGCTTCCAGCCTGGAGAGCGGTTGAAGATCCGCGACTTGGCGAGCGAGTGGGGCACCAGCCCGATGCCGGTGCGCGCTGCCCTGCAGCGGCTAGTGGCCGAGGGCGCGCTGGAGGGCGAGCAGCAGCGCTCGGTGCGGGTTCCCTCGATGACCCGCGAGCGCTACGAGAACATCTTTCAGGTGCGCCTGGCGCTGGAAGGCCTGGCGGTGGAGTTGGCCACGCCACGGCTTAGCCGCGATGACCTGGCTCTGTTGCGTGACTGCGTGCAACGCATGGATGTTGCCATCGAGACCCGCCAGGTGCAGGGCTACCTCAGCGCCAACAGCCAGTTTCACCTGCACCTGTACGGCGCCTGCGGCAACCCGGTGCTGATGCGTTCGATCGAGTCGCTATGGCTGCAGATCGGGCCATTCTTCAACCGGTTGTTTACCGGCGCCGACCTGTCGCTACGGCTCAACGACTTTCATGAAGACGCCTTCGCCGCCATCGAGGCCGGCGATGCCAAGGGCGCGCGCCAGGCCATGGAGCAGGACCTGCTGTATTTCGCGCGATTTCTGCTCAACCTGCTGGCGTTGGAGCAGGGCGAGGTGTGAGCCGGGTTTGGCTGATGTGTTGTGCCGGTCGCGGCTGAAGCCCCTCCCACGGGGTCACGTGCGACTGCCAACTGTGGGAGGCGCTTCAGCGGCGACGAGGCTTTGCCGTCAGCTCTCCAGCCAGACGTCGCGGCACCAGTGCCAGACAGAGTCCCAGCTTTCGTCGGTCAGTTCGCCTTCGTCGCCGTCCCACAGCCAGACCTGGCCTTCCACGTCCACGGCGTAGTAGTTGCGGCCGTCCTGGCACAGCGGCACCAGATCGCGCGGCAGCCCCAGGCTCCAGGCTTCAGCGGCGACTTCCGGCAGGTAGGTGTGCGATTGCGGGTCACTGGCGGTCACCGGCTCCAGGCGGCCGTAGACCACATCACTGACCTTGAGCAGGTATTCGCGCAGCTCGAAGGGCAAGTGAATGAGGATCTGCTCCTGAATCTCCACCAGGGTTTCTTCTTCCGGCAGCTCCAGCGGTACCGGTACCGGCTCGTTGAGTTCGCGCAGCTGTTCGATGACTTCTTCCACGGCGTCGGCTCCTCATCATGGGGGATCGGCTTTATACAGTAGCTGGCCGGTAGAATGAAAACATGTCGTCGTCACTGCATACTGGCGCTTTTGCGGAGCCCTTTGATGTCATCTCTTGCCTGGCACTGCCTGCACCACAGCGAACTCGATACCGTCACCCTCTATGCACTGCTGGCGCTGCGCACCCAGGTGTTCGTGGTCGAGCAGAACTGTCCCTATCTGGAAACCGATGGCCAGGACCTGGTCGGTGACACCTGCCACCTGCTGGCACGCGACGAGTCGGGGTTGGTGGGTTATCTGCGCCTGCTCGATCCGCAGCGTATGGAGGGCGAGGTGGTGATCGGTCGGGTGGTGATCGCCGAGCGGGCGCGTGGCACCGGACTGGGTCACCGGCTCATGGAGCAGGCGCTGCTCGAGTGTCACCAGCGTTGGCCGGGCGTGCTGGTCTATCTGTCGGCGCAGGCGCATCTGCAGGGCTACTACGGGCGTTATGGTTTCGCGGCGGTGACCGAGGTGTATCTGGAGGACGACATCCCGCATATCGGTATGCGCCGGGCGGCTACGGATCTGTCGTGATGGGTCAGTCGCCGCTCAAGCGCCTCCCACGGATCAGATCGTGGGAGCGGCTTCAGCCGCGATAACCGGCGAATGCTGAAATGAAAAACCCGGGCAAGCCCGGGTTTTGATGCGTCGTAGCGATCAGTTCTGGCGAATGCCAGTGACCAGCCAGGGCTGGTTTTCGCCCTGGGCACGTTCCAGGCGCCAGCTTTCGCTGAACGGCTCGCCCTGGTCGAAGCGCGAGGTCTTCGACACACCGCTGAAAGTCAGGGTGGCGATGGTCTTCTCGGCATTGTCGTCGACGCCGTCGAGCTGCACGTTGAGTTCGTCGATGTAGGTGGACTGGAAGCCATCACCCAGCTCGGCGCGCTCGCGCTTGAGGAACTCCAGCAGTTGCGGGGTGACGAATTCGGCGATCTTGTCCATCTCGTCGGCGTCCCAGTGCTGCTGCAGGTTCATGAAGTGCTCACGACCGGCGGCGATGAAGCTCTGCTCGTTGAACCAGGCCGGGGCGTTGATCACCGGAGCGGCCGTAGCCAGGCGACCACCGAAGATATTGCTGCCAGCGGCCGGCGCGTTGTCGGCGTTCGGCATTTCACGCTGGTAGGGCGCACCGGCAGCTGCCATTTGTGGCTGCTGGCGCGCACGACGGGCGGCGAGGAAACGGAACAGCAGGAAGGCGATCAGGCCGAAGATCAGCATGTCCATGATCTGCAGGCCTTCGAAACCATCACCCATGAACATCGAGGCCAGCAGACCACCGGCGGCCAGACCGGCCAACGGGCCGAGCCAGCGCGAAGCACCGCTGGCGGCAGCGGCAGGTTGTTGACGGCCGGGCGCCTGCGCAGCCGACTGCGCCGGCGGTGTGGCCTGACGGGTTTGGTGGCTGGGTGCGGAGCCGAAGGATTTGCCACCGCCAAAGCGCTTGGCGTGGGCTTCGAAGCTGAAGGTCAGTGCCAGGCACAGCACCATGGCAATACTGAGGAAACGCTGCATCACGGTTTTCTCTCTTGTGGAAAAGCTTGGACGGCATCTTGCCCGCCACGGGGGCGCATGACCAGTGACAGAATGTTTCCGGCTTTTGCCTGCGTTAGGCGGCGCCATGCGCGCCCGGTCCAGTATCGAAGCGGCCCCGGTGCGCATGGCGCACCCTACGGGCGTTGTCGCAGGCTTGCAACCATGCTCCCGGATTTCATCCGGGCTACGGGCGTTGCAGCAGCAGAGGCAGCGGGCCGCAGCGCAGTTGGCTACGGAGAAAGGCGCGGAAGGTTGCTGCATCTTCTTCGGGATGGCGCAGCCAGTGTACGAAGCTGCACAGGTAGGCGCCGGTGAGCAGGGTTTCTTCGGCGATGCGGCGCAGGTGCAGGCTTTGCCGGCCAGCGGCTTCACGCCACCACTGCACGGTGCGGCTGATACGCATCAGGCCGAGCACCTGCAGATGGATATGGCCGGGTTCGAGCTTGTACAACAACATCTGCCCGGTCACCGCGCGATGTGCTGCCAAGCTGTCGAGCCAGACCAGCAGGCAACTCTCCAGGCGTTGTTCGGCGTTCAGGCCCTGCAGGTCAGGATTTCTCGCATGGCCGAGCATGGCCTGGTCGGCGCGGTCGAACCAGGCTTCCACCAGATCGTCCTTGTCGCGGTAGTGGCGGGCGATATCGTCCAGGCCAATGTCGAGCGCGGCGCCGACGTCGAACAGGTGAAGGCGCTCCCAGCCGCAGACGTCGGCCAGTTGCAGGGCGCTATCGAGGATTCGGGCGGGGTCGTTCGGCTTCTGTTTCATCCGAGAAGTATGGCCGCCAGGGCATGAGGCGCAGCCTGGAACGACAAACGGAGCCATTGAACGCTGGTGCGCGCGGCGCACCCTACGTTGCGTTTCCGTTGTGAGGCACGGATAGGGTGCGCCACGCGCACCGTCTACGCCGCATTGCCAGTTCAGCGCCAGTCGTACAGCTCCTTTTCCGATACCGCCTGCATCGAGGTGGCCAGCGCCTGGAACGCCTGCATCGAGGCCCAGATTCGGCCGTTGAGCTCGCTCTGCGCAGCCAGTTCGCCCAGCACCTGTTCGCTCTCGTTTTGCATGGCCTGCAGCACTTCGTCGGGGAAGCGCTTGAGCAGCGTGCCGCTCTTCTTCAGTTCGTCCAGTGCCAGGGCGTTGTGGTAGACGTAGTCGTCCATCATGTCCTGGGTCGCTGCGCGCGCCGCTTCGCTGACGATGGCCTGCAGGTCGGCCGGCAGTGCATCGAAGGCCTTCTGGTTGATCAGCAGTTCGAGTACCGACTGCGGCTCCTGCCAGCCGGGGTAGTAGTAATACCTGGCGGCCTTCTGCAGGCCGAAGGCCAGGTCGTTGTAGGGGCTGACCCAGTCGGTGGCGTCGATGGCGCCAGTCTGCAGGGCGGTGAAGATTTCGCCACCCGGCATCACCACGGTGGTCGCACCCAGGCGGCTCCAGACCTCACCGCCGAGGCCCGGCATGCGGATTTTCAGGCCCTCGATGTCGGCCAGGCTGTTGATTTCCTTGTTGAACCAACCGCCCATCTGCATGGTGCTGTTGCCCGCAGTCAGTGGCTTGAGGCCGAATGGCGCATAGGCTTCGTCCCACAGGGCCTGACCCCCGCCCTTGTTCAGCCAGGCATTCATCTCCAGGGTGGACAGGCCGAACGGCACCGCGCCGAAGAACTGCGCGGCCGGCACCTTGCCCTTCCAGTAATAGGGTGTGCCGTGGCCGAGCTCGGCAGTGCCGCGAGATACCGCGTCGAACACTTCCAGCGCCGGCACCAGCTCGCCAGCCGCGTAGACCTTGATGGTCAGGCGCCCGGCGCTCATGGCGTTGACGCGCTCGGCCAGGCGTTCGGCTGCGGTGCCGGTGCCGGGTGCGTTCTTCGGCCAGGTGGTGACCATCTTCCAGTGGAAGGTCTGGGCGGGTGCTGCGGCCTGGTCGGCCGGCGCGGAATCGTCCTTGCAGCCGATCAGGCCGAAGGCGAGCAGGGGCAGTAAAAGCAGAGAGTGAAGACGCATGGGCGCAATCCCTAAGAAAAACGGGGCCTTTCAGCCCCGTTCAGTTGGCTCAACGCCAGTTGTACAGCTCTTTCTCGGTCAGTGCCTGCATGGCGCTGGCTTCTTCGAGGAAGGCTTTCTGCGAGGCCCAGATGCGGCCATTGAGATCGTTCTCGGCGGCCAGGGACTCGAGGACCACGTTTGATTGCTCACGCATGGCTTGCAGCACCTCGTCCGGCAGACGCTTGAACTGCACACCCTCGCTCTTCAGGCTCTGCAGCGCCTTGGCGTTGTTGAACACGTAGTCGTCCATCATATCCAGGGTCGCGGCGCGCGCGGCCTCGACGACGATGGCCTGCAGGTCGGCCGGCAGCGCGTCGAAGGCCTTCTGGTTGACCATGGATTCGACCACGGCCTGCGGCTCCTGCCAGCCCGGGAAGTAGTAGTACTTGGCCGCCTTGTGCAGACCGAAGGCCAGGTCGTTGTACGGGCCGACCCAGTCGGTGGCATCGATGGCGCTGGTCTGCAGGGAGGTGAAAATCTCGCCACCCGGCAGGTTGACGGTGATCGCGCCGAGCTTGCTCCAGACTTCGCCGCCGAGGCCCGGCATGCGGATCTTCAGGCCCTTGATGTCGGCCAGGCTGTTGATTTCCTTGTTGAACCAGCCGCCCATCTGCATGGTGGTGTTGCCGGCCGACAGCGGCTTCACGCCGAACGGTGCGTAGGTTTCGTCCCACAGCGCCTGACCGCCGCCCTTGCTCAACCAGGCGTTCATTTCCAGGGTGGACAGGCCGAACGGCACGCTGCTGAAGAACTGCGCAGCCGGCACCTTGCCCTTCCAGTAGTACGGCGTGCCATGGCCCATCTCGGCGGTGCCGCGGGATACGGCGTCGAACACCTCCAGCGCCGGCACCAGCTCACCGGCGGCGTAGACCTTGACGGTCAGGCGTCCAGCGCTCATGGCATTGATACGCTCGGCCAGGCGTTCGGCAGCGGTGCCCAGGCCGGGGAAGTTCTTCGGCCAGGAGGTGACCATCTTCCAGTGGATGGCTTCTGCCGGCTTGGCAGCGGCCTGCTGGGTGGCAGGCTTGTCTTCTTTGCAGCCAACCAGGCCGATGGCGGCGATCAGAGCCAGTACAGCGCCGAACAGATTGCGGCGATTCATCGATTATCTCCAGATACGGTGTGCTAATAGGCTTCAAGCTTGGCATACGCCAGCATCAGCCATTTACTGCCTTCGTTTTCGAAATTCACTTGGACCCGCGCCTGGGCACCAGCACCCTCGAAATTGAGGATGGTGCCCTCGCCGAACAGGCTGTGACGTACGCGCTGACCCAGGTTGAAGGGCGTTTGCGGTATGGCACTGCCGGCGAACAGGCTGCCGCCACCCATCGAGCTGGTGCTCATCGGGCGGCTGACGCTGTTGCTCAGGCGTACTTCCTGAATCAGCGGTGCGGGGATTTCGCGGACAAAGCGCGACACCTTGTTATAGGTCTCGCTACCGTAGAGACGCCGTGTTTCGGCGTAGCTGATCACCAGCTTCTGCATGGCACGGGTAATGCCGACATAGGCCAGGCGGCGTTCTTCTTCCAATCGGCCCGGTTCTTCCAGGCTCATCTTGTGCGGGAACAGACCCTCTTCCATGCCCACCAGGAACACCAGGGGGAATTCCAGGCCCTTGGCGCTGTGCAGGGTCATCAGTTGAATACTGTCTTCGTTCTCGGCGGCCTGGGTGTCCCCGGCCTCCAGCGAGGCGTGGGTGAGGAAGGCCTGCAGCGGGGTCAGCTCGTCGTCTTCATCGTTCTCGAAGGCGCGGGCGGCGCTGACCAGTTCCTCCAGGTTTTCCACCCGGGCCTGGCCCTTCTCGCCCTTTTCCGCCTCGTGATAGGCGAGCAGGCCGCTCTTTTCGACGACCACCTGGGTCATCTGGTGCAGCGGCATGGCCAGCACCTGCTCGGCCAGGCCGTCGATCAGCTCGATAAAGCCGGCCAGTGCGCCCGAGGCGCGGCCAGGCAGCGCCTTGACCGCCAGCATCAGGCGAATCGCCTCCCACATGTGCACGTCGTGAGCGCGAGCGTATTCGCGGATGGTCTCGATGGTCTTCTCGCCGATGCCGCGTGCCGGCACGTTGATGATGCGCTCCAGCGCCGCATCGTTGCCGCGCCCGTCGAGCAGGCGCAGGTAGGCCATGGCGTTCTTGATTTCGGCGCGCTCGAAGAAGCGCTGACCGCCGTAGATGCGATAGGGGATCTTCTCGCGCAGCAGCGCCTCTTCCAGCACCCGTGACTGGGCGTTGGAGCGATAGAGAATGGCGATCTCGCTGCGTTTGAGGCCGTCCTTGCGCAGGGCGTCCTCGATGGTTTCCACCACGTAGCGCGCTTCGTCGTGCTCGTTGAAAGCAGCGTACAGGGCCAGCGGCTCGCCATCACCGACGTCGGTGCGCAGCTCCTTGCCGAGGCGTCCCTGGTTGTTGGCGATCAGCGCGTTGGCGGCATTGAGGATGTTCGCCGTGGAGCGATAGTTCTGCTCCAGACGGATGATCTCGGCATCGGCGAAATCGCTGTCGAACTGCTGGATGTTCTCGATCTTCGCGCCACGCCAGCCGTAGATCGACTGGTCGTCGTCGCCCACCACCATCAGGCTTTCGCCGCCTTTGGCGAGAAAGCGCAGCCAGGCGTACTGCACGGCGTTGGTGTCCTGGAACTCGTCGACCAGGATATGGCGGAAGCGGCGCTGGTAGTGCTCCAGCAGCCCGGCGTTGTCGCGCCACAGGTCGAGGGCGCGCAGCAGCAGTTCGGCGAAGTCGATGACGCCGGTGCGCGCGCAGGCCGCCTCGTAGGCTTCATAGATGCTGCGCATGGTGGCCAGGAACAGGTCGCCGCTGGCCTGGATGCCTTGCGGGCGGATGCCCTCGTCCTTCTGTCCGTTGATGAACCACTGCGCCTGCTTGGCCGGCCAGCGCTGTTCATCCAGACCGAGGTCGCGGATCACTCGCTTGATCAGGCGTTGCTGATCGTCGGAGTCGAGAATCTGGAAGTTCTCGGCCAGTCCGGCTTCTTTCCAGTGCGCACGCAACAGGCGGTGAGCCAGGCCGTGGAAGGTACCGACCCACATGCCGGCAGGGGCGTGGCCCAGAACGTCTTCGATGCGGTGGCGCATCTCGGCGGCCGCCTTGTTGGTGAAGGTCACCGACAGGATGCTGTGCGGCGAGACATCCAGGCGCTGGATCAGGAAGGCGATGCGGTGCACCAGCACGCGGGTCTTGCCCGAGCCGGCACCGGCCAGCACCAGCTGATGACCAGGCGGCGTGGTAACCGCATGGTGCTGGGCGGGATTGAGGGTCGTGAGTCTGTGATCGAGGTCGTTTTGCATCGCGGCATTCTAGGGGGCGCTGCAGGGTAGGGCAAACGCCAGCGACGAGGCAGTTTGCCGGTGCCCCTGTGCGGGGTAGACTGCGCCCTTCAATGGATTTGAGGGAGTCGCGATAGCAATGTCGACTGGTGACAGCCCGCTGCTGGGCATTGATCTGGGCACCACCAACAGCCTGATCGCCGTCTGGCGTGACGGGCGAGCCGAATTGATCCCCAATGCGCTCGGCGATGTACTGACCCCCTCGGCGGTGAGCCTGGACGAGGACGGTAGCATTCTCGTCGGCGCTGCCGCCCGGGCGCGCCTGACCACCCATCCATTGCGCAGCGTGGCCGCCTTCAAGCGCTTCATGGGCAGCGACAAACGCTTCACCCTGGGCGATCGCCAGTTCACGCCGGAAGAACTGTCGGCGCTGGTGCTGGGCTCGCTCAAGGCGGACGCCGAGGCGTATCTAGGGGTGCCGGTGAGCGCGGCGGTGATCTCGGTACCGGCCTATTTCAGCGACGAACAGCGCAAACGCACGGTATTCGCCGCCGAGCTGGCCGGGCTGCGCGTCGAGCGCCTGATCAACGAACCCACCGCAGCGGCCATGGCTTATGGGCTGCATGAGCAGCAGTTCGAGCGCACGCTGATCTTCGACCTGGGCGGCGGCACCTTCGACGTCACCGTGCTGGAATACGCCCTGCCGTTGATCGAGGTGCATGCTTCCACCGGTGACAACTTCCTCGGTGGTGAGGATTTCACCGAAGCCCTGCTCAAGGCCTGCCTGGGCGATTGGGGGCTGTCGCGCAGCGAGCTGGACGGCCAGGCCCTGGCCAGCCTCGAAGATGCGCTGGAGCAGCTCAAGCGACGTCTTGCCGAAGGGCCGCAGACGCTCGACTGGAATGGTCGCCAATGGCAGTTGGACGACGCCCGCGCGCAGCAGATCTGGGCGCCGCTGCTGGCGCGCCTGCGCCAGCCCATCGAGCAGGCGCTGCGCGATGCGCGGCTCAACCCACGTGATCTGGACAGCCTGGTGCTGGTCGGCGGTGCCACGCGCATGAGCGTGGTGCAGCAATTGGTCGCCACCTTGTTCGGCCGCTTGCCCTATCGTCACCTCGACCCGGACACCATCGTTGCCCTCGGCGCCGCCGCGCAGGCGGCGTGCAAGGCGCGCGACCGGGCCATCGAGGAAATCATCCTCACCGATGTCTGCCCCTACACGCTGGGTATTTCCTCGCGGCGCAGCGATGAGCAGCCGGGCGCCTTCTCGCCGATCATCGAGCGCAACACGGTGATCCCGGCGTCGCGCGTGCAGCGCTACTACACCACCCACGCGCAGCAGGAATACATCCGCATCGAGGTCTATCAGGGCGAGCGTCCCTGGGTGCGCGACAACATCTTCGTAGACGCCTTCGAGGTGAAGTTGACCCAGACCGGCCAGGTGCAGTCGCTGGACGTGCGTTTCAGCTACGACATCAACGGTTTGCTGGAAGTGGACGTGACCCTGGAGAGTGGCCAGCGCCATGGTCACGTGATCGACCGCAGCCCCACCGGGCTGAGTGCCGAGGCGCGTGCCGCCAGCCAGGCGCGCCTGGCCAGCCTGAAGATTCATCCGCGTGACACGTTGCACAACCGTACCCTGCTGGCCCGCCTGGAGCGTGCCTGGATGCAGACCCTGGGTACTGAGCGCGAGCAGATCGGTCAGTGGCTGGACGAGTTTCAGAGCGTGCTCGGCGCCCAGCAGGAGCAGCCGATCACTGCCGCGCGTCAGCGTCTGGAGCAGGCGCTGGACGCGCTGCGCTTCTGACCCGGCGGGTGCTCCGAAGGCCTCGCAGGGGGCGCCAAGTGTAGCGAAGCGCCCCTGCGAGCCTGACGAGATTCAGTCTCTGACCCCGTTCAGGCGCCGCAGTCGCGCCTGCAGGCCCTGTGTGCTGGCCGCCTTGCCCCCGGCCGGGCCGTAACGGTTGGGCAATGGGTCGCTGGGCCAGAAGAACAGCACCAGCAGCATGTAGGGCAGCATGAAGCTGCCCAGCAGCAACATCAGCAATGTACCCACGCCACGGCTCATGTCATGCAGCCGACGCAGCATGCAGGTGATCAGGACGAGGACGGCACCGGCGAGCACCGCCAGCGCCAGGTCGCTGCTGAGTTTGTCGACAAGTAAGCTCAGCGGCAGTGCGGCCCCTGCCAGGGCCAGAGCCTGCAGGGTGAAGTTGATCCGGTTCAGGCGTCCGCCCAGTCGCCACATCTGCCACTGTGAACGCCAGGTGGTCGGCGCGTGCCTGGGTAGCAGGCGCTCACAACGCGACAGCAGCAAGGTGATCGCCAGGCGGACGGCCGTCGGCGTGGCGCTGGAGTCCTTGGCCTGCTGCAACTTGCGCAACTGGCTGGTCGAGGGCAGATGCGGTTTGGCGCCGCCGAGCAGATCGCGCATGCCATCGAAGATCGCCTGCATGGTGGCGAACACCAACCCGTTATCGGTGCAGATCGATTGCGCCAGGTTCTGTGGTCGGCCCTTGACCAGTCCCTCGCGGAAGGGCTCGAACCAGGTGCCAGGGCAGGTGAATGCCAGCAGCCGTTGCAAGGCCAGGTTGCGTTCCTCTTGCGGCAGATCCGGGTCGTGATGGAGCAGGGCGTCGAGCAACATCTGGCCGAACGGGTCGCCTGCCAGCTCGTGGCTGTGTTGCTCGGCGCAGGCTCCGATACGGGCGACCGACGGCAGACGCGGGCTGCCGAGGAGAATGTCCGGGCTGACCTGCCCGGCGGCGATCAACCCTTGCAGTGGATCACCTTCGTCGAGATCCAGCAGCCAGCGACGAGGCGTGGTGGTATTCGCCAGCAACTGCGCCTTGGCCTCGTGGGCCGGATGCTCGGCATCGGTGGGCAGATCGGCGAGAGTTTGATCCAGTAGCTCCAGCCATTGTTCAGGCTGTTCCAGCAGGCCCAGCAGCAACAGTGTCTGGCGCTGCCAGTGCCAGCGAGCGTCGCCATCGTTGGGAAGCACTGGCAGGCTGCGACCGCTGCGCTGCAGGGCCAGTTGCAACTGCAGGCAGGGCGGCAGCAACCAGCCCGGCAGTGGCGCGAGCAGTTCGCCAAGGCGTTGCAGCGTCGCCTCGTCGTATCGGCGCAAGCGCCTGAGCCCGCGCAACATCTGGGCACGAGCCACGGTGTTGTCACCGAGCGCCTGCGGCAGTTTCGCGCCTGGGCTGCTCGATGCCTGTTGCAGCGCCTGCAGCGCAGGCGATTCGCGCAGCCACTGGCGCTGTTGCCGGGCGTGGTGCTGTAGCCCCTGCACCAGCACGGCATCGAGCGGATGGTCGCCGGCCTGCAGGTTCAGCAGGTGTTCCAGGTCGCTGTCGTCGCCACGTTGCAGCAGCCAGGCCTGGCGATAGAGCCGCGTGAGCGGCGTGTCCGCAGCGCCGAGCAGCTCGGCAAGGAATGGCCACTCGCTGTCCCCCATCTGCCAGGCGATGAAAGTGCGCGCCAGCGGCGGCAGTTCGCTGATGGCGGCGCGCTGCCAGCGCGCCAGGGTTTGCGGCGCCTGGGCGGGCTCGCCATCGGCTAACTGATAGGCGTCGAGCGGATGCTCATGGCCGAGCTCGATCTGGCTGCGGTTGAACGCCAGGATCAGCAGCGGCAGGCGTTCAGGCGAGTGATGAGCGCACCAGGCCAGCATCCAGGCGGCCGCTTCGGGTATCTCGCGTTCATGCCACAGACGCGTCCACAGGTCGAGGGCGTCCAGGTCATGGTGCTGCTTCTGCAGCGCCAGCAGGTACTGGATGTCGAGGTCGTCGGGTGTCTCGTCATGCAGCGCCTGGTAGTGCTCCAGGGCGCCGCCCAGGGCCACCCCGGCCAGGGTGCACTGGCGATACAGGCGCGGATAGTAGTCCGGGTCGACCGGCATTGGCAGGCACAGGTGCAGCGAGCACCAGCCACGAAATTCCTGCAGTGGCCGGTTCCTGAACAGATGCTCCAGGGTGCGCACGTACCAGAGGTTTTCCACCTGCGCGACGGTCGGCCAATCGGACAGGCTGGCGAGGTCGAACGGGTCGGGTTCGGCGATGCGCTGGAGCAACTGATCCAGTGCCTCGGCTTCCTCGAAGGGCATTTGCATCAGGCGATTGGCCCAGGCCATGCGCTCGGTGAGCAGGTTCACGCAGCGATGCGACAGCGGCCCGTTGCTCAGCAGCAGACCGCGCAGCGAGCCATCGAGACCTTCAAGTACGTCTAGCGGCAACTGGTCGAGCATCCGGCAGTAGTCCTGCCAGGCTTCGGGTCGAAAGCGCCGGCCGGCGTCCTGCAGCAGATCGACGAACTGTTGCACGGCCTGTTCACTGGCGCTGGGCGGTGCGCTCGGCTCGCTTGTCGCCGGGACTTCGCCGCGGGCCTGGCGCAGGGCGTCCTCGTAGGCGCCGCGCAGGGCCTGGAAACCCTCGGGATCGCGCTCCGGGTGGACGTCGGGCAGGCGTGCGCGATAGGCGCTGCGGATGCTGTTCTGATCGTCAGTCGGCGCTATGCCGAGGTGTTCCCAGCAACTCATGACCAGTCGAACGCCTCCAGCGATGCCGGTTTTTCCGGCAGATCCATTTCCATGTCCCAGGGCAATTGGTCGAATCCGGCGGCCGGGCTCAGTGTCAGTTCGCGTACCAGGGCACGGTGCGTCGGGTCACTGCCCTGACGGCTGATACACAGCGCCTGTTCGTCCGGTTGCTCGTGGCCCAGGCAGTTCCAGTAGCAGCGGCCGATGAGAAAACCGGCCAGATAGCTGTGCCAGCCCTGGTAGTAGTAGCGCGCCCGCAGGCTCAGGCGAGTATGCAGCCAGAGGTTTTCCTCGAGGCTCAGCCAGCCGTTCAACTGACCGATGCGGGCGAGAAAGCTCATGCGCCCCAGGTCCCAGGCGCGGATGCCACCGGAGCCGCAGACCAGTATGGTGTCGGCGACGTAGCGATAGGCCACCCGTTGGCCTTCGTCGAGGCTGTCGACCAGCGCCTGCCATTCGCCCGGTAGCAGGCGCGCGTTATCCCAGTAGGCGCCGCTCAGATCGCGTGCATGGCCGTCGTCGGTCATGCGTTGGATCATCGCCAGCAGTGCGGGGCGATCCGCGATATCCCAGGACTCGCTGAGGTCAACGAACTCGCTGTCCGGATAGAAATCAGGCCGCGCGTATTGCGCGCCCGAGTGGGTGTTGATCGCCACCATCGGCGCGGAAAGGGCAAAGAGCCAGCGTTGTTGCAAGTCATCCATGGGCGTTTGGCCGTGCTTCCCTGAGTGCGGAGGGTGCCCATCCTAGGAGCTGTTGCGGGGGCGCCGCAAGCCTCTCGCGGAGGCAGTGGGGGACGCGTCGAAAAATGCGCCGAGCAGCCGACGACCGGCGGGTCAGGCTGCAAAGGGTAGCTGCAGGCGGGCAAAATGCCGGCATTGGCGCCACGAATCAGGCGCCAAGCCTTGAAATTGCCCACAACGTTGTTGGGCACGGCGCCTGTCTCGGGTATTCTCCCGCGACGTCAGGGTTGAGGGGGCCGAAAAAACGCCCGATACCCTCAGGCAACCATTACAAGAAAATCGCCTATGACCGCCACGACTAGCGCCGTAGTTCAAGAGGTGACGCTGGACCCGCATCAGGCTGAACGTCAGTTCGCCACGGACATTGCCGTCGAGCGTACCCGTCTGTTGTTTCAGGGGTCGCGCCTGCCCACGTTACTCATGCTGCTGGTTGGCCTGGCCTGCAGCCTATTACTGTGGAGTCAGCAGAGCGCACCGATGCTTGCGGCCTGGCTGGGCTGGGTCGTGCTGCTGGCGCTGCTGCGCCTGACCCAGGTGAATGCCTTCAACGAGGCGCTGCCGAGTCGCCAGGCCGAGCCTTACTGGCGACGTATCTTTCTCTTCGGCGCCGGTGCTTCCGGCCTCACCCTCGCCTTTGCCGTGATCGTGCTGGTGCCTGCCGATGTGTTCTACCAACAGGCGCTGGTCTACGGCCTGATCGCCGCCGCCATTCTCTCGGCCAGCGTGGCCTATGCCGTCAGCCTGTCCGCCTTCCTTACGTTCGCCTTGCCCTGCCTGCTGCCTTCGGCGGCCTTCCTGCTGCTTAGCGATAACGGCTTGCAGCGCGGCTGGGGTCTGCTCGGTGTCATGCTGTTGCTCGCCCTGCTGGTGGTGGCCTGGCAGGTCAACCGCCTGGTGCAGCGCAGCTTGCTGCAGCGTTTTCACAACCTGGCGCTGATCAGCAATCTGGAGCACGCCAAGCAGCGCGCCGAAGGGCTCAATGAAGAACTGGCGCGCGAGGTGGAGCAACGTCGCCGCGCCGAGCGCGAACTGCGTGGCGCCCATGGCGAGCTGGAAATGCGCGTGGCCGAACGCACCCTGGAGCTGGACGAAGCGACCCATGCCCTGGGCAAGAGCCAGGCGCGCCTGGCCCTGGCGCTGGAAGCCAGCGAGCTGGGCCTGTGGGACTGGGACCTGGAGAGTGATCATGTGCACCACTCGCACCTGCGCGAGCTGTTTGGTCTGGAGCCGGGCCAGGTTCAAGTGATGCTGCGCGACCTGACCCCGCGCCTGCACCCGGATGATCTGCCGGGGCTACGCCGGGCGTTGGTCCGGCACCTCAAGGGACGCAGCGAGGATTATCAGATCGAGTACCGCGTGCGCCATGTCGATGGCCACTGGGTTTGGGTCGAGGACCGTGGCCGTGCGGTCGAGCGCGATGCCGCCGGCCGTGTACGGCGCATGCTCGGCACGCGGCGCGATGTCAGCGCGCGGCGTCAGCAGGAGCAACAGCAGCGCCTGGCGGCGACCGTGTTCGAAGCGGCCAGCGAAGGCATCTTCATTCTTGACCCCGACTACCGCGTGCTGGCGGTCAACCGTGCGTTCAGCGCGGTGACCGGTTACAGCCGCGAAGAAGTGGTCGGGCGCACGGTGACCAGCCTGATCGGCAGCCGCGAGATGCGTCGGCAATACCAGATGATCCGCCAGGAGCTGGACAGCACCGGCACTTGGCAGGGCGAGCTGATCGAGACGCGCAAGAGTGGCGAGCTTTACCCGCAGTGGCTGCAGCTCAATCTGGTGCGCGATGTAACGGGTCGACCCAGCCATATCGTCGGCTTCTTCGCCGATCTCAGTGCGCGGCGCGAGGCCGAAGAGCGCCTGCGCTACCTGTCGCACTATGACGACCTGACGGGCCTGGCCAACCGCAGCCTGTTCAAGGAGCGTCTGCACGAGGCCAGCCAGCGCGCCCGCCAGAGCGGCCGCAGCATCGCCCTGGTGCATATCGATCTGGACCGTTTCAAGCTGCTCAACGACAGCCTCGGCCATGAAGTGGCGGACCAGTTGCTGCGGCAGATGAGCCGCCGCCTGACCCAGGCCGTGCCCGAGGCCGACTGCATCGCGCGGCTCTCGGGCGACGAGTTCGCCATCATCCTCGATGCCTACGGCAGCCTCTCCAGCCTGGCGCGGGTGGCCAGTCGGCTGCTGGCCAAGCTGCGCGTACCGATGACCGTCGGCGGACATGAGCTGGTGATCAGCGCCTCGCTGGGCATCAGTCTGCTGCCGGACTACGCCCGCGAGATCAGCGCGCTGATCAGCCAGGCCAACATGGCCGTGCAACATGCCAAGCACCTGGGCGGTAACACCTTCCAGTTCTTCACCGACAACCTGCAGGCCTGCACCCTGGAGCGTCTGCAACTGGAGAACCAGCTGCGCAAGGCCATCGATGAAGGCCAGCTGGAGGTGTTCTACCAGCCCAAGCTGAACCTCGCCGACGACCAGCTCAACGCCGCCGAGGCGCTGGTGCGCTGGCGCCATCCGCAGCAGGGCATGGTGGCGCCTGGCGAGTTCATTGGCCTGGCCGAAGAGACCGGGCTGATCGCGCCGATTGGCGAGTTCGTGCTGCGTCAGGCCTGCCGCCAGGCGCGCCAGTGGCAGCAGGAAGGGCTGGCGCAGATACGGGTGTCGGTGAATATCTCGGTATACCAGTTGCGCCAGGGCAACCTCACCAGCCTGGTGCGTCAGGTGCTCGAAGAAACCGGCCTGGCGCCGCAGTACCTGGAGCTGGAGTTGACTGAAAGCCAGCTGCTGGACAACGTCGACAGCGTCATCGTCACCTTCCGTCAGCTGCGTGAGCTGGGGGTCAAACTGGCCATCGACGATTTCGGCACCGGCTATTCCTCGCTCAGCTACCTCAAGCGCTTCCCGGTGCATTACGTGAAGATCGACCAGACCTTCATCCGCGATCTGTCGCCCGGTGGCGAGGATGCGGCGATCACCCGCGCGATCATCGCCATGGCCCACAGCCTGGAGCTGAAGGTGGTGGCCGAGGGCGTGGAAACCCAGGCGCAGATGGATTTCCTCAAGAGCCAGAACTGCGACGAGATCCAGGGCTTTCTGATCAGCCGCCCGGTGGAGGCGAGCGCCTTCGCCGAACTGCTGCGCGCGCAGATCGACAATCCGCTGGATTGAAGGATTTCCTCGCGCTTACTTGGCGAACAACTGGCCGATGTCCTTGAACGCCTTGAACTCCAGGGCGTTGCCGCAGGGGTCGAGGAGAAACATGGTGGCCTGCTCGCCGACCTGACCCTTGAAGCGCACGTAGGGCTCGATGACGAACGTCGTCTCGCGGCTGCGCAGACGCTCGGCCAGCGCTTCCCAGTCGGCCCAGCCGAGCACCACGCCGAAATGCGGCACCGGCACATCGTGGCCGTCCACCGGGTTGCTGGCGGCCGAGTCCTGATAAGCCATCTTCGGGGCTTCGTGGATCACCAACTGGTGGCCGAAGAAATCGAAATCCACCCAGTGTTCGCTGCTGCGGCCCTCGGCGCAGCCGAACACCTCGCCGTAGAAATGCCGCGCGGCGGCCAGGTCGTATACGGGAATCGCCAGGTGAAAGGGAGCAAGGGCCATCACGCAATACCTCTGATTTGTTGTGGGTAGGACGGGTACAACCCGCCATCGATGTTCATCGCACCAGCCTACCAACAGCAAAATTGTTCTAAAGCGAATATTCTTGCTCTCAAGCTCAACTATTTTCGATCAATCGAGGGCCTCGATGCTGCGCGAGCTGAAAACCTTCGTCACCGTCGCTCGCCTGGGCACCTTCGCTGCCGCTGGCCAGCAGGTGGGGCTGACCCAGTCGGCGGTCAGCGCGCAGATGCGCGTATTGGAGCAGCACCTCGGCGTGCGCCTGTTCGACCGCAGCGGTCGCGCCGCCGTGCTCAACGCAGCCGGCCGCCACGCCCTGCCGCTGGCCGAGCAGATGCTTGCGCTGTACACGCAGATGGCGCTGCCGCAGGCGGCCGATCAGTGGCAGGGCGAGCTGCGCGTCGGCGCCATCGCCACCTTGCAGACCGGTCTGCTGGCCGAGGCGCTGCCGCGCTTTCGGCAACTGGCACCGCGGGTCGAACTGAAGCTGGTGCCGGGCGTGTCCTTGCAGCTGTTCAGCCAGCTGGATGCCGGTGAGCTGGATCTGGCGCTGTTGATCAAACCGCCGTTTGCCTTACCCAAGGAGCTGCTGGAGGTACCGCTGGCGTGCGAGCCCTTCGTGCTGATCGCACCCTTGCACGTGGACGGGGAAGACCCATTGCGCCTGCTCGCCAAGCAGCCTTTCGTGCGTTACGACCGCGCTTCGTTCGGCGGGCGCCAGGTGACGCGCTTCCTGCGTGAGCAACGCCTGAACGTGCGCGAGGCGCTGGAGCTGGATGAACTGGAAGCCATCGTGCGGCTGGTGGAAAACGGCATGGGCGTGGCCCTGGTACCGCGTGCGGGCCTGTGGCTGCAAAGGCCGACGCGTCTGCGGGTGATCGAGCTGGGTGAGCTGACCTTCCATCGCGAGCTCGTCGCCCTGGTGCGTCGTGCGCAGCGCCAGCCGGCCCTGGATTGTTTGTTGAGCTGTCTTGAATCGAGAAATTGAAAATGGTTCTCAATAAAAATAAGATGCCACCTTCCTCTTGCCCAAGACCAGGGATGCACGATTGTCGGACTTGGATCTCAAAGGCCTGTTCCAGAAGCACGCCAAGGCCCTGCACAGCTTCCTGCTGCGCAAGAGCCGCGACCCGCAACTGGCCGCCGATCTTACTCAGGAAAGCTTCCTGCGCCTTGCCGAGCAGCGCGGCTTTGATCGCATCGACAACTCGCCGGCCTACCTCTTTCGCACGGCCAGCAATCTGCTGATCGACCACCAGCGCCAGCAGATCCGGCGCAAGACCGATCTGGTCGGTGAGGATGTGCTGTTCGAGATCGAGGCCGCTGGCAGCTCGCTGGAGGAAATCACCGCTGCTCGCCAGAGCGTCGAGCGTCTGCAGCAAGCCATCACCGAACTGCCGCCACGCACTCAGGAAATCTTCCGCCTCAATCGCATCGAAGGCCTGACCCACGCCCAGGTGGCGCGCGAGCTGGGTATTTCCGACAGTTCGGTGCAGAAGCACCTGGCTCGCGCCCTGGCGCATGTGATGGAGCGCCTGGTCGAGGCGGGTGAGCAGGCATGAGGGCGCATTACGGTAAAATCCGTCGCCGCGCGTCATTACTTAAGACGGGCGTGAGCCGCCTGGCCTGCAACGACCTATAACGAGAACCAAGAGTGAGCCTGATTAGCCAAGAACCGCAGCAGCGGAGCATCCGCGAGGTGGCCGCCGAGTGGGCGGTGCTGCTCGCCGATGATGCGCTCGATGAGGCCCAGCACCAGGCGCTGCAGCACTGGCTGCAAGCCGATGCCAGGCATGCCGAGGCGTTGGCGTTCGCCCAGCGTACCTGGGCGGCGCTGGGCAGCTTGCCGGCGGATAGATCGTCGCGCCGTCGTGCGGTGCCCGTCGTCCCTGAGCTGGCCCGCCACCCTCGGCGGCATGCCCGTCTGCGCCGTTGGGGGGCGGCAGCGTGCCTGGCGCTGCTGCTCGGCGGCCTTGGCCTGAACCAGAGTGAACGCCTGCTGCTGCCGTTGCTGGCCGACCATCGTACGGCCAGTGGTGAAGTGCGCAGCCTGACCCTGGCCGATGGCAGCGAAGTGACGCTCGATAGCGCCAGTGCCATTCGCCTGGACTACTCGGCGGGTCAGCGCCGGGTCGAACTGCTAGCCGGCGCGGCGATCTTCCAGGTTGCGCCGCAGGCTGACCGGCCTTTCGTCGTCGAGGCGTCTGGCGGCAGTACCCAGGCGTTGGGCACGCGCTTCGTGGTTCAGCGTGAGGCGGGCGCAGGAGCCTTGGTCGGGGTGCTCGAACATGCCGTGCAGGTAAAGGCTGCGGACCAGCAGCGCCGCCTGCAGGAAGGCGACAGCCTGCGCTATGACGCCACCGGTCTGCATGATGCAACGCTCGATCTGCAGCACGTCACCAGTTGGCAGCGTGGGCTGCTGGTGTTCGACCGCCAGCCGCTGGGCCAGGTGATCGAGCAGCTCAACCGCTACCGACCGGGTTACATCCTGGTTGCTAGCGACGCGATTGCTCAGCGCGAGGTCAGTGGTGTATTTCGCCTCGATGCGCTGGACGATGCCCTGGCCACGCTGACCCGCGAGATGCATTTGCAGCAGCGCGAGTTGATGGGCGTCAGCCTGATCTACTGAGCCTTTTCGCGGTCTTCGAAAAAAAGTTTCCCATCGATTTACTGACTTTCTGTTTGTCAGGCGTCCTTGTTGTTAGTGATTTTCATTACCAACAAAAGCAGCCTGGAGTCAGTCGTGAGTCATCGTCGTTGCGCAGTACCACCCACTCTTCGTCGCTACGGCCCGATGCCGCTGCTTGGCAGTGTCGCGCTGGGCGTGGCCATGGCCCTCGGCAGCAGCGTCGTTGCTGCTGAGTCGGCAGGCGAAACGGCGCTCGCCCAGCGCCAGGTGGTGGAGTTCGATATTCCCGCTCAGCCCCTGGATCGCGCTGCTCTGGCCTTCGCCGAGCAGGCTGGCGTGCAGGTTTTCTTCGACAGTGCGCGGCTACAGGGTTTTGCCAGCACCGCGCTGAAAGGTCGCTATTCCCTTGATGAAGGTCTTCGCCGTTTGCTCGCCACGGCGCCGGTCGACTACCGCTTCGACGGCGCGCAGCAAGTCACCCTGACCCGTCGCGCTCGCACCGATGAGCAGACGCTGCAACTGCAGTCCACCACCGTGCAGGGCCAACGGCTCAGCGAACGCCAGGAGACCTACCTGCAACCGCGTTCGGTGGCGGTGATCGATCGTGAGCAAATCGACCGGCGTCCGCCACGGCATGCCGCCGACATGCTGGAGGAAACCTCCGGCGTCTACACCGCCGTCAACCAGCGCGACCCCGGCCTGTCGGTGAACATTCGCGGCGTGCAGGACTATGGCCGGGTCAACATGAACATCGACGGCATGCGTCAGAACTTCAGCGTAAATGGTCATCAGCAGCGCAACGGTGTGATGTTCGTCGACCCCGAGTTCATCTCCAGTGTGGAGATCGACAAAGGCACCAGCGCCGGTATGGGCGGCGCCGGGGTACTGGGCGGCATCGCCTCGTTCAACACGGTCGAGGCGCGCGAGTTCCTTGGTGATGGCAAGGAGTTCGGTGGGCGCATCCGTGCCGGGCACGGTATTGGCGAGCTGGGCAACGGCACCTATTTCAACGGCAGTGCCCTATTCGCGTTCGGCAACGAGGTCGGCGATGTCTTGCTGGGCGTCAGCGAGCGCCACTTCGGTGATTACCGTGCCGGCAGCAATGACAAGGACAATCTCGGCACGCAGATCCGGTTGCGCAACCAGTACCCCGCTGCCTGGGAGAACTGGCTGGACTCCGAGGTGGGCGATACCGGCAGTGTGACCCGCTCGCAGTTGTTCAAACTGGGGCTCAATCTGCCGGAGAGTCAGCGGCTGCAACTGAGCTACATGGAGCTCGATACCGACAGCAAGGATGCCTGGACCTGGCTTTCCGCCGACGGGCAACGCTATGAATACCAACGCTCTGGTAGCAGCGATGTGATTGCCCGCAATACGGCGTTGGATTACAGCTACAACCCAGATGATGAACGGATCGATTTCAAGGCCAAGCTCTACTACGTCAGCACCCGGCAGGATCGCTGGAGTGCCGGCAGTACGGCTACGCCCAGCAGCGGTAACTGGTATCCCGACTACACGGACAAGTACCGTACCGACACCTGGGGCTTGCAACTGCAGAACACCTCGCGCCTCCATCTGGGCGACGCACACCAGTTCGCCGTGACCTACGGCAGCGAACTGTTTCGCGACAGCTTCAAGCCTTCGACCACCCGCATGCCTTCGACCAACGAAACGGCCTATCCCTATATCAAAGGGGCCACGCCAGAGGGCGAACGCACCCTGGCCAGCCTGTTTGGCCAGGTGGTTTACGACTACGACGATTGGCTGACTCTCGATGCCGGTCTGCGCTACGACCGCTATCGCCTCGAGGGTGATACCGGCCTTACGGTATGGATGTATCCCGACGGTCAGTTCACCAGTGGTGGCAACGTCAGAAGCGCGCGGTCGCTGGTGTTCGATGTCGACCGAGAGGAGGGCCGCTTCTCGCCCACGCTGGGTGTAGCGATCAACCCGGGGGTGGACTGGCTGCAGCTCTACACGCGCTGGGGCAAGGGCTGGCGCCCGCCAGCGGTGACCGAAGCGTTCATGTCTGGCAGACCTCATGGTGGCGGTGGCTCGGAACAGGTCTATCCCAATCCTTTCCTCGAGGCGGAGCGTTCGCACAACTGGGAGGCGGGTTTCAACGTCTTCAAGGAGTCCCTGTTGCGCGACGGTGATCGTTTGGGCATCAAGGTGGCCTATTTCGATACGCGCATCGACAATTTTTCTTTCATGGATATCAACGTCAGCGTGCCGGGAGGTACGGTCGGTGGTATCGGCCTTGGCCGTTCGGCCTATCAGAACAACCAGGAGCAAACCCGCTTCCGTGGTGTGGAATACAACCTCGACTACGATGCGGGCGACTACTACGCCCGTCTTAGCTACACCCACATGATCGGCAGCAACGACTTCTGCTCGAAAGAGTTCTACATGGGGGGCGCGCAGGAGAGCGTGCAGGTGGGCACCGTGCCCGGTTTCATCCAGGTTGGGCCGATCCAGATTCCAGTGCAATTACCGGTATACGAAGCTCAGGCCAATGACGAGCTGAACGATCTGGTCACCTGTGGCCAGATCATGGGCAGCGCTGCCTATATGCCAGCCGATCGCGGCTCGCTGACCCTGGGCATGCGCTTTCTCGACCGGCGCCTGGATGTCGGTGCGCGCCTGCGTTACAGCGAAGGTAATGGCGAAAACCTCGATACCTGGGGGTTCACCCAGATCGACCAGGCGCTCTGGCCGCAGTACGAGGTCTACGACCTCTACGCCAGCTACTGGATGACCAGCAGCCTGAACCTGGGGCTGTCGATGGAGAACGTCACCGATCAGGCCTACTTCGTCGCCATGGGCGACGCCAATAACCTGTCCCTGGCCCGTGGCCGCACCCTGACCGGGATGCTCGAGTATCGCTTCTGAACAGCCCCGGCCAAGGGGCCGGGGCAAGGCTTTGCCCGCGTCGGGCAAAGGCGCTGCGGCCTGCTGCAGCGTCCAACACTCCCTGTAATACGAGGATTTGTCATGAGCGTTTCCGTTACCTATGACCCGATTTTTGGTAGCTCCACCATCGATGACTACCTGGCCTTCTGGACGACCGGTTTCGCCACCGCCGGCCACGGTCAAAGCAATACCGGCGGTTTCAGCAACGGCACGTTCAGCGGCGACCAGTACGCCACCAGCGGCGCCAATGGCTCGGACTACGCCTTCATCGCCGACAGCGACGCCAGCAATGGTCTGCACTACGTATTCAACCCGGCGCTGCCGGCCAACAGCAACCAGAACCACTATCTCTACGGCCAGTTGGACAATGTCTCGCTGGGGTATGAGTTGGGTGGTGGAGGGGGCAGCGATTTCACCCTGAGCGACTACGAGGTCACCTTCAGCGGTCTGGATCTGTCTGCTGCCTTCGGCGCCGGCCGTGTCGGCAATGAAGTGCACGAGACCATCTACGGGCTGATGCAGGGCAATACCGATGCGCTGGAGTCGGTGCTGGACGATCTGTTCGCCGCCTACGGCGTCTCCACCGACGACACCTTCGACGTGGTCGCCGCTGCCCTGACTGCCGGCCCGTTGAGCACCGGCTCGGCGGAACTGGTCGGCGTAGCGGAGCTGGCTGACGATCTGGCCCTGGCGGCCTGATCTTCGGGTGATGAAAAAGGCGGCGGGGAAATCGCTCTCCCGGCCGCCGGCAACGACCGCTGTGGTGCTGGCCTGAACAACTCGCGCCACGGTGGTCGCACCAATTCTCGACAAGTGCTGCCCGCCGCGTCAATCACGGTGAGCGGTGCTTCTGGGGCGCGACAGCATGCAACCTTCCAACGAAATCCTCGCTGCACTGGCGGCTTGCCGGCGCGGCTTCGTCAGCGTCGGCGCTTTCAGCGCGGTGATCAACCTGCTGATGCTGGCCCCGGCGCTGTACATGCTGCAGGTCTACGACCGCGTACTGGCCTCGGGCAACCACATGACCCTGGCCATGCTGACCCTGATGGTGCTCGGCCTGTACGCTTTCATGGGTTTGCTGGAGTGGGTGCGCAGCCTGGTGCTCATCCGCCTTGGCGCGCAGATCGACCAGCAGCTGGGCGGCCGTGTTTACGACGCCACCTTCGATGCCAGCCTGCGCGTCGGGCGCGGCAGCAGCGCCCAGCCGCTCAACGACCTGACCAGCCTGCGCCAATTCGCCACCGGCAATGCCCTGTTCGCGCTGTTCGATGCGCCCTGGTTTCCGCTCTACCTGGCGGTGCTGTTTCTCTTCCACCCCTGGCTCGGATGGCTGGCGCTGGGCGGCGCGGCGTTGCTGCTGGCGCTGACCTGGGCCAACCAGTGGTTGACCCGCGCGCCGCTGGCCGAGGCCGGGCAACTGGCGATCCAGGCAACCCAGGCGGCTGGATCACACCTGCGCAACGCCGAGGCGACCGAGGCCATGGGCATGCTGGCGCGCGTGCGGCAGCGCTGGCAGGACGAGCACGGTCGCTTCCTGCATCTGCAGAACCGCGCCAGCGAGCAGGGCGCGGCGTTCAGTGCGGCGTCCAAGGGCGTGCGCCTGGCGCTGCAGTCGTTGATGCTCGGCCTCGGTGCGCTGCTCGCCGTGGACGGACAGATCACCGCCGGCATGATGATCGCCGGCTCCATCCTCGCCGGGCGCGTGCTCGCCCCACTGGATCAACTGCTCAATGCCTGGAAGCAGTGGAGCGGCGCGCAGCAGGCCTACCAGCGCCTGTGCGATCTGCTCCGGGCACAACCGCCGCGTGCCGGCGGCATGAGCTTGCCAGCGCCACGCGGCGCACTGCGCGTGGAACAACTGTCGGCCTGTGCACCGGGCTCGCGCACGCCGGTGCTGGCCGGCGTCAGCTTCGCCCTGGAGCCGGGCCAGCGCCTGGTGGTGCTGGGCCCGTCCGGCTGCGGCAAGTCCAGCCTGGCGCGCCTGCTGGTGGCGGCGCAGATGCCGTTGGCGGGCAAGGTGCGCCTGGACGGTGCCGACCTGCAGCAGTGGGACAAGGATGCGCTTGGCCCGCACCTCGGCTACCTGCCGCAGGATGTGCAGCTGTTCGCCGGCAGCATCGCCGAGAACATCGGCCGTTTCGCCGACGTCGAGGCGGACAAGGTCGTCGCCGCCGCGCAGATGGCCGGTGTGCACGAACTGATCCTGCGCCTGCCGCAGGGTTACGACACGCGCCTGGGCGAGGGCGGCGCCGGACTCTCCGGCGGGCAGAAGCAACGCATCGGTCTGGCCCGTGCGGTCTACGGCCTGCCGGCGCTGATCGTGCTCGACGAGCCCGATGCCAACCTCGACGAGGCCGGCGAGCGGGCGCTGCTGGCCGCGCTCGACCGCTTGCGCGAACAAGGCCGCACCCTGGTGCTGGTCAGCCATCGCCCTGCGTTGCTCAAGGGCGCCGATCAACTGTTGCTGCTGCGTGGCGGGCAGATGCAGGCCTTCGGCCCGGCCAGCCGGGTGCTGCAGGAGTTGCAGCAAGCCGCACGGCCGGCTGCGCAGAGCGCATCGGTGCGGCATGTCGCGCCGAGCCTGAGCATGAGTTATGGCGCCATGCCGGGAGCTCAGCAATGAGCGCGCCGGCACCACTTCAGCCCCTGCACGCCGTCGATGCGCGGGCGCCGACGCGGCTCGGCTGGTGGCTGCTGCTTGCCGGTTTCGGTGGTTTCCTCGCCTGGGCTGCACTGGCACCGCTGGACAAGGGCGTGCCGGTGAGCGGCACGGTGATGGTCAGCGGCAATCGCCAGGCGCTGCAGCACCCCACGGGTGGCACGGTGCGACGCATCCTGGCCCGCGATGGTGATTCGGTGCAGGCCGGCCAGCCCTTGCTGGAGCTGGATGACCAGGCCTTGCAGGCGCAGGCCGAGGCCTTGCGCGCGCAGCTGATCGGCAGCCGCGCCAGCGCCGCACGGCTGGCCGCCGAGCGTGACGGTGCGGTGAGCATCGCTTTCGACCCCTGGCTGCTGGCACGCCCGGACGATCCCCTGGCGCTCGCCAGCCTGGAGCTGCAGCGGCAACTCTTCGCCAGCCGGCGTCAGGCCCTGGCCCTGGAGCTCGATGGTCTGGCGCAGAACCTGGCTGGCAACGAGGCGCAACTGGGTGGTCTGCGTGCGCTGCACAGCAGCAAGCAAGCCCAGCTGCGCGTGCTCGACGAGCAATTGCTGGGCCTGCGCGAGCTGGCGGCGGACAACTATATTCCGCGCAACCGCCTGCTCGATGTCGAGCGCCAGCGTGCCGAGCTGATCGGTCTGCTGGCCGATGATGCCGGTCGCATCGGCCAGTTGCAGCGGCAAATCGCCGAATTGCGCCTGCGCGCCGCGCAGCGCCGCGAGCAGTTCCAGGAACAGGTGCGCAGCCAGTTGGCCGAGACGCAGATCCGCAGCGAAGAGCTGCACCATCGCCTGGCCGGGGTCGAGATCGAGTTGCAGCGCACCCTGTTGCGTGCGCCGGCCAGCGGCCTGGTGGTCGGGCTCAGCGTGTTCACCGAGGGTGGCGTTGTCGCCCCCGGGCAGGCCCTGCTGGAGATCGTCCCGCAGGATCAGCCGCTGCTGGTCGAGGGCCGGCTGAGCCCGGCTTTGGTGGACAAGGTGCACCCTGGCCTGCCGGTCGAGTTGCTGTTCACCGCCTTCGAGCAGCGCACCACGCCGCGTGTCGCCGGCACGGTGGAGCTGGTTTCCGCCGACCGCTTGCAGGATGAGCGCAGCGGCGAGCCGTACTATGCCATCCGCATTCGCGTGGGCGGGGACGCCATGCAGCAACTGGCCGGCCTGCGCATCCGCCCCGGTATGCCGGTGGAGGCCTTCATCGGCACCGGCGAGCGCTCGCTGCTCAACTACCTGTTCAAGCCGTTGCTCGATCGCACTCACCTGGCCCTGGTTGAAGACTGACGATGCGCGTGCTCTGTTTCGTCCTGCTGCTGTGCTTCACCTCGCCTGTGCTGGCCCTCGGCCTGCTCGATGCCTATGCCCTGGCGCTGCGCCATGACCCGACGTTCCAGGCCGCCATTGCCGAGCGCGACGCCGGCCTGGAGAGCCAGGCGATTGGCCGTGCCGGACTGCTGCCGCGCCTGTCGTGGAGCTACAGCAATCAGCGCAACGACTCGCAAGTGACGGCGGGCGGTAAGCGCGTCGACCGCGATTACCGCAGTTACGCCTCGGTGCTCAGCCTGCAGCAGCCGCTGTTCGACTACGCCGCCTGGGCCGACTACCGCCAGGGCGTGGCGCGCACGCTGCTGGCCGACGAGCGCTTTCGCGGGCGCAGCCAGGAGCTGGCGGTGCGCCTGTTCGAGGCCTACAGCCAGGCGCTGCTGAGTGACGAGCGCATCGCCCTGGCGCGCGCCCAGCGTCGCGCTCTGGTCGAGCGTCTGCATCTCAATCAACGCTTGGTGCGGGCCGGCGAGGGCACCCGCACCGACGAGCTGGAAACCGAAGCGCGCCTGGCCCTGGCCGAGGCCGAGCTGATCCAGGCCCAGGATGATCTGGACATCGCCCTGCGCGCGCTGGAGGCCATCGTCGGCGAGCCGTTGGCGCACAGCGACCTGCAACCGCTGCTTGATGATTTCCCGATTCAGCCCCCGCAGCCTGCGCGCTTCGAGGCCTGGCGCGACCTGGCTGTGGCCGGCAATGCCGAACTGGCCGCGCAGCGACGCGCCGTCGAGGTGGCGGCCCAGGGCATCGAGAAACAGCGCGCCGGCCATCTACCGACCCTGAGTCTGGTGGCCAGCAGCCGCCTGACCAGCTCCGATTCGGAAAGCGCCTACAACCAGCAGTACGACACCGACAGCATCGGCATTCAGCTCAGCGTGCCGTTGTTCGCCGGTGGCGGCGTGAGTGCAGCGACCCGCCAGGCCAGCGCCGCGCATACGCAGGCCGGCTTCGAGCTGGACGCGCAAACTGCCGAGCTGCTCACCCGTCTGCGCCAGCAGTTCAACCTGTGCAACAGCGCGGCAGCACGGGTGCGTGCCTATCGTCTGGCCGTGAGCGCTGCCGAGACGCTGGTGCAGGCGACGCGCAAGAGCGTGGTCGGTGGCGAACGGGTCAACCTCGACGTGCTCGACGCCGAGCAGCAACTGCATGGCGCCCGCCGCGACCTGGCCGAGGCGCGGCATGGCTACCTGCGTGCCTGGTTGCAGCTGCGTTATCTGAGCGGATTGATGGGCGAGGCTGACTTGAGCCGGTTGGCGGGGTACTTCGCCGCGAAGCAGGGCTAGCAGGCCGTTGAAAAACGTAGGCGAGGCAGCCAGTGCAATACCGATGGCGGCCCCGAAAAAACAGGCGAAAAACGGTCGGGGTCGCGGTCGACTTTACGAGCTGTAAATGAGCATTTTGACTGGGCTCGCACGCGAGCCTGTTTTTAACGCAGCAATGGCAACGCAGGTAGTTTTTCAACAGCCTGCTAGCAAAGACCGGAGGCGGCCGCTGCGACCGCCTCCAGTGCCTGGGCTCAGATGTCCCAGACCAGGTTGATCGAGAAGTTGCGCCCCGGTTGAGTCAGGCGGTCGAGATTGGCGGGGGCGGTCACGCCGGCCTCTCCGTTGCCGTCGTAGCCGCGCACGTCGTCCCACTGCCAGTACTTCTTATCCGTCAGGTTGTACAGACCGGCATTGACGGTGAGATCGTCGGTCAGCTTGTAGTAGCCGGTCAGATCGACAATGCCATAGCCGGGTGTGGCGAACTGGCTGCCGTCGCCGGTCGGAGAGTTGAAGCCGCTTTGGTCGATGCGGGATTTGCGCTTGACCAGTGTCCAGTTCAGCAGGCCGCCGAAGCGTTCCTGCTCGTAGCCCAGGCCAAATACGCCGGTCAGCGGGTTGATGCTGTTCAGCGGCTCGCCGGTTTCCTCGTCGCGACCACGGGCATAGGCGATCGAGCCTTGCGCGTACAGACCGGGCAGTGCGCCGAAGTTGTCCAGATTCAGGCGGCCCTTGGCTTCCGCACCACGAATGCTGGCACGGCTGATGTTGCGGCTCTGGAACACTGTCAGGCCGCCAGCTGCACCTACGGCATCCTCGTCGATGAAGTCGCGATAGCGGTTATAGAACACGGCCAGGCTGAAGCTGCCGCCCTCGAAGTTGCCACGCAGACCGGTCTCGAGACTGCGGCTGGTTTCCGGGTCGAGGTCGGGGTTGGGCTCCACGATGTAGGGCGGGTTGTTGTTCTGGAAGCGGCCATACATTTCCTTGGCCGTAGGTGTGCGGAAGCCTTCGGCGTACTGGGCGAAGCCGGTGTAGTGCTCATCGAAGGCATAGGTCACGCCGAGCTTGGGTGAAACGCGCTGCCAGGCCGTGCTCGCGTCTGTGGGGTCGAAGGTACTGCTTGCGGGGGCGCTGGCGAGGTACTCGTCGGTCAGATCGGGTTTGAGTTTGGTCCGGTCGTAGCGAACACCCGGCAGGAACGTCCACTGGTTCCAGCGGATTTCGTCTTGCAGAAATACGCCGTAGACATCGATGGTTGGATCCGGGAAGTCGCTCTGGGTGGTCAGGGTATCGCCGCTATTGCTGCTGATCGCGCCGACGGTGGGGCAGTTGGCGCCCAGCGCCCGCAGGCAGACGCCATAACCGCTGCGCTGGCCGGTGACTTCCTGGCGCTTGAGGTTGAAGCCGTAGGTCAGCAGGTGATCGGTTTCGCCCAGGGCGAAGGCCTTGTCCAGCTGTGCGTTGAGCACCCACTGGCGATCCTTGTAGTCGGTGCTGCGATAGCGCATCACGTCGCGGGTGATGGCCTGGGTAAAGAAGTTCCTGGGGGTGTAGCGCTCCTGGGTGCTCTGGTCGGTCTTGGCGATCTGGTAATTCAGGCTCCATTTCAGGCTGTCGGCCAGCAGACTGTCCAGCGCCAGGCTGTGCTCCAGGCCGAAGCGCTCGCGGGTGATGGTGTCGTTGCCAGCACGACTCGCGTAGTAATTCTGCCCCGCACCGATGGTCGGAGCGTTGAACGGCCCGCCGACGGCGCTGAGTTGATTGCTGTCGCGATCATCCTTGTACTTCTCATAGGTCAGCTGCAGGCGGTCGCTGTCGTTGTAGTTCCAACCCAGTTTGGCCAGGACATTGGTGGTGCGTACGTCTTCCGGGTTGGCCGCAGTACGATCCAGGCCGGTACCGCCGTGGTTGCCGTAGGATTCGGTCTCATGGCCGTTGCGCTGGGACAGGTGCAGCAGCGCATCGAAGTCCTCATGGCGACCGGCGACGGTGGCCGAGTTCAGCCAGCTTTCGTCGGCGGAGCTGTAGCCTGTCTTCAGGCGGGCGCCGCTATTGCGGCCATCCTTGATGATGTCGTCAGCATCGAGGGTGAAGTAGCTCACCGCACCACCAATGGCATTGCTGCCGTACAGGGCCGAGGCCGGGCCGCGGAGAATTTCCACCCGCTTGATGATCTCCGGGTCGACATAGTTGCGCTGGGTATTGGCATAGGGACCGTAGTAGAAGCTGGCAGGGATCTCGACGCCGTCGACCTGCGTCAACACCCGGTTACCATCGATGCCACGGATGTTGTAGCCGGTGAGGCCGGAGCGCTGACCAGTGCCACCGACGGAGACGCCAGGCTCATCGCGTACCAGCTGCTTGATGGTGTTGATGTTGTTGCGGTCCAGGACGGTTCGATCGCGCACGCTGACCGTGCTGGGAACGGCGTTTACATCCTGCTCGTGAAGCGTGGCGGTGACCGTAGTTGGTTGGAGGGCGAGCGATTGCGCAGGATTCTTCACCAGCACCACGCTACGTTCCCCAACGCTGCGGTAGCTCAAACCGGTGCCTTCGAGCAGGCGCGCCAGGGCCAGCTCCGGCGATTGGCGGCCACTGGTTCCCGGCGAGTCGATGCCGTCGGCCAATTGTGCCGGCAGGCCGATCTGCCACCCCGTGACGTCGCTGAATGCGTTCAGCGCCGAAACCAGTGGCTGGCGCTCGATGGCGAAGCGGTAACCGCTCTGGCTCTGCTGCTGTGCCGCAGGCGACGGCTCGGCAGCGTTGGCCAGCGGCAGGCTGGCGCAGGCGATGGAGAGTGCCAGCAGCGACAGGCTGGCGGTGGACAGTCGCGGGAAATGCGGGCGCCTGGTGTGAAGGGGCATCGTTGTGCTCTCTGCGGGTGTCGTCGGAAGGTCAGTTAATGCGAATTATTTGCATTGTTATGACGGGACGAACGAAGCCCTCCTGGAGCGTAAAAATTCTTTTTCTCAGTTGAGAATCAGCAGCGATGGGTACTCTTGAAGCTGCGCCGAGGTCACCTGCGCCAGCGAGCGCATGATGTCGGCCGGTTCGCTCAGGCGATAGTTGCCGGTGATGCGCAGATCATCCAGACGGGCGTTGCGGTTGATGATCCAGCCGGGGTAGTAGCGGCGCAGTTCATCCAGGACTTCGTACAAAGGGCGGTCATCGAAGATCAGGCGGCCCTGAACCCACGCGAGCTGATTGGCTGTGGCGCCGTGTATGCGCTTGTCGACACCGTCCGGGCCGACACGGATGCTATCGCCGCTTACCAGGTAGATGCGCGTGTCGTTGCCGCGCGCATGCACTTCGATCTCGCCCCGCTCGACGCTGACTTCGGCGGTATCGTCGAGGTAGCGCACGGAGAATGCGGTGCCGCGTACCGATATCAGAACGGGGCCAGCGGCAACCTGAAATGGACGGCTGCTGTCCTTGGCGACATCGAAATAGGCTTCGCCTCTGAACAACTGCGTGACGCGCTGACTCGCGTCGATCTGGCTGGAGAACGCGCTACCGGTGTTGAGCAGAACGTGCGAGCCATCGGCCAGATCCAGGCTCTGGCGCTGGCCAACGGCAGTGACATGATCGGCGCGCAGGCGCAGCAGCAGATCGCTTTGCAGGGTGATGCCGACCACCAGCAGCAGCGAGGCGGCGATCGCCAGCGTTCTACCGATGCGCCGCGAGCGCCTGGGCGCCGGTTGTCTGCGCTGCTCCAGGCGCGCGGCTGCGGTGACCAGCGTGGATGATTGCCAGCACTGTTGCGCACGCTCGAATGCTTCGGCATTGGCAGGGGAGGCGGCCAGCCATTCGGTGAATCGCGCCCGGCAATCATCGTCCGCATGTTCCAGCAGAAGCAGCCAGTCCAGCGCCTGGCTCAGCGATGCGTCGCTGTCGTTGGGGGTTCCCTGCTGCGGGTGCATCGGGCTGTTCTCGAAACCGGGGGGCGATATTCTGGCCGAAGGTGCGGGTGAGCGATAGTTGCTCATGTCGGAGGCGCGAGGCGCTCGAGCAGGGTCATGCACAGGGTCATGATCAACTTGAGCTCTTTCTGCACCGTGCTGGCTGACACGCCGAGCTCTGCAGCGATCTCGGCATAACCCTGACCATGCAGACGGCTGAGGATGAAGATGCGCTGCTGGCGTTCGCTCAACTGCTCCAGTGCGTTGCCCAGCCGTTGTAGCAGGCGTTCGGCGTGCAGACTGTCTTCGCTGGATGAACCCGGAGCGGGAACGGCCTGCATGATGGCGTCCGGCACGTCATCGAGCATGGTGCGTGACTGCATGCGCTCGCGGCGCAAGTGGTCGAGCGCCAGATTGCGGCCTGTCTGGAAGAGAAAGGGTTCGAGGTGATCGACCGGTTTGTCGCGCAGGCTGCGGGCGACCCGCAGGTAGGTTTCCTGCACCAGTTCCTCGGCGATGCTGGCGTTCTTAACGATTTTTACCAGCGTGCGCAGCAGCGGGGTGCGCTGGCTGATGAATACGCTGTCTAGATTGGAGATGGTCACTGGCAAGCCTGATTCGCCGACTACTTCGTGAATAATAATCACTTTTAATAAGGCCGGATAGCGAGCGCGTGCGCGAAGCCCGTCTGTAGCGTGATATCCCTGTGTTTCGCTTTATTTTTACGGAGCTTGGCAGGTTCGTTCGTCTTTATAAGGCAGTGGCGGTCTAACGTCCTGCACGCTTCATCGAGCGGTGCAAGGGACGGGCTGCCTTACTTCATGCCAGTCATCAGCGAGCTTTCCATGACCGCCTCTTCGCAACTGTCCCATCCTCTGCGTTCGCAGCGCCTGAACCAGATTACCCACGAGCCGCACAGTCACCTCGACAACCTGGTCAAGAGCCATGATCCGTTCGGGAGCCCGGAGCGGTTTTCCCACTTCGTGGCCGCCCAATATCTGTTCCAGCGTGATCTGGAAAAGCTCTATAACGACCCGCAGCTGATCAGGCTCGTGCCTGATCTGCCGCAGCGCTGCCGTGTCGAGCAGGCCGTGCTGGACCTGGCCGATCTGCAGCGCGCGCTGCCAGAGGGCGATGACGCCATCCGCAACAAGGTCATGGGCACCGGCGAAGCGCTCGCCTGGCTGTTCGTTTCCGAAGGCTCCAAGCTGGGCGCCGCTTTCCTGCTCAAGCGCATGCCGGCGCTGGGCCTGAGCGAGACCTTTGGCGCGCGTCATCTGGGCGAGCCGGAAGGTGGTCGCGCGCAGGGTTGGAAGGCTTTTACCGCCGTGCTCGACAGCGTCGAACTGGATGCCGAGCAGGAGCGTCTGGCCGAGGTAGCGGCCATCGCGGCCTTCGAGCGTTTCACCGTACACCTGGAACGCTGCTTTGCCTGAAATCACGCTGGCGCGCTCGGCCTGGCAGCGTTGGCTATGGCTGCTGTTGGCCTACCTGAGCATTGGTATGGCCATGCTCGGAGTGATATTGCCGGGCCTTCCCACGACCGAGTTCGTGCTGTTGGCGGCCTGGGCAGCGTCGCGCAGTTCTCCGCGTCTGGCCGCGTGGCTGGAGAATCATCGGGTGTTCGGCCCGCTGCTGCGCGACTGGAAGAACGGCGGCCTGATCGCCCGGCGTACCAAGTGGGTGGCGAGTGGCAGCATGCTGCTAGCGCTGATCATCCTGCTGCTGACCGTCGATCACCTGCCTTCCGTGCTGTTCGCCGCCGCCGGCATGAGTTGCGGCGCACTGTTCATCTGGACGCGGCCGGAAAAAACCAGAGTCAAGTAGGGTGCGCCGTGCGCACCGACGATTTCGGATGATCGTAGCCCGGATGCAATCCGGGGCGGTGGTCGCGTTGCCCCCGGTGCGCACGGCACACCCTACGGATCGCCGAGGGCTTGCCGATGCATGCCGCACATGAAAATGCCGCGCAGCTTTGCAGCGGCGCGGCATCGGGTACAGCGTCAGCGGTGATCAGAACGCCGGGACGACGGCGCCTTTGTACTTCTCTTCGATGAACTGCTTGACCTCGGCGCTGTGCAGGGCCTTGACCAGCTTCTGTACGGCGTCGCTGTCCTTGTTGTCGGCGCGGGTCACTAGGATGTTGACGTACGGCGAGTCGCTGCCTTCGATGGCCAGGGCATCCTGGGTCGGGTTCAGCTTGGCTTCTAGGGCGTAGTTGGTGTTGATCAGGGCGAGGTCGACCTGGCTCAGCACGCGCGGCAGGGTGGCCGCTTCCAGTTCACGCACCTTGATCGCCTTCGGGTTCTCGACGATGTCCTTCGGCGTGGCGAGGATGCCGGCTTCCGGTTTGAGCGTGATCACACCGGCTTTCTGCAGCAGCAGCAGGGCGCGGCCGCCATTGGTGGCATCGTTGGGGATGGCCACGGTGGCGCCCTGCGGCAGCTCGCTGAGGTCCTTGATCTTGCTCGAGTACGCGCCGAAGGGCTCGACGTGCACACCGGCAACGCTGACCAGATCGGTCTTGCGGCTGGCATTGAACTCGTCCAGGTACGGCTGGTGCTGGAAGAAGTTGGCGTCGAGGTTCTTCTGCTGCACCTGCAGGTTGGGCTGCACGTAGTCGGTGAACACGCGCACCTTCAGCTCCACGCCTTCTTTGGCCAGGGCCGGTTTGACGAACTCGAGGATCTCCGCGTGCGGCACCGGGGTGGCAGCGACGTTGAGGGTTTCGGCCTGGGCCGAGAAGGCCGCGCAGGCGGCGATGGCAGTCAGCAGCTTCTTCATTTCAAGGTTCCTTTTGGGAAGGTTGGCGCGGGTCTCGCGGGTGGCGAGTCGCCGCTTTTCATAATCACTTGCGAGAAAAATGTACGACCAGCCGATCACCGACCATCTGCAGCACCTGCACCAGGATCAGTAGCAGGATCACGGTCACGGCCATCACGTCCGGCTGGTAGCGCTGGTAGCCGTAGCGCACGGCCAGGTCGCCGAGGCCGCCGCCGCCGATCAGGCCGCTCATGGCGGTGTAGGACACCAGGGTAATCGCGGTGACGGTGGTGGCCGCGAGCAGACCGGGCAACGCCTCGGGCAGCAGCGCGCGGGTGATGATCTGCCAGGTGGTGGCGCCCATGGCCTGAGTCGCTTCGATGATGCCGCGCTCGACTTCGCGCAGGGCGGTTTCCACCAGGCGCGCGAAGAACGGCGTGGCGCCCACCACCAGCGGCGGAATGGCGCCGGCCACACCCAGCGAAGTACCGACCAGCAGCTCGGTGAAGGGGATCATCAGGATCAAGAGGATGACGAAGGGCACCGAACGCAGGATGTTCACCACCAGCGACAGCGCGCCGTAAAGGGCCTTCTGTTCGAACAGCTGACGCGGGCCGGTGAGAAACAGCAGCACGCCGAGCGGCAGGCCGAGCAGCACGGTGAACAGCATCGAGCCGAGTAGCATGTTCAGGGTGTCGAGGCTGGCCTGCCAGATTTCCGGCCAGAACACGTTGGGTAGCAGTTGTTCGAGCATCAGCGCAGTACCTCCAGATGCACGTCGGCGGTTTCAAAGCGCGCCAGCGCGGCGTCGATGTCGCCACCGGTCAGGGCCAGGGTGAGCTGGCCGTAGGGTGTGTCCTTGATGCGGTCGATGCGCCCGGCGAGGATGCTGTAGTCCACCCCGGTTTCACGGGCCACGGTGCCCAGCAGTGGTGCGTAGGTGGCTTCGCCCTGGAAGGTCAGGCGCAGGATGCGGCCCTCGACATGGGCGAAGTCGTCGCGCTGCTCGGCCTCGTCGACATGCTCGGACTCCTGCACGAAGCGCCGCGTGGTCGGGTGCTGCGGGTGCAGGAACACCTCGGCCACCGGGCCTTCCTCGACGATGACGCCGGCATCCATCACTGCCACGCGGTCGCAGACGCGGCGGATCACGTCCATCTCGTGGGTGATCAGCACGATGGTCAGGCCCAGTTCGCGATTGATCTCGGCCAGCAGTTGCAGCACGGCGGTGGTGGTCTGCGGGTCCAGAGCGCTGGTCGCCTCGTCGCACAGCAGGATCTTCGGCCGGGTGCTCAGTGCACGGGCGATGCCGACGCGCTGCTTCTGCCCACCGGAGAGCTGCGCCGGATATTTGTTGGCGTGATCCTGCAGGCCGACGCGCGCGAGCAGCTCGGCGACGCGGGCGTCGATCTCGGCGCGGCTCAGCTCGCCGGCCAGACGCAGCGGCATGGCGATGTTGTCGGCAACGGTCTTTGACGACAGCAGGTTGAAGTGCTGGAAGATCATCCCGACCTGCTGACGGAAACGGCGCAGGCCACCCGCATCGAGGGCGGTGACGTCGACACCGTCGATCTCGATGCGCCCACCCGAGGGTTCCTCCAGGCGGTTGATCAGGCGCAGCAGTGTGCTCTTGCCGGCACCGGAGTGGCCGATGATGCCGAACACCTGGCCGCTGCCGACCTGCAGCGTGGTGGGCTGCAGTGCCGGAATCTCGCGACCGGCGACGCGGTAGGCTTTGTGGACGGATTGAAACTGGATCACGCGAACGACCTTTTGGGTATGTTCAGGGCCGGGTTCTGGGATTGCTGAAGCGGCCGTTGGCGCCGGGTAGGCGCAAAAGGGCGCTAGTTTACCCGGCGGTGTTTAGGCCGAGAAAATCTTTGTTGGCCTATAGTTATTACAAAATGGCATTACCGATAAGCGACCGACATCAGTTGCGCTTTGGGCTCAACAGCAGGCGCGGTATCTGCTGCGGAGCGATCTTCTGGCTCAGCTGCGGACGGAAGCTCGGATCGAGTTTCTTGATGCGTGCCGAGAGCAGCGCGGCGACCCAGGGGTAATCCTTGGCCTCGCGTACTTCGATGCGCACCGCGCAGCGAAAGGTCACGACATCGGCGGCCACGCTGTCGAGCAGGCGGCGCAGGTTTTCGTTGTCCTGGCTGTCCAGCATAGGCATGGCCACGATGCTGGTGGCCGCGCTCGGATCGATCAGGCGTGCTGTCGGCTTGCTCTCGACCACGGGCGTCGGCTGGCTGGCAGGTATGGCTGCGACGCTCGCCGCGGCCTGGCGTTCGCTGGTCAGGCGCTGCTGGCGCAGTCGTTCCTGGCGCTCGGCGTCGAGCTTGGTGGCGGCATCGCGCGCCTGTTGCTCGGCAGCCGCCTGGCGCGCCGTGCGGGCGCTGTCGATGGCCTGGTTGAGGTCGTGACTCAGGGCTGGCGCCTGTGGCATCAGGCTGCGGGCCTGGCCCAGCGCCTGCGCGGCGCGGTCCAGATCGCCCTGCTGCAGCGCTTCGCGGCCCTGCTCCATATAAGCCTCGGCCAGCTGGCGCTGGTACTGCTCCAAGCGTGTGTCGCCGCTGGCGCGTTGCTGTAGCGTGCTGAGCTGGCTGCGCGCGTCGTCGAGACGTTCTTCGGCAAGGCTCAGGTCGAGCTGACGGAAGGCGACGACCAGATCGTCGACCGGCGGGAGGCTGTGCTGCTGGCTGCTCTGGCAACCGGCCAGGAGTAGAACCAGAAAAAGCGGAAGACCACGAAAAGCGAACGACTTCATAACTACGCGTCTCGAATTGTGCAAAAAACGCGCAATCATACAGGTTCGTACCACTGATTTCATCTCGATCGGTCGCGCCGTAGCCCGGATGCAATCCGGGGAAAACGTGCTGGAGCCTTCCCGGATTGCATCCGGGCTACGCAGAGCGCGCCATCAGCTGTTGCGCTTGGGCAGCGCAAAGCTGGCCAGAAACAGCGCAGCGGCGCTGACCACGATGGAGGGCCCGGCCGGCGTGTCCTGATACCAGGACAGCGCCAGGCCACAGCACACCGCCAGCAGGCCGAGCAGGCTGGCGCCCACGGCCATCTGCTCCGGCGTGCGCGCATGACGCTGGGCGGCGGCGGCGGGGATGATCAACAGCGAGGTGATCAGCAATACGCCAACGATCTTCATCGCCACGGCAATCACCACGGCGATCAGCAGCATCAGTGCCAGGCGAATCGCTGCCACCGGCAGGCCTTCGACCCGCGCCAGTTCCTCATGCACGGTGATCGCCAGCAGCGGCCGCCATAGCCAGGCCAACAGTGCCAGCACCAGCGCGCTGCCACCGATGATCCAGGCCAGGTCGGTGGGGCTGACGGCAAGCAGGTCGCCGAACAGGTAGCTCATCAGGTCGATACGCACGTCATGCATGAAGCTCAGCGCCACCAGGCCCAGCGACAGGGTGCTGTGGGCGAGGATGCCGAGCAGGGTGTCGGAGGCCAGTGGCTGGCGTTGTTGCAGGGTGACCAGCAGCACCGCGAGCAGCACGCAGCCGACCGTCACCGTCAGGGTCGGGCTGACGTCGAGCATCAGCCCCAATGCCACGCCAAGCAGGGCGGCATGGGACAGGGTGTCGCCAAAATAGGCCATGCGCCGCCACACCACGAAGGAGCCGAGCGGGCCGGCCACCAGGGCCAGGGTAAGGCCGGCGAGCAGAGCGTTGAGGAGGAAGTCGGGCATCAGTGTTTGCAACCAGGGCCGTGAACGTGCGCCGGGCCGTGGATGGTCAGGCCTGGCTGAACCACGCCGCCATGCAGGTCGTGAGCGTGGTCATGATGGTGGTGGTAGACGGCCAGGCTCTTGGCGTCCTGGCCGAACAGTTCGATGAAGGCCGGGTCGCCGCTGACCTGCTCCGGGTGACCGGAACAGCACACATGGCGGTTGAGGCAGACCACCTGGTCAGTGGCACTCATCACCAGGTGCAGGTCGTGCGAGACCATCAGCACGCCGCAGCCATGGCGCTCGCGCAGCCGCGAGATCAGCCGGTACAGCTCGGCCTGGCCGGCCACGTCGACGCCCTGCACCGGCTCGTCGAGCACCAGCAGTTGCGGCTCGCGCAGCAGGGCACGAGCCAGCAGCACGCGCTGCATCTCGCCACCGGAAATGCTCTGCAGCGGGCTGTCGATCACCTGCTCGGCGCCCACCTCGGCCAGTGCCGCCAGCGCGCGCTTGCGATCCACCCCCGGCACCAGGCGCAGGAAGCGCAGCACTGACAGCGGCAGGGTGGCGTCGACGTGGAGTTTTTGCGGCATGTAGCCGATGCGCAGGCGTGGCGCCCGGCGCACGTTGCCGCGCTCAGGCTGCAGCAGGCCGAGCACGACGCGCACCAGGGTGGTCTTGCCGGCGCCGTTGGGGCCGATCAGGGTGACGATTTCGCCGGGCTGCACGCTTAGTTGCACGTCATCCAGCACAGGCTGGCCGTTGAAGCTGACAGCGACCCCGTCGAGCTGTATCAGCGCATCGCTCATGCCGCGCCCTTGCAGCCTGCGCAGAGGCCGACCACTTCAACGGTCTGGCTTTCGACGACGAAACCGACGCCGGCCGCGCCGTCGACGATGGCCTGGCTGATCGCTGGCTGCTCCAGTTCGGTGGCCGCATGGCACGCGCGGCAGATCAGGAACTGGCCCTGATGCGCATGCTCGGGGTGGCTGCAGCCGACGAAGGCGTTGAGCGATGCAATGCGATGTACCAGGCCGTTTTCCAGGAGAAAATCCAGCGCGCGGTAGACGGTGGGTGGCGCGGCGCGGCGGCCGTCTTCGTCACTCAGTACGCCGAGAATGTCATAGGCGCCGAGTGGCTTGTGGCTGGCCCACACCAGCTCCAGCACGCGCTTGCGCAGGGCGGTCAGGCGCAGCCCCTGGCGGGCGCAGATGGCTTCGGCCTCGGCCAGCGCATGGCTGACGCAGCGGGAGTGGTCGTGAGGGCGTGCAGCCAGAGGTGTGTCGGTCATGGGCAAGGACGGCGCTGATAAGAGACGTTATTATATTACCCGTTCATTTCCATCCGAGTATGCCCCGTGTTGCGTCTTTTCTGCTTCTTTACCCTGTTTTTCGTCGCCAATGCCCAGGCCGAAGTGCGTGTCCTGACCAGTATCAAACCGCTGCAACTGATCGCTGCGGCGGTGCAGGACGGCCTCGGCGAACCCGAGGTGTTGCTGCCATCTGGTGCATCACCGCATCACTATGCATTGCGCCCGTCCGACGTACGGCGAGTGCGTGATGCCGACCTGCTGTACTGGATTGGCCCGGACATGGAGAGTTTTCTGCCGCGCGTGCTGGACAGCCGTGACAAGCCGCAGGTGGCTGTGCAGGATCTGCCCGGCATGACCCTGCGTCACTTCGGAGAAGATCATGAAGAGCATGAAAATGGCCACGATGATCATGATCACGCGCACGAACATGCCGGTGACGACCTGGGTCATGACCATGATCACCGTCCGGGCAGCCTGGATGCGCACCTTTGGCTGGCCGCTGACAATGCCCGGGTGATCGCCGCGCGCATGGCGGCCGACCTGGCTCAGCTGGATGCCGCCAACGCCGCGCGTTACGACGCCAACCTGCAAGCCTTCGAAGCGCGCCTGGATGCGCTCGATAGCCGTATCCGTCCGCAATTGGCTGCCTTGCAAGGCAAGCCGTATTTTGTCTTCCACGAGGCCTTCGACTATTTCGAGGCTGCCTACGGCCTCAAGCACGCCGGCGTATTCAGCGTGTTGACCGAAGTACAGCCCGGCGCGCGCCATGTCGCTGCCATGCGCAAGACGCTGCAAGAGGCTGGCCCGAGCTGCGTGTTCAGCGAACCGCCGCTGCGTCCGCGCCTGGCCGAAACACTCAGCGCCGGTTTGCCGGTCAAGCTGGCGGAACTGGATGCGCTGGGCGGTACCTTGCCGGTGAGTGCCACCGGTTACGAGCAATTGCTGGAAAACCTGGCAAACGGCCTGACCGAGTGCCTGGATAGCCTATAGGGCCTTTGGCGTCGTGAACTTTTTTCACGTAGCCCGGATGCAATCCGGGAGCGATAGCAACGGCCCCGGATTGCATCCGGGCTACAACCAATCGAACGTCCTGCCCCGTGGGAGGGGCTTCAGCCGCGACGAACCCGGCTACGAACTGTAACCACCCTCGCATTGCCGCTTGCAGGCGCAAACCACTAGGCTTGCGCTTTTGCCGCGAGCGCCCGCCATGTCGCCCACCGCACCTCGCCCATCCAACGCCACACTGGTGCTGCTGGCCTCGCTGTACTGCGCGCAGGGCCTTCCTTCCGGGCTGATCGCCCACTCGCTGCCGGTGCTGCTGCGCCAACATGGCGTCGACCTGGCGCTGATCGGCTTGCTCAAGCTGCTGGCGCTACCCTGGCTACTTAAAGTCTTGTGGGCGCCCTGGATCGACCGTCTGGCCTCGCCCCGCCTGGGCCATCACCGTGGCTGGATATTGCCGCTGCAAAGCGGCGTCATCGCCTGTGTCGCGGCACTGGCGCTGCTCGCCCCGCAGACGCTGTTCGGCTCCGGCCTGTGGTTGTTGCTCGGCTTGCTGCTACTGATCAACTTGCTGGCATCGACCCAGGACATCGCCACCGATGGCCTTACCGTGCGCCTGCTGCCCGAACGCTGGCGTGGTCTGGGCAACAGCCTGCAGGTCGGCGGCTACAAGGTCGGCATGATCGTCAGTGGCAGTGGCCTGCTGCTGGTGATCGACCCGCTGGGCTGGAACCTGGCGCTTGGCCTGCTGGCCGGCCTGATCCTGCTGATGACCGTGCCGATCTGGCTGTTCCCCGAGCGCCGCGTGTTGCCCTTCCAGCCAGCCCTGGCCGAAACCGCCCTCGGCCCGCGTCTGCTGTTGAACCACTATCGCGGCCTGCTGGCGCAGCCGGGCATGCTGCTGTGGCTGGCGGTGGTGCTGACCTTCAAGTTGGGCGACTCGCTCGGCTCACCGATGATCAAGCCGATGCTGGTGGATCAGGGCTGGAGCACCGGGGAGCTCGGCCAACTGACGCTGATCAGCAGCCTGGCCGGCATCGGCGGCGCGGTGATCGGCGGCCTGCTCTACGCCCGTATCGGCGTGCTGCGTGCGCTGATCCTGTTCGGCGCCCTGCAGGCCATCGGCATCGCCGCCTTGGCCTTGCTGGTGGGACAGGGCGCCAATACCGGGCTGGTCTACGCCGTGACTCTGTTCGAGCAGGTGGCCGACGGCATGTCCACCGTCGCCCTGTTCGCCGCGATGATGCGCATGTGCCGCCCCGAACACGAAGGCGCTGACTTCACCCTGCAGGCCTCGGCGCAGGTGCTGTTGTCCGGCTTCGTCGGGGCCAGCAGCGGGGTACTGGCCAAGGCACTGGGGTATGAAGGGTTGTTCCTCGGCGCCGGAGCGCTGGGCGTACTGGTGCTGGCGATGGTGTTGCTGCACCAAGGCAGCCTCAGGCGACAAGCCGCAAGCCAGTCGCCCGGATGAAATCCGCGGCGGTGCTGAAAGCCCCCGGATTGCATCCGGGCTACGCCTTCAGGCCCAGTGCCGGCCGTGGCGCTCGAGTAGGTGTTGCAGTTGCTCCGGCCCGTCGCTGCCGGCCGGGTAGGGGCGCGGGCTCTGGTAGTGCTGGTGCCAGCCCTGCAGAATCGGATCGACCCACTGCCAGGCCGCCTCCACTTCATCGCGGCGCATGAACAGCGTCGAATCACCGTCGATCACATCGAGCAGCAGGCGCTCGTAGGCGTCCCAACGGCGTTGCTGGTTGAAGGCGTTGGCCAGGTTGAGATCCAGCTCCACCGGTTTGAGGTGCATGCCCTTGCCGGGGTTCTTGGCCATCAGTTGCAGGCTGATGCGTTCTTCCGGCTGCAGGCGAATCAGCAACTGGTTGGCTTCGCCTTCGTGGAACAGGCGGTGCGGCACCGGTTTGAACTGGATGAGAATCTCCGAGGCCTTCTTCGCCAGGCGTTTGCCGGTGCGCAGGTAGAAGGGCACGCCAGCCCAGCGCCAGTTGTCGATCTCGACCTGCACGGCGACGAAGGTTTCGGTGTCGCTGTCATTGTCGACGTTCTTCTCGAAGTAGTAGGCGGGCACGTCATGGCCGCCGATCTTGCCGGCGGTGTACTGGCCGCGCACGGTCTTGTCCTGCACGTCGAGGCCGGAGATGGGTTTCAGCGCTTCGAGTATCTTCACCTTTTCGTTGCGCACCGCTTCGGCGTCGAAGCGCACCGGTGCTTCCATGGCCACCAGGCACAGCAGCTGCAGCAGGTGATTCTGGATCATGTCGCGCATGGCGCCGGCCTGGTCGTAGTAGCTGCCGCGATTTTCCACACCGAGGGTTTCGCACACGCTGATCTGTACGTGATCGATATGCCCGGCGCGCCATACCGGCTCGAACAGGGCATTGGCGAAGCGCAGCGCCATGAGGTTCTGCACGGTTTCCTTGCCCAGGTAGTGATCGATGCGAAACACCCGCGCTTCGTCGAACACGGCGCCGATGGCGGTGTTGATCGCACGGGCCGATTCCAGCGAGTGGCCAATGGGTTTTTCCAGCACGATGCGTGCTGCCGGGCCTGCCAGGCCGGCGTTGGCCAGATGCGCGGCGATGGCTTCGAACAGGCTTGGCGCGGTGGCCAGGTAGTAGACTCGCACGCGCTCGTCATCACGCCCCAGGCGTTTGGCCAGGCGGCCGAAATCGGCGCTTTGCGCAGCGTCCATGGCGAAGTAGTCGAGGCGCGCGGCGAAGCTGGCCCAGGTCTCGTTGGCGAAGTCGGCGCGCGCCACCTGAGCGCGGCAGTGACGCTCGGCCAGGGCCTGGTAGGCCTCGCGGGTGTGGCTGCTGCGGGCCAGGGCGAGGATGCGCACATCGGCGTGCAGGCGTCCTTCGCGGTGCAGGTGATAAAGCGCTGGCAGCAGTTTATGTAGGGCCAGATCGCCCGTACCACCGAAGACCAGCATGTCGCAGGGGATGCTCAAGGGAAGACTCCGACTCGTTGTGGCAGGCCGTTGCAAGCTACCTGCGTTTGCAGCAAAGAGGCAGTGAAAAGATCGGCTGCGCCCCTCTGCCGGAAAGTTCGTTCAGCGAATTGGCAGCCGCTTGGCTGTGCGCGGGTGCGAGCTATGTAGTATAACTACAAGGTCACTACAACCGCCGGCCGCCGATCATAACCGAGCCATGACCCGCCGAGTGCCGCGGTAGACCCTTTTCTGCATAGAGCCTATCTCAGTGAATCTGTTGCAACACATCGCCCAGTCGCGCCACCTGCTGCGCAAGTCCGAGCTCAAGGTGGCCGATCACGTCTTGCTCGATCCTGCATCGGTGATGCACAGCTCCATGGCCGAGCTGGCGCATAGCGTCGGCATCAGCGAGCCGACCATCGTGCGCTTTTGCCGTGCCATCGGTTGCAGCGGCTTTCAGGACCTCAAGCTGAAGCTGGCGCAGAGCCTGGCGGCCGGGGCCAGCTTCGGCCAGTTCGCGATTCACGAGGATGACTCGGTCGCCGACTTCAGTCTGAAGATCTTCGACACCACCCTGCATACGCTGATGGAAGTGCGCGAGAAGCTCGACCCCGAGGCGTTGCAGCGCGCCATCGCCGCCTGCTCGAAGGCTCAGCGCGTGGAGTTCTATGGCTTCGGTGCGTCCGGCGCGGTGGCAGCCGATGCCCAGCACAAATTCTTCCGCCTGCTGCTCAACGCCGCGGCCTATTCCGACCCGCACATGCAGGCAATGAGTGCGGTGACCCTGCAGCCGGGCGACGTGGCGGTGTGCATTTCCCAGTCCGGCCGTTCCAAGGACCTGCTGATCACCGCCAACCTGGTGCGTGAGTCCGGCGCCAGCCTGATCACCCTGTGCCCGAGCCAGACACCGCTGGCGGAGCTGTCGACCGTCAACCTGGCGATCGACGTACAGGAAGATACCGAGATCTACACCCCACTGACTTCGCGCATCGCCCACCTGGTGGTGATCGACGTGCTGGCCATGGGCGTGGCCATGGCGCGCGGGCCGAGCCTGGTCAACCACCTCAAGAGCGTCAAGCGCAGCCTGCGCAGTTTGCGCCTGTCGCCGAAGTCGCTGCGCAACACCGAGGATTGAGAGAACGGGTTCACCGCCTGTTCATCCGCTCGCCGTCAAAGCGTCATCTTCGCGGAACAAGCTGAGGCCTCCAGTCCTCGTTCCGGGAGAACCGAGATGCCTCGTATCTTCGATGACGCGCACCTGCACGACCAACCTGACGCCAAGACCCGGCGCAAACTGCAAGACCAGCGCCGCATGGCCTATCGCCGGGCCATCGAACACTACGCCGAGCAGTGCCAGCTGCAACGCGAGCTTGCCGACTTCCCCGAGCTGGTTTCCGCCAGCTACCTTCAGCACGCCGAACCTGATTCGCGCCGCGCCGCCTGACTTTCTTGTTGCCCTGCCTGCGGGCAGGGCAGTGAGCTTGCCCGATTCTACGAACTTATTGCCCGGTTCTGCCGATCTCTGTGGTCGGCGGCGACAGCAGGTTTTGCGCCCTCTACAGTGGTGATCTGGCCCCCTGCGTGCGGGGTTGACCGTGACCACCGGCATGCCATGCCGGAACCATCAGACACCATCAGAACAAGGTGGGCAGACCATGATTACCCTGAATCTCAATGGCAAGGACCATGAGCTGGACGTGGCCGCTGACATGCCGCTGCTCTGGGCATTGCGCGACGTCGCCAATCTCACCGGCACCAAGTACGGCTGTGGCATGGCCCTGTGCGGCGCCTGCACGGTGAACGTTGAAGGCCAGCCGACCCGCTCCTGTGTCACCCCGGTATCGGCGGTGGCCGGCAAGCGCATCAGCACCATCGAAGCGGTCGGCGAAGACGCCGTGGGCAAGGTGGTGCAGGAAGCCTGGCGGCAATTGGACGTGGTGCAATGCGGCTACTGCCAGTCCGGGCAGATCATGGCGGCGACAGCGTTGCTGAGCAGCAACAAGGCGCCGAGCGATGCCGATATCGATGCAGCCATGAGCAGCAACATCTGTCGCTGCGCCACCTATGTGCGGATTCGTGCCGCCATTCATGAAGCTGCCGGCAAACTGGCCTGAGGAGGCGCATAGACATGGGCAAGATCGAAACCCCCGATAGCGCCACTCGCGGCATCCTCAATGTCAGTCGTCGCACCCTGCTCAAGGGGGCAGGTGGCCTGGCGCTGGGCATCTTCTTCGCGCCGCTGATCCGCGGTATGGACGCGCTGGCGGCGGGCGGCCCGCTGGAGCCGAACGCCTTCGTCCGTATAGACGTTGACGGCACGGTGACCGTGCTGGCCAAACACCTGGAAATGGGCCAGGGCAGCTACACCGGCCTGGCCACCTTGCTCGCCGAAGAACTGGATGCCGACTGGGACAAGGTGCGCGTCGAAGGTGCGCCGGCCGACGCCAAGCGCTACAACAACCTCGCCTTCGGCCCCATGCAGGGCACGGGCGGCAGCACCGCCATGGCCAACTCCTGGGAGCAGATGCGTAATGCCGGTGCGACCGCCAAGGCCATGCTGGTGGCTGCGGCCGCGCGGCGCTGGGGCGTGCCGGCCAGTGAAATCAGCGTCAGCCAGGGCGTGGTAAGTCACCCCGGCTCGGGTCGCAGCGCCGGTTTCGGTGAGCTGGTCGAGGCGGCGGCGTCACTGCCGGTGCCGGAGCAGGTGCAACTCAAGGACCCTAAGGACTTCAAGCTGATCGGCAAGCGCGAGCTGCGCCGCAAGGACAGCCCGGGCAAGACTGATGGCAGCGCCATCTTCACCCAGGACTTCAAGCTGCCCGGCATGCTGGTGGCCATGGTTGCCTACCCGCCGCGTTTCGGCGGCGTGCCGCGTTCGGTCGAAAGCAGCAAGGCCAAGGCCGTGCGCGATGTGGTCGAGGTGGTGGAGTTTCGCGATCTGCCCCACGGTCGCTCCGGTGTCGCCGTGCTGGCGAAGAACACCTGGGCGGCGCGGCAGGGCCGCGATGCGCTGGTAATCGAGTGGGACGAGAGTCAGGCCTTCACCCTTGGCAGCGAGGAGATTTTCGCGCAATACCGCGACAGCGCCAGCAAACCAGGTCTGCCGGCGGCAAGCAAGGGCGATACAGATGCGGCGCTGGCCCAGGCGGCTAAAACCGTCGAGGCCGACTACGAGTTTCCTTATCTGGCCCATGCGGCGATGGAGCCGATGAACTGCCTGGTGAAACTTTCCAGCGATCGCTGCGAAATCTGGAACGGCGAGCAGTTCCAGACCGTCGACCAGGCCGTCATCAGCAGTTATCTGGGCCTTACGCCCGAGCAGGTTTCGCTGACCCAACTGTACGCTGGCGGCAGTTTCGGTCGTCGCGCCAGTTCGGTGTCGGATTACCTGCTGGAAGCGGTGGCAATCACCAAGGCCGCGCGCGACAAGGGCGTGGATGCCCCGGTGAAAATGGTCTGGACGCGCGAGGACGATATCCGTGGCGGTTCCTTCCGGCCGTTGTACCTACACCGCGTACGCATCGGCCTGGATGAGGCCGGCAAGCTGCAGGCCTGGCATAACCGTATCGTCGGCCAGTCGATCATTGCTGGCACTTCGATGGAGCCGTTCCTGGTCAAGGACGGGATCGACCACACCTCGGTGGAGGGGATCTCCAATCTGTCCTACGCGGTGCCCAACCTGCAAGTGGAGCTGAGCACGCCGACCAATATCAAGGTGCCGGTGCTCTGGTGGCGTTCGGTCGGTCATACCCACACCGGTTACGTCGCTGAAACCATGATCGACGAGGCCGCCGTCGCTGCAGGCCAGGACCCTTACGCCTTCCGCCATGCGTTGCTGGAAAGTCATCCGCGTCATCGCGGTGTGCTGGAGCTGGCCGCCAAGCAAGCCGGTTGGGACAAGCCGCTGGCGGCGGGTGCCGAGGGCGAAAAGCGCGGGCGTGGCATTGCCGTGCACGAGTCGTTCGGCTCGTTCGTGGCGCAGGTGGCCGAAGTCACGGTGAAGGCCGATGGCAGCTACCGTCTGGATCGCGTGGTGTGCGCCGTGGACTGCGGTATCGCCATCAACCCGGACGTGATCAAGGCGCAGATGGAAGGAGGTATCGGCTTCGCCCTGGCGGCCGCCCGGCACAGCGCGATCACCTTGAAGGAAGGGCGGGTCGAGCAGTCGAACTTCCACGACTTCCAGGTGTTGCGCCTGAACGAAATGCCTAAGGTCGAGGTACATATCGTACCGTCGGCGGCAAATCCGACCGGTGTCGGTGAGCCGGGTGTACCGCCGCTGGCGCCAGCGTTGGCCAACGCCCTGTTCGCGGCCACTGGCGTGCGTCTGCGCAAGTTGCCGTTCCCGGCGCAGATCAAGGCCTGAGGTCTGGTACGGTAGACACGACGCCCGGGCAATTGCCCGGGCGTTTTTGTTTCAGCCGGTCGCGGCTAAAGCCCCTCCCACAACTCTGGCATCCTGCTTCCTCTAGCTCCTGCTTCCGTGCAGTCGCAGCGGCGAGCTTTTTGAGTATTGATCGCGGCTGAAGCCGCTCCTACGGGGGGCTGTGTCGGACGGTAGACGGTGCCGCTCTGTGTAGGAGGCGCTCCAGCGGCGAGCTCTTGCGGTTGATCGCGGCTGAAGCGGAGTGTCGCTCTCACAGAGGTGCTGTGTCAGGCCGTAGCCCGGATGCAATCCGGGGCTTTGATCAGGAGGCCGTCCGCCTGGTCGCTGGCTCGATCTCGCTGCAACCCTGCGCCGTCGGCGTATGGATCGCCGCCTGGCGGTGCTTGAGCATGCCACCTGTGCGCAGGTTAATGGCGGCGGTCATCTCGGCGAGAATCGCCGTGGCCACGCTTTCCGGCGTATCGCCGCCGATATCCAGGCCGATGGGATAGTGCAGTCGTTCCAGCGCCGGTAGTTGTTCGCTGTGCTGGCGAATCTCGTCCAGCAGGCGTTCGGTACGGTCGCGCGGCCCCAATTGGCCGATGTAAGCCGGTGCGCCCTGTAGCACGCTGCCTAGCCAATGACGATCCTGGCTGTAGCTGTGACTCATGATCGCCACCATGGCGCCGTCGGTGAGCGTGTGCAGATCGTAGGGCGGCCGGGCATCGACCTGCAGTACAGCATCGGCGTCGGGAAAGCGCTCGGCGCGGGCGAAATGGGCGCGGCCATCGACCACGGTGACGTGCCAGTCCAGCAGCTTGGCCATATGCGTCAGCGGCTGCGCGTCATGCCCGGCGCCGAAGATCACCAGCCGCCGCTGCGGCGCCAGGTATTCGCAGAACACCTCGATCTCGCCACGCGCATCACGGTAGCTGCGCAGTGAGGATCGGCGATCGGTCAGGGTTCGTTGCAGATCGGCGCGAACCTCGGCGTCGAGCGCGGGATCGAGCAGGCGGCCGTTGTCGCTGAGCGATGGATGCAGCAACAGGCGCTCACCCACACGCACACGGGCGTTGCGATAACTGCAGATCACCGTGGCGACCGCCCCCGCCTGGCCGCTCTCACGCACCTGGCGCAGCAGTTCGAGCACGGCCAGCGGCTTTTCCGCGCTGTGGCGCTCGAGCAGCACATGCACGGTGCCGTTGCAGCCGAGGCCGAAGGTCAGTGCGGCGTCCTGATCGTCCTCGTCGTCCTGGGTGGCGGTGCTGTAGCGACGGATCACGGCTTCGCCGCCATCGGTCAGCCACCAGGCCTTCTTCGCCACCTCGGACTCCAGGCAGCCGCCGCTGATGGTGCCCACGGTGCCGCCGTAGAGCGGGATCAGCATGCGCGCGCCGGGGCGGCGATAGGCTGAGCCTTCGACCTTGACCACGGTGGCGAGCACGGCCTGGCCGTTGTCGCGCTCGAGCGCGTGAAGGGCGCCGAGCAGGGCGCTGATTCCCGACAGCATTGATTTCTCCCAGGCAGGTTTTGGTGGAGCGATCGCAGGCTGCCAATGTCCCGTATGCCAGTTAAGAAGGGTTAGGCCGATCCTGCGAGATTCTTGCCCGATCCTGCGTGGCTGGGCTGGAAGCGTTCGGCCAGTTTGACGATTTGCGCGCGCTCGGTGCGGATGAAGTCGACGAAGGCCTGCGCCACTGGCGACAGGCGCCTGCCACGGATATTCACCACGCACCAGCTGCGCTGCAATGGCAGCTCGGCCACCGGCAGTTCACTCAGCAGGCCATGCTGCAATTCCAGGCGCACGGCATGGCGCGGCAGCAGGGCGATGCCGAGTCCGGCCAGTACCGCCTCGCGCTGCGATTCCAGCGAACCGATTTCCAGGGTATTCGGGAAGTGCGCACGTTTCTGATGGCAGTACTCCTCACAGGCGCGGCGGGTCCCCGAGCCGCTTTCGCGAATCAGCAGCGGGTAGGGCGTGAGGTCGTGCAACTGCAGGCTGTCCGCCTCGCACAGGGGATGATCCGGTGGCGCCACGGCAATGATGGGGTTGTTGAGGAAGGGCATGAAGTCCAGCGCCATGTCCTGCGGCACCTGGCTCATGATCATCAGGTCGTCGCGGCTCTGGGTCAGGCGACGCACCACCAGCGCGTGATTGACCACCGTTAGGTTGAGGCTGACTTCCGGGTATTGGCGGCGAAATTCGGCGAAAAGGTGGGGAATGAAATATTTCGCGCTGGATTCCACGCACAGGTTGAGCTGCCCCTGCAGTGAGCCCTGCAGGTCGGACAGCTGCATGTCGAGGCTCTCCAGGCGGCCGAAGATATCGCTGCTGGCGCGTTTGAGTGCCTCGGCGGCCTCGGTCAGGTAGAGCTTCTTGCCGACGTATTCGAACAACGGCTGGCCCACCAGCTCCTCCAACTGACGAATCTGCAGGCTGACGGCGGGCTGGGTCAGTGACATCTCCTCGGCCGCGCGGCTGTAGGAGCCGTGTTCGCACACGGCACGGAACACCTGGAGCTGGCGCAAGGTCATGCGCAGCAGGGTTTTACGCACGGTTTCGTCCTCGTTCGGTCAATGCATAAGTAATTACTTATGCACGATCAAATAATTATTCATTTTTGTTAATTCGTATAGCCGGATAGGGTTTCACCACGTTTGCAACCAACTGTTGCAGCGGCCCTTGCAGCTCTGCGCTGAGGATTGGATCGTGATAAGAAAAATACTGATCGCCAACCGTGGTGAGATTGCCGTCCGCATCGTGCGGGCCTGCGCCGAGATGGGCATTCGCTCGGTAGCGATCTACTCCGATGCGGACCGTCATGCCCTGCACGTCAAGCGTGCCGACGAGGCGCACAGCATTGGCGAAGATCCGCTGGCCGGCTATCTGAACCCGCGCAAGCTGGTCAATCTGGCCGTGGAAACCGGTTGCGACGCGCTGCATCCCGGTTACGGTTTTCTTTCCGAAAATGCCGAACTTGCAGAGATATGCGCCGAACGCGGCATCAAATTCATAGGCCCAAGCGCGGAAGTCATCCGCCGCATGGGCGACAAGACCGAAGCCCGCCGCAGCATGATGGCCGCTGGCGTACCCTGCACCCCCGGCACCGAAGGCAACGTCGCCGACCTGGCCGAAGCCCTGCGTGAAGCCGAGCGCATTGGCTACCCGGTGATGCTCAAGGCCACCTCCGGTGGTGGCGGTCGCGGCATTCGTCGCTGCAACAGCCGCGAGGAGCTGGAGCAGGCCTACCCACGTGTCATCTCCGAGGCGACCAAGGCCTTCGGCTCGGCCTCCGTCTTCCTGGAAAAATGCATCGTCAATCCGAAGCACATCGAGGCGCAGATTCTCGCCGACAGCTTCGGTAACACCGTGCACCTGTACGAGCGCGATTGCTCGATCCAGCGCCGCAACCAGAAGCTCATCGAAATCGCCCCCAGCCCGCAGCTCACCCCCGAGCAGCGTGCCTACATCGGCGACCTGGCCGTGCGCGCCGCGCAGGCCGTGGGCTACGAGAACGCCGGTACCGTGGAGTTCCTGCTCGCCGAAGGCGAGGTGTACTTCATGGAAATGAACACTCGGGTGCAGGTGGAGCACACCATCACCGAGGAAATCACCGGCCTCGACATCGTACGCGAGCAGATTCGCATCGCCAGCGGCCTGCCGCTGTCGGTCAAGCAGGAAGACATCATCCACCGTGGATATGCCCTGCAGTTCCGCATCAACGCCGAGGACCCGAAGAACAACTTCCTGCCCTCGTTCGGCAAGATCACCCGTTACTACGCGCCCGGCGGCCCCGGCGTGCGCACCGACACGGCGATCTACACCGGCTACACCATTCCGCCCTATTACGACTCGATGTGCCTGAAGCTGATCGTCTGGGCGCTGACCTGGGAAGAGGCAATGGACCGTGGCCTGCGCGCGCTGGACGACATGCGCGTGCAGGGCGTGCGCACCACCGCGCCCTATTACCAGGAAATTCTGCGTAATCCGGAATTCCGTAGCGGCCAGTTCAACACCAGCTTCGTCGAAAGCCACCCGGAACTGACCCAGTACTCGATCAAGCGCAACCCGTCGCACCTGGCCATCGCCATCGCCACCGCCATCGCTGCCCACGCGGGCCTGTAGGGGACATCATGAGTAAGAAGATCACCGTTACCGATACCGTCCTGCGCGATGCCCACCAGTCGCTGCTGGCCACGCGCATGCGCACCGAAGACATGCTGCCGATCTGCGACAAGCTCGACCGCGTCGGCTACTGGTCGCTGGAAGTCTGGGGCGGCGCCACCTTCGACTCGTGCGTGCGTTTCCTCAAGGAAGACCCGTGGGAGCGCCTGCGCCAGCTCAAGGCGGCGCTGCCCAACACCCGCCTGCAGATGCTTCTGCGCGGGCAGAATCTGCTTGGCTACCGCCACTACAGCGATGATGTGGTCAAGGCCTTCGTGGCCAAGGCCGCGGTCAACGGCATCGACGTGTTCCGCATTTTCGACGCGATGAACGACGTGCGTAACCTGCGCGTGGCCATCGAGGCAGTGAAGGCTGCCGGCAAGCACGCCCAGGGCACCATCGCCTATACCACCAGCCCGGTGCACACCACCGAGGCCTTCGTCGCCCAGGCCAAGGCCATGCAGGCGATGGGCATCGATTCTATCGCGATCAAGGACATGGCCGGCCTGCTCACGCCTTACGCCACCTTTGCGCTGGTCAAGGCACTGAAGAGCGAAGTCGACCTGCCGGTATTCATCCACAGTCACGACACCGCCGGTCTCGGCTCGATGTGCCAGCTCAAGGCCATCGAAGCGGGTGCCGACCATATCGACACCGCTATCTCCAGCCTGGCCTGGGGCACCAGCCATCCGGGTACCGAGTCGATGGTCGCCGCGCTCAAGGGCAGCGAGTTCGACACCGGCCTCGATCTGGAGCTGATCCAGGAGATCGGCATGTACTTCCATGCAGTGCGCAAGAAGTACCACCAGTTCGAGAGCGAGTTCACCGGCGTTGATACCCGCGTGCAGGTCAACCAGGTGCCGGGCGGGATGATTTCCAACCTGGCCAACCAGCTCAAGGAGCAGGGCGCGCTGAACCGCATGAACGAAGTGCTGGAAGAAATTCCGCGCGTGCGTGCCGACCTCGGCTTCCCACCGCTGGTTACGCCGACCTCGCAGATTGTCGGCACCCAGGCGTTCTTCAACGTGCTGGCCGGCGAGCGCTACAAGACCATCACCAACGAGGTGAAGCTGTACCTGCAGGGCCGCTACGGCAAGGCGCCGGGCAAGGTCGACGAGCAACTGCGCAAGCAGGCCATCGGCAGCGAAGAAGTGATTGACGTACGCCCGGCCGACCTGCTCAAGCCCGAGTTGGCGCGCCTGCGTGAAGAGATCGGCAGCCTGGCCAAGTCCGAAGAGGACGTGCTGACCTTCGCCATGTTTCCCGATATCGGGCGCAAGTTCCTCGAAGAGCGCGCGGCCGGCACCCTCAAGCCGGAAGAACTGCTGCCCATGCCGAACGGTCAGGGCAAGGCCGCGCCGGTGGGTGGCGAAGGCGTGCCGACCGAGTTCGTGGTCGACGTGCATGGCGAAAGCTACCGCGTGGACATCACCGGTGTGGGCGTCAAGGGCGACGGCAAGCGCCACTTCTACCTGTCCATCGACGGCATGCCGGAAGAAGTGGTGTTCGAGGCGCTCAATGAATACGTCGCAGGCGCCGCTGGCAAGCGCAAGCAGGCCGGTGCACCGGGCGACGTGTCCACCACCATGCCGGGCAACATCGTCGATGTGCTGGTCAAGGAAGGTGACACGGTCAAGGCTGGTCAGGCGGTGCTGATCACCGAAGCAATGAAGATGGAAACCGAAGTGCAGGCGCCGATTGCCGGTACCGTCAAGGCCGTTCACGTGGCCAAGGGCGACCGCGTCAATCCGGGCGAAGTACTGGTGGAAATCGAAGGTTAACCTCTATGGAGCCCGGCCTGTTGGATGGGCAAGTTTGACGGGGCGTAACCCGGGCTCCTTTTTTATTCAGCGCCACGGCGCAGGTTTGTCCCGGGGGCCGCGAGGCTCCCTTTTTTTGCACGGCACATCCATGTGCTTCACCCCTCGGTGGCCCCGCGCAAAACGCTAACGGCGTTTGTGCGACTCGCCAGCGCGGGGGCAGCCGGGCATGCCGGCTAAGCTTTCCGGCCATGCCCCGGCGTTTCGCCTTCGTGGCGAGGCAAAGCAGGGCGATCAGCACCGCCTTGTGCCGGGGTATGGCCCTTTCCTTTGCGTGTACGTGGCCGTCCGGGTGGGGTGCGCCGTGCGCACCGGGGCGGGTGGTGAACAGTGGCAGGTGTGCACAGCGCACCCTGAGAAGCAGGGGAGGTGAACTGAGGTGGGTCTGGATCCGGTGGTGCTGTTTTTCGTCTTCGGCCTGGTCGCCGGCCTGCTCAAGAGTGAGCTGAAGCTGCCGGCGGCGCTGTACGAGACGCTGTCGATCATTCTCTTGCTGGCCATCGGTCTGCACGGCGGTGTGGAGCTGGCACAGCAGGCCAGCCTGCAGCTGCTCGGTCAGTCGGCGCTGGTACTGGCGCTCGGCGTGCTGCTGCCGATCCTGGCGTTTGTCCTGTTGCGCGGCCTGCGCTTCGACCGCGTCAATGCTGCGGCGGTGGCGGCGCACTACGGTTCGGTCAGCGCCGGTACCTTCGCCGTGGTGGTGGCCTACATGCTGGCCAAGGGCATCGAGTTCGAGAGTTACATGCCGCTGTTCGTGGCCATCCTGGAGATTCCAGCGATCCTGGTCGGTATCGTCCTGGCCAAGGGCATTTCGCGCGAGACGCACTGGGGCGAACTGGGCCGCGAGATCTTCCTGGGCAAGAGCATCATGCTGCTGCTCGGCGGCCTGGTGATCGGCGCGATCGCCGGCAAGGAGGCGATCAAGCCGCTGGAGCCGCTGTACACCAGCATGTTCAAGCCGGTGCTGGCGTTCTTTCTGCTGGAGATGGGCCTGATCGCCTCCGGCCAGCTCGGTGCGCTGAAGCAGTTCGGTGTGCGCCTGGCGGCCTTCGCCCTGCTGATGCCGCTGCTCGGTGCGTTGATCGGCGCCTTGCTGGCGCGCTTCATGGGCCTGAGCCTGGGTGGCACGGCGATGCTTGCCACGCTCGCGGCCTCGGCGTCCTATATCGCGGTGCCGGCGGCCATGCGCCTGGCCTTGCCCGAGGCCAACCCGTCGCTGTCGCTGACCGCCTCGCTGGGCATCACCTTCCCATTCAATATCCTGATCGGCATTCCGCTCTACCTGGCGCTGGCCGAACGACTGATCGCCTGGGGGTTCTGAGATGAACGCACATAGCCGCACCCTGCTCACCGTGATCTGCGAGGCGGCGTTGGAGAAGCGCCTACTGGCCGATCTGGAAGCGCTCGGCGCACCCGGCTGGACCATTTCCGACGCGCGTGGTCGTGGACACCGTGGCGTGCGCAGCGCCGGCTGGGACACCGAAGGCAACATCCGCCTGGAAATCATCTGCAACCGCGAATTGGCCGAGCGCATCGCCGAGCATCTGCAGGCGCGCTACTACGACCACTTCGCCATGGTCTGCTACCTGGCGCAGGTGGAAGTGCTGCGTGGGGAGAAGTTCTAAGGCGCATCAGGGGACGGAGCCGCCTGGGCCGTGAAACTCTGGGAGGAGCATCGCGGCTAAAGCCCCTCCCACAATACCCACCGTGACCGTGGGAGGGCTTTAGCCGCGAGCCTGCGTATCAGCTTTGTGGAAAACGCGCGCGTGGCGTCGCCATTGGAATCTTGTCGCCGTCGAGCGGCAGGAAGCTGCCCAACTCTGCATCGTAGGCCTTGATCTGGCTGGTTTCGATGTCATACACCCAGCCATGGATGAACAGTTGGCCGCGCGCCAGTTTGGCCGCCACCGACGGGTGAGTACACAGGTGGTTGAGCTGCGCCACCACGTTCTCTTCGGTGAGTACGCTCAGGGCTTCCTTGTCGTCGCTGCAGTTGCAGTTCTCTGCCACTACGCTGCGCGCCACCTCGGCATGACGTAGCCAGGCTTTTACAGTGGGCATGGTTTCCAGTGAGGCCGGGTTGAGCACCGCCTTCATCGCGCCACAGTCGGAGTGGCCGCAGATGACGATGTGTTGCACGCCCAGGGCCATCACCGCGTACTCGATGGCGGTGGAGACGCCGCCCATCATCTGCCCGTAGGCCGGCACCACGTTACCGACGTTGCGGTTGACGAACAGGTCGCCAGGCGAGCTCTGGGTGATCAGCTCCGGCACCACGCGCGAGTCGGCGCAGGTGATGAACATGGCGCGTGGGTTCTGGGCGGTGGCGAGCTTCTTGAACAGTTCTTCCTGCTGCGGGAAGACCTCGTTGCGAAAGCGCTTGAAGCCATCGACGATGCTGTGCAGCGCCTGCTCGGCGGTTTCGTTGCCCTCGTGGACCTGAAGCGGAATCACCTGATGTTTGTAAGGCATGCCCTGAACCTCTGGGTTATCTGAAAATACGCTGCTAGAACGACAGTCGCTGCGCTGTGCGAGTCACACACCAAGTGTCGCCTCCAGCGAGCTGAGCGACAACCGGCGGTTTCGGGCCATTCGCCTCGGCGCACAGGGAGCCTGTGCCGCTGCCAGGTGATGCAGCGAGGGGTGGCTGGGTCAGCGCGCGCTCTGCCGCTCCAGCTCATGCAGGTAGGGCAGGTCGGGGCCGACCCGCGAGCAGGTCAGCGCAGCAGACTCGATGGCCAGGCGTAGCATGTCGTTGATCTGTTCACGGCTCAGCGTTTCCAGCGCCTCGGGGGTGTCCAGGGCATGGCGGGCCAGGTAACTGAGCAGCGCGGCCTGGAAGGTATCGCCAGCGCCGACGGTGTCACGGGTGTGCACCTCCACTGCCGGGGCCGACCAGTGCCCGTGGCGGCAGTGGACGCTGGCGCCTTTGCTGCCGTGGGTGAGAAACACCAGTTGGCAGCGCTGGTTGAGCCAGCTCGCCGCTACCTGCTGCGGGTCGCGCTCGGGGTACAGCAGCTGCAGATCCTCTTCGCTGACCTTGATCAGGTGCGCATAGCCGGCGAAGGTCTCGACGCGCTCGCGCCAGTGGGCGATATCAGGCGCCGGACCGAGACGCACGTTCGGGTCGAGGCTGATCAGGCGCTGCCGGTGTTCGCGTTGCACCAGCTGCAGCAGCGTGCTGGCCACCGGCTCCACCACCAGAGAGAAGGAGCCGACGTGCAGGCCGCGCACCTGCGCATCCAGTGTCGGCAGGTGCTCGGTGAGCAGTTGGCGGTCGGCACAGCCTTCGCCACGGAAGGAATACTGCGGTGAGCCGGCAGCGTCCAGGCCGACCATCGCCAGGGTGGTCGGCGCATCGCTGGCGATCAGGTAGGCATCGTTCACGCCCTCGTCACGCAGCACCTGGCGCAGGCGCTGGCCGAGGCTGTCCGAGGAAATCCCGGTGAACAGCGCCGAGTCGGCGCCCATCCGGCGCAGGCCCAATGCCACGTTGAACGGCGAGCCACCGGCGATGGCCTTGAAGGCCAGCTCATTGCCACGCCCATCGTCGCTCTGGATGAACACATCGAACAGTGCTTCGCCACAGACCAGGTACATAGGCGTCTCCTCTATCGTCGTGGCGTTCTCACGCCGGTATGTTTTCGGCGAGCCGGCGGACCTGCTCGCGGTAGCGTTGATAGACCATTTCGTACTGCGCCGTGCGCGCTGGGTCTGGCTGCGTTTGCGTGCTGGTATCGAGGTGCACGCAACGCTCGCACAGCGCGGCCAGCTGCGCCTGGCGCTCCGCTCCGGGCGTCAAGCACCAGGCGGCCTGGATTGCGGCGCCCAGTGCGGCGGCTTCGGTGTGCTGCGGGCAGACCAGTGGCGTGCCCATGATGTCGGCGATCACCTGGCGCCACACCGGGCTCTTCGCCGCGCCGCCGATCAGGCGGATGGTCTGGCTCTGCAGGCCGCTGGCGCGCAGCAGGTCGAGGCCGTAGCGCAGGCTGAAACTGGTGCCCTCGACCACCGCCCGACACAGATTGGCGCGGGTCAGGTTGTCGCTGTCCATGCCCAGCAGGCTGGCGCGCGAGCGGGGCAGCGCCGGCACCCGTTCGCCATTGAAGAACGGCAGCATCAGCAGGCCCTCGGCGCCGATGGGCGATTGCCCGACCAGCTCGCCGAAGGCCTGGATGTCCAGCTCCAGCAATTGCTGGATCAGCCCGGTGGCGCTGGTCAGATTCATGGTGCAGATCAATGGTAGCCAGCCGCCGCTTGATGAGCAGAAGGTCGCCACCTGGGCATGCGGGCTGACCGTCGGTTGGTCGCTGTAGGCGTAGAGGGTGCCGGAGGTGCCCAGGCTCATGGTGATCGCGCCCGGGCGAATGTTGCCGGTGCCGATGGCGCCCATCATGTTGTCGCCGCCGCCGCTGGCTACCACGGCATTCGGGTTCAGGCCCAGTTGCCGGGCGATCTGCGGGCGGAGGCGGCCCACTGGCTGATCCGGCTCGATCAGCTCTGGCAGTGCACGCTGCAGGCGCCCGCTGGAGTCGATGAAGTTCAGCAGCTCGCGGTCCCAGCTGCGCGTGCGCACGTTGAAATAACCCGTGCCGGAGGCGTCGCCGTACTCGCTGCAGGCACGGCCGGTGAGCCAGTGGTTGAGGTAATCGTGCGGCAGCAGGATATGCGCGATGCGGGTGAACAGATCCGGGTGCTGCTCCTTGGTCCAGAGCAGCTTGGACACCGTGTAACCGGGCGCGATGGCCACGCCCAGGCGCTGCAGCGAACCGGCCTCGCCGCCGAGATGATCGAGCAGGCGCTGGTTCTCCGGGGTCGATTCGGTGTCGCACCAGAGCTTGGCCGGGCGCAGCACCGCGCCCTGTTCGTCGAGCAGCACCAGACCATGCTGCTGGCCGGAAACGCCAATGCCGAGAATCCGCTCGCCGCTGATTCCCGCGGCTGTCAGCGCCTGCCGGGTCGCCTGCTCGAAAGCCTCCAGCCACTGCTGCGGATGCTGTTCGCGGCGGCCGTTGGCAGCGCTCTGCAGGGTATGGCTGGCGCTGCCTGCACCGAGCACCTGACCGCTGCCTGCATCCAGTATCAGCGCCTTGGTGCCCTGGGTGCCGCAGTCGATACCGAGGTACATGGCTCAGTCGCCCAGCAGGGTCTGCAGGGTGCGGGTCACGCCGAGCTTGCGCAGGCTGTCGTAACACAGCTCGAAGGCGGCGACGAACGCCGCCGACTGCGGGATCGCCGTGCCGAAGATCGCCTCGACGCCCAGTACCCGTTCACACACCTTGTCGTCGTCGGCCACCAGTGCCTGGCAGAACTCGGCGCGCGGATCGGGGATGCGATAGCGCGCGCCGTTCTCGTCGACGCCCTTGAGGTACAGCGCCCAGGCCGCGACCACCAGCGCCACGCGCTCCAGCGGTCGACCGTCCTCGATCAGGCGGTTGAGGGTGGGCACGATGAACTTGGGAAACTTCGACGAGCCATCCGAGCAGACCCGCTCCAGCTGATCGGCGATGGCCTGGTTGGAGAAGCGCTCGATCAGCGTGTCCTTGTAGGTGCTCAGGTCGATGCCCGGCACTGGCGCCAGCTGCGGCGTCACGTCGAGGTCCATGAAGGTGCGCACGTACTGGCGCATCAGCGGGTCGTTCATTGCCTCGTGGACGAAGCGATACCCCTTGAGAAAGCCCAGGTAGGTCAGCGCCAGGTGGCTGCCATTGAGCAGCTTGATCTTCATCTCCTCGTAGGGCGTGACATCGTCGGTGAACTGCACGCCGACCTCTTCCCAGGCCGGCCGACCGCTGACGAACTTGTCTTCCAGCACCCATTGCACGAAGGGCTCGCAGACCACCGGCCAGGCGTCATCGACGCCGTGCTGCTCGGCCAGTTGCTGGCGATGGGCGGCGCTGGTCATCGGCGTGATGCGGTCGACCATGGCGTTGGGAAAGCTCACGTGCTGGTCGATCCAGGTGGCCAGCTCATGATTGGCCAGGTGGGCGAAGGCCAGCAGCGCCTTGCGCGTGACATCGCCGTTGTGCGGCAGGTTATCGCAGGACATCAGGGTGAAAGCCGGAATGCCGGCGGCGCGACGTTTGGCCAGGGCGGCGCAGAGAAAACCGAACACGCTTTGCGGTGATTCCGGGTGGCGCAGGTCGTGGGCAATGGCTGGCAGTTCGGCGAGAAATTCGCCGGTGCTGTCGTCGATGCAGTAACCACCCTCGGTGATGGTCAGCGAGACGATGCGAATCGCCGGATCGGCCAGTTTGTCGATCAGTGCCTGCGGCGACTCTTCGGCCAGCAGCATGTCGTTGACCGCACCGATCACCCGCACCGGCAGGTTCGGCTCGTCGCCCAGTTCGACCAGGGTGTAGAGGTAATCCTGGCTGGCCAGGGCATCGCGCATGGCGCGGTCCTCACTGCGCACGCCGACCCCGCAGATACCCCAGTCCAGCGCCAGGCCCTGGTTCATCAGGGCGTCTGTGTAGACCGCCTGGTGGGCGCGGTGAAAACCGCCGACGCCGAAATGGGCGATGCCGGTGCGGATCATCTCTGCGGTGTAGCTGGGCAGCGCGACGGCGCCGCCAAGCCGGGAAAGCTGCTGGCGATTGAGTTTCATCTGGAACATCCCGTGGTGGAGCGGCGTCAGGCGGCCTGCTGCAGTGGTTTGGCGACGGCTTGGCCATCGGCGTCGAAGAGGTGGCAGTGCGCTGTGTCGAAATCCAGGGTCAGGGCTTCGCCATAACGCGGCGCGAAGTCGCCGCGTACGCGCACCGTGAGCATCTCGCCCGAGGTGCAGCGCACATGGCAGAAGGTGTCGCTGCCCAGGCGCTCGCTGACGTCGGCGGTCACCTGCATGCGGCCCGCGCCGGTGCTGACCACGTTGAGGTGTTCCGGGCGTACGCCCAGGGTCACCGTGCTGCCGACGCTCAGGCCAGCGGCGGACTGCGGCAGCGTCAGGTGCGTGCCGCACTCCAGTTGCACGTCGCAGTTGTCGGCCTCGACCCTGTTCAGGGTGCCACGCAGAAAGCCCATCTTCGGTGTGCCGAGAAAGCCGGCGACGAACAGGTTGGCCGGGTGGTGATACAGCTCCAGCGGCGAGCCGACCTGCTCGATACGCCCGCCATTGAGCACCACCACCTTGTCGGCCAGGGTCATGGCTTCGACCTGGTCATGGGTCACGTAGATCATGGTCGCCTGCAGGTCCTTGTGCAGCCGCGCCAGTTCCAGGCGGGTCTGCACGCGCAAGGCGGCGTCGAGGTTGGACAGCGGCTCGTCGAACAGGAAGATCTTCGGGTTGCGCACGATGGCGCGGCCGATGGCGACGCGCTGGCGCTGGCCACCGGAGAGCTGTTTGGGCTTGCGTTCGAGCAGGGCGTCGAGCTGCAGGATGCGCGCGGCGTTGGCGACCTTGGTCTCGATCTCCTGCTTGCCCACGCGGGCCAGGTCGAGGGCGAAGGACAGGTTCTTGCGCACGGTCATGTGCGGGTACAGCGCGTAGGTCTGGAACACCATGGCCAGGTCGCGGCGCGCCGGGGCCATGTCGGTGATGTCCTGGCCATCGAGCTCGATGTGGCCGCTGCTGACTTCTTCGAGCCCGGCGATCAGGCGCAGCAGGGTGGATTTGCCACAGCCCGAGGGGCCGACGAACACCACGAACTCGCGGTCGCGGATGTCCAGATCGATGCCCTGGATGATCGCCGTGCCGTCGAAGCCTTTTTGCAGATTGCGGATTTTCAGATCAGCCATATGGAAGGTCTCCCGTTATTTCACGGCGCCGAAGGACAGGCCGCGTACCAGTTGTTTTTGGCTGATCCAGCCGACGATCAGGATGGGCGCGCAGGCCAGGGTCGAGACGGCGGAGAGCTTGGCCCAGAACAGACCTTCGGGGCTGGAATAGGAGGCCACCAGGGCGGTCAGCGGAGCTGCGGCGGAGCTGGTCAGGTTGAGCGACCAGAACGCCTCGTTCCAGCACAGGATCAGCGACAGCAACATGGTCGAGGCCAGGCCGCCGCGAGCGATTGGCAGCAGCACGCGGACGATTTCCTGCCAGGTGGTGGCGCCATCCAGGCGCGCCGCTTCGAGGATGTCCACGGGGATGTCCTTGAAGTAGGTGTACACCATCCACACGATGATCGGCAGGTTGATCAGGGTGTAGATGATGATCAGCGCCAGCCGTGAATCGAGCAGGCCGAACTGCTTGGCCAGCAGGTAGATCGGTACCAGCACGCCCACCGGTGGCAGCATCTTGGTCGACAGCATCCACAGCAGCGTGCGCTTGGTGTGGCGGGTTTCGAAGAAGGCCATGGAGTAGGCGGCTGGCACGGCCAGGAGCATGCACAGCAGCGTCGCGGATACTGAGATCAGCACCGAGTTCCAGGCGAAGGCGAAGTAGTCGCTGCGCTCGTTGATGTGCAGGTAGTTCTCCAGCGTCGGGGTGAAGATGAACTGCGGTGGCGTGGCGAAGGCGTCGATCTCGGTCTTCAGGCTGGTCAGCACCATCCAGAAGATCGGGAAGAAGATCACCGCGGCGATCGCCCAGGCCAGCGTGCCGATGAACAGGCTTTGCAGGCGACGGGACTGTTTGAGTGTCAGCATGTCGGCGCCCTCACTGTTTATCGGTCAGGTTCTTGCCGATCATGCGGATCAGCACGATGGCAGCGATGTTGGCGATCACCACCGCGATCAGCCCGCCGGCCGAAGCCATGCCGACGTCGAACTGCAGCAGCGCCTGGGTGTAGATCAGGTAGGCGAGGTTGGTCGACTCGTAGCCGGGGCCGCCGCTGGTGGTGGTGTAGATCTCGGCGAACACCGAGAGCAGGAAGATGGTCTCGATCATCACCACCACGGCAATTGGCCGCGCCAGGTGCGGCAGGGTCAGGTGCCAGAAGATGGCGATGGGGCCGGCGCCGTCCAGGCGCGCGGCTTCTTTCTGCTCCTGATCGAGCGACTGCATGGCGGTCATCAGGATCAGAATGGCGAACGGTAACCACTGCCAGGACACGATCATGATGATCGAGAACAGCGGGTGGTGCGCCAGCCAATCCACCGGTTGGGCGCCGAAGAACTGCCAGATGGCGGCGAGAATCCCGGAAACCGGGTGGAAGATCAGGTTCTTCCACAGCAGCGCGCTGACCGTCGGCATGATGAAGAACGGCGAGATCAGCAGCACCCGCACGATGCCCCGGCCGAAGAACTCGCTGGCTTCCAGCAGCGCGGAGATCAGCACGCCGAACACCACGCTGATCAGCAGCACGCTGCCCACCAGCAGCACGGTATTGCCGGCGCCGGAAAGGAAGGCGGCATCGGTGACGAAGTATTCGAAGTTCTCCAGGCCGACGAAATCGTTCTCGCCGGGGTACAGCAGGTTGTAGCGGATCAGCGAGAAATAGACGGTCATGCCCAGCGGTATGATCATCCAGATCAGCAGCAAAGCGACCGAAGGGCTGACCAGAAACCAGCCGGGCGCCAGACGTCGCGATTTACGCGGTGCCGGCTCGCGGGCCTGCGCGGCGGGGGTGTCGATGGCCGGAGAATTCATCATGCCTCCGAGGGCGGGATGGGTGGTGGCGTAACGCGAGTGGCGGCCGGTAGGGTGGGCTTCAGCCCACCGTTCTGCTCGTTCCTACGCTCCGCGTTGGAATGCATCCTCGGGCGCTCTGCGCCCCGTGACACCGAGTCAGCGGACGCGGAGCGTCCTCACATGGGCTCCCACGCAGAGCGTGGGAGCGGTCCTGGTGGTGTTACTTCGGATAACCGGCGCGCTTCATTTCCCGCTCGGTACTCTGCTGGGCGGCCTGCAGGGCCTGCTCAGGCTGCATCTGTCCGGTGAGAGCGGCGGTGAACAGCTTGCCGACGCTGGTGCCGATGGCCTGGAACTCGGGAATGGTCACCAGCTGGATGCCCACGTAAGGCACCGGCTTGGCGCTGGGGTGGGCCGGGTCGGCCTTCTTCAGCGAGTCCAGGGTGACCTTGGCGAACGGCGCGGCCTGCATGTAGGCGTCGCTGTAGGTCGAGGCGCGGGTGCCTGGCGGCACGTTGGCCACACCATCCTTCTCGGCGACCAGTTCGGCATAGGCCTTGGAGGTCGCCCAGGCGCTGAAGGTCTTGGCGGCGTCCTTGGACTTGGAGCTGGTGGGAATCGCCAGTGCCCAGGAGTACAGCCAGGAGGCGCCCTTGTCGGTGACTTGGGTCGGCGCGAAGGTGAAGCCGACGGCGTCGGCGACCTTGCTCTGCGAGGTGTCGGTGACGAAGGAGCCGGCCACGCTGGCATCGACCCACAACGCGCACTTGCCGCTGTTGAACAGCGCCAGGTTCTCGTTGAAACCGTTGCTGGAGGCGCCGGGCGGGCCGTACTTATTCATGTTGTCGACGTAGAAGTTGAGCGCGTTCTTCCATTCGCTGCCGGTGAATTCAGGCTGCCACTGCTCGTTGAACCAGCGCGCACCATGGGCATTGGCCAGGGTGGTGATCAGCGCCATGTTCTCGCCCCAGCCAGCCTTGCCGCGCAGGCACAGACCGTACTGGCCCTTGTCCGGCTGGTGCAGCTTGCCGGCGAATTCCGCCATCTGCTCCCAGGTGGGCTGCTCGGGCATTTCCAGGCCGGCCTGCTCGAACAGGTCCTTGCGGTAATAGGTGATAGAGGCTTCGGCATAGAACGGCAGGGCGTACAGCGTGCCCTTGGCGGAAAGGCCTTCGCGTACCGAGGGGAAGACGTCGTCGAGGTCGTAGTTGGCCGGCAGCTCGGTCATCGGCTCCAGCCAGCCTTTCTCGCCCCACAGCGCCGCTTCGTACATGCCGATGGTGAGCACGTCGAACTGGCCGCCCTGGGTGGCAATGTCGGTGGTCAGGCGCTGGCGTAGCACGTTCTCCTCGAGCACCACCCACTTCAGGCGGATGTCGGGGTTCTGTTCTTCGAAGGTCTTGGCGAGCCGCTGCATGCGGATCATGTCGCTGTTGTTTACCGTGGCGATGGTCAGGGTTTCAGCGCCCTGGGCGATCACGGTGAGGGACAGGCAAGAGGCTGCAACGAGGGCCTTGATCGAGTTGTTCATGCTTGTGAACTCCTCTCCCGCGCCACTACGGCTACGGAAGAACGTTATTGTTTTTGTTTGGCTCGGGCCGGATTACACCCCCGCAGGCCTGCACGAACAAATCCTTGAGTGCACAGTGACCGATACTTTTTTGCACAGACTGGTCAACAAGAAACCGGCTGAGTAAGGGATGGAGCTCTCTGGCATGAGGGGTGTAGGTGACGCCGGGGTAGAGAACGGCTGCCGATTCAGTACAGGTTTTGCTCGGTCAGGCGCTGCACTGCGAGCTTGCGATAGCCCGAGGGTGTCATGCCCTTGAGCTGCTGGAAGCGGCGGTTGAAGTTGGAAATGTTGCTGAAACCGGACTCGAAGCACACGTCGGTCACTGGCTTGTCGCTTTTGCTCAGCAGCTCGCAGGATTTGCTCACCCGCAGGCGATTGACGAATTCGACGAAGCCGCGCCCGGTGGCCTGCTTGAAGAAGCGCGAAAAGTAGGTGGTGGTCATGCCCAGGTGCTCGGCGACTTCCTCCTGGCTGATGCCCTGCGCGTAGTGCTGGAAGATGTAGTCCACCGCCCGGTTGATGCGCTCGACATGCTGCTCGTCGCCCAGCTCCGACGAGGTCACGGCCGAGAGCAACTGGTAATCCTCGCTGCCGGCGAGCAGCTCCATGAGGATGAAGAAATGGCCCAGGCGGGTAATGCCTCCGCTGTTGGCGATCTTGCCCATCAGTACGCCGGCTTCGCGAATCAACTGCGGGTTGCGGAACTCGATCCCGAACTGCGCGCGGGCCAGCAAGGGCTGCAGGGTCTTGAGCTCGGCGAACACGGCGGTACCGCTCTCCAGCACTTCATCGGTGAAGTTGACCAGCATGTCGCGAGTTTCCACCACCTCGTCTTCCTCGACCTGGCTGATCCAGTTGTGCGGCAGGCCAGGGCCGGTGAGGAACAGGGTGTGGGGGGAGAAGTTGCCGATGTAGTCGCCGATGAACACCTTGCCGGAGCTGGCGACGATCAGGTGCAGCTCGTATTCCTTGTGAAAGTGCCAGCGCACCAGGGGCGAGGGAAAGCCGTGCTGACGGTAGATCAGCGAATGGCCTTCGTGGTCGTCCATCAGTTCGTAGGACGGGTCGGCTACGCGGGATGTGCGGTTCATGGTTGTCGTTGGCCAGTACCTCGATCACCACGTTTTAACATATCGAGACGTGCTGCCAAGTCAGAGCAGGCTCAATTGCGCACCGGGCGGACAGAACTGCGAACAGTCCAGCATCACGCTGCCTCGTCGATCCAGGCCGAGCTTGCGCCGCGCCAGGCGAAAGCGCTGCTCCAGCAGGTCGGCGAACTGGCCTTCGCCGCGCATGCGGCTACCGAAGCGGCTGTCGTAGTTCTTACCGCCACGACTCTGGCGAATCAGGCTCATGACGTGTGCGGCGCGATCCGGAAAGTGCACCTGCAGCCATTCCTCGAACAATCCGGCGATCTCCAGCGGCAGGCGCAGCAGCACATAACCGGCCGAGCGGGCGCCGGCATCACGGGCGGCTTCGAGCAGCGCCTCCAGCTCCATGTCGTTGATCTGCGGAATCATCGGCGCGCAGATGGCGCTGACTGGCACACCCGCTTCGTGCAGCGTGCGCATCGCGCGCAGGCGAGCTGCTGGGGCGGCAGTGCGTGGCTCCATGATGCGTTTCAGTTCGTCATCCAGGGTGGTCAGGCTAAAGGCCACGCTGACCAGGTTGTGCCTGGCCAGCTCGCTGAGCAGGTCGAGGTCACGCAGGATCAGCGAGCCCTTGGTGATGATGTGCAGCGGGTGCTTGTAGCGCAGCAGGATTTCCAGGGTCTGGCGGGTCAGGCGCTGCTCGCGTTCTATGGGCTGGTAGGCGTCGGTGTTCATGCCCAGAGCGATGGGTTGTGGCACATAACCGGGCTTCTGCAACTGCTCTTCGAGGCGCTCGGCCAGGTTGGTCTTGGCGATCAGGCGGGTTTCGAAGTCGATACCGGGCGACATGTCCCAGTAGGCGTGAGTTGGTCTGGCGAAGCAGTAGATGCAGCCGTGCTCGCAGCCACGGTAGGGGTTCACCGAGCGGTCGAAGCCGACGTCCGGTGAGTTATTACGGGTGATCGCCGTCTTCGCCTTCTCCTTGCGCACTTCGGTGGCGCGACTTGGCGGTGTTTCGTCCTGATACCAGCCGTCGTCTTCCTGCTCCGAACGGGTCGGCGCATAGCGGTTGTGCGGATTGCTGGCGGTACCACGGCCACGTGGCGGCAGGCTTACGGACATGCTCGGACTCCAAAATATACTGTATAAAAATACAGTTATCTGAGGTCTGGGCAAGTCCCTTCTGTCGTGGCGTCGATCAAACGGTCGCGATCTGCGGCGCTTCCTCGCGCTTGGCATAACGCTGCGCCAGCACCGCGCAGACCATCAGCTGGATCTGGTGGAAGAGCATCAGCGGCAGGATCAGTACGCCGATGGTGCTGCCGGCGAACAGTACCTGGGCCATGGGTACACCGGTGGCCAGGCTCTTCTTCGAGCCGCAGAAGAGGATGGTGATGCGGTCTTCCAGGCTGAAACCCAGCCACTTGCCCAGCAGGTGGGTCAGCACCAGGGCCAGGGCCAACAGCACGCAGCAGGCGGCTATCACGGTCAGCAGGGTGACCAGCGGCACCTGTTGCCACAGGCCGCCAATCACTGCGGCGCTGAAGGCGGTGTAGACCACCAGCAGGATCGAACTCTGGTCGACGTATTTCAGCCAGCTCTTGTTCTGGTTGACCCAGCCGCCGATCCAGCGCTGAGCGATCTGACCGAGAACGAAGGGCAGCAGCAACTGCAGGCTGATCTTGCCGATGGCGTCGAGGGTCGAGCCGTTGTCGCCTTGTACGCCCATCAGCATGGCCACCAGCAGCGGGGTGACGAAGATACCGAGCAGGCTGGAGGCCGCCGCGCTGCAGATAGCCGCCGGGATGTTGCCGCGCGCCAGCGAGGTGAAGGCGATGGCCGATTGCACGGTGGCCGGCAGGGCGCACAGGTAGAGCATGCCCAGGTACAGCTCTTTACCCAACAGCGGCTCAAGCGCTGGTCTGAGCGCCAGGCCGAGCAGTGGGAAGAGGATGAAGGTGCAGGCGAACACCAACAGGTGCAGGCGCCAGTGCCCGGCGCCAGCGAGAATCGCCTGACGCGACAGTTTGGCGCCGTGCATGAAGAACAGCAGGGCAATGGCCAGGTTGGTGATCCACTCGAAGATCGTCGCAATCTGGCCGCTGGCAGGCAGCAACGTGGCGGCGAGCACCACGGCAAGCAGGGTCAGGGTGAAATTGTCGGGCAGCAGGCGGCGCAGGAACATGGCGAATCTCGGGCTTGCGATACAGGAGGGCGCCAGACTATCGTCGTCGAAAATTTCCGGCTAACGCTAAAGAGCCAGCAAGTGTCGCCAAACAGACATCCCGCCACCCTGCATCGCAGCCTGCCCGAGCTGCCCAGCCTGCCTCGGCCGCTGTATGGCCGCACCGAGTCGCTGACCAACCGCGCCCTGACTTTCCGCCATACCCACCCATGGGTGCAGCTGTCTTACGCCATCGCCGGGGTGCTGGAGGTGCAGACCGCTGGCGCCCGCTTCGTCGCCCCGCCGCAGCGGGCGGTGTGGGTACCGGCGGGTGTCGAGCATCAGGTATTCAGCTCGCCACGTACCGAGATGCGCAGCCTGTACATCGACGGCAGCGCGGTGCCCTGGGGGCCGGATGAATGTCGGGTGCTGGCGGTCAGCCCGCTGCTGCGCGAGCTGATTCGCGGTTTCAGCGCGCTGCCGGCCGAATACGACGAGCAGGGGGCGCCGGGCAGGTTGGCGGCAGTGCTGCTGGACGAACTGCGGGCTGCACCAGACGTTGAGTTGATGCTGCCGCTGCCGCAGGATGCGCGGCTGCGCGAGGTCTGTCAGGGGCTTGAGGATGCGAACCTGCGCCAGCTTGGCCTGGGCGAGTGGGGCGAGCGCCTGGGTGTTTCGGAAAAGACCCTAAGCCGGCTGTTCCTGCGCGAAACGGGCCTGAGTTTCCGCGTCTGGCGTCAGCGCCAGCGCCTGCTCGATGCGCTTACCCCGCTGGAGCAGGGCGAGCGCGTCACCGACGTGGCGCTGGCCTGCGGCTACGACTCGCTATCGGCCTTTATCGCCGCCTTTCGCCGCCAGTTCGGCGCAACACCGGGGGAGTTCTTCCGCGATTAACCTACCGAGCGGCCGTTGCGTAGCCCGGATGCAATCCGCGGAATGCTTGGCACACTGCCCCGGATTGCATCCGGGCTACGCGCTGCGGCGCCGCTAACCCACGCGTCACTCGCTCGGCTTCTTCAGCTTCGGGTTGGGAAAGAACTGCACCGCCTGCACGTTGGGGTCGGCAGCCTTGGGCTTCAGGCCGCTGACGTTGACCCGCGTGGGGATCTCCTTGGGCACCGAGTTGCCGCGTGCGTCGAGGGTGTCGGCGTAGCCGCACTTGACGCATTCGCGGTGCGGCACGCCGTCGACGTTCCACATCTTGATGCTGTCGGTTTCGCTGCACGCCGGGCACACGGCGCCGGCGATGAAGCGTTTCGGCGTGCTGTTCACAGGCGCATCGCTCATGCTGCCTCCTGGCTCAGACCGAGGTGACGCAGCAGGGCGTCGATGCTCGGCTCACGGCCGCGGAAGTCGACGAACAGCACCATCGGCGCCTGCGAGCCGCCACGGGCCAGGATCGCTTCGCGGAAGGCGCGGCCGGTATCGGCGTTGAACACGCCTTCTTCCTCGAACTTGGAGAAGGCATCGGCGCTGAGCACTTCGGCCCACTTGTAGCTGTAGTAACCGGCTGCATAGCCGCCGGCGAAGATGTGTGCGAAGCCGTTGGCGAAGCGGTTGTAGGCCGGCGGGCGTAGCACCGAGACTTCACTGCGGATCGCCTCGATCACGTCCAGCGCGCTGCGGCCGTCGCCGTGGGTGGCGTGCAACTCGAAGTCGAACAGGGAGAACTCCAGCTGGCGCACCATCATCAGCCCGGACTGGAAGTTCTTCGCCGCCAGCATCTTGTCCAGCATGGCCTGTGGCAGCGCCTCGCCGGTTTCAAAGTGGCCGGAGATCAGCGCCAGGCCTTCCGGCTCCCAGCACCAGTTTTCCATGAACTGGCTCGGCAACTCGACCGCATCCCAGGCCACGCCGTTGATGCCCGAGGCACCGGCGTGCTCCACGCGGGTCAGCAGGTGGTGCAGGCCGTGGCCGAATTCGTGGAACAGGGTGGTGACCTCGTTATGGGTCAACAGCGCCGGCTTGCCGCCGACCGGCGGGGTGAAGTTGCACACCAGGTTGGCCACCGGGGCGATCAGTTGGCCGTCGGCACTGCGGCGTTTGTCGCGGGCGCCGTCCATCCAGGCACCGCCGCGCTTGTTGGCACGGGCGTAGAGGTCGAAGAAGAAACGCCCAACGTGCTGGCCGTTCTCCTGAATCTCGAACAGGCGCACGTCCGGGTGCCAGGTGTCGAAGTCTTTCAGCTCGCGAATCTCGATGCCGTAGAGCTTATGCACAATGGCGAACAGACCGGTGAGCACCTTGTCCACCGGGAACCAGGCGCGCACTTCTTCCTGGGAGATGCTGTAGCGCTGCTGGCGCAGGCGCTCGCTGTAGTAGCCGACGTCCCAGCTCTGCAGGTCATCCAGGCCCTGCTCGGCGGCGAAGGCCTTGAGCTCGGTCAGGTCCTGCTCGGCGAAGGGTTTGCTGCGCACCGCCAGGTCGCGCAGGAAGCTCAGCACCTGGTCGGTGTTCTCGGCCATCTTGCTGGCCAGGCTCAGTTCGCTGTAGTTGGCGAAGCCGAGCAGGCGCGCCAGCTCCTGGCGCAGGTCGAGAATCTCGCTCATCAGCGGGCCGTTGTCGTTCTGCCCGGCGTTCGGCCCCTGGTCGGAGGCGCGGGTGCAGTAGGCGGCGTAGACCTCTTCGCGCAGGGCGCGGTCGTCGGCGTAGGTCATCACCGCGTAGTAGCTGGGGAATTCCAGGGTGATCAGCCAGCCGTCCAGGCCTTTGGCCTCGGCGGCCTGTTTCATCTGCGCCTTGGCCGAGTCGGTCAGGCCGTTCAGCACGGCTTCGTCGGTGACCTGCTTGGTCCAGGCCTGGGTGGCGTCGAGCAACTGGTTGGAGAACTTGCTGGTCAGTTCGGAGAGGCGCATCTGGATTTCGCCATAGCGCTTCTGCTGCTCGGCCGGCAAATCGATACCGGACAGACGGAAGTCACGCAGGGCGTGTTCGAGGATGGTCTTCTGCGCCACATCGAAGCTGGCGGCGGCCGGGCTCTTGGCCAGCGCGTCATAAGCCTCGAACAGCGGCTTGTTCTGGCCCATTTCGGTCCAGTATTCCGACAGTTTTGGCAGGCAGGCCTCGTAGGCCGCGCGCAGCTCGGCGCTGTTGCATACAGCGTTGAGGTGGCTCACCGGGCTCCAGGCTCGGCCCAGGCGGGCGCCCAGTTCGTCCAGTGCCAGTACCAGGCCGTCCCAGCTCGGGTTGGCCTGCTGCTGTTCGAGCAGTTTGGCGATGGCAGCGCGGCTGTCTGCCAGGATCTGGTCGACGGCAGGTTCGACGTGTTCCGGTTTGATCTGCGAATAGGGCGGCAGGTCGAAGTCTTGCAGCAGGGGATTGTTCGCGGTCACGACGAGGCACCTGTGGCGAATGAATGTGGGGTTGCGGCGCAGAGCGGCAATAATTCTGGCGCGATAGCAACCGACATGGGGGTCATCTTAATTAGAATCAAGCTTTCCCGCAGCTCAGGAGCTTCTATCGTGGCGATTCGCAAATACCAGCAGCACGCTCCACAACTCGGCGCGCGCGTCTTCGTCGACGCTTCTGCCGTGGTCATTGGCGATGTCGAACTGGGCGAGGACAGCTCGGTCTGGCCGATGACCGTGGTCCGTGGCGACATGCACCGCATCCGCATCGGTGCGCGCACCAGCGTGCAGGACGGCAGCGTGCTGCACATCACCCACGCCGGACCGTTCAACCCGGATGGCTACCCGCTGATCATCGGTGACGAGGTGACCGTCGGGCACAAGGTCACCCTGCATGGCTGCACCCTGGGCAACCGGATTCTGGTCGGCATGGGCAGCATCGTCATGGACGGCGCGGTGGTCGAGGACGAGGTGATCATCGGTGCCGGCTCGCTGGTGCCGCCTGGCAAGCGCCTGGAAAGCGGCTACCTGTACGTCGGCAGCCCGGTGAAACAGGCGCGCCCGCTGACCGATAAGGAGCGCAACTTCTTCAGCTACACGGCCGGCAACTACGTGAAGCTCAAGGATCTGCACCTGGCCGAAGGCTATGCCTGCGGAGCTTAGTGCCGTGCATCACCTCACTCGCTGCTCAGCGCTGTGACCGGGTCGAGGGCCGCTGCGGTCTTCGCCGGAAGGTAGCCGAACAGCAGGCCGGTGGCGACCGCGCAGGTGAACGCCAGCACGATCGCGCTGAGGGAAAATATCAGTGGCACGCCAGCGGCCAGCAGTGTTGCGCCGGCTGCCAGGCCGAGCAGCACGCCGGCGCTGCCGCCGAGCAGGGTGACCAGCACGGCTTCACTGAGAAACTGGCGCAGAATGTCGCGCTGGCGTGCGCCGGTGGCCATGCGGATACCGATTTCGCGAGYTCGTTCGCGCACTGTCATCAGCATCACGTTCATCACGCCGATGCCGCCGACCAGCAAGGACACGGCGGCGATCAAGCCAAGCAGCAGGGTCATGCTGTCCTGGGTCTTGGCCTCGGCCAGCAGTTTGGCGGCGGCGTTGCCGATGGCGATGTCGTCGCGGCCATGGCGGGCCCGCATCAGCCCGCGGATGGCGGCTTCGGCGGCCAGCACCTGCTCGCTCGAGGTGGCGTCGACTACGGAGTAGTCGGGCTGATCGAAGGCCTGGAATACGCGGATGCGACCGGAGCGGTAGGGGATGAAGACCATCTCGTCGTAGTCCTCGTTACCCGAGTCGGCGCCTTTCTCGGTCATCACCCCGATCACCTCGAAGGGAGCATCGGCGATCAGCAACTGGCGGCCGAGCGGGTTGTCGATGCCGGCAAAGAACTGCTGCCGGGCCTTGTGCCCGAGCACCACCACCGGGGCCAGCGCGCGGTCATCGGCGGCGCTGAAGAAGCGTCCCAGGGCCACCGGCCAGTGGTGAATGCGCGGCATCTCATCAGTGCCGGCGAGGGTGTAGACGCGTCGTGAGACGTTGCCGTGGCGCAGGGTCAGCGGGTCGCCGATCACCGGCATGGCGGCGCGCACCTCGGGCAATCCGGCGATGGCTTCGAGGTCCTCCAGGGTGACCACGCCTTCCGGGCCGCCTTCCTCTGGCTGGGTGCCGCCGAGGTACATCATGGTCGCGCCCATCGAGGCCATCTGCGCGACGACCCGCTGCTTGGTGCCCAGGCCGATGGCCAGCATGACGATCACCGAAGCCACGCCGATGACGATGCCAAGCAGGGTCAGCGCGGTGCGGAAGCGATTCAACGCCATTACCCGCCAGGCGGCGCGGAGTACCTCGCCCAGTTCGCCGCAGAAGCTGGCGCCACTATCGATTCCAGCGTGTTGCAGATCCCAAGGCACCTGGGCGCTTTGGGGGGGAGTCGCGCCGCTGTCGGCGACGATCTGGCCGTCGCGAATCTCGATTATCCGCCGGGCCTGCTTGGCGACATTGTGGTCGTGGGTGATGAGAATGATGGTGTGGCCGGCGTCGGCCAGTTCGCCCAGCAGCGCCATGACCTCGCGGCCGCTGTGGCTGTCGAGAGCGCCGGTGGGTTCGTCGGCGAGGATGATGCGACCGCCGTTCATCAGAGCGCGGGCGATCGACACGCGCTGCTGCTGGCCGCCGGAGAGCTGGGCTGGACGGTGTTCCAGGCGTTCACCGAGGCCGAGGCGGTCGAGTAGAGCGCTGGCCCGTGCGCGGCGCTCGGCGGCTGGCACGCCGGCGTAGAGCGCCGGCACTTCGACGTTTTCGCGCGCCGACTCGGTGGCGATCAGGTGGTAGCCCTGGAACACGAAACCAAACGCCTCGCGGCGCATCCAGGCCAGTTCGTCGGCATTCAGTTGCGCCACGTCGCGGCCGGCGAAGCGGTAGTGGCCGGCGCTGGGACGGTCGAGGCAGCCGAGCAGGTGCATCAGCGTCGACTTGCCAGAGCCACTGGCGCCGACGATGGCGACGAACTCGCCGGCGTGGATCTGCAGGCTGATACCGCGCAGGACTTCGACTTCCGGCGCGCCACCCGCGCCGCCGTAATGGCGGCGGATGTCGTCCAGTTCGATCAGCGCAGGCGTCACCACTGGAACCTCGGCGGGCGTTCGTCGAGGTGTTCGCCCGTGATCAGACGTTCGCCTTCGGTCAGGCCAGCGAGCACTTCGGCGCTCTGCCGGCTGCGTGTTCCGACACGCACCACGCGTGGCTGCGCACGGCCCTCGGCATCGAGTACGCGGGCGGCGAACAGTCCGGGGTTACCGGGCTGCTGGGTGAGGGCTTCCAGCGGGGCGGTGAGCACATCGCGGGCCACGGCAGTGATGAACGTCACCTGCGCGGTCATCTGCGGCAGCAGTTCGCCGTCGCGATTGTCCACGTCGAACAGCACGGTGTACTGCACGGCCTGGGTGCTGCTCGGCGCGCCGTCGCCGACGGCGGACGTCTCCAGCGGCGGCGCTGGCAGTACCTGGCGGATCTGACCGTCCCAGCGCCGCTCGTCGCCACCCAGGGTGGAGAAGTACAGCGGCATGTCCGGCTCCAGCGCGCGGATGTCGGCCTCTGAAACCTTGACCCAGGCGGTCATCTGGGTGAGATCGGCGATGCGCATGACGGTCGGGGTCTGATAGGTGGCATTGAGGGTCTGGCCCTGCTTGACGTCGATGCCCAGCACGGTGCCGTCGATCGGTGCGTAGAGCCGTGTGTAGCTGAGCTGCGCCTCGTTGCCGCGCAGGCGCGCCTGAGCTTCGGCGATCTGCGCGCGCAGTTGCCGCTGCCGAGCCTCGGCCGAACGCAGAGTGGCCAGGGCGATCTGCACCTCTTCCACGCGGGTGGCGGCGGCGGCCAGCAGACGTTGCCGGCGCGCATGCTGCTGTTGCGCCAGGTCGAGCTGCGCCTGCTGCTCGGCCAGCTGTGCGCGCAGGGCTTCGAGCGCGGCGCGGTCGGCCTCGACCTCGGCCTGGTGCAGGCTGGCGTCGATCTCGACGAGTAGTTGGCCTTGCCTGACCTGTTCGCCGGGCTCGACGTGCAGGCGGGTGACCTGGCCGGACACCTGTGCGCCGACCTCCACCGACTGGCGCGGTTTCAGGGTGCCGATGGCCACCACCGTGGCCTCGATATCGCCGCGAGCGATGGGCTGGCTGAGATAGCGCTCGGGCGGTCCGCTCTGCCACCACCAGCCGCCCAGCAGCAGGGTGAGCAGCAGCGCCGGCAGGCCGCGGGTTAACAGTGATCGCATGTTTCACGTCCTTGGCGGGGGCGGCAGGCCGAGGCCTGCCGCCCTACTCTTAGAACTCCAGGCGCAGGCCGAGGCTGGCGTTGCGTGGGGCGCCGTAGTAGCTGGAGGAGGTACTGGTGTAGTACTTCTCGTCGAGCAGGTTGTTGAGGTTGAGAGTGGCGCTGAGCTGGCGGCTTAGCGGGTAGCGCGCCATCAGATCGACCAGCGCGTAGTCGTCCTGGGTGAAGCGCTGATTGCGTCCCGGGCCGACGCCGTCGCTGTAGATCTCGCTCTGCCAGTTGACCCCGCCGCCCAGGGTCAGGCCGTTGCCGACACCACGCAGGGTGTAGCTGGTGAACAGCTTGAAAGTGTTCTGCGGGATGTTGGTGTTGAGCTTGTGGCCATCGGCGTCCTGCACCAGGTTGCGACTGAAGCTGACGCTGGCCTGCCAATCGGTAGCCAGCTCGCCGTTGACTTCGACCTCGACGCCACGGGTCTCGGTGCCGGATTCGGCACGGTAGGCCTGGCTGCCGTCGGGGGCGAACTCTCCGGGAACGGCCACTGCCAGGTTGTCCTGCTCGATCTGGTACAGCGCCAGACCGAGGTTGAGGCGACCATCGAAGAACTCTGCCTTGCTGCCGATCTCGTAGCCGACCCCTTCCAGCGGGTCCAGGTAGCCACCGGTATTGGTCATGCGACTCTGCGGCTTGAAGATCGAGGTGTAGCTGGCATAGAGCGACCAGTGCTGGTCGAGGTCGTAGACCACCCCGGCATAGGGCGTGAAGACCCCGGACTCGCTGCGTTTATCCACGCTGTCGGCCTGGCTGGGATCGAAGTTATCGGTCTTCTTGGTGCTTTCCCAGTTGCTGACGCGGCCGCCGAGGATGATCGACAGGTCGTCGCTGGCCCTGATCCGGGTATTGGCGTAGGCACCGCTCTGCTGCTCGCTGGTGTCGATGCGACTGACGGCCGGCATGTCCGGCCGGGCCGGTTGCTTGCCGTCCCAGTTGTAGATGTCCTCGATGCTCCAGTCCCAGTTGTCGTGCCACCACAGGTTGTAGCCTGGGGCCTTGTAGTCGGTGCTATGGCGGGAGTAGCCGAGCACCGCGTCGTGCTCCTGGCCGAACAGGGCGAAGCTGCCGATGCTGCTTAGGTCGATGCCGGTCTGTACCGGCTTGGCCTCCCAGCGCCCGGCCCACAGGTTGACGCCCGTGCCAGTGGCCGGGTTAGGGTTGCCGCCGGCGGCGTAGCCGAGCACCTCGTCGTACTCGAAGCGGCCCTGGCTGAGGTTGGCGCGCACCTTCCAGGCATCGTTGAACTGGTGTTCGAGGGTGGCGAAGGCGGAGACGAAGTGTCTCTCGGAAGAGGCCCAGGCTGCTGCCGCTGAGTCCGAGCGCGACCAGTCGGTCCGCGATCCGTCCTGGTTGAACAGCGGAAGGCCGCCGCGCGAGTGATTGTCGGCGTCGTGGTACTGGGCGTCCATACCGAGGGTCAGCAGGGTGTCCGGGCTGAGGTCGGCTTCGACGATGCCGTAGAGTACCTGCTTGCGCTCGTGCAGACGCTCGACGTACGAATCGTTCTCCTGGTAGGCGCCGACGATGCGGGCGCGCAGCGTACCCTCGGCGTTGAGCGGACCGCCGACATCCAGTTCGCCGCGCTGGTAGTCCCAGGAACCGCCCTTGAGGGTGACGCTGCTCTGCCACCGGGCGGTCGGCCGCTTGCGCACCAGGTTGATGGTGGCGCCGGGGGTGCCGATGCCGTTCATCAGACCGGTGGCGCCGCGAAGCACCTCGACGCGGTCATAGATGACCATGTCGCTGGTCTGGAAGATGGAGTTGTAGTTGCTGTCGAGCAACTGTTCGCCGTCTATCTGGTAGTTCTCCACGGCGAAGCCGCGTGAATAGATCTCACTGCTGTCGGAGCCGGCGTTACCCGCTTGGTTGACGCTCAGGCCCGGGGTCTGGCGGGCGACGTCGAGCAACTGAGTGAGGTTCTGGTCGTCCATGCGCTGGCGGGTTATCACGCTGACCGCCTGCGGTGTCTCACGCAGCGACAAAGGCAGCTTCAGTGCGGTGTTGCTCGACCCGCTGGTGTAAGAGCCGCTACCCTCGGTGGTGGCGTCCAGGCCCCTGGCGGTGACGGTGGTGACGCCCAGGTTCAACGCGCTGTCATCGCGCACGGGCTGCAGCGAGTAGCTGCCGTTGGCTTGGCGCTGTGCCTGCAGGCCACTGCCGGCGAGCAGTGCCTGCAGCGCCGCGTCGCTGGCATAGCGCCCTTGCAGACCGGCGGACTGGCGGCCGTGCACGGCCTGCGGCGCGAACGACAGGGTGACCCCAGCGGTGGCGGAGAACTCCATCAGCGCCGCCTCCAGCGAGCCGGCGGCGATTGCGAAGTCGAACTCGGCCGCGCGCTCCTGCGCCTGCACCGGCGGCGCCAGCAACAGACCGCCGACGAGCGGTGCGGCCAGGGTCGCGCCGAGCAGGGCCAGGCGGACGGCCTGGTGCAGAGGCGACACGCGGAGCGAAGGGGAGAAAGCACGGAACGGATTGGCCATGGAGTTTCCTATCGGGTCTTGGCAGGTGGCGTCTGCAGCGCCGTTAACTTCCAAGTCGAACGAGAATCGGAATCAACAACCCCTGGGATCAAATTTTTTCTCAGCTCGCTTCGATGCGAGCCCAATACCGCGTGAAATAGCGGATGCGCACCGGCAGGGTGCTGGCGATATTGGCCAGCACTGCATCGATATCCTGCAGATGAAAAGCCCCGGACAGGCGCAGGTCGGCCACAGCCGGGTCGCAGCTCAACTGGCCGGGGCGATAGCGCGCCAGTTCGGCGGTCAGCTCGGCCAGGCGCCAGTCGCTGACGATCAGCAGGCCACGGCTCCAGGCGTCGGCATTGGCCGGCAGCGGGCGACTGGGGTACAGCTGGTTGCTGGAGAACCACAGCTGTTGCCCGGCCTCGAGACGCTGGGGCGCTACGCCGGTTCTGGTCGGAGTCACCGCTACCGCATGCTGCAGCACACCGACGTGGGTGCGATGATCCTCGCAGCGCACGGTGAAGCGGGTGCCCAGGGCGCGCACGCTGCCGTGCGGGCTGTACACCACAAGGGGGCGGCGCGCGACATCGGCGGCGCTGTGCACGAGGATCTCCCCGCGGAGCAGCTGGATCGTCCGGCTGTGCGCATCGAAGCGCAGGTTCAGCGCAGTGTCGGTGTTGAGCTGCAGCTCGCTGCCGTCGTCCAGATGCAGGCGGCGCTGTTCGCCGACGGCGGTGCGCTGCTCGGCCAACCAGTCGCGCCAGGGCGTCGCCTGCCAGGCCAGGGCGCCACTGCCGCCGCACGCCAGGAGCACGCCGAGCGCCTTGACCAACTGTCGTCGCGAGCGACGTTCGCCATCCAGTACCGGACGGGCCACCGTGGCAGGCAGGGCGGCGAAGGTGCTCTGCAGTCTTTCCACACGCGCCCAGGCCTGGCGATGGCGCGGGTCACGTTCCAGCCATTGGCGGTGGGCGGCATGCTGTGGCGCCCCGGGGGCGGCGTCGCGCAATTCGAGGTACCACTGGGCGGCGGTTTCGAGGACCTGCAGGTCAGGCTCGTCGCGCATCTCAGTCGCCGATCAGCAGCAGGCAGTGCGCCACGGCGCGCACGAAGTGCTTGCGCACGGTGTTGACTGACAGCCCGAGGCGCCGCGCGATGTCGACAAAGCTGAGGCCATCGAGTTGGGCCATGAGGAATATCTGTCGTGTTCGCGCACCGAGGCCGTCGAGCAGGGCGTCTATCTCCAGCAGGGTTTCCAGAAGCATGCTGCGTGCCTCCGGAGACAGCTCCAGCGGTTCGGGCAGATTGGCCAGGGTCTCGAGGTAGGCCTGCTCCAGGCTGCGCCGCCGGAAGCGGTCGATCAGCAGGCTGCGGGCGATGCTGCTGAGGTAGGCGCGCGGCTCGCGCAGGTCGAACGCCTTGCGCGTCAGCAGCACGCGGACGAAGGTGTCCTGAGCCAGGTCGGCGGCGCTCTCCGAACAGTCCAGGCGCTTGCGCAGCCAGGCTCTGAGCCAGTCGTGGTGCTCGTCGTAGAGCCGGTGCACGGCGTGTTGCAGGGTCTGATCGGGGCTGGACATGGAGGTGGCTCAGGGCGGATGCGAGTGAATGATAATAAATGTCATTCGCTATCTTCCAGCAGAATTATGCATCTTCTGTCGGCCGGTCGGAGGTACTGGTGAATTGGGTCGCGCCGACAATTACCTTATCCTGCAGCCATCAATCAGCGGATTAGCGCCCAACGCCATGCATTACCAGACCATCCTCTTCGATCTCGACGGTACCCTGACCGACCCGCGCGAGGGCATCACCCGTTCGGTGCAGTACGCGCTGGCCAAGCTGGGCATCGATGAGCCGGACCTGACCGCGCTGGAGCATTTCATCGGCCCGCCCTTGCTGCAGTGTTTCATGGCGACTTACGCGCTGGACGAGGCCACCGGCTGGCAGGCGGTCAATCACTACCGCGAGCGCTTCCGGGTTACCGGGCTGTACGAAAATCGTGTGTTCGACGGCGTGGAAACTCTGCTCGAGGCGCTGGTGGCGCAGGGCCGCACGCTCTATATCGCGACCAGCAAACCGACGGTGTTCGCCGAGGAAATCGCCCGGCACTTCGGCTTCGACCGCTACTTCAAGCGCATCTACGGCAGTGAGCTGGATGGTACCCGCACCAACAAGGTGGAGCTGTTGGCGCATCTGCTGGACTCGGAACGATTGGCGCCCGGCTCGGCACTGATGATCGGCGACCGCAAGCATGACCTGATCGGCGCACGCAGCAATGGTTTGCAGGCGGTGGCGGTCGGTTACGGCTTCGGTAGTCGTGAGGAGTTGCTCGGCGAGGCGCCGGACTTTCATTTCGAGACGCTGGAGGAAATGCGCCGGGCATTCATCTGCTGAGAACTGTAGGAGCGAGCTCTGCTCGCGAATGAAAGCGAAAGCTTCGCGAGCAAGCTCGCTCCTACAGGGGCGTATCAGCCGTTGCGCTGATAGATGATCTTCCTGGTGCCGCCGTCGCAGCTGCCGACGACCATGCTCTGATCCTGAACTTCGTCGTTGGGCACGATTTCCAGGGTGTAGCTGGGCACGTTGTTGGCCTGAATCTTCACTTCGATTTCCTGCTTGAGTTCTTCGCAGGGCTTGGGCGCGGCCAGCGCGCCGCCAGCAAGAAGCATCAGGGCCAGGGCGGGAATCAGTCGTTGCATCGCTTGTACCTCCGGTGTTGGGCGAAACCTGAATAGGTTGGACTGGCAATGTGCCCCGCAGTTCTAGTTGGTTTGCATCAGGCCTTCCAGCGCGGCCCGACGATCCGCTTCCGGCAGCCGACCGAGCGCGGTCACGGCGGCGTAGAACGCGCGCCAGTCCCGTCCCTCGCGCGTGAACAGTGCGGCGAAAGCCGGCACCCATTGATCGTAGAGGCCGAAGGGCAGCAGCTTGGCGTTGTTCAGAGGGCTTTCGATCCAGGCGTCATAGCGACCCTGTCCACCCCATTCACGCTGGCGCAATGCTCGGTAGTCGCTGCGCAGGCGCTCGAACTCGGCCTGTTTGGCGGTGCGCATGTCTGACTCCGGCAGGTCGCTGGTGTACAACCGACGCAAACGCTCGCGGCTGGTCAGCACCAGTTCGATGAACTGCTGGCGCTGGCGGTCGTCACCGGCTGGCGGCGTTTCACCACGGGCCGCGTGCCACTGACGCAGGCCTTCGCGTTCGACGAATGTGGCGAAGGATTCGTTGAAGGCGGTGTCGCCCGGCAGGTAGTACTGCTGGTGCGCCAGCTCATGAAAGATCACCGCGATGAAGCGCTCGTCGCTCCAGCGCAGCATGGTGTTGAGCAGCGGGTCGTCGAACCAACCCAGGGTGGAGTAGGCCTCGACGCCACCGATATAGGTGTCCAGTCCCTGCTGGCGCAGTAGAGCAGCAGTGCCGCGTGCACGGCCCTGCTGATAATAGCCGCGGTAGGCGACGCAACCGGCGATAGGGAAGCAATGCAGTTCGGGGTCGAGGGAGAACTCCGGTGTGGCGAAGACATTCCACACCACGAAGGGGCGCTCCAGGTCGGCGTACAGGCGATAGCTGCGGTTCTCCGGTAACTGCAGGCTGGCGCTGGCGAAGTCCCGCGCCTGCTGGCTCAGCGTCAGGCGCCTGGCCAGATCGGGGTCGGTAGCAGGGTCGTGCAGCAGGCGTTCGATTGGCTGGCGTGCCTGCAGCAGCTGCCATTGGCCCTGACCGAGATGAGCGTAGTAGTCGAGGGTCGAGCAGCCGCCCAGCAGCAGGGCGAGCAGGGGAACCGCGCAGCGGCGCAGCAGGTCTTTAGGAGAGGCGTTGGGCATGCCGTCACGCTAGCTGATCGCGTTGCTTGTCTCCAGCCCCATGCGTGTGAATACGCCGTTTCGCCTCGGTTTTGCCCGCCTCCCGATGTAGGCTGGTGTCTGAACCCTATCGTGGAGGTCGCCATGCGCGCCCTGTTTCTCGCTCCCGCCCTGCTGATGCTCGGGGCCTGTGCTTCACCCCTGCCCAAGCCCGACCCACAGCAGGCCTGGGTCGAGCTGTATTCCAGCGCCGACACCCTGCTGATGGCCGACCGCCTGGATGACAAGCGCTGGCCGGATGGCCGCTACTTTCAGGTGACACCCGGCCAGCATGAGCTGGAAACACGCTTCCAGTTCGAGGTGCGTAGCGGCGGGTCGATTGGCATGCAGAGCGAGCCATTGCGCATGACCTGCGAGATTCGCTTGCGCTATGACGACTTCGTTGCAGGTCAGCGCTATCGCATCGAGGCGCGCCAACAGCTGATGAAAGCGCAGGCCTGGCTGTATGACGAGCAGCGCAATGTGCTGGCGCGTGGCGAGGTGCTGCGTTGCGGGACAGCCATCTAGGCCGCGCCTGATCCGCACGGCGCACTCCGCTGATAATCGGGTGCGCCGCCGGTACCAGGTCAGGCTTCGAGTATGCCTTCCAGGGTGATCGTGGCGTTCAGTACCTTGGACACCGGGCAGCCGGTTTTGGCAGCTTCCACGGCTTTCTCGAAGGCGGCGCGTTCTGCGCCCGGGATCTTCGCGCGCAGTGTCAGATGCACGGCACTGATTTCGAAGCCGCCCTCGACCTTCTCCAGTGTCACTTGCGCCTTGGTGTCGATGCTCTCGGCGGTCATGCCGGCGTCGCCCAGCTCCTTGGACAGTGCCATGGAAAAGCAGCCCGCATGAGCAGCGCCGATCAGCTCTTCGGGGTTGGTGCCGGGCTTGCCCTCGAAGCGAGTGTTGAAACCATAGGGCGAGTCCTTGAGGACGCCGCTTTCGGTAGAGATGGTGCCCTTGCCGTCCTTGATGCCACCTTGCCAGTGGGCCGAAGCTGTCTTCTTCATGTGCGTCTCCCATCGTATGAACGGGGCCACCGGTCTGGCGGCCTGTTCTGATTCAGAGGGCTGTCACGCCTACAAGTTCGCGTTCAGCCGTGTTGCAGCTCGGCAAGAACGTCGAAAGCGTGCAGGCGATCGGCAAAGTCGTACATGTCGCAGGTGAAGATCAGTTCGTCCGCTTCGGTCTGCTCCAGCAGCTGTTCCAGGCGCTGGCGCACGGTCTGCGGCCCGCCGATGGTGGCCAGGCCGAAGAACTCGCCCACTGCCTGACGCTCGTGCGGCAGCCACAGACCGTCCATGCTTGGCACCGGCTTGCGCTGTACCAGGCTCTGGCCACGGATCAGCGCCAGGATGCGCTGGAAAGCGGAGGTGGCCAGATACTGCGCCTGCTCGTCGCTGTCGGCTGCCAGCAGCGGTACGCCAAGCATCACGTAGGGCTTGTCCAGCACCGCCGAGGGGCGGAAGTGGTTGCGGTAGATGCGGATCGCCTCATGCATGTAGCGCGGTGCGAAGTGCGAGGCGAACGCATAAGGCAAACCTTTCATACCGGCCAGTTGGGCGCTGAACAGGCTGGAGCCGAGCAGCCAGAGCGGCACATTGGTGCCCGCGCCGGGCATGGCGATCACCCGCTGCCCTTCCTGGCGCGGCCCGAGGTAGGCCTGCAGTTCTTCGACGTCATTGGGGAAGTCGTCGGCGCTGCCATCGCGACTACGGCGCAGGGCATGAGCTGTGTACTGATCGGCGCCGGGCGCGCGGCCCAGGCCAAGTTCGATACGGCCGGGATAGAGCGTGGCGAGGGTGCCGAACTGTTCCGCGATTACCAGCGGCGCATGGTTGGGCAGCATCACGCCGCCAGCACCCAGGCGGATTTTCGAGGTGCCGGCGGCCAGGTAGCCGATCAGCACTGAGGTGGCGGAGCTGGCGATGCCGTCCATGTTGTGGTGTTCGGCCACCCAGAAACGCTCGAAACCGAGGCTCTCGACGTGGCGGGCCAGCGCCAGCGAATTGTGCAGGGCCTGAGCGGCATCACCATCGTCGCGAATCGGCGCCAGGTCGAGGGTGGAGAGCTTGATGGAGGCCAGTCGGCTCATGGGGAGTCTCCTCATTACGTGGCCGGCCACTCTAACGTCTCGGCTGCATGTCGCGCACGCCAGGCCCAGGCATAGTCATCATCAATATGGCTGATGGGCCGGCTGATCTGCGGATCGGAGCGCCGGGCCATGATGGTTGCGAGCGCTGCGCAGTGTGAGTCTGCGACTCAGCCAGCGCCGTGCTGGGCGCGGTATTCGCCAGGGGTCAGACCGGTCCATTGGCGGAATGCGCGGAAGAATACGCTTGGCTCGGAGTAGCCCAGCAGCAAGGCGATTTCCGCCGCAGGCAGGCGTCCGTCGCGCAGGTGCTGTTCGGCCAACTGGCGGCGCGTGTCAGCCAACAGGTGCTGATAGCTGCAGCCTTCTTCGGCCAGCCTGCGTTGCAGGGTGCGTTCGCTTACATTCAATGCGCGGGCCAGTTCGGCGCGGTCGGGCTCGCCGTGCGCCAGTTGCTCGCCGAGCAGGCCGATGACCCGCGCACTGAGGCTGGCACTGGGCAGGCGGGCGAGCAGGGTTTCGGCATGCTGGCGTAGCAGTTGCTGCAGCGGCGGGTTGGCCTGGATCAGGGGCACCTGACACAAAGCGCGGGGCAGGGCGATGGCGTAGTCGTCGCTGGCGAACTGCAGCGGGCAGGCGAACACATCCTGATAGGGCGCAAGGTCGTCTGGTGCATTGTGGCGAAATTGCGCGCCGAGCAGATGGAAGTCGTCGAGCAGCGGCCTGGTCATCTGCACCCAGCAGGCCATCATCGCCAGTACGCGAATGCGGGTTGCCGGATGCTGCGGATGCAATGGGCGGTACAGCAGCAACAGGCTGTCGTCGCGCGTCTCGATATGCAGTTCGCCACCTTCGCCGCCGAGGCGTTGATAGCGCAATGCCGCGTTCAGCGCATCGTCCAGAGTGGCGCTGCTCTGCAGCAGGTAGCTGAGCACGCTGAATGGACCGGGGGTGAGGTTGCGCCCGAGCAACAGGCCGGGCTCCGGGTGCTGCAGACGGGTGTCCAGTGCCTGCCAGAGGCTTTGCTGGGCGCTGAAGGGAATACGTGCGTCCGGGTCGGCAAGTTGTTCCTCACCCAACTTGCAGGCATCGAGCAAAGTCTGGCGATCAAGGCCGAGGCGGCTGGCTGCATGCAGCACGGCCTGGGTCAGACTGGCGCTGACCGAGGCCTGCGATGATTCGTGAATGACGTTCGGCATTGGCTGATTCTGCCCAATGCCGTGGGGAGACGATAGCCCGCGCCTCACACAAGGAGTTACGACAGGTTGTTCGACAAGGCGTGCATAATCGCCGCAAGCGGTTAGACTTCCCACCCGGACGTCGCTCACAAGGCACGCTCGCTCAAAACAACAGAAAAAGGAGATATCCCATGAAAGGCAAATCCTTGGCATGGGTCCTGTCCGCCGCGCTCGCGGGTACTGCCCTGAGTGGCATGGCACAGGCCGAAGAGAAATTCGTCACCATCGGCACCGGCGGCCAGACCGGCGTCTACTACGTGGCCGGTCAGTCCATCTGCCGCTTCCTCAACCGTGGCTCGGCTGAGCACGGCATCAAGTGCAACGCTCCGGCCAGCGGCGGCGGCGTGGCCAACGTGAATGGCATTCGCAGCGGCGAATTCAACTTCGGCATCATGCAGTCCGACCACCAGTTCAAGGCCCTCAACGGTGCTGCACCGTTCCAGGCTGAAGGTGCGATGAGCGATATTCGTGCCGTGTTCTCGCTGCAGAGCGAAGTGTTCACCATCCTTGCCCGTCGTGATGCCAACATCAAAAGCTTCGATGACCTCAAGGGCAAGCGCGTCAACGTTGGCAACCCGGGTTCCGGTCAGCGTGACACCCTGGAAGAGATCATGGCCGTCAAAGGCTGGGATCGTTCTGCCTTCGCCCTGGCTGCCGAGCTGAAGCCGGCCGAGCAGGCCAGCGCCCTGGGTGACAACAACATCGATGCCATGACCTACTTCGTTGGTCATCCCAACGGCGCGATCCAGGAAGCCACCACCACCACCGACGCCGTTCTGGTTCCGGTGACCGGCGCCGAGATCGACAAGCTGCTGGCCGATAAGACCTACTACACCAAGGCCGATATCCCGGGCGGTCTGTACAAGGGCAACGATCAACCGACCCCGTCCATTGGCGGCAAGGCCGTGCTGTCCACCAGCGCCAAGGCCGATCCGGAAGTGGTCTATCAACTGGTCAAGTCGGTGTTTGAAAATATCGATCGTTTCAAGCGCCTGCACCCGGCGTTTGCCGACCTGAAGGAAGCCGACATGATCAAGGTCGGTCTGACTGCCCCGCTGCATGAGGGCGCCGCGCGTTACTACAAGGAACGCGGCTGGCTGTAAGCCAGCTTTCGGCTGACAGAAAACCGCGGCCTCGGCCGCGGTTTTCTGTTTTCAGGAGCATGACTCAGCCCTGTTCTTCAAGCAGACCGATCGCCAGGGTCTGCAGACGCTTCAGCAGGGCTTGGTGAGCTGCAGAGGGTGTTTCGTCGACCCGCCGCAGCAAGTACAGCGTTACAGGGATGTTGGGTTCCAGCGGGCGGGCCTGGACGTCGCCCAGGTTGCCAGACAGTGCGGTAAAAGGATCGACCAGGGCCAGCCCCTGTCCTGCCGCCACCAGCATGCGGGCCAGCTGGTAGGTCTGTACCGAAATATCGATGCGTGCAGGCGGCTCCAGCTCCTCGATGTGCCCACGCAACAGGCCGCCCAGCGCGTCTCGCGTGTCCAGGCCAATCAGGCTAAGGCCGGCCATGCTCTGCAGGCGTATCGGTGTCGTGCACGCGTCGTCGTTCCACCACCCTGGCGGCGCGATGGCCATCATCCTTCCCTGTGTCAGAACTTCCGTATGCAGATCCGGGTGCTCGACGCGCTGCAGAGTCAGGCCGAGATCGGCTTCGCGTAGCAACAATGCCTGAACGATTTCACTGGTGTGCTGGGTCGCGAGGTCGCATCGAATCTGCGGAAACTCGGCGCGCCAGCCGCACACCACGTCGGGAAGCAGGGTCTGCGCCAGAGTGGGGGTACAGACGAGGCGCAATGCCCGTTCTTCTCCACGGCGCAAACTGGCCGATAGTCTACGCAGATCCTGGAGTTCGGCGGACAGTCGCTCGGTCTGCTGCTGCAGGATCCGCGCTTCTGCGGTGGGGAGCAGCTTGCCGCGCACGCGGCTGAACAGTGCGAAGCCCAGCTGCTGTTCCGCATGCTGGAGAATCTTGCTGGCGGCCGGCTGCGATATATGCAGCAACTCAGCTGCAGCCGTGAGGCTGCCGGTTTGCAAGACCGCCTGAAACAGCTCGATATGACGTAGGCGCATGATCCGTTTGTGTTCCCGCGAGACTTGCCGGAGCATAACCTGGGGTTATGGGCTGCCACTATCTTTTCATTGGTCGGCCGCTCCACCCATCCCTACCCTCAGTCACATTCAGAGGTGGGAGATGGATGATGCGGGTCGCGGTTATCGGTGGGGGCGTGATAGGCCTGACCACGTCCTATGCCCTGGTTCGCCAGGGTTATCGGGTCGATTTGATCGAGCAGCGTGATGAAGTGGCGCTGGAGACCAGCTTCGCCAATGGCGGCCAGCTCAGTTATCGCTACGTTTCGCCGTTGGCCGATGCTGGCGTGCCGCTGCAGGCGCTGTCCTGGATGCTGCAGGGCAACGCCCCGCTGCGGTTCCGTCCCAGTCTGAGCCCGCACCAGTGGCAGTGGTGCCTGCGCTTCCTGTTGGCCTGCCGCCGCTCGGTGAACCAGCGCAATGGCGAACACCTCCTGCGCCTGGCGTTGTACAGCCAGTCTGTATTGCAGGACTGGCGTGAGCATCAGTCGCTGGACGATTTCGCCTGGCGCGCCAATGGCAAGCTGGTGATCTACCGCAACGCGGCGAGCTGGAACAAGGCGCGCAGCGCAGTCGGTGAGTCGCCGCATCAACGCCTGCTCGATGCGGATCAATGCCTTGAGCTGGAGCCCGCCCTCGAGGGGTTGGCCGGCCAATTTCAGGGCGGCGTCTTCGCGGCCGGTGACGAGGTCGGTGATTGTCATCAGTTTTGCCGACAGCTGCTGCGCAAGCTGCGCGGCAATCCCTCGTTCCGCCTGCATGCCGGACAGCGGGTCTCCGGGATACCCCTGGAGCGCGGCAGGGTGAGGGCTGTGTCTCTGCAAGACGAGGAGCTGGCGGTCGACCACGTGGTGGTCGCTGCAGGCGTCGGCAGTGTGGCATTGCTCCGCCCGCTGGGGTTGCGACTGCCGATCTACCCGCTCAAGGGCTACAGCCTCACCTTGCCGCTGGTCGACCTGACAGTGGGCCCGGAAACCAACGTCACCGATTATGACAATAAGGTGGTCTACGCCCGCCTGGGCGAGCGCTTGCGGGTTGCCGCCATGGTCGATATCGGCGGTTGGGATGCCACGCCTGACCCTGATCGGCTGGCCGAGTTGAGACAGTTTGCCCAGGCCAGCTTTCCTCGGGCGGGCGATTACGCTGCTGCCGAAACCTGGGCAGGAATGCGCCCCGCGACGCCGGAGGGAACGCCGCTGCTGGGGGCCAGTGGTATCGACAATCTCTGGCTGAACGTGGGCCATGGCAGCCTGGGTTTTACCCTGGCCTGCGGCAGCGCTGAGGTACTGACTCAACTGATAGGCCAGCAGCAACCGGCGATCGCTCTCGATGGCATGCAGTTGGCGTCCTGAGCCCAAAGAACACTCATAACAGCAGGAGTTTGCCATGTCCGTGCAACGTATTCAGACCAACGACCGCCTGTCCGGCGCGACGATATTTTCCGACCTGATCTTTCTGTCCGGGCAGGTACCGACCGACCGCACCCAGGATGTCTCGGGCCAGACGGCCCAGGTGCTGGAGAAGATCGACGCCCTGCTGGCCGAGGCCGGGTCGGATCGTGCTCATCTGCTCAGCGCGCAGATCTGGCTGAAAGACATCGAAAAGGATTTTGCCGCCATGAACGATGCCTGGAGCCGCTGGCTGCCGGTCGGCTGCGCGCCGGCACGTGCGACGGTCGAGGCGCGTCTGGCCAGCGCCGATATACGGGTCGAGATCATGGTGACAGCGGTGCGCAAGGCCGCGTAACTGCCGCATTGGCTCCATCGATGGTACCGGCGTTGACGGCCCATCTACCGTTAAAAAAACAAAAATACGAGGACGTTGATATGCAGCAACATCGAATCATGGGTCTGTTGGCGTGCGTGCTGGGCAGCAGCCTGTTGGCCAGCCCTCTTGTCGCCGAAGAGCGCTACGTGACCATCGGCACGGGCGGGCAGACCGGGGTCTACTACACCGCAGGTCAGTCGATCTGCCGTTTCCTCAACCGCGGCGGTGCCGAGCATGGCATCAAGTGCAACGCACCTTCCTCGGCGGGCAGCGTCAGCAACATCGCGTCGATCAAGGGCGGTGACTATGACTTCGGCTTCATTCAGTCCGATCACCAGAACAAGGCGCTGACGGGGCAGGCGCCTTTCGACAGGGATGGAGCTGTCGAGGACCTGCGAGTGGTCTTCTCGCTGCAGAGCGAGATCCTCACCGTGGTCGCTCGTGCCGACAGTGGCATCCAGCGCTTCGCGGACCTCAAGGGCAAGCGGGTGAACATCGGTGTGCCAGGCTCGGGCAGCCGCGACACCTTCGATGAGGTGATGCAGGCCAATGGCTGGAGCAAGTCCGACTTCGCGCTCGCGGCCGAGCTGAAACCGGCAGAGATGGCCGCTGCGCTGGGGGACAACAATCTGGATGCCATCACCTATGTGGTCGGCCATCCAAGTGGTGCCATCCAGGAAGCGCTGACCACGGTCGATGCGCGCCTGATCCCGGTCACCGGTCCGGGTGTCGACAAACTCCTGGCCGAGGCCAGTTATTTCACCCGGGCAGATATTCCTGCAGGGCTCTACCCTGGAGTCGCTGAGCCTATTGCGTCGATTGGCGGCAAGGCCGTGCTCGCTACCTCGGCAAAGGCCGATCCCGAGGTCGTCTATCAATTGGTCAAGTCGGTATTCGATAACCTGGAACGCTTCAAACGTTTGCATCCGGCGTTTGCCGATCTGCGTGCCGAGGACATGATCAGAGCGGGACTGACGGCGCCGATGCATGAAGGAGCGCTACGTTTCTACAAGGAAAAAGGCTGGCTATAGGTCGGGTGGAGATAACCTGGCTGAGCGCTAAAACGGGCGCAGTTGAGTTTGTATAGGTAAACTGCGTGCCTAGAGACCCGCTAACAGGGTCAGGAAACCGGGCCCCTCCCTCAGTGAGGGGCTCGCCGTTTTATCAGAATGACAACGTAGGTGTACCTCCCTATGGCCGAAAAACAACTCTCCACCGAGGAACTGATCGCCCAGGATGTCGGCGCGCGTATGCCCGTCGGCCTGATGGCTCAGGTGATCACCGGCCTTGCCTTGCTCTGGTCGCTGTTCCAGCTGTGGATCGCCTCGCCCTTGCCGTTCATCTTCGGCTTTGGTGTCCTCAACGATACCCAGACCCGCGCCATTCACCTGGCTTTTGCCCTGCTGCTGGCATTTCTCGCCTATCCGGCGTTCAAGCGCTCGCCGCGTGATCGTGTGCCGTTGATGGATATCGCCCTGGGCCTGGTCGCCGCTGCCAGTGCCGCCTATCTGTTCATCTTCTACCAGCAGCTGGCCCTGCGCCCTGGCAGCCTGACCACGGGTGACCTGGTCACCGCCTGCATCGGCATCCCGCTGCTGCTGGAAGCGACGCGCCGTGCGCTGGGCCCGCCCCTGGCGATCATCGCTCTGGTCTTCCTCGTCTACAGCCTGGCCGGTCCCTACATGCCCGGCCTGCTCGCGCACCGTGGGGTCAGCTTCACTGCGTTGGCCAACCACCAGTGGATTACCACCGAAGGCGTGTTCGGTATCGCTCTCGGCGTATCCACCAGCTTCGTGTTCCTCTTCGTGCTGTTCGGCGCGTTGCTCGAACGGGCCGGCGCCGGACACTACTTCATCCAGCTGGCATTCAGCCTGCTCGGCCACTTCCGTGGTGGCCCGGCCAAGGCGGCGGTGCTGGCGTCCGGGCTGACCGGGATGATCTCCGGCTCGTCGATCGCCAACGTGGTGACCACCGGCACCTTCACCATTCCGATGATGAAGCGCACAGGGTTCTCGTCGGAGAAGGCCGGTGCGGTCGAGGTGGCTTCGTCGGTCAACGGCCAGATCATGCCGCCGGTGATGGGTGCAGCAGCCTTCCTGATGGTCGAGTACATCGGCATGCCCTATGTCGAGATCATCAAGCACGCTTTCCTGCCAGCCGCGATTTCCTATATCGCGCTGCTTTACATCGTTCACCTGGAGGCGCTCAAGCTCGGCCTGCAGCCCATCGGCGGGCATCAGCCCAAGCCCTGGCTGCGTCGCCTGACCGGTTTTGCCTTCGGTGCAGCGCTGATCAGCGGCCTGTCGCTGGCGGTCTACTACGGCCTCGGTTGGCTCAAGCCGGCGCTCGGCGAGTATGCCCTGCCGGTGATCGGTGCTCTGCTCGCGGTGGTCTATCTGGCGTTGTTGAAGGTCGCTGCCAGCGTGCCGGTGCTGCCTGCCGAAGACCCCAATGCGCCGCTGGAAGAGCTGCCGCAGACCCGCGCCGTGTTGCTGTCCGGTCTGCACTTCCTGCTCCCGGTGGTGGTGCTGGTCTGGTGCCTGATGATCGAGCGCCTGTCTCCCGGCCTGTCGGCCTTCTGGGGCAGCGTGATGCTGATCATCATCCTGCTCACCCAGCGCCCATTGCTGAGCTGGATGCGCCGCGATGGCAGCCATGACCATGGCACCTTCATCGATGGCGTGGTCGATTTGCGCGAAGGTCTGATCGCCGGCGCGCGCAACATGATCGGTATCGGTATCGCCACGGCGGCGGCCGGCATCATCGTCGGTGCGGTGTCGCAGACCGGCGTGGGCCTGGTGCTGGCCGACCTGGTCGAATTGCTGTCGATGGGCAACCTGCTGCTGATGTTGCTGCTGGTGGCGGTGTTCAGCCTGATTCTTGGCATGGGCCTGCCGACCACGGCCAACTACATCGTGGTGTCCAGCCTGCTGGCGCCGGTGGTAGTGGCGCTGGGGCAGCAGAATGGTCTGATCGTGCCGCTGATCGCGGTGCACCTGTTCGTCTTCTACTTCGGCATCATGGCCGACGTGACGCCACCAGTGGGCCTGGCCTCGTTCGCGGCGGCGGCGGTGTCCAAGGGCGACCCGATCAAGACCGGCCTGGTGGCGTTCTTCTACAGCTTGCGTACTGCCGCGCTGCCGTTCCTGTTCATCTTCAACACCGACCTGCTGCTGATCGATGTCGACTTCTGGCATGGCGTGATCATCTTCATCGTGGCGACCATCGCCATGCTGATATTCGCCGCCGGTACTCAGGGGTTCTTCCTGGTGCGCAGCCGCTTGTATGAGAGCGTATTGCTGCTGCTGGTGGCCTTTACCCTGTTCCGCCCCGGTTTCTGGATGGACATGCTGCACGATCCCTATCAGGACGTACCGCCTGCCGAACTGGCTCAGGCACTCGATGGGGTGGAGGACGGCAGCTCGCTGCGCCTGCGTATTCTCGGGGAAGACGCCGTGGGTGATCCACGTGAGTTCACCGTGCTGCTGCCGGTGCCCGATGGCGCCTCGGGTCAGGAGCGTTTGGAGAAGCTCGGCCTGAACCTCTATGAGGAGGGCGACAAGGTGCTGGTGGACAGCGTCACCTTCGGCAGCATGGCAGCCGATGCCGGCCTCGAATTCGACCAGCAGATCCTCAACGTGCGGGCTCCGACCGACCGCTGGATGAAGGAGCTGATGTGGATTCCCGGCTTCCTGCTGTTCGCGCTCGTCGTGCTGCTGCAGCGTCGCCGCAAGGTGGCTCAGGCGGCGTAGAACGCGGCCTTACCCCCAACAAGGCAGCTTCGGCTGCCTTGTTCGTTCATGCCCTGGCGGTGGGTTGCTAGAATCGCCGGCCTGACCATACAGACAACAAGGACTCAGCCCGTCATGTCGACACCGCGCGTGCATTATCCCTGGTACAAGAAGGAAGACACCGACGCCTTTTTCGCCCTGTTCCAGAACAACATCGCCAACTTCGTGATCATCGCCATCAGCATGCTGGGCATGGGCTTTCCCGCCGAGATCGTGTTTGGTCAGGTGTTGCCGGGGGCTGCGGTAGCGGTGATGGTCGGCAACTTCTACTACGCCTGGAGCGCCGCGCGCCTGGCGCGCAGGGAGAACCGCGCCGACGTTACCGCGCTCTCCTACGGCATCAGCACGCCGGTGATGTTCGTCTTCCTGTTCGGCGTGCTGCTGCCGGCGAAGAACCTTACCGGCGACGCCGAGCTGGCCTGGAAGGTGGCGGTGGCCGCGTGTTTCATCAGTGGTCTGATCGAGGCTGCCATCAGCCTGATCGGCAACTGGGTACAGCGCCGCTTGCCGCGTGCCGCCATGCTTGGCGCGGTGGCTGGGGTGGCACTGACCTTCATCGCCGGTGAGATGCTGTTCAAGACCCTGGAAATCCCGGTGATCGGTCTGCTGGTACTGGCCATCACCATCGTCGGCCTGGTGGCGCGGGTGAGCATGCCGTTTCGTCTGCCGGCCTCATTGTTCGCCATCGTCATCGGTACGGCGCTGGCCTACCTGATCGGCGCGGCTGACAGCGGCAAGTTCAGCGAGGCCTTCACTCACCTGGGTTTCTATCCGCTATTGCCCAACCTGGCCTGGTACGAAGGCCTGGGCCTGTTGTTCACCACGATGCTGGCGTTGATGACGGTGATCCTGCCGATCACCCTGTACAACGCCATCGAGACCATGAACAACGTCGAGGCCATGAGCGCCGCCGGTGACAGCTACAGCGTGCGCGAGTGCCAGGCGGTGGACGGTCTGGGCACCTCGCTCGGGGCGCTGTTCGGCGGTGTATTCCCGACCACCGTGTACATCGCCACCGTGGGCTCGAAGTGGATGGGCGCGGGGCGCGGTTACAGTCTGCTCAACGGCGCGGTGTACGGCCTGGCGACTATGTTCGGTCTGATCGCCTTCATCGCTGCGCTGATTCCTGTGGCGGTGGTGGCGCCGATTCTGGTGTTCGTCGGCATGTCGATGATCGCCACGGCGTTCAACAGCAACCACGCCCGTCATTACCCGGCGGTCGCGCTGGCGATGCTGCCGTATTTCGCCAACTACCTGATGACCCGTTTCAATCGGGGCGCACCCGAGGTGGTCGAGGGTATTTCCAGTGCCATTGGTGCGTTGGGACAGGGTGCGATGTTCAGTGCCATTCTGCTCGGCGCCATGTGCGTGGCGGTGATCGACCGCCAGTTCCGCCAGGCCACTGTCTTCGCTCTGGTGGCGGCCGGCATGGCCTTCGTCGGCCTGATGCATGCACCGAAGCTGGCCTGGTACGCGGCGCCGGACTTCGTCCACGGCTATCTGCTGATGGCGCTGTTCTTCGCCTGGTATGCCTGGCGCGGCGTGGAGCCGGCTGCGCCCGAGCGAGTGACCAGCGCCGACTGAGTCACTCGCCACCTTCGAGCCTGAGAGCACCCGTTTCCTGGCCCTCCAGCACCACATAGGCGCTGGCGCAGAACAGCGAGTTGAGGCGCTTCATGTCGGCGATCAGCTCCAGGTGCAGGGAGCTGGTCTCGATGCTCTGCACCACCTGGCGCTGCAGCCGGCCTATATGAGCATGCGCCAGGCGGCGTTCCTGCGCGCGGAAGCGGCGTTTCTCGCGTAGCAGCTGGCTGGCGCTGGCATGGTCGGCACTGAGAAAGACATTCAGGCCCAGGCGCAGGTTGGCCATCAGCTGGGTGTGCAGGTGAGTCAGCTCCTCCAGGCCCTTTTCGGAAAACGCCCGACGCTGTGCGGTTTTCTCGCTCTGGATCTTGCCGAGCATGCGCTCGATCAGGTCGCCGGCCTGCTCAAGGTTCACCGCCAGTTCGAGAGTTTCCGCCCAGCGCCGCCTTTCATGCTCACTCATCGCTTCGCGTGGGATCTGCGCGAGGTACAGCTTGACTGCCCGGCACAGGCTGGCGACATCGTCATTGAGGCTGCGCAACTCCTTGTTCAATGCGGGTTGGTTCTGTTCCAGCACTGGCTGCAGATGGCCGAGCATGGCTTCGATCTTGTCGCCCACGCGCAGGGTTTCACGCACGGCGTTGGCCAGCGCCAGGCTGGGCGTGGTCAGGGCCGTCGGATCGAGGTGGCGCGGTCGCGCGATGCCGCTGTCGTCAGCACGGTCCGGCAGCAGCCAGTTGCAGAAGCGCGCCATCAACCCGACGCTGGGTAACATCAGCACGGCGCGCAGGCTGTTGTAGAGCAGGTGGAAAAAGATCACCAGTTCCGCCGCGCGCCAGTTCAGGCTGTCCAGCCAGTCGGCCAACGGCTGCAGCACCGGCAGCACCAGCACCAGCCCGATCAGTTTGTAGATCAGGCTACCCAGCGCCACGCGACGCCCGGCCGGGTTCTGCAGGCTGCTGGTAAGAAAGGCCAGCAGACCGCTGCCGATGTTGGCACCGATCACCAGGCCGATGGCTACCGGCAGGCTGATCAGCCCGGCGCCTGCAAGGGTTGCGGTGAGCAGCACGGCGGCCAGGCTCGAGTAGGTGAGCAGGGCGAACAGCGCACCGACCAGTGCGTCGAGCAGCAGGTCGCCGGTCAGTGACGCGAACAGCACGCGAATCCCGCGTGCTTCGGTGATGGGCGTGGCGGCGGCGACGATCAGCTCCAGCGCCAGCAACATCAGGCCCAGGCCGATGGCGACGCGGCCGAGTTGGCCCGCGCGGGTCTGTCGACGCGAGAGGAAGAAGAGTACCCCGAGAAAGATCAGCAGCGGGCTGAGCCAACTGAGGTCGAGCGTCAGTACGCGGGCCATGAGCGCCGTGCCGACATCAGCTCCGAGCATGATCGCCAGGCCCGGCGCCAACGCCATCAAGCCCTGGGCGACGAACGAGGTGACCAGCAAGGCTGTGGCGTTGCTGCTCTGCACCAGCGCCGTGACGCCGATGCCGGCGACGAACGCCAGCGGCCGGCGGCCGATGTTGTGGCTGAGTACCTTGCGCAACTGCGAGCCGAATACACGCAGGATGCCGGTACGTACGATGTGTGTGCCCCAGACCAACAGAGCAATGGCTGACAGCAAATGCAGCAGGGTCAGCATGAATCGGCCCCCCTGAAAGACGGCCGATGAGGAGTTATGGTTTCGGCCTGTATAGATGAGCATCGGCCGAAATCACTGATAAAGCCAGTCAGCCGTCGCGCAGCACCTTGAGTTCGGCGTCGTCGGCGGAGAAACCGCGCTCGAGCTTGAACTTGAGGCTGAGGTCGGTCCGCGAGTCGGCGAACTTGAGAGCTTCGGCCAGGCTGATGCGGCCGGCTTCGAGCAGGGCGAACAGGTGTTGGTCGAAGGTCTGCAGACCTTGCTCAGCTGCCCGCGCCGTGGCTTCGCGCAACGCCTCCAGTTCATCGCGCTGGATCAGATCGCGGATATAGGGCGTACCCAGCATCAGCTCCACCGCCACCACGCGCTTTTGCGCGATGCCCGGTACCAGGCGCTGTCCGATCACCGCGAGCAGGTTGTGCGCCACGTCGGCCAGCACCTGCGTGCGGGCTTCGTCGGGGAAGAAGCGGGCGATACGCTCGATGGCGTGGCTGCTGCTGGTGGCATGCAGCGTAGCCACGCACAGGTGACCGGTTTCGGCGTAGTGCAGCGCGTGCTGCATGGTGGCGGCATCGCGGATCTCACCGAGCATGATCACATCCGGCGCCTCGCGCAGCACGTTGCGCAGGGCATCGCCGAAGCTGTGGGTATCGAGGCCGACTTCACGCTGGTCGATGATCGAGCGCTGGTGGCTGTGGAGGAACTCGATGGGGTCTTCGATGCAGACGATATGCCCGCTCTTGTGGCGATTACGGAAATCCAGCATCGCCGCCAGGGTGGTGGACTTGCCTGAGCCGGCCGCGCCGGTGACCAGGATCAGCCCGCGATCCTGCATGGCCAGCTTCTCCAGCATCCTGGGCAGGCCGAGCGACTCGAAGCTGGGAATCTGGCTCTTGATCAGGCGCACCACCATGGCTACTTCGCCGCGCTGGTAGTAGAGGTTGACCCGATAACGTCCAGCGCCCTGCAGACTGACCGCCAGGTTCATCTCCAGGTCGCGTTCGAACTCGGCAATCTGTTTCTGCGTCATCAACTGATAGGCCAGTTGCTGCACTTCGCCGGCCTTCATGATGCGCTGACCCACCGGCTGACTATGGCCCTCGACCTTCATGTGCGGCGGTGCGCCGACGCTGAAGAACAGGTCCGAGCCGCCGTGCTGGTGGATCAGTTGCAGGTAGGGGAACACGTCAGGCTGATCGTTGGCGTTGGTGTCATTCATCGATGTGCCGCATCTCGTTCGCTTTGTGGCAAGAATAGACGGCGTGTTGCCCTGTCTGTTGCTTCGTATCAAGAGAACAGGACGAATTGTCGCCCTATAGCCTGGTTGCACTGGACAGGCGTGCTTGTGAGAGCAAGAGTCAATGATCAGGGGGCAGGAAGGCGATTGCACGCCAGTGACTGGAGATCGATGGTGGGATTATGGGGGGCGGCTCTGCTGAGTCTGCTGTTGTGCGCATCGGCGCGAGCCGAGGTGTTGCACCTGGCTACGGGCGATGACTATGCGCCGTTCACCGGCAAGGCATTGCCTGGGCAGGGCATGCTCACCCAGGTGGTGCGTGCGGCACTGGCCGAGCAGGGTTCGGCAATCACACTCGACTGGCTGCCCTGGAACCGCGGTTACCTGAAAGCCAGGCGCGTTGAGTACGACGCCACCTTTCCCTACGTCCGTTCTGCCGAGCGCGAGGCGGAGTTTCTTTACTCGGCGCCCATCTATGTGGCCGAGCAGTACATCTTCAGCCGGGCCGGAGATCACATCGAACTAGATGATCTGCCCGCCATGATCGGCCGGCGACTCTGCTATCCGCTGGGCTGGCAGCCGCCGGCGGCGATCCAGCAACTGCTCGAGCAGGGTGTACTGCGCCGTCACTCCCCGCTGGGTCTGCAGGAATGTGCGCGGCTGTTGCTGCTCGAACGTGACGACCTGTTCATTGCCGACCGTAACCTGGGCGATAGCGCTTTGCAGAGTGCTGGCGCCGATCTGGCGCAGTTTCATCGGTCACGAGCGCCGCTCCAGAACAGTACGCTGCACTTCATCGTCTCGCGACAGCATCCGCGTGCTACCGAGTTGATCGAGCGCTTCAATCGTGGGCTCGAGGCGCTCAAGGCGCGTGGCGAATATCAGCGGCTGATCGAGCGTTACGCGCAATAGCGGGCCGATCAGGCCAGCAACATCATGATCGCCACCAGGCTGCCCGCTGCCAGCAACGTCTGCAGGGTGATGATGCCGGCCATCAACTGGCTGTCGCCGCCGAGTTGGCGGGTCAGTACATAGGCGGTAGGCGCGGTCGGCAGGGCGAAGAACAGCACCAACACTGCGCTCTCCATTGCCGGCAGCGCCAGCGCCCAGGCTACGCCCCAGGCCAGCAGCGGCATTGCCAGCAGGCGCAGCGCGCTGTTCCAGGTCAGCGCAGGGATTTCTCCGCCCAGCTGTTCGGGCTTGAGTGCCGCGCCAACGCAGAGCAGGCCCAGCGGCAGGCTGGCTGCAGCGAGCAGGCTGAGCAGGCGATCGGTGCCGCCTGGCAGGCCGATGCCCGTGAGGTTGAACAGCGCGCCGCCGACGCAGGCGAGGATCAGTGGATTCTTGATGATCGGCAGCAGCAGGCTGCGCGCGCTGACGCCGCGCTCGGCAGTCAGCGACCACACCGACAGCACGTTCACCGTCGGCACCATCAAGGCCAGCATCAGCGCGGCGAGGGTCAGGCCTTCCTGGCCAAACAGGCTACCGACCGCCGCCAGGCCCAGGTAGGTGTTGAAGCGCAGGATGCCCTGAGTGAAGGCGCCAAAACGCCCGGCGGGCCAGCCGCGCAGGCGCCGCACCAGCAGCAGCGCCAGCCAGGCAATGCCCAGGCCGAGCAGCACGGCCAGCGCCAGGCGCGGCAAGGCCGGGTTGTTCAGCGGCGCACGTGCCAGGCTGGAGAACAGCAGGGCAGGGAACAGAATGAAGTAATTGAGGCGCTCGGCGCCTGGCCAGAAAGCTTCGCTGGGGAACTCGCGCAGGCGTAGCCAGTAGCCGGCGACTATCATGGCGAACAGCGGCCACAAGGCCAGCAACAGGTCTATCACGGCAACCCCCGGTGGTGGTGAGCGCCTATCTTGGTCAGCGGCGCGGGGCAATGCAAGGCGGAGGCAGGATGAAGGTCGAACATCAGGGCGGCTGCCAGTGCGGCGCACTGCGCTATCGGGTCGATGCGCCGCTGACGGACATCGCTCATTGTCATTGCTCGATCTGCAGGCGCAGCAGCGGCGGCATTCTCACCACCTGGGTCACGGTGCCGCGCCAGGCATTTCACTGGCTGCGCGGCACGCCGAAGGCTTTCGCCTCATCGGCCAGCTGCACGCGCTACTTCTGTGGTGACTGCGGCGCGCATCTGACGTTGTTCACTTCGCTCAGCCCGAACACGCTGGATGTGACCGTCGCCACGCTGGACGAACCGGAGCAGGCCCCGGCGGATCGACATATCTGGGTGAGCAGCCGGCTGCCTTGGCTGCGATTGGACGAGCAATTGCCACGAGAAGACGAAGAGGACATTCCGTGAGCAGGTAGCTGTCGGGTTGAGTGCCACTATTTTGATGTCAAATTCTTGTTTGCTTTGCTTGTGAGCTGTGTCACATTTCTGCGCCAGGCTATATCAAGGATGTTCTTGTGCTTTCAGGGATGCGCCTCAGGCAAATTTTTCTTGCTCCATTGCTCAACAAACCTGGCGCTGCTCTGGGTTTGCTATTGATGCTCTTCGTCGCGTTCTTCAATCCGTTCGGTCTGCGCGATGCCTCCGACCGTCATAGCGAAACCTGGCTGTTGCGCATGCTGGCGCCTTTCTACCCTGAGGCTGGGCAGGAAGACGTGGTAGTGGTGCTGATCGATGATCAGGCGTTGACAGACTTGGGTGCTAGCTGGCCGTTGCGTTATGGCGAGCAGGCGCGCCTGTTGCGGCAGTTGCTCAGCTATCAGCCCAAGTCACTATTCGTTGACCTGCTATACACCCAGCGACGCTACGACGGCGGTCCCACCGAGAGCCTGCAACGGGTCTTGAGCAGCTTTCGCGAGCAGGGCGTGCCGCTGATTCTTGCCGATTACCACGATGAGCAGGGCCGCTCTTTGGTATTGCCCGAATTCGCCGCCATGGCGAACACCGCTCCGACCCATTGGAGCGGCTATGGCGAGCGCTATCCGCTACTTTTGCCAAGCCCGCAGGGGACACTGCGCACGCCTGCGTTGCAGTTGTACCAGGCGGCTTGCCTGGAGTGGGACTGCCCCCAGGAAGGCTTCGATGCACCGCTGTTGGTGCGCTGGGGTTACTGGAGCGACGCGGGTATGCAGGACTTCGTCGACCTGACCGGTTGTGATGTGCGTGGGCAGCGGGGGGATTGGGGGCAGGTGTTCAGTATGCTGGCCGCCGATGCATTCCGTTCGCAGCGCATCGCCAGTGAGGTTGAGCGACCACAGCCTTGTCCCTACACCCGCACCCTGTATGCCAATCAGTTGCGTGACCCGAGTGTCGCCGAAGTCTTGCGTGGCAAGCATGTGCTGTTGGGGGCGCATATCCGCGGCATCCCGGATTTTGTCAGCAGCCCGGTGCAGGGGCTGTTGCCGGGCGTATACGTGCATGCGATGGCTCTGGACAACCTGCTGACGCAGGGACACAGCTACTGGCGAGCGGCGCCAGATGGTTGGCTTGGTATCAGTTTGAGCGACTGGCTGGAGATCGCCTTGCTGCTGCTGGCAGGCTTGGTGGCGCTCTGGATTCCGTCACAACCACCAGCCAAGGGTGGGCGCCTCTATCGCTGTGCAAGCCATTACCTGTTCTGGTTCGTTCTGCTCAGCAGTCTCGCATTGCTGACCAGTTTCTATCTCGCGCGCTGGCTACATATCGCGCCATTCGACTGGCTGGGACTGCTGCTGATGATCGGCCTGTTCTACGCCTACCTGGGGGAGGCCAGGGTTGCCGAGTGGTGGCACCAGCGCAGGGGTCGCACGTCAACTGAAAGGGAGATCTAGCAATGTTCAGAGCCACAGTATTCGGGCTGTTGCTGTGTAGCGTGTCGGCATGGGCGCAGGAGCCGCTGAAAATTATTGGTTACCCGTTGGAAAAGGTCGCGCTGTATGACGAGCAGGGCGAGTTTCTCGGCGATATGAGCCGTGACCAGCTCCCTGTTCCAGACGTGCAGGTGATCAGCTTCAGCGAAGCCAAGAATCTGCTGCTGATCGCCGTTGGCGAGCGTCAGGTCTGGCTTGATCCGCTGGATGTGAAGCTCAATCACGGTAAGACAGTTGCCTTCGATTGCCGCAAGGTCGCCGAGACCAGCCTTCTGGCAGACAGCAAGACCAATGCGGTGATGGGCTATTCGAAGGCCTGCGGCAAGTGAATCAGGGAGTATTCATGCGTAAGGAAATGACATTGGCAATTGCCTGTTCGCTGTTGATCGGATGCCAGCAGATGCCGTCGACCGGCAATGTGCCACTTGAAGGCAAGTTCATTGACAGTCCGCGTGCTCGCCCGCTGGCACTGCAGCCGGTGACCAACAGCCCCTGGTTGAATAATGCTCTGGTTGATCGATTGGCCGGTGCCAGCGATCCGGATGAGATTCGCGGGTTCGGCAAGGTAGACCTGACCGAGCAGATGGCCCAAGTCGAAAGCTTTCAGGTCCCGGAGCTGCAGGTTTACTGCGATCAGGTGCTGAGCCGTATGCTGGCCCATTGGCCGCATGCCAAACCAGACATCAAAGTGCGTTTCAGCGCTTCGGAGAGTTTTGGCGCGCGCGCTACCGCAGAAAATGTCATCTACCTCAACTTAGGCACTCTACAGGCCATCGAGAGCGAGGACGAACTAGCGGCGATGCTCGGCCACGAAGCGGCTCACTTGCTGCTGGGACACCTCGATCGCGAGCATTTCTTCAATCAGCAGAAGAAGTTGCTGGATGCATCGGTAACGGCGGTCAGCCTGGGCGTTACGGTGGCCGGGCTGGAAAGCCAGAAGAGCGGTACGTCACGCAAACTGGTTGTGGGTGATCCCGACGCAGTGGGCAAGACAATCGTGCAAAGCAGCCTGTCAGGCACTCTGCTCAAGGCGGTATCCGACAATTTCTGGAACAGCAGCTGGACGCGTGCTCAGGAGGATGAGGCTGATTTGCTGTCCGTCGATCTGCTCAGTCGTGCGGGTTACTCTCCGCGTGGTGCGGTACATGGCATCCAGCGGCTACAAAGCTTCGAGGGTAGTAATGTCAGCCAGTTGCAGCGCTATCAGGCCATGCAGAAACAGCTGTTCAGCCAGGCGATGCAGAAGAAGGGCATCGGCGGTCTGCTCGAGCAGGGTATCCAGAGCGGGGTGACCGCTGCGCAGCTGGCAGCCGTGGATGTATGGACGGACTTTGGCAAGACCCACCAGTTGCCTGCCCAGCGGGAGGAGGCGCTGATGCGTTATATCGCCAGCGAGTATCGCAGCGAGCGACGCAGAAGCCCACAGCTTGCCAGTTATCAGCGGCAGCTCCTTGGTGGTCAGAGTGGCAAGATTCTCGCCGGACAGGTGCTGATCAACCGTGCGACCAAGGCCCTCGACAAGGGCGATCTGAGCGAGGCGCGCCAGTTGGCCAAGGAAGTGGCGAGCGGACCGGCTGCCAGGAGCATGCGTGCGCAAACCTTGCAGTTCGTCCTGGCGGTTCAGCAAAGACGGTACAAGGATGCACTCGCCAATCTGGAGCAGGTTCCAGAAAGCGAATGGCAGTATGCGTCCCTCTCCAGCTATGACCAGATCATCACGTTGTCGCTCAGTCTCGACCGGCAGGCTCAGGCCGAGCGCTATCTGCAGCGCGGTCAGGCACATTGGGGCAATCAACTGATGACGCCACTGGAGATTTCCGTGCACCTGCAAGGCGAGCGGGTCGTCCAGGCGCAACAGGCCTATCAATCATGCCAAAACACTACGAGCAAAGGCTTGTTGGCTCAGTGCGAATCGGCGATTGGTCGCTTCAAGCCTCAGCAACAGGCGCCTGCGAATCCGCTGCAGCAACTGGGTCTGCCTTCGATGGGCAAGCTGCTGGGTAGCTGATTCAGGGTAGCTGCAACCCACCGCTGGCCTTGTGCAGCGCGCGCAGGTGTTGGCCCAATGCGACCAGGTTGGCCTCGTTGGCCTCCAGTTCGGTCAGGCGCTCGGGTTGCAGCAGGTTGCGCACTTCGCCATCGAGCTCATCGCTGAGCTGGCGTAGTTGCTGCTGGCGCTCACGGCTGCTGGTTTCAAGGCGCTGCCATTCCTTCTGTTGTGGCAAGCCGTAACCGCCTTCGAGCAGTTCGGCCGGGCGGCTGAGGAAGCCGCTGTTTGCAAGAATTTGTTCCAGCGCGGCGCCAGCCTTGTTCAGGCTCGGGTCGCCAGCAGCACGGCCGGTCAGGTAGCGGCGTTTCAGTTCGTCTTGCGCCAGCAGCAATTGCCGGCGCAGGGCAGCCTGTTCGAGCAGCAGCAGGGCGGCGCTGGCACGCAGGTCTGCCTCGTCGAACCACTGGCGGCGCGCCTGTGCGGACTGTTCCAGCCAGGCTTCGACGCTGTCCTGCTGGATGGGCAGGCGCTGGCGCAGCACGGCGAACATGGCCTGGTAACGTTCGCGGAAGGAGTCGAAGCGATAGCCCAGACGCAGCGCCTCGCGCGGGTCGTCGAGCACTGTGGTGTCGGCCAGCCCGCGAGCATCCATCAGTTCCAGCAGGCCATTGGGCAGGATGCTGTCGAGTGCGTGCAGACGCGGATTGGCGGTGCCGCTGCGCAGCAACTTGAGGGTTTCCACCGCGCAGTTGTTGGAGACGAAGTAGTAGTCGCCGTCATAGCTCCAGTGCTGTTCGGCGGCGCGTACCACCAGTTGTTCGACCTCGTTGCGCGACAGGCGAAGCGGTACCGAGGCCAGGCTGCGCAGCTCGACCTTGGTGTATTCATCGATCACCTGCTCCAGCGGCAGGACGAACAGGCGTGAGGGGTAGACGCCGGTCAGGCCATCCCAGCTCGACAGTTGCAGGTCGCCGACGAAGGCACGGTAGGACAGCACCAGGTGGTGGTCGAGATCCAGGCGGCAGTCCGGGCCACGTGGCCGGCCCGGTGCGCAGACCACCAGGCGCAGCATGCTGTGGCCCCAGCGGCTCATCCAGGCATCGTTGGCTTCAGCGAGCAGGTAGTCGACCTCATAAACGCGCTCAGGATCGAGGCGTCCCAGTGGCTGCAAGGCAAAGTCGCGCCCGGCATTGAGGTAGGGATAGTCGTTGGCGCAGTTCTCGCTGGGCGGCGTCCAGTCGAAGTGCTCACGGAAATAGCGCGCCAGCGAGGGGCGGCGGCAGGCGTAGCTGGGGTCGAGCAGGAAGTATTCGAGGTTGACCGCGACGAACTCCAGCGCATTGGTCAGCTCGTAGCTGTCCGGGCTGCGTGCGACCTGGCCGTTGTCCAGGTCGCGCGCGCCACGCCGGCCGACCCGCTGCGGCCAGCCGGCCAGATCGAGCAGACGGGGATCGTCGCTGAGGGTAAAACGTCGCTCGGTCTGGCCACGACAGTCCTCCGGCAGCCCAATCGGACCCATTGAACTGGCGCGTTGTCGGCACTGGCTCATGTGGCGGCGTTCGGCGACAGGCCAGAGACGGGCGCGGTCGTAGAGGTGGGTCAGCTCATGCAGCAGCGTGGCCAGCAACTCCTGGCGCTGGGTGCCGTGCGGGCGATCGGTGCGATTTTCTGCAGCCGAGCCATCGACCAGCTTCGGCAGCAGCTCGGCGTTGAGCTCGATGCCGCTGAAGCGACCGACCTGACCGTAGATCTCCGAGGGCAGCCCGGCGCGCCAGCTGACCCTCACTTCTCGGTCCAGTTGCTGGACGAAGCGCGGGGGCAATGCGGCTATCGCTTCGTCCAGCAGGGCCTGGCTCGCCTGGCGTTCGGCTGCGCCTAGAGCGCTGTCGTCCAGCGTCAGACGCAGCTGCGCCTGGGCGAAGCCTGTGGCCATCGCCAGCAGCGCGCCGCAGCACCAGGCGGCGAGGTGGGTCACAGAGCGAGAATGGCTTCGGCCAGTTGCAGATCGCTGGCAGCCTGCGCTTGCGGCAACTGCTGACGGATGGTCTGCAGCGCGGCTTCCAACTGCGCACCGCGAATCTCACCGGCGCTGGCGACGAAGCTGGCAGCGTCGTCACGGGCTTGCACCACGGCCTTCATATCGCGCAGCGAGGTGGTGGTGTCGGACGTGAAGTTGATGCTGCGATCCAGGGCGCGCACCACGATGTTGCTGGTGGCGACCACGGTTTGCGCCTGAGCGATACCGCTGAACAGGGCGCAGGCGGCAACGGCGATGACGAATGAGCGACGCATGATAAGGAGCTCCGAGAACTGCAGAACGGACGATTTGACGTGGACAGGCCGGCGCGGTTCCCCGCGACCTGGCAGGTAGGCGAAGTTTACGGGGCCAGGCAGCCCCGGTCAGCAGCGAGCCGAGTGATAGACGTGTGCAAAGTTTTCACAGGCTGAGGATGGCCTGAGCGAGGGTCAGGTCATCTGCCGTCGCCAACTCGGCATCATGACGGCGAATGTGCGCCAGGGCCGCTTCGAGCCGTGCGCTGCGGATCGCGCCAGCGCTGGCGACGAAACTGGCGGCGTCATCGCGGGCCGCGCGCAGCTGTTTCATGTCGCGCAACGAGCTGGTCGCGTCAGAGGTGCCCTCGGCGGTGCCGGCCAGGGCGCCTCCCAGGGTATCGGTCGTCGCGACCAGGCTGCTGGCGCAGGCGGTGCCTGCCAGTCCTAATGAAAGGAGCGCTGCAATCAGGGATGTCTTCAGGTGCATAGGGGGTCACTCCGGTAGGGCGGGGCGCTGTTCTGCCCGCATCCGCAGCTTAGCCCAACACGGTTTCCCGCTCCATGGCTGGTTCAGCGCCAGAAGGGCTTGGCCAGTTCCTGTTCACGCTCCGCTGTGCTGATGCCGGCGTCAGCCAGTTGTTGCTCGTTGAGCAAAGCAAGCTGCCGACGGGTGCGGCGGTTGCGTTGCCAGTGACGCGGCGTCGAATACAGGCCGAGCCAGTGCAGGGACTTGCCGTGTGCAGGTTGCGAGAGCGGTTCGTGAGTGCGGTCCATGGCGTTCTCCTGTCGAGAGACAAGGGTGGCAGCTCATGTTCTCGCAAGTGCTCGTAAGCGAGCAGATACAACTGAAGGGAATTGTGCGGGGGCAGTGGCGGCTTTATGGCAACTGTACTGCTCGCTGAGGCGATGACTGTTGCAGATAAAACGAAAGCCCCACCGCAGCAGAGACGGTGGAGCTCTCAGAAGATCCCAGATTGGGATGGAGCAAAGCGGGGTGTTAACGCCAGAACGGCTTCTGCAGTTCGACGTAACGCTGATTTTCACTAATGCCGGCGTCAGCGAGCAGGCGTGCATCCAGTCGAGCCAGTTGACGACGGCTGACGATGCGGCGCTGCCACAGGCTGAGGGTGGCGATAACGCGGAGCAGCCAGGCCGATTTGTCGCTGGCAACGCTGTGAGTTTGAAGCAGGGCGGAACTGAGGGTACGTTCCATGGTGGTCATCCTTCCGCTTGTGGCGGCGCTGGTGTTTGCTTTCGATGGGCAAATTATCCCGAGCGCAGGAGTGGCTCAGTAGTCACAGCTGGATGAAATTGTTGTGCTATTAGATAGGTTGCTTTGTAACTGTTCGGTCAGGAATCGACGTTACTGTACTGGCCATAAGTGAAAAGACTGGGTGCAACCGATTTTTGCGAGATTATTCACTAGGTGCAACCCATTTATCTTGGCATTTAAAGCAGTACAGTTTGGAATTGATCTGTTGCGATGATTGACCTGGAAATCAGCTTTTTTGTTGGCTTCATAAACAAGAAACCCGGCGAATGGCCGGGTTTCTTGTCTGACTGGTCAGGCCTTATTCCACGGCTTTAACCATATCCTCGATGACCTTCTTGGCGTCGCCGAAGACCATCATGGTCTTGTCCATATAGAACAGTTCGTTGTCCAGGCCGGCATAGCCGCTGGCCATCGAGCGCTTGTTGACGATCACGGTCTTGGCTTTGTAGGCCTCGAGGATCGGCATGCCGGCGATCGGCGACTTCGGATCGTTCTTCGCTGCCGGGTTGACCACGTCGTTGGCGCCGAGCACCAGCACCACATCGGTCTGGCCGAACTCGGAGTTGATGTCCTCCATCTCGAACACCTGCTCGTAAGGCACCTCGGCCTCGGCCAGCAGCACGTTCATGTGGCCAGGCATACGCCCGGCGACCGGGTGGATCGCATACTTCACGGTCACGCCGCGGTGGGTCAGTTTTTCCGCCAGCTCCATCAGTGCGTGCTGGGCACGGGCTACGGCCAGGCCATAGCCGGGCACGATGACCACGGTGTCGGCGTTGGTCAGCAGGAACGCGGCGTCGTCGGAAGAGCCCGACTTCACGCTGCGCTGCTCCTGGCTGCCGCTGGCTGCACCGGTATCTGCATCGGCGCCGAAGCCGCCGAGGATGACGTTGAAGAACGAGCGGTTCATCGCCTTGCACATGATGTACGAGAGGATGGCGCCCGAAGAGCCGACCAGCGAACCGGCGACGATCAGCATCGAGTTGTTCAGCGAGAAGCCAATACCGGCGGCGGCCCAGCCCGAGTAGCTGTTGAGCATCGACACCACCACCGGCATGTCGGCGCCGCCGATAGGGATGATGATCAGCACGCCGATGACGAACGCCAGCGCCACCAGGATGGCGAACGAGGTGATGTCGCCGGTGAAGGTGTAGACCAGGCCCAGACCGAGAATGGCCAACCCGACGGCCAGGTTGAGCAGGTGCTGGCCTTTGAAAACCACCGGCGCGCCCTGGAACAGGCGAAACTTGTACTTGCCCGACAGCTTGCCGAAGGCGATCACCGAACCGGAGAAGGTGATGGCGCCGATGGCAGCCCCGAGGAACAGCTCCAGGCGGTTACCGGATGGAATCGCATCACCCAGCGCGGCGACGATGCCCAGCGACTGCGGCTCGACGACGGCGGCAATGGCGATGAACACGGCGGCCAGACCGATCATGCTGTGCATGAAGGCGACCAGTTCCGGCATCTTGGTCATCTCGACGCGCTTGGCCATGATGGTGCCGATGCTGCCACCGACCAGCAGGCCGACGATGACGAAGCCCAGGCCTTGAACGGCCAACTCGCTGCCGAGCTTGTAGATCAGGCCAACTGTGGTCAGCACGGCGATAGCCATGCCGATCATGCCGAACAGGTTGCCGCGCCGCGACGTGGTCGGGTGCGACAGGCCCTTGAGCGCCTGGATGAAGCACACCGAGGCGACGAGGTAGAGAACAGTGATCAGGTTCATGCTCATCGATTACTTCTCCACCTGGGCCTTTGGGGCCTTCTTCTTGAACATTTCCAGCATGCGCCGGGTTACCAGGAAGCCGCCGAACACGTTGACCGCGGCCAGGGCCACCGCCAGGGTGCCCATGGTCTTGCCCAGCGGGGTGACGGTAAGCGCGGCAGCCAGCATGGCGCCGACGATCACGATCGCCGAGATGGCGTTGGTCACGGCCATCAGCGGGGTGTGCAGAGCTGGGGTGACGTTCCACACCACGTGGTAGCCGACATAGATGGCTAGCACGAAGATGATCAGGTTGTAGATGCCGTCGGAAATCAGATCCATGTCCCTACTCCTTAGCCGTTCTTGCGCACGACTTCGCCGGCATTGCACATCAGGCAGGCCGCGACGATGTCGTCTTCGAGGTTGAGCTGGAACTGGCCTTCCTGGTCGATCACCAGCTTGAGGAAGTCCAGCAGGTTGCGTGCGTACAGGGCGGAGGCATCCGCCGGTACCAGTGCGGCCAGGTTGGTGTGGCCGACCAAGGTCACGCCGTGCTTGACCACCACCTTGTCGGCCTCGGTCAGCGGGCAGTTTCCGCCTTGCGCAGCTGCAAGGTCGATCACTACGGAGCCAGGCTTCATCTCGGTGACGGTGGCTTCATGCAACAAAGTCGGTGCTTTACGGCCCGGAATCAGTGCAGTGGTGATGACGATATCGGCCTGCTTGGCGCGCTCATGCACGGCCTTGGCCTGACGCTCCATCCACGAGGCCGGCATGGGGCGGGCATAACCGCCCACGCCTTGGGCGCACTCACGCTCTTCATCGGTCTCGAATGGCACGTCGACGAACTTGGCGCCGAGCGACTCGATCTGCTCTTTAACGGCAGGACGCACATCGGAGGCCTCGATAACCGCACCAAGGCGTTTGGCCGTTGCGATGGCCTGCAGACCGGCAACACCGGCACCGAGAATCAAAATACGCGCGGCCTTAACGGTACCGGCAGCAGTCATCAGCATCGGCATAAAGCGTGGGTAGTGGTGAGCTGCCAGTAGCACGGCTTTATAGCCGGCGATATTGGCTTGCGAGCTCAGCACGTCGAGGCTCTGCGCGCGGGAGGTGCGCGGTGCAGCCTCCAGGGCGAAAGCAGTGACGCCGCGAGCGTTCATGCGCGCGATGGTGTCGTTGCAGAACGGGTTGAGCATGCCAACCAGCACGGCCCCGGCTCTCATATGAGCGAGCTCGGCCTCGGTCGGCGCGACCACCTTGAGCACGAGGTCTGCGCCAAACGCGGCAGAGTCGTTGCCAATGGTCGCGCCAGCAGCCTCGTAAGCGCTGTCTGGAATGCTGGCGCTGATGCCGGCGCCGGTCTGGACGGTCACCTGATGACCTTGGCCGACCAGCTTCTTGATGGTCTCTGGGGTCGCGGAAACCCGCGTCTCCCCGGCATGGGTTTCGAGAGGAACACCGATGTGCACTTCTAATCTCCTGCGTGATCTTTTTTGTGAACCGGGGCACTGCGCTGGTGCGCCGGCGATTGGGGATCAGCACATAACCCGCCGGAGGTGGCGAGCGCGGCGATTGTGCAATTGAACGCAAACCCTTACAAGAAGTTATGGAGTAAAAAAAATGCATTACTACAAGTAATGGGTCTATGAGGGATTTTTATACTGCCCGCAGCCCGCGCAGGTTAAGGCTGGTAGCAGGTTCTGCGCAGCTTGTAGGGCAGTATAGGCAGTCACGCGCAGGATGACCGCTGGTCGAATCGGAAGGCGTGTGGAGAGTAACGAACGATCCGTTCAAAATAGTGCTATAGCCCGAAAGTAGTGGTTGCTGGGCACTTTTCCTGGAAAGACATATGTAGTGTGACCGCTTGCTCGCTACGGGTTCTGTTTCTGGGCGTAACTATTCGCTGCGGGCTAAAAGCGATCTTGCTCCGGCGATGATCATGCGCCCCGGTAGGCATCGGCCTGGGCCAGGAGCCAGTCTCGAAAGGCCTTCAGTGCCGCCGACTCGGCCTTGCGTTCCGGCACCATCAGGTAATAGGCGCGATCGTTGTTTGGCACGGCGCGGTCGAGGGCAATTACCAGGCTGCCCTCCTCCAGTTCGCGCTGGATCAGAAAGGGCGGGATCAGGGCCATGCCCATTTCATGTTGAGCGGCCTGCGCCAGCATGGAAAACAGTTCAAGTCGCGGGCCTGTCATGTCGCGGGCCACACTCATGCCTTGGGCGGCGAACCATTGCCGCCAGGCATAGGGGCGTGTGGTCTGCTGCAGCAGCGGCAAGTTGGCGATGCGTTCGGCGTCGACTGGGGCATCGCCTAGCAGCGCCGGGCTGCACACCGGCAGCAGGTGCTCATGCATCAGGAAATGGGCTTCGGTGCCCGACCATTCGGCGTCACCGTAATAGATTGCGGCATCGAAGTGAGTGTCGGCGAACAGGAAGGGGCGGGTGCGGTTGGTCAGGTGCACCGTCACCTCCGGGTGCAGCTGCTGAAAGGCACGTAAACGTGGCAGAAGCCACTGCGTGCCAAAGGTCGGTACCACTGCCAGTTCTATGCTGGTGGTGCCCTGGTTGCCCATCAGTGCCAGGGTGTCGCGCTCCACTGCATCGAGCTGCGCTGACACCTTGCGGCTGTAGGCGACGCCCGCTTCGGTCAGCACCACGCCGCGCCGGGAGCGGCGAAACAGCTCGACATTGAGAAAGCTCTCCAGGCCGCCGATTTGCCTGCAGATCGCGCTCTGCGTCAGGTTCAGCTCGTCGGCGGCCTTGGTAAAGCTCTGGTGGCGAGCGGCGGATTCGAAGGCGACCAGGGCGGCGGTGCTGGGTATCTTGCGACGCATGTATGCAAAAGCCTCACTCGTAAGCGATAAATCTAGGTGAATAAACTATCTCGGAGTGAGGGAAAAGCACAGGTCTGTGCAAATTCTGCGTTTGTCCTCTGCTCGAAGCCGGCCTAGGATCAATGTCATTCCGGGTCGTCTGGATCGACCGCTCACACACTGCTTCGAGGTTTTCGTAATGGCCAAGGCAAGCTTCAACTGGATCGACCCGCTGCTGCTGGATCAGCAACTGACTGAAGAAGAGCGCATGGTGCGCGACAGCGCCCAGCAGTTCGCTGACGACAAGCTGGCGCCCCGCGTGCTGGAAGCCTTCCGTCATGAGCAGACCGATCCGAAGATCTTCCGCGAAATGGGCGAAACCGGCTTGTTGGGTGCGACCATTCCTGAGGCCTATGGTGGCAGTGGCCTGAACTACGTGTGCTATGGCCTGATCGCCCGTGAAGTGGAGCGTATCGACTCCGGTTACCGCTCGATGATGAGCGTGCAGTCCTCGCTGGTGATGGTGCCGATCAACGAGTTCGGTAATGAAGCGACCAAGCAGAAGTATCTGCCCAAGCTCGCAAGTGGCGAGTATATCGGTTGCTTCGGCCTGACCGAGCCGAACCACGGCTCCGATCCGGGCTCCATGGTCACGCGCGCCAAGAAGGTCGACGGCGGCTATCGCCTGAGCGGTAGCAAGATGTGGATCACCAACAGCCCGATTGCCGATGTCTTCGTGGTCTGGGCCAAGGACGATGCTGGCGAGATCCGTGGCTTTGTGCTGGAAAAGGGCTGGGAAGGTCTTTCCGCTCCGGCGATTCACGGCAAGGTCGGTCTGCGCGCCTCGATCACCGGCGAGATCGTCATGGACAACGTGTTCTGCCCCGAAGAGAACGCCTTCCCTGATGTACGCGGCCTGCGCGGCCCGTTCACCTGCCTGAACTCCGCCCGTTACGGCATCAGCTGGGGCGCACTGGGCGCCGCCGAGTTCTGCTGGCACACCGCGCGCCAGTACGTGCTCGATCGCCACCAGTTCGGCCGGCCGCTGGCGGCTAATCAGCTGATCCAGAAGAAGCTGGCCGACATGCAGACCGAGATCACCTTGGCTCTACAAGGCTGCCTGCGCCTCGGACGAATGAAGGACGAAGGCACTGCTGCGGTGGAAATCACCTCGATCATGAAGCGCAACAGCTGCGGCAAGGCGCTGGATATCGCCCGCATGGCGCGCGACATGCTTGGCGGTAACGGCATCAGCGATGAGTTTGGCATCGCCCGTCACCTGGTCAACCTCGAGGTGGTCAACACCTATGAGGGTACGCATGACGTGCATGCGCTGATCCTCGGTCGCGCGCAGACCGGCATCCAGGCCTTCTTCTAAAGGCATACGCCTTTCTTACGATCCATGGTGCGCATGGCGCACCCTAGGGAGAAGCCCGTGTCCGGTGCTCTGTCGCATATCCGTGTGCTCGATCTGTCCCGCGTGCTGGCTGGCCCCTGGGCCGGCCAAATATTCGGTGACCTCGGTGCCGAGGTGATCAAGGTCGAGCGACCAGGCAGTGGGGATGACACCCGGCATTGGGGGCCTCCTTATATAAAGGATGCCGAGGGTAATGATTCGCGTGAGGCGGCCTACTTCCAGAGCGCCAATCGCAACAAGCAGTCGCTGACCCTGGATTTCACCCAGCCAGAAGGCCAGCGCCTGGTGCGTGAGTTGGTCGCGCAGTGCGATGTGCTGCTGGAGAATTTCAAGGTCGGCGGCCTGGCGGCTTATGGTCTGGATTACGAGTCGCTGAAGGCGATCAACCCGCGTCTGGTCTATTGCTCCATCACCGGCTTCGGTCAGACCGGCCCCTATGCCAAGCGTGCCGGTTACGACTTCATGATCCAGGGGCTCGGCGGGCTGATGAGCCTGACTGGGCGCCCGGAAGGCGAGGAGGGTGCCGGCCCGATGAAGGTCGGCGTGGCCCTGACCGATATCCTCACTGGTCTCTACGCGACTGTGGGTGTGCTGGCCGCGCTGAATCAGCGTGAGCAATCCGGTGTGGGTCAGCATATAGATGTGGCCTTGCTTGATGTGCAGGTCGCCTGCCTGGCCAATCAGGCCATGAACTACCTGACGACAGGTGTATCACCAACGCGCCTGGGCAATGCCCATCCCAATATCGTGCCCTACCAGGATTTTCCCAGTGCCGACGGCAACTTCATCCTCGCGGTGGGTAACGACGGGCAGTTCCGCAAGTTCTGTGAAGTGGCGGGTATTGCGAACCTTGCCGATGACCCACGCTTTGTCACTAACAAGGCCCGGGTTGCCCATCGTGCCGAGCTGATCCCGCTGTTGCGTCAGGCCACGGTCTTCAAGACCACTGCGCAGTGGATCGAGTTGCTGGAAAAGGCCGGCGTGCCTTGTGGGCCTATCAACGATCTGCAGCAGGTGTTTGCCGATCCTCAGGTGCAGGCGCGCGGTTTGCGTCTCGATCTGCCCAATGCCCTGGGCAGCAGCACGCCGCAGGTCGCCAGTCCGCTGCGACTATCCGTTACGCCGGTAGCCTATCGTTCTGCTCCGCCACTGCTGGGTCAGCATACCGATAGCCTGCTGCAGAGGTTGCTGGGCATGAGTGAAATGCAGATTGCCGAGTTGCGCGAAGCAGGAGTGATCTGAGCCTTCATATATAGATGGGAGGGCGGTTGATCCGTTTTACGCAATTATTTGCATGTCAGGGGTTTACAGCTCGCCGTGCTGATGTAGAATGCGCGCCACTTCAGCGATGAAGCTCTTCAAAAACTTCTTGTTAATCAATAAGTTAAGTTTAAAAAAGGGGTTGCAAAGCGAGGTGAGGCGTGTAGAATGCGCGCCGGTCGACAGGGTGGTGGTTTGATCCTGTTGATGCTTCGGTCGAATGGATCGAAAGCGGTTTGAAAGAGGTGGTTGACAGCGGTTTTGAACGCTGTAGAATGCGCCTCCCGCTGGAGAGAAGAAGTTCTGATTGAAGGCGCAAGTGGTTG
>NZ_JACKQK010000012.1:0-156194 GCF_014892995.1 Pseudomonas sp. EggHat1
ATCCGCCCTACCGCCGAAGATGGCGTCTACGATGTGGTTTTCATCCGTACGATGTGGTTTTCATCCGTAAAACGCTACGTCAGATAGACCTGAGGCAACGGGCAACATGATCATCAACCTGTTACCCATGTCCCCCGACAGGTGTTTACCATGTCCCCCGGCTGAACACACGGCGCACCCTACGGTATGTCGGCGTTTGGCTCCGCTCGGTTAGAATGCGCGAATTCTGCAGGGGACTTTCATGTCTGACTCGCCGCCCGATCCTTCCTTGTCATCCTTGCCGATCGAGCAGTTGGTCGCCTGTCATGAGTGCGATCTGTTGATGCGCAAGCCGATGTTGCGGGACGGGGAAAGTGCCGAGTGCCCTCGCTGCGGTTATGAGCTTTTCAGCCATCGTCACCATGTCGTGCGGCGTAGCCTGGCACTGGTACTGACTGCTCTGCTGCTCTATATCCCGGCTAACTTCCTACCAATCATGCAACTCAACCTGCTGGGTCAGACCTCGCAGGACACCGTCTGGAGCGGTGTGATTGGCCTGTATGAAAGTGGCATGCAAGGTATCGCTGTTGTGGTGTTCCTGAGCAGCATGGCCGTTCCGCTGCTCAAGTTGCTTTGCCAACTGCTGGTGCTGCTGAGTATTCGTATGGATTTCGGTCGTAGCTACGGTCTGTTGCTCTACCGGGTCTACCATGACATGCGTGAGTGGGGAATGCTCGAGGTCTACCTGATGGGCATCCTGGTGGCGATGGTGAAGTTGATGGACCTGGCTGACTTGAGCCTCGGTCTGGGGTTGTTCTGTTTTATCGCGCTGCTGCTGGTGCAAGTCTGGCTGGAGGTGACCATGTCACCGCATCAGATCTGGGAAGCCTTGTCCGGGGAGGATATCCATGCGGGCGATTGAGGCTGGATTGCTGGTCTGTCACGAGTGCCATCAGCTCAATCCTGCCGACGTTGATGCCAAGCATCAGTACTGCAGCCGCTGTGGTGGCCAGATTCATGCCCGCCGGCCCAATAGCCTGATCAGAACCTGGGCCTTGCTGCTGACGTCGGCGATTCTCTACATCCCAGCTAATCTGCTGCCTATCATGACAGTCAACAGTCTTGGCAAGGGTTCGCCTGCGACTATCATGGGCGGCGTACTGGAGCTCATTCACTTTGGCATGCTGCCTATTGCGGCGGTGGTCTTTATCGCCAGCATTCTGGTACCGACTTTCAAGTTGGTGGGGATTGCGCTGTTGTTGTACTCGGTGCAGCGTCATCAGCCGATGTCAGCGCGCCAGCGCATCCTCATGTACCGCTTCATCGAGTGGATTGGCCGCTGGTCGATGCTCGATATTTTCGTCATCGCCATTCTGGTGGCGGTGGTGAATTTTGGCAGTCTGGCCAGCATCGAAGCTGGAGCCGGCGCCGCAGCTTTTGCCAGTGTGGTGATACTGACCATGCTGGCAGCACTGACTTTCGACCCTCGCCTTATCTGGGATAACACGGAAACCGATCATGACTGACCTTCCTCTGGCCAAGACGCGTCCTGCTTCGAACTGGTCAGCCATTTGGGTGTTGCCCTTGCTCGCGCTGGCGATAGGGGGTTGGTTAGGCTGGCGTGCCTATTCCCAGGCCGGCATTGAAATTCAGGTGCTGTTCGCGAACGGCTCCGGCATCCAGGTCGGCAAGACCGAGGTGATCTTCAAGGGGATCGCGATCGGTAAGGTCACCGAGCTGACGCTCGATCGCAGCGGAGAGCGACGTGGGGTGATCGCCACGCTGGAGATGGACAAGGAGACTGAGCCTCATCTGCTCAGTGGTACGCGCTTCTGGCTGGTCAAGCCGAGCGTGACCCTGGCTGGCATTACCGGTTTGGAAACACTGGTATCCGGCAACTACATCGCGGTTAGCCCGGGTGAGGGCGAGCCGACCCGGAAGTACACGGCATTACCCGAGGCGCCGCCGCTGGCAGACGACGTGCCCGGTCTGCATCTGACGCTCAAGGCCGAGCGACTGGGCTCGTTGAGCAGGGATAGCCCGGTGTTCTACAAGCAGATTCAGGTCGGCCGGGTGAAGAGCTACGTGTTGGGCGAAGATCAGAGCACGGTTGAGATAAAGCTGTTCATCGAGCCGCAATATGCGAGCCTGGTGCGTAAGCACACACGTTTCTGGAACGCCAGTGGCGTTTCGATCGATGCCGGGCTGTCTGGGGTCAAGGTGCGTACCGAGTCGCTGGCCAGCATCGTTGCCGGGGGTATTGCCTTTGCCACGCCTGAGCACCGCAAGGACAGCCCGGCCACCGACCCGAGCATTTCCTTCCGCCTCTACGAGGACTATGACGCCGCACAGGCGGGTATCCGCGTCTCGCTGAAGCTTCACGACTTCGAGGGGCTGGAGCCGGGACGCACGCCGGTGATGTACAAGGGCATTCAGGTCGGCCATATGAAGACGTTCAAGGTCGATGCCGATCTGGGCGGCGCTCAGGTGGAGCTGATGCTCGATCCGCGTACCGAGGACTACTTGGTCGAAGGCACTGACTTCTGGGTGGTCAGACCATCCATCTCGCTGGCCGGCATCACCGGTCTGGAGGCGCTGGTCAAGGGCAACTACATCGCCATTCGCCCTGGCGAGAGTGGCAATCCGCCGCGCCGCGAGTTCGAGGCCCGGGCCAAGGCGCCGCCGCTGGATCTGGGGGCGCCGGGCTTGCATCTGGTGCTGTTCAGCGATGCACTCGGGTCGATGGAGGTGGGGAGCCCGATCCTTTACCGGCAGGTCAAGGTGGGCTCGGTACAGAGCTTTCAGTTGTCGCGTGATGACAGCCAGGTGGTACTGGGCGTGCATATCGAGCCGGAGTACAGCCATCTGGTCAACACGTCGAGCCGTTTCTGGAATGCCAGTGGCATTACCCTCAAGGGCGGGCTGTCGGGGGTGGAGGTGAAAAGCGAGTCGCTGCAGACCCTGCTGGCCGGTGGCATCGCCTTCGAGACGCCGCAGCCGCAAGCGGCCAGGAGCGATCGGCGGGTGCAGCGTTTTACCCTTTACGCCAATCGCGAGAGTGCGCTGCAATCGGGGCAGCAGATCAGCATTCGGGTCAGCAACGGCGACGGTCTGCAGCCTGGTACGGCGATTCGCTATAAAGGCCTGGAGGTTGGCACGGTGGAGAGCATGAGCCTAACCGACGATCTGCAGGGCGTGGTGCTGGGGGCGCGAATTACCCAGGCGGCCGAGCGTATCGTTCGCGAAGGCACGCAGTTCTGGGTGGTGAAGCCGGAACTGAGCCTGACACGCGCAGCGAATCTCGGCACCCTGGTCAGCGGTCAGTATCTTGAAGTGCAGCCCTCGGCACAGAAGGGCGCGCGCCGTACCGAATTCACCGCACTGGCCAGTCCGCCTAATCAGGCCGTGCGCGAGGAAGGCTTGCGCCTGGTGCTGAGCGCGCCGCGGCGTGGTTCGATCAAACCAGGGGTGATCGTCAGCTACCGCGAGGTGCCGGTGGGCAAGGTGGTGGATTTCGAACTGGGGCCGACTTCGGATCGCGTGTTGATTCATGTGCTGATCGAACCGCGTTATGCGCCGCTGGTCCGTTCGGGCAGCCGCTTCTGGAATGCCAGTGGCATCGGTGTCGATGCTGGGCTGTTCAAGGGCGTGAAGGTGCGCACCGAATCGCTGGAGGCGCTGCTCGAGGGCGGCGTCGCCTTCGCCACGCCGAACAATCCTGAGATGGGTGGGCCGGCGCAGCCGGGGCAGACGTTTGCACTGTTCGACGAGCCGCAGGATGTCTGGATGCAGTGGGCACCGAAGATCGTACTGGAGTAGGGGCGCGCTTGGTCGATGCACTGCCCGTCAGGGTGGATGTGAAAAGCCACATCCACCCTACGGACTGCAAACCATGGAAATGAAAGGGGCCGCATTGAGCGGCCCTTTCATTTCTGGTTCTTAAAATCTCGCGGCTGAAACCGCTCCTACGGGTGTGTGAACCGTGGGAGGGGCTTTAGCCGCGACAGGCCGTCAGGCTGGTTCGACCGCTTCGGCCTGCTGAGGCACCTCGACCTTGGCACTTTCGCGCGGCTTGATGAACTTCCAGTCCGCTTCGTCGATATAGATGCCGTTGGGGCCGCTGCCGCCTTCCAGGTCGATGGCCACGTGGGCCGAGACCTGTGGCTTGACCGAGGCCAGGATCGGTACGAAGCCGAGCTGCAGGCTGGTCTCGATCAGCGCCTGCTGGTTGCGTTCGTCGATGTCCGCGGCCTCGTCGAGGTAGTAGGGCAGGCGCACGCGCCCGGCCTGCTCGCGATCCATCAGGTGCAGCAACAGGTACATGTTGGTCAGCGCCTTGATGGTCATGGTGGTGCCGTTGGATGCGGCGCCATCAATGTCGGTATGGATGATCGGCTGGCCGTGCACCTTGGTGATCTCGAAGGCCAGCTCGAACAGGTCCTTCAGGCCCAACTGGTTGCCGTTGGCCGCCACCAGGCGCGACAGGTAATCCTTGGCTTCCTCGTTCTTCGCGTCCTGATCGGCCGATTGCGACAGGTCGAACACTGACAGGGTCTCGCCTTCCTCGTACTGGCCGGCACTGTGGATGATCTGGTCGATATGGCGCAGGGCTTCCTTGTTCGGCGCCAGGACGATGCGGAAGCTCTGCAGGTTGGAGACCTGGCGCTTGTTGATCTCGCGGTTGAACAGCGCCAGTTGGTGTTCCAGGTTGTCGTAGTCGCTGCGGATATTGCGCAAGGTACGGGCGATGTCGGTGACCGCCGCACGGCGCGCCTTGGCCAGCGTCAGCGCTTCGTCCTGGCGGTGGGCATAGGCGTTGACCAGCAGTTGCAGGCGCCGCTCGACGTCGTCTTCGCTGTCGAACTTGGCCACGCCTTTCAGGCGAACCTGGGCGTAAAGCGCCTCGATCTGGTTGTCGATGCGCTGCAGCGCCTGCCAGGTATCCTGGTAGTCGTTGAGCAGCGGCAGCAGGTTGTCCAGGCTGTCGTCGACGGGCTCCATGAATGGCGTACCAAAGGGCAGGTCGGCCGGCAGCAACTGGCGACGGCGCAGGGCGTCTTCCAGGGTACGCTCCTTGGCTTCCAGGTCGGCCAGTTGACGGCCGACCAGCTGCAGCTTGGCGGAGAGCTGCTGCACGCGCTCGGCGAAGGCGTCGCTGGCGCGCTTGAGTTCGTCCTGGGCGCCTTCCAGCTCGGCCAGGCGCTCCAGTTTCTGCGGCTCTTCGGCGGCCAGGGTCTGACTCTTGCGGAAGTCTTCCAGGGCTTTCTGTGCATCCAGCACGGCCTGGTACAGGGTTTCGGCCTGGGCCTTGCTGGCGGCGCGGTCGGCGGCGACCGACTGCTGGGTCTTGAGCTGCTTGAGTTCGCGCTCCAGGCGATCCTTCTGGTCACGCAGGGCGGCGCGGTCGGCCAGGGCCTGCAGTGCCGGGGGCTCGATATGGCTGAGGTCGATGGACAGGCCCGGCACGGCGAAGGTATCGCCCTTGAAGCGATCGAGCACCGCTTCGACGGCCTTGACCCAGTCGTCGCCTTCGGCCTGGATGCCTTTCTCGCCGAGCGGCAGGCTGAACAACTGGCCGTTGAACAGGCGCATCAGGCGGTCGACATCGGCCTGGCTGAATTCCTCGCGCAGGCGCGAGTAGCTGTTGTTGTCGGCGTGATCGAGCTGCTGCTTGACCGACTTGAGGCGTTTTTCCAGATCGCGCAGGCGTTCGTCCAGGTCTTCGCTGGAGAACTGGCGTGATTGCGCCAGGGCGCCGGCCAGTTCGTCGTGGGCGTCCTTGGCGGCGAGCAGTTGCTCTTCCAGTACCTTGGCATCGTCCACCAGGGCGAAGCGGTTCTTCAGCACTGAAAGCTCGCCGAGCCAGCGCTGGATCTCGCTGATCTCGCGTTCCAGGCGCATCAGCTCACTGGTACCGCCACGCTGTTCGTTCTGCAGGCCGTCCTGCTCGTTGCGGTAATGCTCGGCCTGGATCACCAGCTCTTCCTTGCGCGCATCGGCGTAGTCGTGCCAGGTACCCAGCAGGTTGTCGAGCAGTGGCGAGAGGCGGTGCAGCTTGCCACGCAACGTCTCGCGCTGAGTGACGCCCGAGGCTAGTGCCTCGATCAGCGGGCCGGCGGTGACCAGGGCCTGGTAGTCCTGTTCCATACGGCGTACATCGCGGAAGGCTTCTTCGGTGGCGGCGATGTAGTCGACGCTGCCGGAGCGCAGGCTGTGCTCGAAGGCATCCAGGAACAGTTGCTTGAGTTTCGCCGCAGTGATCTCGCGCATGTGCAGCAGGTTGATGAACAGCGCGCGGAAGGTCTTTAGGCTCTGCTCGCTGGTCGAGCGCAGCGGGATCAGGGTCAGGTCCAACGGGATGCTGGTGTGGCCGCCGACCAGCAGGCGTCGCAGTTCGTCGGGCTTGAGTTCGTAGGCGGTGATGCCGGCCTGGCCGAGGTTCTTGAACAGTTCGCGCTGACGCAGGCAGGTGCCGTTGTGCTGATAGTGCTCCAGATCCAGCTCGCCGGCGTAGGCGAAGAACTGGTGACCGAAGCCACCACCTGGGCCGCGACCGGCCACGCCGATCACGTGCGGGCCATGGGGCAGGGCGACTTCGACGAGGATGTAGCTGGTGTCGCTGGCGAAGTAGAACTTGCGCGAGGCTTCCAGGCTGTACTTGCCGAAGCTCATGTCCGACATGCGCGCCAGGATCGGGAACTGCAGGGCGTTGATCGAGGCGGACTTGCCCAGGTTGTTGGCGCCGTAGACTGACAGCGGGTTTTCCAGCGGGAACAGGCCGAGGCTGTAGCCGGCGGTGTTCAGCAGGGCGAAGCGGCGGATGCCGTAGCGTTCCTGGCTCATGCGTCCATCTCCTGTGCAGCGCGTTCGTCGGCCATGGCGCGGGCCAGGGCATCTTCCTCGGATTCCTCGATATCGATGGCCGCGGTCGTGTCGGCATCGCCGTCATCGTCGAGCAGTACCGGCGCCGGCAGCGGCAGGTCACTGCTGTGCAGGCTGGCGGCCAGGTCGCGGTCGTGCTGCACCGACAGGCAGACGTCGAGGAAGCGGTGCATCGGCGGCAGGAAGCGGTACACGCCGTTGCTGTCCTCAGCGAAGCCGAGCTGGATGAGGCGGCGGATGATCTTGTCTTCCAGCTCCTCGAAAGTGGTTACCTCGGCCTGCAGGAACAGGTCGCGGTACTTCTCCAGCAGCGCCGGCAGCTCGTCACGGCCGATGCTGCCGCCGTCGAGCACGGAAAGCGGGTCGCGGCCCTGGTCAGCGAGATGTTCCACAAGAATGAAGGTGAACAGCGCCAGGCGTTGGGCGGTCTTGTTCACCTGTGGCGCGACCTGCTCGGGGACGAAGTAGTAGAAACCGCGCGGGTCGCACACCAGCTCGAAACCGAGGGCGCGGAACAGCGCGCGGTACTGGTCCTGCATGCTGGACAGCTGGGCGTAGCACTCCGGCTCGCTGCGCGAGATGTGGTAGCCCTTGAACAGGTCGCGGAAGGCGGCCGCGAGCTGGGTCATTTCTTTTAGATCGATGTTCATGGCAATCCGTTGGCTAGTGGAGCCGAGTAGGGTGCGCCGTGCGCACCGGGTCGTCGGTTATGGTGCGCACGGCGCACCCTACGGAGTCTTGAGCAGGGCATAGGAGCTGAGGCTGACCTCGTGTTCGCGGGTCAGGTACGGGCGGCGCTCCAGGCGTTCACGCTGGAAGCGTGACTCGCGCGACAGGCGCGAGAACCAGTAGAGCAGCTCGTCGGTAGCGCCTTCCGGCTCCTGTTCCAGCAGCCAGGCCATCAGGTCCGGCAGCGGCAGCGCCTGTTCGCAGCGCTCGATCATTTCCCGCGCGGTTTTCGGCGCCTTGGGCGCGCCGCCCTTGCGGCTGCCGCTGGCCTTGGGGAAATGCGCCGGCTTGGCTTCGAAACGCGCCAGGGCATAGACGTAGGCTTCGACCTGGCTGGCACTGCCCAGGAAGTTGCTCTGCGGTCGAGTGAACAGCGGCATGGCGGCCTGTGGCACAGCGTCGATGCCCTTCTTGCGGATCACTGACAGCGCCAGTGCCGCGCCACGTGTCACGGCGTTGTGACGGCGCGCTTCCTCGCGTAGCGGCAGCAGCAGCTCGCGAGCCTTGCGCAGGGTCAGCTGGGCGGTGGTCTGCATTTCCAGGATGCGCGCGTGGGTGCGCAGCAGCAGGTCATCGTCGACCAACTGGCCGAGGCGCTGCTGGTCGCCGAGCAGGCGCAGCAGCACCTGTTCGACGCGGCGCACGCCCTGCTCGAAGGCACCGTCGGCGGCGACCAGCTGGATCATCGGCTCGACGTATTCGTCCCAGGTGGCCAGCACCTCGGCGTAGCGCTGGCGCAGGGGAATCTGCCGATCCGAGGTCTTGGCGCGGTCGGCCACGCTGACCAGCGCCTGTTCGTCGTTGGCCAGTTTCTTCAATACGTCGCGCACACGCATGTCGAGCAGGCGCAACTGGCGCGCCAGGTCGTTGGCATCGCGCACCTCGAAAGCGTCCTTGATATAGCCGGCCAGGCGCTCCAGATGGCGCAGGTAGGCTTCGATCTCCAGGCACAGGCCCAGGCGGTGCTCGCGGCGCAGGTACGCGAGAAAGTCGTGGATCTGCGCGTTGAGCTCGAAACGGTTGGGGCTCTTGGCCACCGGCACCAGGATGTCCAGACGAATCCAGGTGTCGAGCAACGCAGTGGTGTCGCTGGGCGTGGCGTCGGGCAGTTGCGCGGTGAGCTGGCCGCGCAGCTCCACCAGGCTCAGGGTGCCGGCGTCGAAACGCTCGCAGAGCGGTTCGAGCAACGTCCAGTGTTCGGCGAGGGCGCGCAATACGCGCTTGGGATCGATCATCGAGGCGCCGGTTCCAGGCAAGTTAAAAGCAGCGATTGTACTGCAAGGTGGATGCCGGGTTTGAGTCCGAATCGATCAGAGGCAGGTGACGCTATTCGGCACATTGGGACGGGCTGTGCGTGGGAAACGCTGGCAAGTGTTTGAAAAGCCGAGAAAACCTGGGTTGGAGAGGTGGCACGCTTTCTGCCGTGGTTAGCCGTGAACCTGTTTGTGGAGCCCCTGATGTCTGCCCTTGCCTTGAATGTCGATGCCCGTTGGCATGAGCTGCAGCACCAGCGCGATCTGAACTGGGACCTGCACGCCATTACCGACCGTGCCCAGGCCATCGCTTTCCTGCGGCGTTTCGAAAACCGCCTGTGCATTTACTCCAGCTATGTCGAGAAGCTCTACAGCAACTACAGCTTCGTGGTACCGCACGACGAGCAGGGCGGTATCACCATCCTGCCGGACGAGATGGCCTGGCATGACACCTTTCACGATATTCCCGCCGATGCGGTGGAGCCCACCGGCGTGCATATCCTGCCTGGTGAAGCGGTGGGGTTCGACGGCCTATATATGAAGGTGCCAGGTGAGTCGCGCCTGATTGCCTCGCGCGAATTGCCGTTCCAGGCCGGCTTGCGTCTACTGATCGAGCGCTATCGAGCGCGCGGCGAACATTTTCTGCCCGTGCTGGTGAAAGGCGATCTGCGTGAGTACGAAGCGCGGATGCCATCACTGCATTTGCACCGCATCAATCCCGCCAAACTCGCTCACTGCTCGCGCTTGAGCATCGACACCATCCGCGGCGCCATCGCCGAGCATCTGCTGAGCCTGTTTCGCCAACAGTGAGCGCTGCGGATGTTGCGCCAATGTGATCCGCACCAGTCTTGTCCGCTCTGGGGAGGCGCAGGTGATGGACAGGCCTTGCCCGGTCATATCACTGTAACCGCTCGGCCGTAGGGTCTCCGCTCAGCCAGGCCAGACTCCGGTCATCACCGGTTGTACAAAAAATCTCCAATGCCCTTTCGATATTTGCCGGTTATCGGCACAATTCGCGTCCACTTTTTCCCGGGGGCTGAAAGGGCACCTTTAAAAACGTAGGCGAGGCCTTCAGCGCAAGGCAAAAACAGGCGAAAAACGGTCGGAGTCGCGTTCGACTTTACGAGTAGTAAATGAGTATTTTGAGCCTGTTTTTAACGCAGCGATGGCAACGCAGGTAGTTTTTTAAGGTGCCCGAAAGACCTCCATTGATTGACCTTGCTGGGGCGACGAGATGATCCAGACGCCGTACTACCTCATCGACAAACAGAAGCTGCTGGTCAACCTGGAGAAGATCGCCTACGTGCGCGAGAACTCCGGTGCCAAGGCGCTGCTGGCGCTGAAATGCTTCGCCACCTGGTCGGTGTTCGACCTGATGCAGCAGTATATGGACGGTACGACCTCGTCGTCCCTCTACGAGTTGAAGCTCGGTCGGCAGAAGTTCGCCGGCGAAACCCACGCCTACAGCGTGGCCTGGGCCGACGACGAGATCGAAGAGATGGTCGCCAACTGCGACAAGATCATCTTCAACTCCATCGGCCAACTGGAGCGTTTCGCCGAGCGTACCGAGGGCACCATCCGCGGCCTGCGCGTCAACCCGCAGGTGAGCAGCTCCGATTACCTGCTGGCCGACCCGGCGCGTCCGTTCAGCCGCCTGGGTGAGTGGGACCCGGTGAAGATCGAGCAGGTCATGGGCCAGATTTCCGGCTTCATGTTCCACAACAACTGCGAGAACGGCAGCTTCGAGCTGTTCGACAAGATGCTCACCACCATCGAGGAGCGCTTCGGTCACCTGATCGCTCAGGTCGAGTGGGTCAGCCTCGGTGGCGGCATTCACTTCACTGGCGAGGGCTATCCGATCGATGCCTTCTGCGCGCGCCTTAAAGCCTTCTCCGAGAAATACGGCGTGCAGGTATATCTGGAGCCGGGCGAAGCGGCGATCACCCTCAGCGCCTCACTGGAAGTCACCGTGCTCGACACCCTTTACAACGGCAAGCACTTGGCCGTAGTCGACAGCTCCATCGAAGCGCACATGCTCGACCTGCTGATCTACCGCCTCAACGCCAAGATGGCGCCGAATGACGGCGAACACACCTATATGGTGTGCGGCAAATCCTGCCTGGCCGGCGATATCTTCGGCGAGTACCAGTTCGACAAGCCGCTGCAGATCGGTGATCGCCTGTCGTTCATCGACGCGGCGGGTTACACCATGGTCAAGAAGAACTGGTTCAACGGTCTGAAAATGCCGTCCATCGTGGTGAAACACCTCGACGGTAGTGTCGAGGTGGCGCGCCAGTTCGAGTTCGACGATTACCTTTCCAGTCTGTCGTGATCTTGTCGTAGGGTGGATGACGCTTTTCCCATCCACCATGGCGCAGGTGTTCGGTGGACGGATGAAGCGTCGTCCACCCTACGATTTCCAACGTAAGAATTGTCCAAAACGCAGTACCCAGGAGGTGAAACAATTGAAGAAGAATGTTCTGATCATTGGTGCAGGAGGTGTTGCCAAGGTGGTGGCCCATAAGTGCGCGCAACACAATGACGAGTTAGGTCGCATTGCAATAGCGTCGCGCAACATCTCCAAATGCCAGGCCATCATCGACAGCGTGCAGGCCAAGGGCGGTCTCAAGCAGCCCGGCGAGATCAAGGCCTATGCGCTGAACGCCCTGGACGTGGAAGCGACCAAGGCACTGATCCGCGAAACCGAATCGCAGATCGTCATCAACGTCGGCTCGGCGTTTCTCAACATGTCCGTACTGCGCGCCTGTATCGACACCGGCGTCGCCTATCTGGACACCGCCATCCACGAAGATCCGAGCAAGATCTGTGAAACCCCGCCGTGGTACGGCAACTACGAGTGGAAGCACCTGGCCGAATGCCAGGACAAGGGCGTGACCGCCATCCTCGGTGTCGGCTTTGACCCGGGCGTGGTCAACTCCTATGCCGCTCTGGCGCAACAACAGTACTTCGACACGATCGAGTCGATCGACATCCTCGACGTCAACGCCGGTTCGCACGGCAAGTACTTCGCCACCAATTTCGACCCGGAAATCAATTTCCGCGAATTCACCGGTACGGTCTACAGCTGGCAAAACAGCCAGTGGACCAGCAACAGCATGTTCGAAGTCAAACGCACCGACGATCTGCCGGTGGTGGGCGAACAGAACCTGTACCTGACCGGCCATGACGAGGTGCACTCGCTGTCCAAGCACCTCGACGTACCGAACGTCCGCTTCTGGATGAGCTTCGGCGACCACTACATCAACGTGTTCACCGTGCTGAAGAACCTTGGCCTGCTCTCCGAGCAGCCGGTCAAGACCGCCGAAGGCCTCGAAGTGGTGCCGCTCAAGGTGGTCAAGGCCGTGCTGCCTGACCCTGCCTCGCTGGCGCCGGGCTATACCGGCAAGACCTGCATCGGCGACCTGGTCAAGGGCACCAAGGATGGCCAGCCGCGCGAGCTGTTCATCTATAACGTGGCCGACCACGAAGACGCCTTCGCCGAGACCGACAGTCAGGGTATCTCCTACACCGCCGGTGTGCCGCCAGTAGCCGCCGCGCTGCTGGTCGCGCGTGGCGAATGGGATGCCAAGCGTATGGTCAACGTCGAGGAGCTGCCGGCCGAGCCGTTCCTCAAGCTTCTTGATGTGATGGGCCTGCCTACCCGCATCAAGGACGAGCACGGTGATCGTCCCTGGGATCAGTAAGCCCAGGTGAACCCCGAAAGCCCCGCTGCGCGAACAGCGGGGCTTTTGTTTTATGGGGCAGACGTTGTTTGCTCGCAATCCCGTTGCGACGCTTCCCGCTCCGGCCATTTCACGCGACAATCCGCCCCTGTTGAAAATTCTCTCTCTGGAGCGCCTGTGATTCCTGAACAGCGCCGTCGCGCCTACCTCGACGCCATGCAGGTGGCCACCTGGCTGCCGCGTACCGAACTGCCCTTCGCGGCGGCGTCGCGCCTGGAGCTGCTCGAGCCGCAGCAGGAGGAGTCGTTCGAGCCTGTGCCAGAGCCTGTTGTTGTCACCCCGGTGCCCGTGCGTGAGGCGCCGGTCGAGCGGCCGAAGATCGAGATCCCTCGCCCAGGTGCCCAGCCGCGCCAGGTGGTGGCCGAAGTGCCAGCGGCGGAGCCGGAGCCGGTCGAAGAAAAACCTGCTCGCGTCAGTGCTCCACCGCCGCGTTTTTCCCTGCAGTTGCTGCGTGCCGGCGATTGCGCCCTGTTGGTGGAACTGCCCACTGGCCAGCCGTTCCAGAGCCGCGATCCGGCCTACATCCTGCTGAAGGATCTGCTGCGCGCCGCGGGCCTGCCGGACAGCCCGCAGCTACTCGGTGAGCCGGTGCGCTGGCCGCTGCTGGTGCGCGGCAATATGGATCAGGGCCCGCAAGCGGCGCTGGAATTCGTGCAGAGCTTCGTGGCAGCGCGTCTGGAGGAACAGCCGAGCGCCTGCCTGTGGCTGGTGGGTCTGCCGGCCATTCGTTTTGCCGGCGAAGGCGACGAACACAGCTACAACCGCGAACTGCAGGTCGAAGGCCTCGGCGCCTGCTGGGCCTTGCCGGGCCTGGAACTGCTGATGGAAGAACCAGCGCGCAAGCGCGAACTCTGGCAGGCCATGCGGCGCGTTCGCCAGCGTTGGTCAGCCCCTGCTCACTCCTGAGAACCCCCGTCTTTGTGCCTGAGTTACGCCCAATGAGCGATGCGATTTCCTTCCGCCCGATGACCGAGGCGGATCTCGATGCCGTGCTGAAAATTGAATACGCCGCCTTCAGCCATCCCTGGACGCGCGGCATCTTCACCGACAGCCTCAAGTCCTATAACTGCTGGCTGATGTTCGAGGGCAATCAGCAGGTCGGCCACGGCGTGATCAACCTGATTCTTGACGAAGCGCACCTGCTCAATATCACCGTCAAGCCAGAAAGCCAGGGGCGTGGCCTTGGTTTGCGTCTGCTCGAACACTTGATGAAAGAGGCCTACGAGCTGGGCGGGCGCGAGTGTTTCCTCGAAGTGCGCGCCAGCAACCAGAGTGCCTATCGCCTGTACGAGCGCTTCGGCTTCAACGAAGTGGGACGTCGGCGTGATTACTACCCGGCAGTGGGTGGGCGCGAAGATGCGCTGGTGATGGCCTGCACGCTGGTCGATTGATTAAAAGCGTAGCCCGGATGCAATCCGGGAAATCGTTGCCCCGGATTGCATCCGGGCTGCGGTCTGGCCGTTTGATCGCACCAGGCGTTTCACCCCGGATGCCCATCCACCCGCGCCCGACACAACATCGGCGCGTAATGCCAGGCGAACAGGGCGAAGGCCACGCCCCAGCAAAGCGCTGCCAGCCATAGCCACCCGCCACCGGCCGAGACCCGGATCAAAGCGCCCAGATTGAGCAGGCCGAAGGCCCAGGCCATCACACCAGGTGGTTGCAGGGTGCGTCCGGTGTGGCCGAGGCTGACCCGGGCCATCATCGCCAGGATCAGCCCGCCCATCGCACCCACCGCCAATGCATGGCTGGCCTGGCTGGGTTGCGCCAGCCAGCCCAGGTGCCAGGCGGCCATGCCGAGGCTGGCGACCAGCAGCCAGGTGTAGGCCAGATGCAGCGACCACAGCAGCGGCACGCGCCAGATGCCCGGCAGGTACCAGCGCCACAGGCGCAGGCCGTGCAGCAGGCTCAGCACGATAAAGGGCACGGCCAACCAGGACCGGGCCTGCAGGTTATGTCCGCTGGCAAACAGTGCCGCGACCAGCACGCCGCAGGCCAGCAGTAGACGGTCCAGCCAGGGATGGGCGGCGAAGGCCTCGACCCGCCCCAGGCCGCGTTGAGTGAAGAAGGGGATCACCCGTCCACCGATCAGGCCCAGCATGACTGCAATCAGCCACAGTGCAGCCAGTGCCCCTCGGCGTTGCAGGTCGCCATCTCCGATTGCCAGGCCAGCGAGAGTGAGGGACTGATACAGCGCGAGCAGACTCAGGACCAGCAGAATCGGATAGTTGTTGCGCTGTTTTGCGGCAATCAACTGGTGCGCCATCTGCGCGATGAACAGGCCGATAAAGGCCAGTTGCAGGATGATCAGTACCGGCAACGGCACGGGTGCGAACCAGGCCAGGCGCGCCGCCAGCCAAAAACCGAACAGCGCGATCAACGGCCGCCCGCTGAGGCCGGGGCGGCCCGTCCAGATCTGTACGGCAGTGAGCAGGAAGCCGGCGATAATCGCCAGACCGAAGCCGAAGGGCATTTCGTGGCGATGCCAGGCCAACATGCCGCCGGGCACCGCAAGGTTTGTCAGACCGTGCAGCGCCGCCGCCCAGAGGGCGACGGCGAGCAGGGCGAACAGGGCGCCGGCGAGGAAGAACGGCCGAAAGCCCAGGCGCCAGAGCGGCGCAATGGCCAGGGCCTGCTGGCGATCAAGCAACTGCATGAGCACATGCCCTGTCGTTCAGGCGCTCCTGAGCGATCAGACGTAGCACGTAGCCGATCTTCAGTATGCTGGGGCCGATCAGTGTCAGGCTGTGGGCCAATACCAGTGTCGGCACATTCAGGTGCTTCTCCAGGCCGTAGGCCGCGACCAGCCCGACGAGCAGCAGAATCAGGCCACCCCAGAGCAGTTGGCTGGACAGATGAAGAATGTGCGCAGCTGGAAGATTGAGCGGATACATGGTTTACCTCCTGATTGATCAGCTATCCAGTGCCGAAGCCGGGCCGAAGAATTCGTAGCGGCTTTGCTCGGCGGGAACGCCCAGTGCCTGCAGATGACGCTTGACCTGAGCCATGAAGGGTTTCGGGCCGAGGAAGTAGGCGTCCAGATCGCGCTCGGCCGGCAGCCATTGCTCCAGCAGATCGCGGCTCAGAAAACCGCTAGCATCGGCCTGGTCGCCGTCCCGCGGTTCGCTGTAGCAAACGTAGTGACGGATCTGTGGGTGTTCGGCGGCATGGGCATCGACCCAATCGCGGAAAGCGTGCACCTCGGCATTGCGCGCGCAGTGGATGAAGTGGATGGGACGGCCGCTGTGCCGCGCCGCGTCGAGCATGGCCAGCGCCGGGGTGATACCGACGCCGGCACTGATCAGGGCCAGCGGTTTGTCCGAGGCGCTCAGGGTGAACTCGCCAGACGGCGGGAACAGTTCGAGTTCGTCGCCGACCTGAACGTCATCGTGCAGGTGATTGGAGACACGGCCGCCAACCTCGCGCTTGACGCTGATGCGGTATTCGCGACCGTTGGCCAGGGCCGACAGCGAGTAGTTACGGCGCACTTCTTCGCCATCCAGCAGCAGGCGCATGCCGATGTACTGGCCGGGTTGATGGTCGAGCAGGGCGCCGCCGTCGACCGGCACCAGGTGGAAAGAGGTGATCTCGGCGCTCTCTACCACCTTGCGCGCCACGCGGAAGCTACGTGCGCCGCGCCAGCCGCCCGGCGCCGCTGCATTCTCGGTATAGAGCTGCTCTTCGGCGCCGATGAAAATATCGGCCAGTTGCTGGTAAGCCACGGCCCAGGCATCGATCACCGCGTCGGTAGCGATCTCGGCACCCAGCACCTCACGGATCGCGCGCAGCAGGCAGCCGCCAACGATGGGGTAGTGCTCGGGGAGAATCTGCAGGGCCACGTGTTTGTTCACCACCTGACGTACCAGCGGGCCGAGGGCTTCGAGGCGGTCGATATGGCGGGCGTACATCAGCACCCCGCCTGCCAGTGCGCGCGGCTGGTCGCCGCTGGCCTGGTGGGCCTGGTTGAACAGCGGGCGTACCTCTGGGTGTTCGCTGAGCATCATCCGATAGAAGTGCGTGGTCAGCGCCTCGCCGCCGCTTTCCAGCAGGGGCACGGTGGCTTTGATCAGGTCGCGTTGAGCATTGGTCAGCATGGGGGTATCTCCGCAAGGCAAATAAAGGCGCCGGTGTGGCTCGTATGGCCAGTTGTGGCGTGCTAGCGTTAGCGATAGATACCTATCAGTAAGCGTGCCAATTAAATAATCCTTAAATATCAGCGGCTTACTTATTTTGTTGTGTTAATGACTCGCTTCGCGTGTGAGTCATAAAGACTTTGAGTAGTCGAAATGACCGCTAATCCTCTGCTGGAAACGCTTATTCCCCTGGTCGCCGATCTGTCTCGCGAGCTGGATGACGGCGAGCGTTATCGCCGCCTGCTCGCTGCCTTGCGCCAGTTGTTCCCTTGCGATGCCGTGGCGCTGCTGCGACTCGACGGCGAAATTCTTGTCCCTCTGGCGGTCGAGGGGCTGAGTCCCGATACCCTGGGGCGACGCTTCAGGGTCAGCGAGCATCCGCGTCTGGCTGCGTTGCTGGAACACGCGGGGCCGACGCGTTTTGCCGCTGACTGCGGTCTGCCTGATCCCTACGACGGTCTGGTGGAGGGGCTGCATGGCCACCTGGAAGTGCACGATTGCCTGGGCTGCCCGTTGTATCTGGACGAGCAGCTCTGGGGCCTGCTGACCCTTGACTCTCTCGACCCAGCCAGCTTTGGTCGACTCGATCTGGACAGCCTCGATGCGTTCGCCAGCCTGGCCGCGGCTACGGTCAAGGTCAGCCAGCGCATCAGCGGCCTGGCGCAGCGGGTCGAGGCCGAGCGCCAGCTCACCGAGCTGTACAAACAGGCGCGGCAGCAACCGCGCGAGCTGGTCGGGCAGAGCGCGGCGTTGCGCAAGCTGCTGGACGAGATTCGCCTGGTCGGTGACAGCCCGCTCACCGTGTTGATCACTGGCGAGACCGGGGTTGGCAAGGAGTTGGTGGCCGAGGCTATCCACGCGGCTTCGCCACGTGCGCAGCGCCCGCTGGTCAGCATCAACTGTGCGGCGTTGCCCGATGCACTGGTGGAGAGCGAGCTGTTCGGTCATGTGCGTGGCGCCTTTTCCGGGGCCATGAGCGAGCGCAGCGGCAAGTTCGAGTTGGCCGATGGCGGCAGCCTGTTTCTCGACGAGGTGGGCGAGCTGCCGCTGGCGATGCAGGCCAAGCTGTTGCGCGTGCTGCAGAGTGGGCAGTTGCAGCGGGTCGGTTCGGATCGCGAACACCGCGTCGACGTGCGGGTGATCGCCGCCACCAACCGCGACCTGGCGGCTGAGGTGCGTGCCGGACGATTTCGTGCCGACCTGTATCACCGCCTGAGCGTTTACCCGTTGCCGGTGCCGCCGCTGCGCGAGCGTGGTCGCGATGTGCTGTTGCTGGCCGGCTACTTCCTCGAAGAGAACCGCGCGCGCCTGGGGCTGCGCAGCTTGCGCCTGAGTTCTGAGGCGCAGAAGGCGCTGCTCGGTCATGATTGGCCGGGCAACGTGCGTGAACTGGAACACCTGATTGGCCGTGCGGCGATCAAGGCACTGGCGCGCCACGGCGAGCGCCCGCGCATTCTCAGTCTGGACGTGCAGGACCTGGATTTGCCGGCGGCCCAGGCGACGGCTGCCATCGACGACGTCCTGGCGCCCATGGATCTGCCCCCGGCAGGCCTGGAACTGCGTACGGCGGTGGATATTTTCCAGCGCCAGCTGATCGAGCAGTGCCTGGCGCGCCATCAGGGCAAATGGGCCGATGCGGCGCGTGAGCTGGGCGTGGATCGTGCCAACCTCAGCCGTTTGGCCAAGCGCCTGGGGATTCGGTAGCAGGATGGTGGGAGGGGCTTTAGCCGCGATCTGTTCACGTCGCGGCTAAAGCCCCTCCCACATTATCGGCATCTGCCCGTAGCCCGGATGTAATCCGGGGCCAGCAATTCCCGGATTTCATCCGGGCTACAGTCGGAACACCAGTGCCTTCAGGTCACTGTTCGGATCGATATCCGCAAACTCCGGCGGGTTGTCCAGGCGCCGTTCGAAGTGCAGTTGCGGCGCTTCCTCGGCCATGCTGTCGATCAGGAATGATGGGCCGATATCCGGTGAATTGACGCAGGCCAGCACCGTGCCGCGCTCGGTGAGTAGCTCGGGCAGACGACGCAGGATCTTGCGGTAGTCCTGGGTGAGGGCGAAGCTGCCTTTCTGGAAGGTCGGCGGATCGATGATCACCAGGTCATAGGGCCCGCTCTTGCGCACCTTGCCCCAGGATTTGAACAGCTCGTGGCCGAGAAACTCCACCCGACTCAGGTCGTGCTCGTTCAGGCGATGGTTGTCGCGCCCGCGTGATAGCGCGGCACGTGCCATGTCCAGGTTGACCACTCGCTCTGCGCCGCCTGCGATGGCCGCGACGGAGAAACCGCAGGTATAGGCGAACAGGTTGAGCACGCGCTTGCCGCGTACTTCTTCCCGTACCCATTGCCGTCCGAGGCGCATATCGAGGAACAGCCCGCTGTTCTGCTTGCTGCCCAGGTCGAGCAGGTAATGCAGGCCATGCTCGGTGATCTGCCACTGTGTCTGCGGTTCGCCGGCCAGCCACTCGCTTTCGCTGCCTTCGCGGTGACGATGTTGCAGCAGCAGGCCGCGTGCACCGCTGTGCTGCCACTGCGGTGAGCGAGTCAGCTCGTCCAGCAGTTCATACAGGGCGGCAAGGTGCTCCGCTTCGGGTTCGCGAAACAGCATCACCAGCACGATGCCTGACAGCCAGTCGACGGTGATCTGCTCCAGTCCAGGCCAGCAGCGACCACGGCCATGGAACAGGCGGCGAGTTTCCGAGCCGGGGTGGTTTTCCAGTGCCTGCAGCAGATGATTGCGCAGGGTGGTGAGGGCTGCATCAGTCATCGCGGGTCAGTACTTCCAGCAGCTCGATCTCGAAGATCAGGTTGGAGTTGGGCGGAATCGCGCCCATGCTGCGCTCGCCATAACCCAGGTGCGCGGGCACCTGCAGCTTGCGCTTGCCGCCAACCCGCATGCCCATCAGGCCCTGGTCCCAGCCCTTGATCACCCGGCCGGTGCCGATCACGCACTGGAACGGTTTGCCGCGCGACCAGGAGGAGTCGAACTCGCTGCCGCCCTCCAGCCAGCCACGGTACTGGGTGGTGATCAGGGCGCCCTTGACCACGGCCTTGCCGTCGCCGGGTTGCAGGTCTTCGATGATCAGTTGGTCAGTCATGTCAGGTTTCCTTGCGGTGACGGTTTTGGCTGGCCTGTACCGAGCGCTCGGCGGGTACGCGCAGTTGGGTCAGCAGGTAGTCGGCGAACGCCGGCTCATAGTTCTGTAGAGCGATGGCGCCGGCCATGCAGCTCAACCAGCTTTCGGCCAGCGCTTGATCGATTGGCCACTGGGCATGGAAGGCGGGAATGCTGATGCTGCCGTACTTCTCGGCGAACAGACGCGGCCCACCCAGCCAGCCGCTGAGAAAGCATGCCAGCTTGTCGCGCGGGGCGCTCAGGTCGGCCGGATGCAGGGCGCGCAGGGAAGCGGCCTCGGGGCGTTCGTCCATCAGGCGGTAGAAGTCGTCGACCAGTCGGCGCAGACCGTCGATGCCGCCAGCGGCCTGGTAGGACGCATCGCCGGTGCCGTAGGGAGGTGTGTCGCTCATCGCGTGGTTCCGCAGAAAAGGCGCCATTGTAACTGCTCGCGTAGAATGGCTTGCCAGTTTGAGGCACACGCCCCTGTGGGAGGCGCTTTAGCGGCGACTGTCGCGGCTAAAGCCCCTCCCACAAGTAGCCCGTAAGCATCGAGTTTGAATCCGTAGCCCAATCCCAATGACGCAACCCCAGCAAGGCTTCGTGCTCAGCCGCCATTGGCGCGACACGCCGGAGGGCACCGAGGTGGCCTTCTGGCTGGCCACCGATGCCGGCCCGCGCCAGGTGCGCCTGCCGTGCCAGGAGACGGTGGCTTTCATCCCCGCCGAGCAGCGTGCCTGGGCCGAGCCGCTATTGCGTAATGAGAAAGGCGTCGAGCTACGCGAGCTGACCTTGCGCGACTTCAAGCGCCGCCCGGTGCTGGGTTTGTATTGCCGCCAATACCGCCAGTTGCTGCAGCTGGAGAAGAAGCTGCGTCAGGTCGGTGTGGACGTTTACGAGGCCGATATCCGTCCGCCGGATCGCTACCTGATGGAGCGCTTCATCACCGCCTCCGTCAGCTTCGAGGGCGCTTTGCAGGAAGACGGCAGTCTGCTCTGCAAGTCGCTCAAGCCCGCCGTTGATTACCGCCCGGCGCTGCGCCTGGTGTCGCTGGACATCGAGACCAGCGCCCGCGGCGAGCTGTACTCCATCGCCCTGGAAGGTTGTGGTCAGCGCCAGGTGTACATGCTCGGCCCAGCCAATGGTGACGCCAGCATCGTCGACTTCGACCTGGAGTACTGCGACAGCCGCAAGGCGCTGCTCGAACGCCTGAATGACTGGCTGCAGCGGCACGATCCGGACGCCATCATCGGCTGGAACCTGGTGCAGTTCGACCTGCGCGTGCTACGCGATCACGCCGAGCAGCTCAAGGTACCGCTGATTCTGGGGCGAGGCGGCGACGTGATGGGCTGGCGCCAGCACAACAGCAGCCAGCATTACTTTGCCGAGGCGGCCGGGCGGCTGATCATCGACGGTATCGAAGCCCTGCGCTCGGCGACCTGGAGCTTCTCGTCGTTCAGCCTGGAATCGGTGGCACAGACGCTGCTTGGCGAGGGCAAGGCCATCGACACGCCCTATGCACGGATGGACGAGATCCAGCGCATGTTCGACGAGGACAAGCCGGCGCTGGCTCTCTATAACCTCAAGGACTGCGAGCTGGTGACGCGCATCTTCGCCCATACCGACCTGCTCGCCTTCCTGCTGGAACGCTCCAGCGTCACCGGCCTGGCGGCCGACCGTAGTGGCGGTTCGGTGGCCGCCTTCACCCACCTGTACCTGCCGCCCATGCATCGCCTGGGTTTCGTCGCGCCGAACCTCGGCGACATTCGCGGCGAGAACAGCCCCGGTGGCTTCGTCATGGATTCGCGCCCTGGTCTGTACGACTCGGTGCTGGTACTGGACTACAAGAGCCTGTATCCGTCGATCATCCGCAGCTTTTTGATCGACCCACTGGGGCTGGTCGAAGGCTTGCACCAGCCGGATGACGAACACTCGGTGGAGGGCTTTCGCGGCGCGCGCTTCTCGCGTACCCGGCATTGTCTGCCGGCCATCGTCGAGCGTGTCTGGCAGGGCCGAGAGGTGGCCAAGCGTGACGGCAATGCCGCCTTGTCGCAGGCCCTGAAAATCATCATGAACGCGTTCTATGGCGTGCTCGGCTCCAGCGGCTGCCGCTTCTTCGATCCGCGCCTGGCGTCGTCGATCACCCTGCGTGGGCACCAGATCATGAAGCGCACGCGCGAACTGATCGAAGCCGAGGGGCATGCGGTGATCTATGGCGATACCGACTCGACCTTCGTCTGGCTCGGTCGTGCGCATGGCGAGGAAGATGCCGCGCGGATCGGTCGTGGGTTGGTGAGCAAGGTCAACGCCTGGTGGCGTGAGCATCTGCAGCAGGAATACGGCCTGACCAGCGCGCTGGAGTTGCAGTACGAAACCCACTATCGACGCTTTCTCATGCCCACCATCCGCGGCACCGAAGAGGGCAGCAAGAAGCGCTACGCCGGTCTGGTGCTCGGCGCCGATGGCAGCGAGCGCATGGTATTCAAGGGCCTGGAGACAGTGCGCACCGACTGGTCGCCGCTGGCCCAGCGCTTCCAGCAGGAGCTGTACCGTCTGGTGTTCGCCGGCCAGGCCTATGAGGACTACGTGCGTGACTACGTCAAACGCACCCTGGCTGGCGAGCTGGACGAGCTGCTGGTCTATCGCAAGCGTCTGCGTCGGCGCCTCGATGACTATCAGCGCAACGTACCGCCACACGTGCGTGCTGCGCGCCTGGCCGACGAGCACAACCAGCATCTTGGCCGGCCCTTGCAGTACCAGCGCGGCGGCTGGATCAGCTACCTGATCACCACGGGCGGGCCGCAACCGCTGGAGCGTCTGCTGGCGCCAGTGGACTACGAGCACTACATCAGCCGCCAGTTGAAGCCTGTGGCCGATGCCATCCTGCCGTTCGTTGGCGGCGAGTTCGAGCGGCTGGTGGATGGGCAGCTCGGGCTGTTCTGAAACCTTCGGATAAACAGCGAATCCCGTAGGAGCCCGCTTGCGGGCGATCCTGGTGCCGGCGGCTGATCCCAGCAAGCTGGCTCCTACAAGACGGCAGCAGGCGCTATAGCGGCGTAGAACCGGAAATACTTTGTAAAATTCGCCCCGTTGAGTGGCGTTCGCAGCCTGAATATATTGGCGCCCGTGATACCGGGCCCCTCTGGCGGTTAACCCCGCGATGTCGGATCACAGTCTGTTCAATCTGACTGTAGGAGGGGCTCATGACTGCCCTAGAACCGTTTCTCTTCGCCGACTTCCTCGGCACGGCCACCTGGTTGTGGCTGGTCTTCATCGCTGTCGTCATCTCCCTGCTGGCCTTCGACCTTGGCGTGCTGCATCGCGATAACCGCGAAATCGGCGTGCGCGAGAGCCTGTTGCTGTCGGGTGGCTACATCACCGCAGGTCTGCTGTTCGGTGTCTGGGTGTTCTTCCAGAAGGGCGGCGACGCCAGCATGGATTACCTCACCGGCTTTCTGATCGAGAAATCGCTGTCGATGGACAACGTGTTTCTCATGGCCATGATCTTCAGCTTTCTCGCCATTCCACGGCAGTACCAGCACAAGGTGCTGTTCTGGGGAATCATGGGCGTGCTGGTGCTGCGGGCGATCATGATCGGCCTGGGCGCCGCGCTGATCCACGAGTTCGCCTGGATCCTCTACGTGTTTGGCGCCTTCCTGTTCTTCACCGGTGTGAAGATGCTGTTCTCCAAGCTCGACGATGCGCCTGATCTGCAGAACAACGTCCTGGTGAAGTTCCTGCGCAAGCATCTGCGTGTGACCGAGAATCTGCATGGCCAGCGCTTCTTCGTCCGCCAGGACGATGGCCAGGGCCGCAGCGTGCTGTGGGTAACACCGCTGTTCCTGGCGCTGATCCTGATCGAGTGCGCGGACCTGGTGTTCGCCATCGACAGCGTGCCGGCGATCTTCGCCATCACTCAGGATCCGTTCATCGTCTACACCTCGAACATCTTCGCCATCCTCGGCCTGCGTGCCTTGTATTTCGCCCTGGCCGCGCTGATCCATCGCTTCGCCTACCTCAAGTACGCGCTGGCGCTGGTGCTGGTGTTCATCGGCGCGAAGATCTTCCTGGTCGGCATCATCGGCAAGATCCCGGCGGTGGTGTCCCTGAGCGTGACCCTGGGCCTGCTGATCGGTGGCGTGCTGCTGTCGCTGTACAAGACTCGCGGCCAGCCGCCCGCGCAGATTTGATCACAGACTCTAGCCCGGCTATGTACAACGTCTGGCCGGGCCCTCGAAACTGGAGAAGCATGATGCACAAACACTGGAAAAACCGACTTGCGCCTGCCGCACTGGGCCTGGCGTTGATAACTCTGGTTGGCTGCGATGCGGCCGAACAGTCAGCGCAGAAACTCGCGGAGGAGGCGAAGAAGGAAGCGCAGGCGCTGATCAACGACTCGGTCGGCGAAGTGGTCGATGAGGTCAACCGCCAGGTGGACTCTCTGCAGGAGTCCACCAATCGCGCCTTGGGTAAGGACGAGAAGGAGCAAGACGCCGAGGCGCAGCAGGAGGAGTCCGAGAAACCCCTCGAGCAGGGTGTGGAGACCTGATTTCTGGCTGGCGGCATCGGCTACTGCTGAGCAATTTGGCGCGCCGCCACTTCCTTCTCGGGGCATATGGGATTACCCTGCGCTCTTCTTTGGGGAGTAGCCTGCCGTCGCGCTAGCGTCGGCGCATTGGTCAACATTCTCGGCAACCTGCCGTGGCCAATGCATCCGCTGGGATTGGTGAGACCAACGACTGTCCTGTGCCTGGTCGGGCGCGCAGTGACTTGTCGTTGACTCATGCCCGGTTGGAGTTTCCCTTGAATCCTCTTTCGCTAGTTCTTCTGTCTTTCGCCATGTCGACGGATGCCTTCGCTGCAGCCATCGGCAAGGGCTCGGGTCTGCATAAACCCCGCTTTGCTGAAGCCCTGCGCGCCGGTGTGATCTTCGGCTGCATTGAGGCCCTCACGCCAATCATCGGTTGGCTGATCGGCCAGGCGGCCAGTCGTTTCGTTCTTGAATGGAATCACTGGATCGCCTTCGTACTGCTGGTCGGACTTGGTCTGCACATGATCCATGCCGGTCTAGGCGCCGATGACGACGCGCCTGAAGACAAACCCTCGCGCCATTCCTTCTGGGTCTTGTTCGTCACTGCCGTGGCCACCAGCATCGACGCGCTGGCCGTTGGCGTGAGCCTGGCCTTCGTCGAGGTGAACATCGTGGTCGCTGCGATTGGTATCGGTCTGGCCACCACCCTGATGGTGACATTGGGCATGTTGCTGGGGCGCATGCTGGGGCAACTGGTCGGCAAGCGTGCCGAGATCGTCGGTGGCGTTGTGCTGGTGCTCGTCGGCGCGACGATACTCTACGAACACTTTGCGAGTCTGTAACCAAGGACCTGCCCCTGCGTGTGCTGAAACTCACTGCTGGCTGCTGCCGCGCCGGTCCCTGCTGTCCGGCGGTAGCAGAATGGCCGCTACCTGATCACTGAGGGCTGGATCGGGGTTGGAGTCGAGTGTGCCGAGAGCGGCAGGTGCCCGCAAAAACCAAGGCCGCTGGTGGCTAAGACTCTGCCAACTGCTCAGCCCAGCAGGCGCCGCGGGCTGAGTATCGCCTCGTCAAGGCCGGCTTTTACCAGGTGTTCCGGCAGCGACTGCCGACGGATCAGCGCCGCACAGGCCTGGCCCATGGCCGCGCTGGTCTGGATGCCGTAGCCGCCCTGTGCTGCTACCCAGAAGAAGTCATCGGCGTGAGTGTCGAAGCCGCCGACCAGATCGCCGTCGGCGACGAAGCTGCGCAGGCCGGCCCAGGTATGCGCCGGGCGGCGAATCTGCAAGGTGGTGTGTGCCTCTATCTGATGGATACCCAGTGCGATATCGAGCTCTTCCGGCTGTACGTCATGCGGCACCACCGGGTCGGCATTGGCGGGTGAGCCCAGCAGCAGGCCGGCATCGGGTTTGAAGTAGAAGGACTCATCCAGGCTCACCAGCGCAGGCCAGGCCTGGCAATCGACGCCCGTCGGACCTTCAAAGGTGAAGGCCGCACGGCGTTTGGGCTGCAGGCCGATGCCGGGCAGCCCGGCCAGGTGCGCGATCTCATCGCACCAGGCACCGGCCGCATTGATCAGCACAGTCGCGCGGTAGCTTTGCCCGGCGCAATCCACCTGCCAGCCGCCAGCGTGGCGCATGATCGCCAGCACATCGCGGTTGCAGTGAATCTCCCCACCTTGCTGGCGGATGCCACGCAGGTAACCCTGGTGCAGCGCTGCAGTATCGATATCGGCGGCGCTGGGGTCCAGCAGTGCGCCATGCACGCGCTCACGGCGCAGCACAGGCACCAGCGCGCAAGCCTCGTCAGCGCCGAGCAGGCGAGCCTCGGTGACATGCTCGCGGGCTTGCGCGTACTGGCGCTGCAACTCGGCGGCGTCACCGCTGAAATCCACCATCAGCTCGCCGCGCGGCGTCAGCAAGGGATGTTCGGCGAAACCGGCTGGTGGTGCGTCATAAAAGGCGCGGCTCGCGGCCGTCAGTGCGCGGACCTGCGGCGTGCCGTAGGCCACGGTGTAAAGCGCGGCCGAGCGGCCGGTGGCGTGATAACCGGGCTGCGCCTCGCGCTCGAGCAGCAGCGTCCTGCCGTGGCTGGCGAGGAAGTAGCCGGTGGACGCGCCGGCAATGCCGGCGCCGATGATCAGGTAATCGCAATGCTGCATGCCGCGTCTATCCACTGTGCAAGGTGATTTCGTCAGGGGGCGCTGTCCAGGTACTGCTCGAGAGGTTCAGGGGCGAACAGTGGCTCCCGGCTGATCATGCGCACGCCGTCAGGGCCACTTTCCAGTAGGCGCCGTTCGCTGTGCGCCACGAGCAGGTCGAGACTGTACCCTGACGCGCTCAGGCTGGCAGCGATTTTCCGGATGGCCTGCAGTGCCGCAGGCAGATCGGACTCGAAATGGCCGAGCAATTGATCGTCATGGCGGATGGTGAGGCGGAAGATGGGCATGGGTGATTCATCCTCGGATGCAATGCGACCTGGTTTCAGGCAGACGAGAGGCGTTCAGACGGCGCAGTAACTGTCAGCCAGCACGATCCTGCCGAAGCTGGCGCCGGTGTTGAGCGGGGTGATGGCCAGCAACCGATCCAGGCGCAGCTCCTGCTGGCCGGTGTCGCCTTGCACCACCAGAAACTCCTCCTTGCTGGCTGTCGTGCGCGTGGTCAGCGCCCTGGCCTCGAAGCTCGGACCTTCGAGCCGTTCGATCAGCAAGCGATAGCCATGCATGCAGGCAATTTCCAGGTAGTCGTGCAGATCGCAGTTCAAGGGACGATAGGCGTTCATGGGGTGTCTCCTAGCAGCCTTGCAGAGGAATGATGAAATAGCCTTTGCTGCTGATGGCCGCAGCGACTTCGGGGTGTGCGGGCTCGCTGTGGCAGAACTGGCAGCGGCTTTGTTCGATATCGTCGCCTTGCAGGCCGCGTTCGGCCATCCAGTCCTGGGCGAACTGGTTGGCTCGCCCCTGGTCGTTACCCTCGATCAGTACATCGAAGTGCAAGTAGCGGCCGTCACGCGTGCGTACGTGGGTATCGAAAACATTCACCTTCATATCGTTTCTCCTCGCCGGGGAGCGAGACGCCGCAGGGCGTCTCGCGCGCTCTGGATTACTTCAGGTCGTCGATGGAAGCGCCGAAGTTCAGGTGTAGTACCTGGCCTTCGACCACCAGTGCGGGGACCGACTTGACCCCGGCCTGTTCGGCTTCCGCCACGCGGGTGGCCTGTTCGCCGAGGTGAACGATCTCCACCTTCACCTCCGGAGCCAGCAGGTTCAACAGGGTCTGTTCGGCCGATACGCAGACGGGGCAACCGGCGTGATAGAAGCGTGCTTGAGTCATGGTCAATCTCCTGTTCGTTAGTTTGGTATCGAATCGATACTGAATCACAGGCTACGCTCAAATCGATCTTTGTCAACATGGTGTTTAGTCGATACTATGTTTCGACAGGAGTGATACATGACCGACACGACTCTCTTCGATCTGCTCGAAAGACTTTCCAGCCTGACCCGTATCTGGTTTCGCCAGCACCCGCTGCTGGCCGAGTTGCAGCCCATCCAGCTCAGTGCGCTGATGTACCTGGCGCGCTGCAACCACTATTCGAATACACCGCTGGGGGTGACCGATTACCTCGGCCTGACCAAGGGCACGGTGTCGCAGTCGCTCAAGGCGCTGGAAGGCAAGGGGCTGATCATCAAGACGCAGGACGCACGCGATAAGCGCAGCGTGCACCTGGCGCTCACCGACCCGGCCTGGGCGTTGCTGCAGACGCTGCTGCCGCCGGATTTCCTTGCTGCTGGCGAAGCGCGCCTGGGGGCTCAGGCAGGGCAATTGAAAACCCTGCTGACCGATCTTCTGCGGGAAATTCAGCGCGACACCGATGTGCCGGGCTTCGGTCTCTGTGGTAGCTGCCGTTTTCACCAGCAGGTCGATGGCCAGCCGTTCTGCGGTCTGACCCAGGAGCCGCTGCAGTCAAGTGATGCCAAATTGATCTGCCGCGAACATCAACCCCCGGAGGCCGCATGAACAGCCTGCAACTCGATGCATTGCTGACCGGCCGTGCCCAGCCTTTCACCCGGCCTGGCTCGCGCAGCGGCATTGCCAAGGCGCCACGCCAGGAAGCACTGGCGGTGACCACGCTGGGGCTGGCCGGAGACGAGCAGGGCGACCTGCGGGTGCATGGCGGCCTGGAAAAGGCCATTCATCACTATCCGCGCGAACATTACGCCGCCTGGCTGGCCGAGTTGGGCGAGCATCCACTGCTGACGCAGCCCGGTGCTTTCGGCGAAAACTTCAGCACCACGGGCTGGACCGAGGATGACGTCTGTTTGGGCGACCTCATACGTGCGGGGTCGGCCCTGCTGCAGGTTTCCCAGGGGCGCATGCCGTGCTGGAAACTGAGCGATCGCTTCGGCGTTGCCAACCTGGCGCTGCGGGTGCAGCAGTCCGGCCGTACCGGTTGGTATTACCGGGTTCTGCAGGAAGGCGTCGTTGGCGTGGGAGACCGGCTGCAGGTGGTGGAGCGCACTCATGTCGATTGGCCGCTCAGCCGTCTTTCTGCGGTGTTGTTCGACAAGCGCGTGGAGCCCGAGCTGTTGCGTGAATGCCTGGCCCTGCCGCTGGTGCCGTCCTGGCGCAGAACCCTGGAGCGACGCCTGGAAAAAGCCGAGGTCGAGGACTGGGCGCCTCGGCTGCAAGGCACAGACGTCATTCAGTAGCGAGCAGAACGGCAAACGGATGAGAGTGCTTCTACACTGGTTTCTCTTATTGATTCCAGGTGGTTCTATACCAAGCGCCTAGCGTTTGCTGTGGGGGCAGGATGAGCAGGTTGATCTGCGCCGACTTTGATGAGTTCGAGGAGGCCTTGTACGGGGTCGAGGGCCGTTATCTGCTGCGTTCACGGCAGCAGCGCGACTGGCGTTTACGTGTCGTCGAGCTCGATGGCGTGGCGCTGATGTTCGGTCGCGAGGGGGCGGGCACTGTCTACAGTGGCGTCGGTCTGCCGGGCTTCTTCAATATCTTCCTGCCGCTGAGCCGGCACGATTGCACGGTACTGGGCGGCACGCGCCTCGACCGTCGCTTGATCGGCTGGATGGTGCCTGAAGCCATGTTCCACATCGATGCCAGCCAGCCAGCGAGCTGGATGACGGTGGCCATGTCGTGCGAGCTGGTACTGCGTTGGGCGCAGCAGCATGAAGACGAGTTCGATCTGTCGATTCTTTACCGCAACCTGGTCTGTGTGGCTCAGCAGGACCTGGCGCCATTGGTATGGCTGGCGCTACGTCTGTTACGTATCGACCATCGTGCGCCGCAGGACCTGCATGTTCCGGCGGCCGAGCATGCTGCGCAGGCAGAGTTGATGGCGCTGGTGTTTCGCAGCCTGTTGCCGGTGACGCCAGCTCCGCGAGATCACGACGGGCACCAGCAGATTCTCCGCCGTGCCCTGGAGTTGCTGGATGCGACACCGGATGCGCCGCTGCATATGTCCGATCTGTGTCAGGCGTGCAGCACCTCGGAGCGCACATTACGCAATCTGTTCACCCGCTACCTGGGCATGAGCCCGCACCGCTATCTCATGCAGCACCGTCTTCATGCGATCCGCCGGGCCATTGTGCACGCGCAAGCCAATGAGACCATTACCGAGATCTGTGCCCGTTTCGGGGTCTGGGATTTCGGTCGCTTCGCAGGGTTGTACCGGCTCTATTTCGGTGAGTTGCCGTCGCAATCACTGCGCAGTCGCCGCTTGCTCACCGGGCCGCTCAACCCGCGTTGAGCGGTCGCTGCAAGGTGGTACTGGGATACTCGCCGAAAACTCCGTAGTACTCCGCGGCCATACGTCCGCAGTCGGTATAACCGAAACGCTGTGCAATCGCCGCGACGCTGCTCTGTTGCCCATCGGCTATGGCCAGTGCGGCGCGCAGCAGGTGCAGGCGTCGCAGGCGCAGATAACGTGCCGGCGCCATGCCCAGCGTATGCACGAAGGCGCTGCGCAAGGTCCGCTCACTGACGCCTACCATTCGACATAGCTCGGTCAGACGTGGCGTGCGCCCACCGGCCAGCGGTAGCAGCTCCAGCACCTGCTGCAGCAATTGCTCATGGGCGGCCTGGCGGGCGCGCTGGCGTGGCGTCATTCGCGGTTGCATGGCGGCGTCCTGGCCGGAGGGGAGCCCTCAGGCTGCACGCGTGCAACGGTGGTCGCTACGTAAAACAGGCAAATCGCCGGGCAGTGAGATTTGCCGATTTTACGTAGTGGGCGAGCACGCACTACGGCGAACATCGACTCAACGCTCGCCAGTCGCCGTTCGAGCTGACGAGCCTTCAGAAGCGTTCGATGTGAATCGGCGCGAGGGGAGGCTATATGAGTCCGTCGACGTGCAGCTTGGGCATATGTCTGGTACTGGCCGGTGCGTTTGCCGCCAGCCAGGCGCAGCCGCTCGGGCCCCAAGTGCTCGAGGTCGAGCCATTCGTCGAGTTGCCGTTAGGGGTACGCTACCCCGAAGGTCTGGCAACCAACCCGCACAACGGCGAAATCTACGTCGGCACGTTCGATATGCGTCAGCCCGCCTCCGAGCGCAACAATCAACTGCTTCGCTACGCAGCCGATGGCGGCCTGCTGGCGCAGCGATCATTCGCCGGCATGCCGCTTACCGGGTTGGGTTATGCCGACGGCCAGCTCTACATCCTCAATTTCGGTGCCGGCAAGCTGCAACGCATCCTGGCCGACTTCACGGCGGACACCCCGGTGGAGGATGTGCTCGATTTCCCCCGGCTCGCACCGCCAGCTCCGGTGGCTCGCATGGTGGACAACCCGGACGGTAGCCAGGATCGGATCGAGTTCGCTGCCAGTGGCATGCCTGCTCCCAACGGCCTGGTATTCGCCGGCAATGGTGATCTTTATGTGTCCGACTCCTTCCAGGGCGCACTGTATCGAATCGCCGACGCCACGCACTGCAAACCCTGTTCGCTTGAAGTGCTGTCGCGTGATCCGCTCCTCGCGACGGCGGGTTTCCTGCCCTTTGGCGCCAATGGACTAGCCCTCGATGATGGCGAGCGCCATCTCTATATCAACAACGCGGGTGATGGCCGCCTGCTGCGCATGCCGCTGCCTGGTGGCAAGTTGCAGGTGGTGGCTGAAAGCCTGCCCGGAGCCGATGGTTTGCTGTTTCACGACGGTCTGCTGTGGCTGCTGGCCAATCAGGTCGACCAGCTTTTGGGGCTCGATGAACAGGGGCTTATCCGTATACGTGCCGGTGGTTTCCAGGGCCTCAGTGCCAGCGGAGCCCCGTTGGGCTTGCTGTTCCCTGCCAGCAGCGTGGTGCAGGGCGACTGGATGGTGATCAGCAATCTGGCGTTGCCATTGACCCCCGCCGAAGGCGACGAGTGGGAAGAGCAGGTGCGTACCTGGAATCTGGTGCGGCTGCGTCTGCCGCGATCTTCGGCCGAGGGAGGGGCAACTCATGTCGCAAACCCCTGAACAACCTTTGAATAACGGACGTCGCCAATTGCTGCTCGGCTCTGCCGCGCTGGCAACGGTGATGTTGTTACCCCTGGGCGGTTGCGTGCGGGGCGCAGGCCCCGGCACCGCCCATCCGCAAACCGAGAATGGAGGGCGTAGAACCATGGGCACCATCACCACACGCGACGGGACACAGATCTACTACAAGGACTGGGGCAGCGGCCCGGTCGTGGTGCTAAGCCATGGCTGGCCACTGAATTCCGATAGCTGGGAGGCGCAGATGATGTTCCTGGCCAGCAACGGCTATCGGGTGATCGCTCATGACCGGCGTGGTCATGGACGCTCCAGCCAGCCCTGGAATGGCAACGAGATGAACACCTACGCCGATGATCTGGCTGCACTGCTCGATCACCTGGATGTGCGTGGCGCTTCGCTGTTCGGTTTTTCCACTGGTGGTGGCGAGGTGGCGCGCTACATCGGGCGGCATGGCACCGCCCGGGTGGCCAAGGCGGGGCTGATCGCAGCTGTTCCGCCGTTGATGGTGCAGACCGAGGCCAATCCGGGTGGTCTGCCACTCTCGGTATTCGATGGCATCCGCGCGGCATCGCTCGCCGATCGTTCGCAGCTGTACCGCGACGTCGCCAGCGGGCCGTTCTTTGGCTACAACCGCCCCGGTGCCAAACCCTCGCAGGGAGTGATCGACGCGTTCTGGATGCAGGGCATGATGGCGGGTCACAAGAATGCCTATGACTGCATCAAGGCTTTCTCCGAAACCGACTTCAGCGACGACCTGAAGAAGTTCGATGTACCTACGCTGATCCTGCATGGCGATGACGACCAGATCGTGCCCGTGGACGCCGCTGCCAGAGCTTCGGCCAAGTTGGTGCCACACGCCAAACTGGTCATCTACCCCGGAGCGCCGCATGGCATCACCGATACCCACAAGGAACAACTGGGCGCGGACATGCTGGCCTTCCTGCGTAGCTGATCGACCATCAACGGCCATTCAATGTCATTTCGAGGACTGACCCATGAGTAGCAAGACAGCCCTGATCGTCGTGGACATCCAGAACGATTACTTTCCAGGCGGCCTATGGACGCTGAGCAAGGTCGAGGCCGCCGCCGCGAAGGCGGCACAGGTGATCGCCGTTTTTCGTGAGCGCGGCGATCTGGTGGTGCACATCCGTCATGAGTTCACCAGCGCCGATGCGCCGTTCTTTCGACCCGGCAGCGAGGGGGCGCATATCCATCCCAGCGTCATCAATCAGGGCGACGAGCCGGTGGTGCTCAAGCATTACATCAACTCGTTTCGCGAAACCGAACTCAAGGCGGTACTCGATCGGCACGCCATCGACGCCGTGGTGATCGTCGGCAACATGAGTCATATGTGCGTTGATGGCATCACCCGAGCCGCGGTGGATTTCGGCTACGACACCACGGTGCTGCATGACGCCTGTGCCACGCTCGATCTGCAATTCAACGGTGTAACGGTGCCGGCCGAGCACGTGCATGCGGCATTCATGGCGGCGCTCAGCTTCGGCTACGCACCCGTGATTTCCACTGCTGAATATCTTGCAAAAGGCTAGGGACGCTTATGAACACGGTGACGCTAAGTGCGTGGCTGGCCATGCTGGCAAGCCCGGCCTGGGCCCACGGCCCGGAAGGCATCCACAGCGAAAAGGGCGGGCAGGTCGAGGCGGCTTTCGATCTGGTGCATACCCGGGTGTTCAAGGAGGGCAGCGATCTGGTCTTCGAGCAACTGGTCGATGGTCAGGCCGGTAGTCGTCTGCCCAGCGCCAAAGGCAGCTTTGCCGGTGCAGAGGTCTACAGTTACGTCTGGCCGACCAGTCTGGACAGCGGCTCGGTGGGATTCGAGCAGGAGTCGGGCATTCTTGCCCTGGCGCTGACCTCGCACCCGGACTTCGACGATACGCCGCAGCTCGATGAAAACGGCGACGGTGACAAGGCCAACGACGGTGGCCTGTGGCACTCGCACTGGGTGGTGCTGACCAAGGAGCCCAGCTGTGGGCCCAGCGGCCTGAAGGTGCGGGACATTCCAGAGGGCGCCAAACCCAAATTGCCCGCCACCTGGCCTGGCGTGCCGCTGTACATCGACTCGCCAGGCTATGACCTGAGTGTGAAGAACGACGCGGCGCAGATTCGCGTTCCGCTGGCGGCTGTGGGGTTCCCGGCAACATTCAACTACGACGGTGTCACTGCTGCGCTGCAGATCAATGCCGATCTGCATAACCCGCTGTTGTGCGTCTCCAGCGTTTGGGATGTGGCCTCCGGCGATCTGTCCTTGCCTGCGACCTGGAAGACCTCGGACTAAATCATCGCGTGCAGTTGTCGGCCGCCATCGATTCCGCTGGCGGCTGGCGTTCGCCTGGCGTTCGGCATATTCGCTTGAGGAGTACCTGTCATGTCCAAACAGAAGCTGACCCATGCCACCGGTGCGCCAGTGGTGGACAACCTCAATATTCAGACTGCAGGGCCGCGTGGGCCGGCGCTGCTACAGGACATCTGGCTGATCGAGAAACTCGCCCATTTCGACCGCGAGGTAATTGCCGAGCGGCGCATGCATGCCAAGGGCGCAGGTGCCTATGGCACCTTCACCGTGACGGGCAACATCAGCCGTTTCAGTCGCGCCAGTCTGTTCGCCTCGGTAGGCAAGCAGACACCGGTGTTCGTGCGTTTTTCCACGGTGGCTGGGGAACGTGGCGCCGCCGATGCCGAGCGTGATATCCGTGGTTTCGCCGTGAAGTTCTACACCGATGAAGGCAATTGGGATCTGGTCGGCAACAACACCCCGGTGTTCTTCTTCCGCGACCCGATGCGTTTTCCCGATCTCAATCACGCGGTCAAGCGCGATCCGCGTAGCGGCCTGCGCAGTGCCAGCAACAACTGGGATTTCTGGAGTCTGCTGCCCGAGGCGTTGCACCAGGTCACCATCACCATGAGTGAACGCGGTATACCACGCAGCTACCGGCACATGCACGGGTTCGGCAGCCACACCTTCAGCCTGGTCAATGCGGACAATCAGCGGTTCTGGGTCAAATTTCACCTGCGCTGCCAGCAGGGCATCGAAAACCTCAGCGACGCCGAGGCGGCCAGCGTGATCGGCGCCGACCGTGAAAGCCATCTGCGTGATCTTTACCAGAGCATCGAGCGGGGCGACTATCCGCGCTGGACGTTATGTATTCAGGTGATGACCGAGGAGCAGGCCGGTCGCCATCCGCACAACCCCTTCGATCTGACCAAGGTGTGGTCGCATGCCAATTACCCGCTGATCGAGGTGGGCGTGCTGGAGCTCAAGCGCAATCCGGACAACCATTTCGCCGAGGTAGAGCAGGCCGCGTTCTCGCCTGCCAATGTCGTACCTGGCATTGGCTTTTCACCGGACAAGATGTTGCAGGCGCGTCTGTTCTCCTACGGTGATGCCCAGCGGTATCGGCTGGGTGTCAACTTCAACCTGATCCCGGTCAATGCGCCGCGCTGCCCGTATCACAGCTACCACCGGGACGGTCAGATGCGCACCGACGGCAATCAGGGGTCGACCATCGCCCATTACCCCAACAGTCAGGGCGAATGGGAGGATCAGCAGGGACTGCGCGAGCCACCGTTGCCACTGGAGGGGAGCGCGACCCATTGGGATCACCGCGTCGACGATGACCACTTTCAGCAGCCGGGGGATCTGTTCCGCCTGATGAGTCCGGCGCAGCGGCAGGTGTTGTTCGAGAACACGGCCAGGGCGATGGGCGACGCATCCGTTGAGATCAAACGGCGCCATATCGGCAACTGCAGCAAGGCTGATCCCGCTTATGGTGCGGGGGTGGCTAGGGCGCTGGGTTTGGGTGACTGAGGCTCAGGTATGAAAAAGGCGAAGCCTCGCGGCTTCGCCTTGGTTCTACCTGCGCTGGCTCAGTGCTTGCGTGGCACCGGCTTGAGCAACTCGTCCGGCGGCATTTCACACTGGATCTTGCGGCCGATCAGCGTTTCGATCGGCGGCAGTGCGAAGGCATCGTCTTCGCCGGCGAAGCTGATCGAGGTGCCGCTGCTGCCGGCGCGGCCGGTACGGCCGATGCGGTGCACGTAGTCGTCCGGGTCTTCCGGCAAGGTGAAGTTGATCACGTGGCTGATGGCATCGACGTGGATGCCGCGACCGGCAACGTCAGTGGCGACCATCACGCGGATCTTGCCTTCGCGGAAGCCTTCCAGGGCGCGAATGCGCTTGTGCTGGGGAATGTCGCCGGACATCTGCACGGCACTGATGCCGTCGCGGGTCAGGCGCTCTTCGATGCGCCGCACTTCGTCCTTGCGGTTGGCGAAGACCATGACCCGCGTCCAGTCATTCTGGCTGATCAGGTTGTACAGCAACTTGTATTTATCGGCCGAGGCCACGGCGTAAACGTGCTGCTCGACGGTGTCGCTGGCGACGTTCTCTGGCTCGATCTCGACGATGGCCGGGTTGACCGTCCACTGCTTGGCCAGGTTCATCACGTCGTCGGTGAAGGTGGCGGAGAACAGCAGGGTCTGGCGGTCGCCCTTCATCGGCGTCTGGCGGATGATCTGGCGTACCTGTGGGATGAAGCCCATGTCGAGCATGCGGTCGGCTTCGTCCAGCACCATCACCTCGACCATGTCCAGGTGCACTTCGCCGCGCTGGTTGAAGTCCAGCAGGCGGCCCGGTGTGGCCACGAGGATGTCGCAGAAGCGCGATTCCAGCTGCTTGAGCTGCTTGTCGAAGTCCATGCCGCCGACGAACTGCATGACATTCAGGCCGGTGTACTTGGTCAGCTCGGCAGCGTCCTTGGCAATCTGCACCACCAGTTCGCGGGTCGGCGCGATGATCAGCGCGCGTGGCTCGCCCATGTAGCGCTCTTTCGGCGGTGGGGTTTGCAGCAACTGAGTGATGATCGAGATCAGGAAGGCTGCGGTCTTGCCGGTGCCGGTCTGGGCGCGGCCAATGGCGTCCTGGCCCTTGAGGGTGTAGCCCAGTACGCCAGCCTGGATCGGCGTGCAGTAGGGGAAACCCAGGTCATGAATGGCGTGCATCAGCTCGGGGGCGAGCTTGAAGTCATGGAAGCGCGTCTTGCCTTCGGCAGGCTCGACCACGAAGTCTTCCAGCTTCCAGGTATCCACCGGTTTGGCTGGGCGCTCGCGGCGCGGCTTGTCAGCCTTTGGCGGGCGGGGCTGTTGCTGCGCCGGGCTATCGCCTGCGGTCTCGCTGGTGGTGCGGGCGGGCTTGTTCTTGCGGGGACGCTTGTGCTCTGCGTCACCGCTCTGGGCGGGCGCTGTTACGGGTGACGGCGCTGGTTGTGGCTGCTCGTCTTCGGCTTTGCCGAACATTTTCTTGAGTGCTTTGAGCACGGGCTTCTCATCGACTGGTTAAGGAGTGAACGCCCGCCAGTGTAATGCAAGACGCGGGCGTGGCGAAGTGCTTCGCTCGCGTCTGTCAAGAGGACCGTGCGCTCAGGGCCTCATTTCTCCGGCAGGCTGGCCAGCAGCAGGCGCTGTACATTGCCGCCCATGATCGCGGCAATGGCGTCATTGTCGAAGCCGGCGGTTTGCAGTCCCTCGGTAATTTGCGCCAGGCCGGTGACGTCGAACGGCGTATGCACGGTGCCGTTGAAGTCCGAGCCCAGGGCGACGTGCTCGACGCCGACCTTGTCCGCCGTATAGCGGATGGCTTTGACGATGGCGGCGACCGAGGTGTCGCAAACGGCGGTGCTCCAGTAGCCGATACCGATCACCCCGCCCGTGGCGGCGATGGCCTGCAGGTGCTTGTCGCTGAGATTGCGCGTGCCGGGGCAGGTGCCCTCGACGCCGGTGTGCGAGACCAGCACCGGGCGCGTGGCCATGGCCAGCACATCGTCGATCAGCGGGCGCGAGGCGTGGGCCAGGTCTACCAGCATGGATTTTTCTTCCAGGCGCGCGATCACCTGGCGCCCCAGCGGGGTCAGGCCGCCCTTTGCCAGGCCGTGGGCTGAACCGCCCACTTCGTTATCGAAGAAGTGGGTCAGGCCGGCGATACGAAAGCCTGCATCAAAGAGCGTATCGACGTTCTCCAGTTGGTTCTCGATAGGCTGCAGGCCTTCGGTGGCGAGCAGGCCTGCCACTCGTTGCGGGTCTTTGTCCCAGGCCTCGATGAAACGGGCCAGGTCTGCGCGGCTGCGAATCAGCACCAGGCGACCTTCGCTGGCGTGCGCCGCATCCTGCAGCTTCTGCGCCTGGTACAGCGCGCGCTGCAGCAGGCTGTTCCAGGTTTCCCGGGGCCAGCGCTGGGCCATGGCCAGCAGGGTGATGTTGTCGCTGTCGGCGGCGTTGCTCTCCATGTTCAGCCCGCGTGGCGTCTTGGTCACGGTGGAGAACACCTGCAGGCCGAGGCGACCTTCGAGCATGCGCGGCAGGTCGGAGTGACCGTAGTCGTAGCGTTTGAGCAGATCGCGCTCCCAGAGCAGGGCGTCGTCGTGCAGGTCGGCGACGAACAGCCCCTGGTGCAGCTTCTGCGCGCTGGCGCTGGCTGGATAGGGTGGCGGGCTGGCGACGCTGTTCATCTGCGCGTCGATGACTCGGGGCAGGCCCAGTACGGCGAGGGCGGAGAGGGGAACGAGCAGAAGCAGGGCGATCAGCAGTTTGCGCATAAAGGGTGGCCATCCAGGCTTGTCGTTATGCTCGGCACTGTAGCAAGGGAAGGGGCGGCGGTGCGCGGCAGCTCTGTGGGAGGCGCTTCAGCGGCGATTCGGTCGCGGCTAAAGCCCCTCCCACAAAGCCTAGCGCACCAAGGCGATCAAGGCTCAGCCGCAGAGGCAGTTACGCCCCTGTTGCTTGGCTTGGTACAGCGCCGTATCGGCACGTGCAATAAGGCTTTGCAGGCTGTCCTGATGGCGCATCTGCGCGAGGCCGATGGAAATGGTGACGCCGGGCAGCACGCCGACCGGCGAGTAGAAGGAGGCGATCTGCTCCAGGCTGATACGCAGGCGCTCACCGATACCGCGTGCAGCCTCATCGGCGATCTCCGGCAGGAGAATGACGAACTCCTCGCCACCGAAACGTATCAGGCTGTCCTTGGCCCTCAGCTGGCTGCTCAGGGTATGCGCCACCAGGCACAGGGCGTAGTCGCCGGCCAGGTGGCCGTGCTGGTCGTTATAGGCCTTGAAGTGGTCGACATCGAGCATCAGCAGCGACATGGGTTCATCGTTGAAGGCGCAGCGGGTGCTCTCGCGCTCGAACACGTGCTCCAGCCAGCGCCGGTTGAAGCAACCGGTGAGGGTGTCGACGTTGGCGTTCTGCTCACTGTCGAGAATCTGCCGGTTGCCTTGGCGTACACGATCGCAGAGCAGCTCCAGCAGGTTCTGCATCATCTGCGGGGATTGCTGGAACAGCGCCACCAGGGACTCGCGATGCAGGCGCAGGACGATGGAGGGGCGCTCGGCCACCACGTAGGCGGAGGGATGTTCGTTGTCGATGAAGCTGATTTCACCGGCGCAGTCGCCGACTTCGAGGGTGCTGACGGCCTGGTTGTCCAGTGATCCCAGGTAGACGCGCAACTGGCCCTCGATCAGCAGATAGAGGTGCTGGTTGCGATTGAAGGGGGAGAGCAGCACTTCGCCGGCTTCCAGCTCGCAGGCGCGAAATTCCCGCAGCAACTGGTCCAGGCTGCTGGTGGCGACATTATGAAATAGTCGCAGCTGTTGAACTTGTTGCAGGTCTGCCTGCCAGTGCGCCGGTTTCATTACAATCTCGTCGGGCCTGACCGGGCGAAAAGCCCGAGGCACCACCAACGCTCCCTGTCGTGTCTACGAATAGCGTTCGACATTATTCCCGGGCTTCAGGCGTGGCAATGCTTGCCTGAAGCTCTGCCGACCAGCGGTTGCACGAAAATGCAAAGCTGTTAACTGGTGCGCGTCCTTGCGCGCTCTGGATCACGCAGCGAAGTGGATGCGATGGCCTACCGCGTAGCCGGACAGCCGCTCGCCAATGGTGGCAGCCAATGCCTGATCCTGATTCGGCAGGTGGATGTGGGCCAATTGACCGGCCTTGTCATCGTTCAGCACTTCGACCCGAACAGCCGGGTGCAACTCATCGACAGCAGCCTGGTAAACACGGGCGATGGCATCGAAGCGCAGCGCTGGTTTGAAGGTCTTGCCCACCGCGGTGAGCGGAATGGCATCGATGATCCAGGCGTCCTTGGGCACCGCAGCGCGTTCGGGAATATGGGTGGCGGCATGTTCCAGCAGCTCGATTTCGCTGACCTGCGCGCCCGGCTTGAGCTGCACGTAGACCACCGGCAATTCGCCGGCCTTTTCGTCTGGCTTGCCCACAGCAGCGGCCATGGCGACGGCGGGATGCTTGTGCAGGGCGTCCTCGATCATCTGCGGGTCGATGTTGTGACCGCCACGGATGATCAGATCCTTGCTGCGCCCGGTCAGCCAGATATAGCCGTCGGCATCGACGCGACCCAGATCGCCGGTGTTGAACCAGTCGCCATCGACCCAGATGCCGGCGTTCTTGCTCGCCTGCAGATAGCCCTTGAACACCGTAGCGCCACGGATGCACAGGTTGCCGATCTCATCCTGCTCGGCCTCCCGGAGATAGCGTCCCTGCTCGTCGAGTACCTTGATGCGCACTTCGCAGTACGGCATGGGCAGGCCGATGGAGCCGGGGCGGCGTTCGCCCGCTGGCGGGTTGGCGCAGCTGCCGCAAGTGCCCTCGGTCAGGCCGTAGCCTTCGAGCAGAGTCAGGCCGGTCTTGGCCTCGAACTGGCGGATCAGTTCCACCGGCATCGGCGCGGCGCCGCACAGGGCGTATTTCAGCGAGGACAGGTCATGACCCTCGCTGGGAATCTGCAGCAAGCCGGCGTAGATGGTCGGTACGCCACTGAAGAAGCTGACCTTGTGGCGCGCGATCACTTTCCAGAAGTTGCTGATCAGCGTGGTATTGCGATAACCCTGCGGTGTGGCCAGCAGCACTTCCGCGCCGCCGATGAAGGCCGTAAGCCCGGTGACGATCACGCCGTTGACGTGGAACAGCGGCAGGCCGCAGAGCGTCACGTCGCCGACGCCGAAGCGGGTCACCAGGTTCATGCTGTAGGCCATCGCCACTTCGTTGCCGTGGCTGTGCGGCGCCAGTTTCGGTGTGCCGGTGGTGCCGCCGGTGTGGAAGTAGCTGGCGATGTCGTCGGCGGCGATCACACGGCCGCTTTCCAGGTGGTCGGCGGGGCACGCGGCGATGGTTTCATCGAAATCCAGCACGCCCTCAGGCAGCGGGCCGCGCTGGGCCTTGATCGCGCTGCGTTGTGGCTCGGGCAACAGGTTGGCCATGTCCACGCAGAGAATCGCTTTCAGCTCTGGCAACTGATCGCGCAGGGCATCGACCTTGTCCCACAGCTCGGTGCCGGGGAAGGGCGCCAGGGTCACCAGCAGCTCGGAGTCCGACGCGTGGATCAGCTCGGCGATGTGCTCGGGATCGAGCAGCGGGTTGATCGCATTGACGATGCCGGCCGCCTCGCCACCCCAGATGGTGTAGTGGGTCTGCGGCACGTTGGGCAGCAGGAAGGATACCGCCTTGCCAGGACGCAGGCCCAGGCGGTGGAAGGCGTTGGCGGTCTGGGTGATCTTGCCGAGCAGTTCGGCATAGTTCAGGCGCAGCGGGGTTTCCTCACCCGTACCCTGGGCAATGAACGACAGCGCCGCTGCATCGGGACTGGCCTGCGCCGTGCGGCGAATCAGCTCGAAGGTGCTGCTGGGCAGATCGCGATCACTCAGCGCGGTGCGCTCGATCCGTTCGATATCCTGCAGTGTGCGAATGAGGGGCGCTGTGCTCATTTATCGTGCATCTCTCGGGTCGGTCAGTCGGCCAGCAGTTGGCCCAACCATTGGGCGATATCGCGAATCTCTTCCGGCAGCACCTCGTGCGCCATCGGATAGTCGCGCCATTGCACCGGCACCCCACAGGCGTGCAGGCGGTCATACGCGGCACGCCCCATATCGGGTGTCACCACATCGTCGAATCTGCCATGCAAACAAAGCACCGGCAGTTGTCTTTTTGTATCCGCCAGCGGCATGTCGTCGCTGAAGGTCGGGGCGTAGGTCGAGAGTGCCAGTACCCCGCCGAGGACCTCTGGGTAGCGCACAAAGGCAGTGTGCAGCACCACAGCACCGCCCTGGGAGAAGCCCGCCAGGACGATGCGTTCAGGGGCGATGGCGCTTTCGCGCTCGGCTTCGATCAGGGCGATCACCTGGTCGGCGGACTCCTCCAGTTGCGCCTGGTCGATGGCACGTGCCGGACTCATGGCGAGGATGTCGTACCAGCTCGGCATGCTCCAGCCGCCGTTGATGGTGACCGGGCGGGTTGGCGCCTGCGGCAGGATGAAACGTGTGCTGGGCAGGCGTTCCTGCAGCATCTCGGCGACCGGCAGGAAATCGTAGCGGTCAGCCCCCAGCCCATGCAGCCAGATCACGCTGGAATCGGCGGATTGTGGGGGCTGCAAAATCATGGGTGCGGTCATTGGTAGCTCCAGTGTGGTGCGGGCGCCTTAATTTGGGGCGGCGCCCTGTTCAAGGCTTGGCTAATCTGTGAAGAAGTTGTCGCACGGGTGAATCTTTTGCCCTTGACCCTCTCATATCCGGCCATTTGCCATGTGCTGGTACGGGGCTTGCTAAGTCTCACTCGAACTGACGACGCGGTGCGCTAACGGTAACACTGTGCCACTGCGCACCGCTCAACAGGCAGGAATCTGCTGTGTGGGGTTCCTAATAGACCGTCGGGGCGGTTGATCGCCCAGATGGATGACGATCCGTCTCTGGCCCGTTCAATCAATGGGCTGGGTGGGGGCAGTTGGCCAGCAGAGGGTAAAGCCGACTAGACTCCTGCCTGACGTTCGAACTTCTCGTCGATACCGTTGCTGCCAGCGGATCGCGTGCCTCAAAAGGGTGGGGAAGGCGGACGGAGACTCCAACACAACAAGAGCAACTGGAGGTTTTTGATGAAGATGGTGAAATCCACCCTGGCTGTGCTGACCACCGCAGCTGTGCTCGGTGTCAGTGGCTTTGCTCAGGCAGGCGCCACCCTGGATGCAGTGCAGAAGAAAGGCTTCGTGCAGTGCGGTATCAGTGACGGTCTGCCTGGCTTCTCCTATGCCGATGAAAAAGGCAACTACCTGGGTCTCGACGTTGACGTCTGCCGTGCTGTTGCAGCTGCGGTTTTCGGCGACGCGACCAAGGTCAAGTACAGCCCGCTGACCGCCAAGGAGCGCTTCACCGCGCTGCAGTCCGGCGAAGTCGACATCCTGTCGCGTAACACCACCTGGACCAGCTCGCGCGACGCCGCACTGGGTCTGAACTTCACTGGCACCAACTACTATGACGGCCAGGGCTTTCTGGTGAACAAGAAGTTGGGCGTTTCCAGCGCCAAGGAACTGGACGGAGCTACCGTCTGCATCCAGGCCGGTACCACCACTGAGCTGAACCTCTCCGACTACTTCCGTGCCAACGGCATGAAGTACACCCCCATCACCTACGATACCTCCGACGAGAGCGCCAAGTCGGTCGAAGCTGGTCGTTGCGACGTGCTGACCTCCGACCAGTCGCAGCTGTATGCACAGCGCATCAAACTGGCCAACCCGGACGACTATGTCGTGCTGCCGGAAGTCATCTCCAAGGAGCCTCTGGGCCCGGTCGTGCGCCAGGGTGACGAAGAGTGGTTCGACATCGTGCGCTGGACCCTGTTCGCCATGGTCAACGCCGAAGAACTGGGTGTGACCTCGGCCAACGTCGAAGCGACTGCCAAAGACACCAAGAACCCGGACGTAGCCCGTCTGCTGGGTACTGAAGGTGAGTTCGGCAAAGACCTCAAGCTGCCGAAGGACTGGGCAGTACAGATCGTCAAGCAAGTCGGTAACTACGGTGAGACCTTCGACCGTAACGTCGGTGCCGGCAGCGAGCTGAAGATCGAGCGTGGCCTCAACGCCCTGTGGAACAAGGGTGGTCTGCAGTACGCACCGCCGGTGCGTTGACCGTCCACAGCGGCAGGCCTACGGCCTGCCGCTGTCGTTTCCGATTTACGTGAACTCCGGCCGGCTTGCGTGCGGCCGGTGCTTCCATGAGGGTTGTCATGCACACGACTGCTAATGCCCCGCGCCCGCGAGGATCGCTTCTGAACGATCCGCAGGTGCGTGCTTGGGCTTTCCAGATCATTGCCGTTATCGCCGTTGTGGCGCTCGGCTGGTTTCTCTTCCAGAACACCCAGGCCAACCTGGAGAAGCGCGGGATCATTTCCGGCTTCGCATTTCTCAATAACAGCGCCGGCTTCGGTATTGCCCAGCACCTGATCGACTACACGGAAAGCGACAGCTACAGTCGTGTGTTCCTGGTCGGCTTGCTCAATACCCTGCTGGTGTCCTTCATCGGTATCGTGCTGGCCTCAATCCTCGGCTTTCTGCTGGGTGTGGCGCGGCTATCGCCCAACTGGCTGATCAGCAAGCTGGCCACCGTTTACATCGAGATTTTCCGCAACATTCCGCCGCTGCTGCAGATCCTCTTCTGGTATTTCGCGGTATTTCTCGCCCTGCCTGGCCCTCGGCAGAGCCTGGGTGTTGGTGAGATCTTCTTCCTCAACAGTCGCGGTCTGTACATGCCGGCGCCTGGCCCTTCGGAGAGTTTCGGGCTGTTCGCGGTGGTCCTGCTGGCAACTATCGTCGGCATCATCGCCCTGGGACGCTGGGCCAAGAAGCGCCGCGAGGCCACTGGCCAGATCTTCCCGCTGCTGTGGACCTCGCTGGCGCTGATCGTGGTGATTCCCGGTCTTACCGTGCTGATTGGTGGCAACCCGCTGGTGTGGAGCGTGCCGGAGTTGACCGGTTTCAACTTCCGTGGCGGCTGGGTGATGATCCCCGAGCTGATGGCGCTGACCTTGGCGCTGACCATCTACACCGCAGCCTTCATCGCCGAGAACGTTCGCTCCGGGATCATGGCGGTCAGTCATGGTCAGACCGAAGCGGCACGCTCGCTTGGGTTGCGCCCGGGCGTCACCCTGCGCCTGGTGATCATCCCGCAGGCACTGCGCGTGATCATTCCGCCACTGACCAGTCAGTACCTCAACCTGGCGAAGAACTCGTCCCTGGCCGCCGGTATCGGCTACCCGGACATGGTTTCACTGTTCGCCGGCACCGTGCTCAACCAGACCGGCCAGGCCATCGAGGTGATCGCCATCACCATGAGCGTGTATCTGGCCATCAGTATCAGCATTTCCCTGCTGATGAACTGGTACAACAAGCGCATCGCGCTGACTGAGCGGTAAGGAGCAGCCATGCAGACTCATACATTCAAACCGGACCTGCCGCCGCCACGCATGAGCGTCGGTGCGGTGGGCTGGCTCAAGGCCAACCTGTTTTCCAACTGGTTCAACAGCCTGTTGACCCTCTTCGCGCTTTATCTGATCTGGCTGGTGGTGCCACCGCTGCTGCAGTGGGCGATCATCGATGCCAATTGGGTGGGCAGCACCCGCGCCGACTGCACGAAGGAAGGCGCGTGCTGGGTGTTCATCCAGCAGCGTTTCGGTCAGTTCATGTACGGCTTCTACCCCAGCGAACTGCGCTGGCGCGTGGACGCCACGCTGTGGCTGGCCATCGTCGGTGCGGCGCCGCTGTTCGTGCCGCAGATGCCGCGCAAGGCGTTCTACGGCCTGGGCTTCCTGGTGATCTATCCGGTGATCGCCTGGTGCCTGCTGCATGGCGGCGTATTCGGCCTGAGCGTGGTATCCACCAGCCAGTGGGGCGGCCTGATGCTGACTCTGGTGATCGCCTCCGTCGGCATCACCGGCGCCTTGCCGCTGGGTATTCTGCTGGCACTGGGACGACGTTCCAACCTGCCGGCGATCAAGGTCATCTGCGTCACCTTCATCGAGTTCTGGCGCGGTGTGCCGTTGATCACCGTGCTGTTCATGTCCTCGGTGATGCTGCCGCTGTTCCTGCCCGAAGGCATGCATTTCGACAAGCTGATGCGTGCGCTGATCGGGGTGATCCTGTTCCAGTCCGCCTACATCGCCGAGGTGGTGCGCGGTGGTCTGCAGGCCATTCCCAAAGGTCAGTACGAGGCGGCCGCGGCCATGGGCCTGGGCTACTGGCGGATGATGGGCCTGGTGATCCTGCCGCAAGCGCTGAAGCTGGTGATTCCGGGCATCGTCAACGTTTTCATCGCCCTGTTCAAGGACACCAGTCTGGTGATCATCATCGGCCTGTTCGATCTGCTCAACAGTATCAAGCAGGCGACCACCGACCCGGCATGGCTGGGTATGGCCACCGAAGGCTATGTGTTCGCCGCGTTGGTCTTCTGGATTTTCTGTTTCGGCATGTCCCGCTATTCGCTGCATCTGGAGCGAAAACTGGATACCGGCCACAAGCGTTAGGAGCTGATCAGTATTTGCTGCGCGTCGGCCAGGCGGCGTTGAAAACATTCTCGGAATGCTCACGTACAACCGTACGCTGCGCTTCCTCACCTGTTTTCGCCTTGCCTGGCTCTAGCTCGCTAAACCCTGGATCAGCCCCTCGAGAGGAGTGAATTTATGAGTGAAGCAATCAAACAACCCAGCGCCGAGCCGATGATCCTGCTGCAGGGTGTGAACAAGTGGTACGGCCAGTTCCACGTACTCAAGGACATCAATCTCAGCGTGCAGCCGGGCGAGCGCATCGTCCTGTGCGGCCCGTCCGGTTCGGGCAAGTCCACCACCATTCGTTGCATCAACCGTCTGGAAGAACACCAGCAGGGGCGCATCCTGGTCGATGGCACCGAGCTGACCAGCGACCTCAAGCACATCGAAGCGATTCGCCGCGAAGTGGGCATGGTATTCCAGCACTTCAACCTGTTCCCGCATCTCACCGTGCTGCAGAACTGCACCCTGGCGCCGATGTGGGTACGCAAGATGCCCAAGCGTCAGGCCGAGGAAATTGCCATGCACTTTCTCGAGCGCGTGCGTATTCCCGAGCAGGCCAACAAGTTTCCGGGGCAACTCTCCGGCGGTCAGCAACAGCGTGTGGCGATTGCCCGCGCGCTGTGCATGAAGCCGAAGATCATGCTGTTCGACGAGCCGACCTCGGCCCTCGACCCGGAGATGGTGAAAGAGGTTCTGGACACCATGATCGGCCTGGCCGAAGACGGCATGACCATGCTCTGCGTGACCCACGAGATGGGTTTTGCCCGCACCGTGGCCAACCGCGTGATCTTCATGGACAAGGGCGAGATCGTGGAGGAGGCCGAACCGAACGCCTTCTTCACCAACCCGCAGAACGAACGCACCAAGCTGTTCCTCAGCCAGATCCTGCACTGAGCCTGCATCGCGCCATCGATCAGGGAGCCTTCGGGCTCCCTTTTTCATGGGCCACGGGATGCGCCTTGAGTTAGGGGGCGCCATGCGCACCGCGGACCCGAAGCCCTCTCGAATGCCCAGCGCCCCAGATTGGTGTGCACGGCGTACCCTACGGGCCCGGCGGCGCGGCTCCGTGGCCCTGCATGCGCTTGCGGAAGGCGCCCGGCGTTTCCCCGCACAACTGCTTGAAGCGCTTGGCGAAGGTCGCGCGGTCGGCAAAACCCACCTGGCTGGCGACCTGCTCCAGCGACTGCGCCGAATCGGTCAGCGCCTGCTGCGCCAGACTGATACGCAGGCGCTGCAGGTAATCGCCTGGAGTCAGCCCGGTGGCCTGTTTGAAGCGCCGCAACAAGGTACGTGGCGAACAGTGTGCCTGCTGCGCAAGACGGTTGAGATCGATCACTTCGGCGTGATGCTTGCGCAGCCAGGTCAGCAGCGGGGCAAGGGATGTGTCTTCGCTGCTGGGTAGCAGCGGGGCGAAACGCGTCTGCGTACCGCGCTGACGCTCGATCACCATGGCGCTGGCGACCTGTTGCGCCAGCCATTCGCCGGCATGCAGGGCTATCAGGTGCAGGCACAGGTCGAGCCCGGCCTGGGCACCGCCAGAGCAGAACAGCGGACCGTCCTCGGTCAACAGCAGATCGCTGCGCAGGTTCACCTGGGGAAAGTGCCGGGCGAAGGCATCAGCCAGAGCCCAGTGGGTGGTCGCCTGGCGCCCATCGAGCAGGCCGGCAGCCGCCAGCAGGAAGGCGCTGCTGCAGAGACTTGCCACCTGTTGCTGGTCACGTTGGGCCAGCCAGGGCAGCAGTTTGGCGTTGCTCTCCAGCGTGCGGGTGATGACGCTGCCGGTGGCGGGAACGATCAGCAGGTCGGCTTGCTCGGCCAACTCAAGGCCGCCATCGACCAGAATCTGCGCGAATTCCAGGTGCACGGGTTGGCCATCGAGACTGAAACGCTGCAGCTGAAAACGGGGTGCTCCTGCCAGACGATTGGCCAGGCTGAAGGCGTCCTGCGCCATGCTCAGGCTGGAGCAGATGGTTTGCGGGCAGACGTACAAGGCGATGCGCAGCATAACGGTGACCTGGAATGGAGTTGGCGATTATTGACACAAAGTTGTCTTTATAGCCAATCGCCACACCCTTCTTCTGCGCCCAGACTAGGCTGCATTCACCATCGCGCAGCAGGGTGCGCTGTGCGCACCGATGTCATCGCATCATTGGCGGGTGAACCCGAACCACAACGCACGCAGGAGCGAACCATGAGCCACGCCAACGCCGAATTGATCCAGCGTTTCTACAGCGCCTTCCAAAAGCTCGATGCCGAGACCATGGCTGGCTGTTACGCCGAGGACGTGCGCTTCTCCGACCCGGTCTTCGTCGACCTGCGCGGTGCGGAGGCGGGCGATATGTGGCGCATGCTGTGCAGTCGCGCCGAAGGCTTCTCGCTGACCTTCGACGCGGTACACGCCGACGACCATGCCGGCAGCGCGCGCTGGGTCGCCAGCTACCGTTTCAGCGCCACCGGTCGTCAGGTGGTCAACCATATTCAGGCGCGCTTCGTGTTTCGCGACGGACTGATCGTCGAGCATCGCGATCACTTCGATCTATGGCGCTGGGCACGTCAGGCGCTAGGTGGCAAAGGGCTTCTGCTGGGGTGGGCGCCACCGGTTCAGGCTGCCATTCGTCGACAGGCGGCACGCGGGCTGGCCCAGTTTCGCGGCACGCGCTGAGGCGGGCGAAGGAACGCAGTGGTAGGCTAGCCGGTCTTAGCCTTCAATAAAGAGTGCGCACACCGGGTGCCGCACCTCAACTGCCAATCGAGACCTGCCGTGACCGAACTGATCGTTGCCGTAAAACAGGCCAAAGCCTGGGGGGTCCATGCTGTTACCGCCAGCGGCGTGATCCTTGCCCTGCTGGCATTGCTGGCCGTGCTCGACGGTCAACCCAAGCAATGCCTGTTGTGGCTCGGCCTGGCGCTGCTGGTCGATGGTCTGGACGGCTCGCTGGCGCGCCGTTATGACGTCAAGGGCGTGCTGCCGCATTTCGACGGTTCGACCCTCGACCTGGTGATCGACTACCTCACCTACGTATTCATTCCCGCGATCTTTCTCTACCGCTTCATCCCGCTGCCGGATTACACGCCGTTGTTCGCTGTGGGCCTGATTCTACTGTCCTCGCTGTTCTGCTTCTGCAACCTGAACATGAAGAGCAAGGACAACTATTTCGTCGGCTTCCCGGCAGCGTGGAACGTAGTGGTGCTGTATTTCTTCATCCTTGATGTCCATCCCTGGATCACCCTGGGCGTGATCGTCCTGTTGGCCGGCCTGACCCTGACCAAGATGAAGTTCCTGCACCCGTTCCGCGTACGCCAGTTCATGCCGCTGAACATCCTCGTGACTTTCGTCTGGATGCTCTCCAGCGCGCTACTGATCCTGCAGTACCCGGTCAATCAGTTCTGGCTGCTTGGGCTGTGGTGGTTGGCTTCGGCCTACTTCGTCGGCATGTGCCTGTGGCGCTCGGCGCGTGAGTGGTTTCCTGCGCGCGGATGAATGCAGCAGTCGAAAAAGCCTGGTTCGTGTATCTGGTGCGCGCCGCCAATGGCGCGCTGTATTGCGGCATCAGCGATGACCCGCAAAGGCGTTTCGCCCAGCACCAGAGTGGCAAGGGCGCCCGGTTCTTCCATACCAGCCCGGCGCTGGCCCTGGCCTACGTCGAAGCCTGTGCCGGCAAGGGCGATGCGTTGCGCCGTGAGCGTGCGATCAAGCGCCTGAGCAAAAGCGCCAAAGAGGCGCTCATTCTGGCCGTTGATGGCGGTTCATCAGCCTGAGACGGTTGCGCGCATGTGGCGCGCGGGTAAGCTGAGGACTTTTGATCCGACGCGGAGCGCGCCATGCATGAGTTGATCCTTCATCACTACCCGACCTCGCCGTTCGCCGAGAAGGCCCGCCTGATGCTGGGCTTCAAGCAACTGTCCTGGCGTTCGGTGATGATCCCGCCACTGATGCCCAAGCCCGATCTCACCGCGCTGACCGGCGGCTACCGCAAGACGCCGGTGCTGCAGGTTGGCGCCGATGTCTACTGCGATACCGCGCTGATCGCTCGCCGCCTGGAAGCCGAGAAGGCCACCCCGGCGCTGCTGCCCGAAGGTCAGGAGTTCAATGTCAGCCTGCTGGCGCAGTGGGCCGACTCGGTGTTGTTCCAGCATTCCGTGGCGCTGGTTTTCCAGCCGGAGTCGATGGCGCTACGCTTCGCCAAGGTGCCGCCTGAGTTCGCCAAGGCCTTCGCCGCCGACCGTGGCGCGCTGTTTTCCGGGGGAACGGCGACTCGGCTGCCACTGGAGCAGGCCAAGCACAATTGGCCTGCACTGATGGGCGCATTGCAGCGCCAGTTGCAACGCGAGCAGGGCGATTTCCTCTTCGGTGAACCGTCGCTCGCCGATTTTTCCGTGGCTCATTGCCTGTGGTTTCTGCGCGGCACGCCGGTTACCTCGCCGCTGGTCGACGACTACCCGGAAGTCGCTGCCTGGCTTGGTCGTGTGCTCGGCTTCGGCCATGGCTCGTTGAGCGAGATGAGCAGTGAGCAGGCAATCACGGTGGCGCGTGAGGCGACTCCGGCAGCGCTGCCGGAAGAGGATTTTGTCGAGCCCAATGGCTTCAAAGCTGGCCAGGCGGTGAGCATCGCTGCCGTGGACTATGGTGTCGACCCGGTGCAGGGCGAGTTGCTGCATGCCGGGCGCGACGAGCTGATCCTGCGTCGCGAAGATGAGCGCGCCGGCGTCGTGCATGTGCACTTCCCGCGCTTGGGCTTTCGTATCGAGGCGCGCTGAGGCCTCTCGCGCCGCCTGTCAGTAGGCGGCGCGAATGGCTCGTACGTCGTAGCCGTGGATGACCTGCCCGCGCAGGTCGATCACCGGCACGCCGCGGCCACCGAGCGCCTGATACTGAGCGCGACCGGCGGCATCGGTCTCGATATTCACTTCGCGATAGGCGATGCCGTCCTCGGCGAACAGCTCGCGCGTCTTGGCGCAGTAGCCACACCACTGCGTGGCGTAGAGCACCACCTCGCCGCTGGCGTTACGCGCCTGGGGCGGGTCGATCCAGCGCTCGACCCTGTCCCAGTTCTGCCACAGGGCCAGAGCGGCGAGCATCAGCAGAATCGTCTTCATGGTTTCGCATCCTTGTGTGATGGCGCGGTCCTGTCAGCGTAAACCGCGCCGGGCCATGCTGCCATATCAACCCGTGGCTCGTAGCGTGGGCGTAGGGTGGGCCGGGCGGCGATCCGCTTCAGCCCACCCAAACGATCTTGGCCTTGTAAGGTAGGCCGGGCGCCCACATGGACGAGTTCCTTGGTGGGCTGAAGCCCACCCTACAAAACTTGAGCGGATCGCCGCCCGGCCCACCCTACAAATGCATCAATCCTGGCGGCGCTTGAGCTGGTCTTTCAACTGGGTCGGCAACTGGCGAATGATCAGCATGTCGCGGCCTTCGTCATACTCGACCTTCGAGCCCAGCAGGTGCGCCTCGAAACTGATCGACAGCCCCTCGGCACGGCCGGTAAAGCGCTGGAACTGGCTCAGGGTGCGTTTGTCCGCCGGAAATTCCGGCGCCATGCCGTAATCCTTGTTGCGGATGTGTTCATAAAAGGCCTTGGGGCGCTCTTCGTCGATCAGGCCGGAGAGCTCGTCGAGGGTGATCGGCTCGCCGAGCTTGGCCTGGCTGGTGGCGTAGCCGACCAGGGTCTTGGTCTTTTCGCGGGCCTGCTCTTCGGGCAGGTCTTCGCTTTCGACGAAGTCGCTGAAGGCCTTGAGCAGGGTGCGCGTTTCGCCCGGGCCGTCGACGCCCTCCTGGCAGCCGATGAAGTCGCGGAAGTAGTCCGAGACCTTCTTGCCGTTCTTGCCCTTGATGAAGGAGATGTACTGCTTGGATTGCTTGTTGTTCTGCCACTCGCTGATGTTGATGCGTGCGGCCAGGTGCAGTTGGCCGAGGTCCAGGTGCTTGGCCGGGGTCACGTCCAGCGCGTCGGTCACCGCCACGCCCTCACTGTGGTGCAGCAGGGCGATGGCCAGGTAGTCGGTCATGCCCTGCTGGTAATGGGCCAAGAGCACGTGGCCGCCGGTGGAGAGGTTGGATTCCTCCATCAGCTTCTGCAGGTGTTCGACGGCCTGACGGCTGAAGGCGGTGAAATCCTGCTCGCCATCGAGATAGGCCTTGAGCCAGCCGCTGAACGGGTAGGCGCCGGATTCTTCGTGGAACAGACCCCAGGCCTTGCCCTGCTTGGCGTTGTAGCTCTCGTTGAGGTCGGCCAGCAGGTTCTCCATGGCTTGCGACGTGGCCAGCTCGCTGTCGCGAGCGTGCAGCACGGCGGGGCTGCCGTCGGGCTTCTTGTCGATCAGATGGACGATGCAGTGGCGGATCGGCATGGCGGTCTCGTGGGCAAATGAAACAGGGGCGCAGTTTACCCGAAGCGGGTGATGGATTCTGGTGCGGATGTATCCGTGAGCGGTGTTGAAAGTCATGCAGCACGTCGCGGCTAACGCCACTCCCACAGCGCGTAGGGTGGATGTCGCTGTTTACATCCACCGCTGTGGTGGATCGATGAAGCGTGATCCACCCTACGGCTGCCGCCGCTGCTGCAACACGCGCAGCCGCTCAATCACGTAGCGTACGTGCATGTGCAGCTCGTATAACTCGTTGGAACGCGTAGGGTGGATGTCGCTGTTTACATCCACCGCTGCGGTGGATCGATGAAGCGTGATCCACCCTACGGATGCCGTCGCTGCTGCAACACGCGCAGCCGCTCGATCACGTAGCGCACGTGCATGTGCAGCTCGTATAACTCGTTGGAGTACGTAGGGTGGATGTCGCTGCTTACATCCACCGCTGTGGTGGATCGATGAAGCGTGATCCACCCTACGGATGCCGTCGCTGCTGCAACACGCGCAGCCGCTCGATCACGTAGCGCACATGCATGTGCAGTTCGTACAACTCGTTGGAGTACGACAGTGGCACTTCCACGGCTGCCAGCTCGTCTTCCATCTGCTCCAGGCGTTCGATCTCGCTGCCCAGCTCGTCGGGCAGGGAGCCGGCGTGCAGCTTGCGGTCGACTTCGCGCAGGTGCTTGTACCAGCGGTAGATACGCGCACGGATGCGCCACTGGTAGATCGGTCCGACGGCCTTGAACAGCGGGATCATCACCACGATCAGGGGGATCAGCAGAATGATGTAGCGGTCGGCCAGCGAGGCGATACGGAACGGCAGGTAGCGCTGCAGGATTGGCAGGCCCTTGTCGTAGTAGTGTCCGGCATCCTTGTGCAGTTCGAAGGTGCGGGGCTCGGCGCTGGGAAAGGTGCCGGCGGCGTCGAGCAGGGTACCGTCGCGCATCACTTCGCGACTGGCCTCGAGAAACAGTGGCACCAGGCCGGGGTTGAAGTTGTCGTTGACCACCAGGGTGGCAACCGGAGAAAGGGTGACGATGTCGCGATCAGGTGCATTGCTGGCCAGATCCAGCAGACCTTCACCGACCTTCACCTGATTGAAGAACGGCAAGCGCGCTGCGTAGGCGGCAGCGCGACGAAAGTGCGCCAGGGCGATGTCCGGGTTGGCCGCCAGTTGTTGCACCAGGGCGTTTTCTGCCGGGCCAACGAAGAATGCTGCATCCAGTTCACCGGCCATCAGCGCGCGGGCGGCCTTGCCACCCCCGATGCTCTGCCAGCTTTCGGGATAGTGTTCGGGCTCGATGGCATTGGCGCCGAGGATGGCATCGCTGGCTGCGCGGGTGCCGCTGCCTTCGCCGCCCAGGCCGAGGCGCAGTGGCAGCAGATCGGCAATGCGATCCAGCGCCACGTCACGTCGATAGAACAGCCACAGGGGCTCCTGATAGATCGCACCCAGGCTTTCCAGCTGACGCTGTTCTTCGGGGGCCAGTTGACGCTCCAGGCCGCTCTGCACCAGGGCGATATCCACTTCCGGGTCCTTGGCCAGCAGACGCTGCAGGTTGTCGCGCGAGCCAGAGGTCGGCACCAGATTCAGCTCGAATCCTTCCTTGGCCAGTTCTTCCTTCAGGCGTTCGGCGAACTGCTGGTAGGCACCGCCTTGGGCGCCGGTGGCCATGCTGGCACTCATCGGCGGTGGCGGTGCGACGAACTGGAACAGCGCCCAGACCAGGCCGGCCACCACCGGGACGATCCACAGGTTGGCCAGGATCATGATTTTCAGGTCGTTGAGTACGCGGCGCATGAGGCTTCCTTTCGGCGAAATCAGGGTAAGGATAGAACCCCATGCGCCTCACGGTCACCTGTTGGGTGGATGACGCCCTTTTGTCCAGCATCAGGCTCGCGGTGGATCACAGGGGTGTGCTCCGCCCTACGCCAGCGCCTTGTGCCTCCCACGCAGGTGACTGAACAGCAGCAGCGCGGCGAGCAGCCCAACGGCATACAGCGCATCGCTGCCGAGCATCATCAATACCGCTGCACACAGCAGCCCGCTGAGTCCGGCCAGCAGGCGCCAGATACCACTGAGCAGCACCCAGCCGGCGGCCATGCTGAACAGGTAGATCAACACGAAGTTGCCGTTGGCATAGCGGATCAAATCGTCTACCGACAGGTTCAAGGTGGCCGAGAGCATGGCGCACAGCGCGCAACAGATCACCACCAGCAGCAAGGCTCTGCCGGGTACGCCCTGGCGGTTGCGAACGGCCAGTCTGGCCGGCAGGCGGCCTTCATCGGCCAGGCTCCAGATCAGCCGGGCGAAGCCCTGGATGTACACGTTCATCGAGGCGAAGCAGGCCAGGTAACCGAGTACCGCCACCAGCACGCGCGCCTGCTCGCCCAGCAGTTGTTCGAACAGACGGGGCAGGGCGGTGGTGTCGCTGTGCACGTCGCCGTAGGTGGTAAAGCTCAGCACCGCCACCGAGCAGGCCCAGTACACCAGGCCCGCCAGCAGCACGCCGAGCAGCAGCGCCAGCGGAAAGTCGCGCTCCGGGTGTTTGAACTCCTCGCCCAGATGGGTGAAGGCCTCGATACCGACGAAGCACCAGAACATCACCCCCAGCGCCGTCGGCAGCAGGTGCCATTGGCCCTCCATCGCCGGCAGCAGTGGTTGGCTGGCGCGCGGCAGGTCACCGACCCACCAGATCAGCGCCACGCTGGTGACGATGGCCGCGGCGATCAATCCCTGCAGCATGCCCGATGCTTTCGGTGGACGCTGGCCAAGCAGGAGAATGGCGCCCAGCGTGGCCAGTTCGATGAGCAACAGGCCACTGCGATCGAGATCGAACAACGCCAGCCAGAAGCCGCTGGCGATATGCAGAGCCGCCGGCAGACCGACCGGCAGCACGGCGAGAAACAGCAGGGCGCTGACCCCTTCCATGCGCAGACCGAAGGCGCGGCCGATCAGGTGCGGCGCGCCGCCGGCATGAGGGAAGCGCTTGCCCAGCTGGGCGAAGGTGAACGCCACTGGCAGTACCAGGACGATCAGCAGCATCCAGGCCCATAACGACGCTTCGCCCGCCGCCGTGGCCGCCAGGGCCGGCACCACGAAGATGCCGGTGCCGAGCAGCGAGGTGCTGAGCAGGGCGATGCCCTGCAGCAGGCCCAATTCCTTGTTCAATCGACTCATGGGGTATGCTCACGCCTTTGCAGATACCGCCATGGTAGAGCGCCGCCTGATTGCAGGGTGTCGCCTTTTGCCGACGAAATGGCGGTTTCCCACGTCAACCTGATTGCCGCCCCGAGAAGCCCCGTGGACAAGTTCGATCGTCAGATCCTCGCCCTGCTGCGCAGTGATGCGCGTACCTCCGTCAGCCAGATCGCCCGTGAGGTCAACCTGTCACGTTCGGCAGTCAGTGAGCGGATTCGTCACCTGGAAGAGAGCGGGGTGATTCGCGGCTATCACGCCCAGGTCGCGGTGCCGGGCGAAGGTGGGGTCAAGGCCTTCCTCGAGCTGTTCTACCAGAACGCCCGTTGCCAGGATTACGTCGAGCGCATGCGTGAATACCCGGAAATCCGCCATTGCAGCGGTATCAGCGGCGAGACCGACATGCTGGTGCTGGTCGAAGCGCCAAACATGGCGCGCCTGAGCGAAGTGCGCGCGGCCATCGAAGCATTCCCGCAGATGCAGCGGGTCAAGACCCACATCGTAGTGCAGGACTGGCCGCTATGAGCCTGCGCATCCTGCACACCTCCGACTGGCACCTGGGCCAGCACTTCATGGGCAAGACCCGCCAGACCGAGCACCAGGCCTTCTGCTCCTGGCTGCTGGAGCAGGTGCGGGCACGTGAAGTGGATGTTTTGCTGATTGCCGGCGATGTGTTCGACACCGGCGCACCGCCCAGTTACGCCCGCGAGCAGTATTACCGGCTGGTGGTGGAGCTGCGCGATGCCGGCTGCGCCCTGGTGGTGCTTGGCGGCAACCACGACTCACCCGCCATGCTCGGCGAAAGCCGCAGCCTGCTGGCGCAACTGGGCGCCCAGGTGGTGCCGGGTGTGGGCGTCGACCTGGCTGAACAGGTACTGCTGCTCAACGATCGTACTGGCCAGCCAGGCGCCGTTCTCTGCGCCATTCCCTTCATTCGCCCGCGCGACGTGCTGGCCAGCCAGGCGGGGCAGAGCGCGCAGGACAAACAGCAGTCGCTGCAACAGGCCATCGCCGAGCATTACCGGGCGCTATACGAGCTGGCGTCGAGCACGCGTGACGAGCTGGGCCAGGCGCTGCCGATCATCGCCACCGGTCACCTCACCACGGTTGGTGCCAGCGCCAGCGAGTCGGTGCGCGAGATCTACGTCGGCAGTCTGGAGGCCTTCCCCACCAGTGCCTTCCCACCGGCGGACTACATCGCCCTTGGCCATATCCACCGCCCGCAGAAGGTCGGCGGGCTGGAGCACATCCGCTACAGCGGCTCACCGATTGCGTTGTCCTTCGACGAGGCGCGTCAGCAGAAGGAAGTCCTGCTGCTGGAGTTCGGAGCTGCCACGTTGCAATCGATCACACCGCTGCCCGTGCCGGTGTTCCAGCCCATGGCCAGCCTGCGCGGCTCGCTCAAGGAGCTGGCAGGCGCCATCGCCGAGGCCGCTGCTCAGGGCGCGCCCGAGCGGCCCGTATGGCTGGAAGTGCAAGTGAGCACTGACGACTACCTGAGCGACCTGCAAAGCCGGATCAACACCCTGTGCGAAGGGCATCCCGTGGAGGTGCTGCGCATTCGCCGTGAACGCGGTAACGCCAGTGCCAGCCTGGCCAGCGAAGCGCGGGAAACGCTGGATGAACTGAGCGTGGAGGACGTATTCGCCCGACGCTTGCAGCAAGAGACATTGGAAGAAGAGGATGCCCAGCGTTTGCAGGGGTTGTACCGGCAGGTGCTGGAAGCGCTGCCCAAGGCCTAGCGGCGCAGACCTCCGTAGCCCGGATGCAATCCGGGAACGGCCGTCGCGACACTCCGGCCAAGCGCCTGCTGCCCTCAACCCAGCGGGCTGACTCCATCGATGCAGCAGCATGACCTGATAAGCGAAGCGCCCCAGTAAGGCGCAGTGCCGCAGGCCTCCAGCACCGACTCGACCGGCTCGGCCTGCTCCTGTATATATCGCCAGAACGCCTCTCGGTTCAGCCGCTTGCGCTGCACCACCCGGCCGGAACGGACGCTCTCGGCAACTTGGTAAACGGACTTGGCCAGATCAACTGCAATTCGTTTCATGGCAGCTCTCCACTTGTTCAACCCTCAACGCCTTGGTATGGAACCGTGGCGCGGGGAGAGTCCATTACAGCACTCAACTGCCGCTCACTTCGCTCGCTGGGCAGTCAGAAGCTACGCTTTTGCCTGCTCGTTGGCTTGATCGTGATAATCGAGAAGAAAACTCATGAAACTCATACTTCTTGGAAATGCCGGCTCAGGAAAGAGCACGCTCTCTAAAAAAATTATCGCTAGAGAACCCGCTGCACGCTTATCACTGGATGAAGTTGCATTTCATAACGGTGCGGAGCGACGCCCGCTCAAAGAAAGCATCGCTGATGTTAAGAAGTTTATACAGTCACATGATAGCTGGGTCATTGAGGGCTGTTATGCCAACATAATCAAAGCTGTTCTAGATGAGTGCGAGGAGCTTGTATTTCTGAATCCAGGGGTGGATATATGTATTGCTCACTGTCGCTCAAGGCCCTGGGAGCCTGAAAAATTCAATTCCATCGAAGAGCAAGATGAGAACTTAAATAACCTAATCGAATGGGTTCAATCATATGAAAAACGAACGGATGAATATGGCCTTGGCAGCCACAAATATTTGTTTGAGTCATTCAGCGGAAAGAAGCGTGAGCTAAAAAATACCGCCGAATATGAATCGGTATAATAAATGCGTCAAAACCGCTCGCTTGGCCAAGCGCTATCGATACCCTAAATGACTCTTCTCCCATCATCCTGGGCCAGCGCCTGGTCAGACCTGGGCCTGCAGCCTCCGCCAGGTCTGTTCGAACAACTCGTTCGTGCCTACGAGGAACCGCAGCGGCACTATCACTCGCTGCAACACCTGCGCGAATGCCTGATGCATTTCGATCAGGCGCGGCACTTGGCGCAGCAGCCGGGCGAGGTGGCCATTGCGCTCTGGTTCCATGACGCCATCTACGACGTGCGCGGCAAGAACAACGAGCGCCAGAGTGCGGATTGGGCCATCCGGGTGCTCGCGAGCTGTCAGGCCGGCCAGGCGACGTTGGCGCGGGTCGAACGACTGATCATGGTCACCCGGCATGATGCGACGCCGGGCGAGCCGGATGAGCAGTTGCTGGTGGATATCGACCTGGCCATTCTCGGCGCCACGCCGGAGCGTTTCGCCGAGTACGACGCCCAGGTGCGTGCCGAGTACGCCTGGGTGCCGGGCCTTGTGTACCGCATGAAGCGGCGCAGCGTTCTGAAGTCATTTCTGGCGCGCTTGATGATTTACAGCACGGATCATTTCAGGACGCGCTACGAGGCACAGGCTCGGATCAATCTGGCTGGCGTGGTTTGACAGGCGATTGAGCGAAGCCTGCATCGCTTCCGATGCGACAAGCGTTCTATGCTGTGAATAGTGGCCATTCGACAGGGGAGCGAAGTGCCGTTGTTCAATAGCTTGCTGCGTGCGCTTGACCCTTTGCATGGAGTGCCGGATGCGACTCGGAAGGGGTTTGCGTGCTGGTATCTACAGGCGAAGATTCCGCAGATTCGCTACGTGGCTTTTCTGACCATGGCGCTGTATCTGATCTATGCCGCCATCGAGCAGAACGTCGAGGCCGATCAGCCCTTCGCGCGGTTCATCGTGCATGCGTTGTTGGTACCGGCAGCGTTGCTGGCTATCGGGCTGCTGAGTTTTCAACCAGGTCGGCAGCCGCTGATGCTGGGGTTGCTGTCACTCGCGCCCATCATTTCGGTGCTGTCCAATCTCTACTTCAATTTCGGCTCAGCGCGTTTCGCCTTTTACGCGCCGGAAATTTATCTCAACCTGATGTGGACATTCGCCATCTCCGGGCTGACGCTCAGGCGTGCCATGGCTACCGCGCTGTTCTCTCTGGCGGCGATTTTGCTGGTCACGCTCGAGCACTCGCTGACGCCCGGCATGCAGCGCCTGCACCTGATCTGGATTCTCGCTTCGTTCTCCTTTGGCCTGCTCAGCGCCTTTCTTCTGGAAAAGGCGCACAAACACATGTTCCTGCATCAGGACAGCCTGGCCCTGAGCGCCAGTGTCGACAGCCTGACCGGGCTGTGGAATCGTTCGCGTACCCTGCGTTTTCTGATCGAGGAAGTGGCGCGGACCAATCGTTATGGCACGCCGTTTTCGGTGGTGCTGATCGATATCGACCACTTCAAGAGCGTCAACGATACGCATGGCCATGCGGTGGGGGACAGTGTGCTGCGCCAGTTCGCCGGTCTGCTGCGCGACGGTGTGCGAGTGATGGACAAGGTCGGGCGGCTTGGCGGCGAGGAGTTTCTCATCATCCTGCCGGAGACCGATGCGGCTCATGCAGAGCAGGCCGTGCAGAAGCGTATCAACGGTTTTTCGTTCGAGCGGGTGCAACGCAAGAGCGCCAGTTTCGGCATCGCCGAGTATCGCCCTGGCGAAAGCCTGGACAGCCTGATGGAGCGGGCGGACCAGGCGATGTACCGCGCCAAGGCCAGTGGCCGCGACCGTATCGAGATGCTGTGAACGCTTGGGCCTGAACCGCTCATGTGCGGCACTGGTCGAAACCGCTGCAACCCTTCCTGTGGAGAGCGTCATGTACAGAACTGCGCACTTTCTTCTCGCGGCTGCGGCCGTTCCCCTGCTGCTATCCGGCTGCGCCGGGTCGTCCGGCGAGCAGGACGTCAGGGTGACCGAGCAATGGCTGGGGCGCTGGAACGGGCCAGAGGGTACCTACCTGGATATCAGTGGTACGTCGGCCGACTACCGTCTGACCATCGCCAACCTCGACGGCCCGCGCCGCTTCGTCGGCCGCGCGCAGGGGGCGAAGATCGTCTTCGTGCGCGATGGCGTGGTGGAGAGCATCAGCGCCACCGACGGCGAAGCCACCGGCATGAAATGGCTGCTGGATAAACAGAATTGCCTGACCGTGCGCAGCGGTGAGGGTTATTGCCGCGACTGAGCCTTTACGTGGGGGCGGATATGCCAGAATGACCGCCTCCAACGGCTTACGACCTGTGCATGAAAATCCTCAGCCTGCGCCTAAAGAACCTCAATTCCCTCAAGGGCGAGTGGAAGATCGACTTCGCTGCCGAGCCTTTCGCCGGTAGCGGCTTGTTCGCCATCACCGGGCCGACCGGCGCGGGCAAGACTACGCTGCTCGACGCCATCTGCCTGGCCCTGTATCACCGCACGCCGCGCATGAGCACGCTGTCGGCCAGTGGCAACGAACTGATGACGCGGCACACCGCCGACTGCCTGGCCGAGGTCGAGTTCGAGGTCAAGGGGCAGGGCTATCGCGCCTTCTGGAGCCAGCGCCGTGCGCGCGACAAGGTGGACGGCGCGCTGCAGGCGCCCAAGGTCGAGCTGGCGCGTATCGCCGATGGCGAAATCCTCACCGACAAGATTCGCGAAAAGGAGAGCCTGACTGCCGAGCTGACCGGCCTGGATTTCGAGCGTTTCACCAAGTCCATGCTGCTGGCCCAGGGCGGCTTCGCGGCGTTTCTCGAAGCCAATGCCAACCAGCGTGCGGAGCTGCTGGAGGAGCTGACCGGCACCGAGGTGTACGGGCAGATTTCCCAGCAGGTCTACGAGCGCACCAAAGCCGCCGAACAGGCGCTCAATCTGCTGAAAAGCCGCGCACAAGGCATGGAGTTGCTCGACGAGGCGCAGCGCACCGAGCTGCTGGCCGAGCATCAGCGCCTGAGCCAGGACGAGACTCCGCTGTTGGCCCGGCAGCAAGCTCTGCAGGCCCAGCGCCGTTGGCGTGAAGCGCTGCAGCAGGCTGAACAGCAGCGGGAGCAGGCTCTATTGGGACTGGAGCGGGCCCAGCAGGCGCGTCAGGATGCTGCCGGTGAACTGCAGCGTCTGGCTGCCAGTGAACCGGCCGCGCGATTGCAGCCGCTCTACCTGGCCTGGCAGCAAGTGCAACAGGACAGGCAACAGGCGCAGCAGGCGCTGGATGATCTGCACCAGCAGCAACGCCACAGCAGCGAACGCGAGCAGCAGCAACTCTGGCTGGCCAGTCGCTATGCCCAGCAATGTCTGAGCCTGCGTCAGGCGCAGCTGCAGGGGCTGGTCAGACAACGCGAAACCCTGCATGCACGTCTGAGCAGTGCACCGCAGCAGGAGCGTCTGGGCGAATTGCTTGGCGGCTGGCGCGCGCAGTTCGACCAGCGTGGGCAACTGCTCAAGGAGCAACAGGCGTTGCACGCACGCTTGGCGCAGGAGCGAGAACAGCTCGCTGCCTTGCAGCGCCAGCGTGAACAGCTCGGTGCGCAGCAGGCCGACGCGCTGAAGCGCCTGGAGACCGCGCGTGCGAGCGAAGCCGGGCAGCAGAGCGAACTGCAGGCATTGCTCGGCGAGGACGACGAGGCAGGGTTGCGTCAGCGTTGGCAGCAGCTGCAAGTGCAGGGGCGCGCGTTGGATCGCCTGGAGCAACTGGCGCAGGTCCGTGAGCAAACGGCCGCCCAGGTCGCCGAGCTGACCCCGCGTCTGGCTCAGTTGCAGGTGCAGCACGCCAGCAAGAACGATGAAATCACCGGCCTGCGCGAGCGTTACAAGGCGCTCAAGCAACAGCAGGTCGACAAGGAAAAGCTGCTGGAGCAGGAACAGCGCATTCAGGCTCTGGAAGCCTACCGCGCCCAGCTGCAGCCGGGCGAAGCCTGCCCGTTGTGTGGTTCGCACGAGCATCCGGCGGTCAGTCAGTACCAGGCGCTCAACGTCTCCGCCACGCGCCAGGCGCTGGAGCAGTGCCGCAACGAACTGGCGCAACTGGAAAGCCAGGGCGGCACCCTGCGTGACGAACTGACCCGCCTGGCGACGCAGATCGCTCAGATCCAGCAGCAACTGGAGCAGGCGAATCAGCAGGCCGCCAAGCAGGACGCGCAGTGGCAGCAGCAACTGAGCGAGCAGGCCCTGCAGGTTACTGACGGCGCCGATTTGCGCGAATGGCAGCGCCAGCATGAGCAGAGCCTGACGCATCTGCAGGCGCGACTCACCTCGGTCGAGATCGGGCAGGCGCAACTGGCGCAGGCGCGTAGTGACCGTGAGGTGGCCGAGCATGCCGTAGCCGATGCGCAGCAGCGCCAGGCGCTACTGGCGCGTGATGAGGAGAACCTGCAGGCGCGACAAACCGAGCAGGGCGAGCGCCTGCAGCATCTGGAGCAGGAGTTGCAGCACCGCCAGCGGACGCTGCTGAGCAGTCTTGCAGGCTTTGCCACGGAGTTGCCTTCGGACGCTGGCGCCTGGCTGGACGAGCAGGAGCATGCATGGCGCGACTGGCAGCAGGCCCAGGCGCAGGACCAACAGCTGCATGAGCAGCAGCGTGAGGCGCAGCGTCTGCTCGCTGAGGCAGAGGCACAGGCCGAGCACTGGCAACAGCGCTGGTATAGCGAAGGTGCGCTGACGCTGGCTGAACCCGAGCCATCAGCACAGCCGCAAGTGGCGTTGAATGAGGCCGTCAATGGCCTTGCCAGTGCCCAGCGTGAAAGTGATGCCTTGCGCGGTCGCGAGCAGAGTCAGCGCACAGTGCTGCAGCAACTGCAGCAACGCTCGAGCGAGGCCGAGCAGCACTGGCTGCAGGCACTGACGGCCAGTCCTTTCAGCGATCTTGCGGCGTTTCTCGCCGCGCTGCTGGAGGAGGATGAGCGCGCGCGCCTGCTGGCGTTGCAGGCAGGTGTGGAGCGAACCCTGACCGAGGCATCGACGCTGTTGGCTGCCGCCGACACGCAGTTCCAGCAGCTCGCCGCCACGCCGCAGACCGAGCTGGCGCTTGGCGAATTGGACGAGCAGCTGCATCTACTGCAGAGCGAATTGCGTGCACTGAGCCAGCGCCAGGGCGAATTGCGGGCTCAGTTGCAGGCCGACGATGCACGGCGCAGCAGCCAGCAGGCGCTGTTCGCCGAGATCGACGCGCAGGAGGGGGAGCACGCCCTCTGGCAACAACTCAACGGCCTGATTGGCTCGGCCGACGGCGCCAAGTTTCGCAAGTTCGCCCAGGGGCTGACCCTCGATCACCTGATCCACCTGGCCAACCGCCAACTGACGCGGCTGCACGGGCGTTATCAGTTGGCGCGCAAGGGCAGCGGCGAGTTGGAGCTGGAGGTGTGCGACACCTGGCAGGCCGACGTGGCGCGCGACTGCCGCACGCTGTCCGGTGGCGAAAGCTTTCTGGTGAGTCTGGCGCTGGCGCTGGCGCTGTCCGACCTGGTCAGCCACAAGACCAGCATCGATTCGCTGTTTCTTGATGAGGGCTTTGGCACCCTCGACGGCGAGACGCTGGAGGTGGCGCTGGATGCGCTGGACAACCTCAACGCCAGCGGCAAGACCATCGGTGTGATCAGCCATGTCGAGGCGATGAAGGAACGTATTCCCGTGCAGCTGCGGGTGCATAAGGGCGTCGGCCTGGGCTACAGCCGGCTCGACGCGCGTTTTGCCGTGAAGGAAGGAGCTTAGTGATGCTGATGCGAGCGAAGGACTCCACCCTGTTGGTCATCGACCTGCAGGAGCGACTGCTGCCGGCTATCGATGGCGGGGCGGCGGTGATCGAACAGGCCTCGTGGCTGGTGCGTGTGGCGCAGCGCCTGCACGTCCCGGTGATCGCGACCGAGCAGTACCCCAAGGGCCTGGGCTATACCGAGGCGGGGCTGCATGAGCTGCTGCCGGGCGAGGGGCTGCGGGAGAAGATTCATTTTTCGGCGACCGCAGGAGCAGGGCTGTTCGACTTGCCGGGTGGTGATCGCCAGCAGTTCATCGTCTGTGGCACGGAAACGCATGTCTGCGTGCTGCAGACGGTACTCGGTCTGCTGGCAGCCGGGCGTGAGGTGTTCGTGGTCGACGAAGCCGTAGGGTCGCGTCGGCCGCGTGACAAGGCGCTGGGCCTGGCACGCATGGAGCGTGCAGGCGCGGTGATCGTCTCGCGCGAGATGGTCGCCTTCGAGTGGCTGGAGCGGGCCGGTACCGAGCTGTTTCGCGAGATCAGCCGCAGTTTCATTCGCTGATGCGTAGCCCGGATGCAATCCGGGAATATCAGGCACCGCTGCCCCGGATTGCATCCGGGCTACGGGGTGGCCTGCTTCGGCTTGGTTTGGTAACGGCCTTACTGGCGAAACTGCGGTAGGCGGTCGAGCCACTGGCATGTATTGGGCGCGTAACCCAGATCTGGCCGAGCGGGTCTGGACCGAGATGCCGCATCAGCGTGAGTCGCTGGTCTACCAGGCATGGATGAAGGCTTGCCCGGTGCGGCCCTGATGGCGGTAAAAAAGTGCGGTGTGCTATTCCCGTGTTGCGTCGGGCTCGCTAGATTGCGCGGCTTGTCCCCTGCATCTGTTCAGGTGAATCGCGCATGACTTCCGCTGCCTGGCTGACCATCGGCCTGTTCGTCCTCACCTATCTGGGCATGGCTGCCGGTGGCATCCGCGGCTTGCGTATCGACCGCAGCTGGATCGCCTGTTGTGCTGCCGTTCTGTTGTTGGTGAGCGGTGGGCTGAGCATGGAGGACGCGGCCCATCATCTCGACCCTGGCGCGTTGTTGCTGCTGTTGGCGCTGATGCTGATTTCCGCGCAGTTCGATTTTTCCGGGGTGTATGCCTGGCTCAACCGCTACCTGACCGAGCATGCCGAGCGCCCGGCAGTGCTGTTGTTCGGCGTGGTACTGCTGGGCGGCTTGCTCTCGGCGGTGCTGGTCAACGATATCGTCGCCTTCGCCCTGACCCCGCTGTTGTGTCGCAGCCTGCACCTGCGCGGGCTGGAGCCCCGGCCGTTTCTCCTGGCGCTGGCGCTGTCGTGCAACGCGGGTTCGGCGGCGAGCCTGATCGGCAATCCGCAGAACATCCTCATTGGTCAGGCTGGCGCTCTGGATTTCTGGGGTTATGTGGCTGTGGCCGGGCCACCTGCTGTGGTCGCGATGGCCATCGTTTACGCAGTGATCTGGCTGCAGTGGCGCCATCGTTGGGGTGAAGCCAGGCCGTTTGCCGCTGACGATACGCCGGTCGAGCATATCTACGGCGCGCGCAGCTATCTCAAACCGCTGCTGGCCAGCCTGGCGCTGCTGGCGTTGTTCGCCACGGCGCTGCCGCGTGAGCTATCGGCGCTGCTGATCGCGGTGCTGGTGATGGTGTCGCGGCGGGTGGACAGCCGCGACTACGTGAACAAGGTGGACTGGAACCTGCTGTTGCTGTTCGTCGGCTTGTTCCTGGTCAGCGGCGCCGCGCTGCAGTTGCCGCAACTGGCGCAGGGCGCCGCCTGGATGGCCGAACATGGCCTGTTGCCGCAGGGCGTGATCTCGCTGGCGACTTCATCCCTGGTGGCAGGCAACCTGATCGGCAACGTGCCGTTCGTGGTGCTGCTGCTGGGCCTGATGCCGGAACTGTCGCATTCGGTGCTGATGGGCCTGGCAGTGATGTCGACCCTGGCCGGCAACCTGCTGCTGATCGGCAGCGTGGTCAACCTGATCGTCGCTGAAGGGGCGAAGCGTCAGGGCGTCCGGCTTGGCTTCGTCGATTATGCGCGCAGCGGCGTGCCGGTGACGTTGTTGAGCATGACGGTGGCCGGGCTGTGGCTGGTGCTCGGTGGCTGGTTGCCCTGGTAGGGAGATCGGTGCGCACGGCGCACCCTACGGCCCAAYYCGGTATCAAGGTCGGCCCCAGGTAGGGTGCGCCGCGCGCACCGCCGCTGCGAGCGCGTTGCACGGGGCCTGGCGCTAGGTGGTTGGTTATCCACGTAGGGAGATCGGTGCGCACGGCGCACCCTACGGCCTAACCCGGTATCAAGGTCGGCCCCAGGTAGGGTGCGCCGCGCGCACCGCCGCTGCGAGCGCGTTGCGCGGGGCCTGGCGCTGGTTGGTTGGTTGCCCTGGTAGAGAGGTCGGTGCGCACGGCGCACCCTACGGCCCAATTCGGTATCAAGGTCGGCCCAGGTAGGGTGCGCCGCGCGCACCGCCGCTGCGAGCGCGTTGCGCGGGGCCTGGCGCTGGGTGGTTGGTTGCCCTGGTAGAGAGGTCGGTGCGCACGGCGCACCCTACGCCCCAATTCGGTATCAAGGTCGGCCCAGGTAGGGTGCGCCGCGCGCACCAGCAGGTCTCAGCGCCAGCGACTCTTGCTCCAGGTGCTGCGCTCTTCGGCATTCTTGAACGTCCAGGCCACCAGGCGACTCTGCTTCTGTCCCTGGGACATGCCTAAGATGCGCACCTCGAGCGCACCGGCCTTGGCCAGCCAGCCCTGGAGCAATTCCACATGGCTGCCTTTGGACACCAGGCTGCTGAACCACAGCACCTGCCCGGCCACCTGCGCGCTTTCGCTGGCCATGCGCTTGAGAAAGGCTGCCTCGCCACCCGGGCACCACAGCTCGGCCGCCTGGCCGCCGAAGTTGAGCACCGGCAACTTGCGCTTGGGGTCGAGTTTGCCCAGGTTGCGCCACTTGCGCGTGCTGCCGCTGGTGGCCTCGGCGGCGCTGGCGTGGAAGGGTGGATTGCACAGGCTCAGGTCGACGTACTCCTGCGCCTGCAGCAGGCCGAGGAAGATGTGCTCGGCATTGGTCTGTTGGCGCAGCTCGACGCCGCCGGCCAGTTGCGGGTTGGCGGCGACGATGGCACGTGCCGATGCCAGTGCTTCCTTGGCAATGTCGGCACCCATGAACTGCCAGCCATATTCGCAGCGACCAATCAGTGGGTAGATGCAGTTGGCGCCGACGCCGATATCCAGTGCTCGCACCATGGCGCCGCGAGGAATCTGCCCATCGTTGTCAGTCGCCAGCAGATCGGCGAGGTTGTGCAAGTAATCGGCGCGCCCCGGGATCGGTGGGCACAGGTAACCGTCGGGAATATCCCAGTGGCGGATGCCGTAGTACTGCGCCAGCAGCGCGCGGTTGAACACCTTGACCGCTGCCGGGTTGGCGAAGTCGATGCTCGGCTTGCCGTAGGGATTGGTGATGACGAAGTCGCCCAGCTCGGGACTTGCCTTGATCAGCGCGGGAAAATCGTAGCGCCCCTGGTGACGGTTGCGCGGATGCAGCTTGCCCTTGCTCGGTGCGGTTTTCACGGCGGCGGGGGCGGGCTTGCGTGGGCGTCTCGGCGGCTGGGGCATGAACGAGCATCTGGCGGTTCGGGCGCAGGATTTTCGCATGCTTTGCTTGCAGCTCGTAACCCATGGAAGCGAGGGAGCGACCTGTGCTGCGATCAATGAAAGCTGGCAAGTGGCCATAAAGTGGCTGACCTTGTGTTGATCCAGGTCAATCGGGGACTCGCCTGCGGCCTTAGACTGCGCGCCTCTTCGATCAGCAGTTAGGAGGCACCATGACATACCTGGAATGGAGCGACGACCTCGATACCGGCATCGCGGTCATCGACGATCAGCACAAGCGTATCGTTGCCATGATCAATCAGTTGGACGATGCCCAGCGCACCGCCAGCAAGGTCAAGGTGGGTACGGTGATCGACGAGTTGATTGACTACACCGTTTCACATTTCGCCTTCGAGGAAGCGATGCTCGAGGAGGCGGGGTACGTCTTCACCAAGGCACACAAAAGGGTGCACGCGCTGTTCATCAAGCGTGTGGAGGACTACCGCCAACGCTTCATCGGCGGCGAGGATATTGCCGATGAGCTCAAGGGCTTGTTGGGGCGCTGGTTGTTCAGTCATATCCGCAGCGATGATCGCAATTACGTCGAAGCCATCAATGAAAACCTGCGCCGGCTCAGTGCCGACACCTCCGAGGGTGGATGGCTGCGCCGCGCCGGTCGGCGATTCTTCCGCAGTGCGGCGTGAGCTGTCTCAGAGCGGAAAGATCAGCGGTACCAGCATCACACTGACGATCATCACCAGCAGGGTGAAAGGCACGCCGATGCGCACGAAGTCGCCGAAGCGGTACTGACCCGGCCCCAGCACCAGGGTATTTACTGGCGAAGAAATTGGCGTCATGAACGCGGCCGAGGCAGCCAGGGCAACGGTCATGGCGAAGGGCAGTGGCGAGACGCCCAGCGCTTGCGCCGTGGCAATGGCCACCGGCGCCATCAGCACCGCGGTGGCGGTGTTGGAGATGAACAGGCCGATCACTGCGGTAAGCACGAACAGGCTGGCGAGAATCAGCCGTGGCCCGGCATCGCCCAGGCCGCCCACCAGGCCCTGCACGGCCAGTTCGACGCCACCGGTCTGCTGCAAGGCCTGGGCGAAGGGCAGCATGCCGACGATGAGGATCAGCGTCGGCCAATGAATGGCGCGATAGGCGCTGTCCAGGTCGATGCAGCGGAACGCGCCCATCAGCAGGCAGGCGATCAGCGCGGCCTGCACGTTGGGCACCAGGCCGCTGACCATCAGCAGCACCATCACTGCCAGGCTGAGCAGGGCGTAGGGGGCCTTGCGCGCAGAAGGCGCCACCTCGGCCACTTCCGCCGGCAGGCTGAGCACCAGAAAATCGCGGTTCAGCCCCTGCAAACGGTGGATGTCGCGCCAGGCGCCGGCTACCAGCAGGGTGTCGGAGGCCTTGAGTTTCTCGTCCACCAGCACGCCTTCCAGGGCCTGTCCCTGACGGCGCAGGCCAACCACGTTGAGCTTGTGTCGCGAACGAAAGCCCAGCTCCTGAATGGTCTTGCCCGGCAGTTGCGACTCCGGCGGCAACGCCACTTCGGCCAGGCCCAGCTCATGGGCGTGCAGGCTGAAATACGAATGCGGTAACGGCATTGGTTCCAGGCCCAGCGCCTGGTAGCTGCCGAGCAGGCCGATGGTGGGGCTGGCGATATCCACCAGCAGCACGTCGCCCGGCTCCAGCAGGGTATTGCCGCTGGCCATCAGCAACAGGGTGCGCAGGCGCTGGCGGCGCTCGACGGCGATGACGTTGATGCCGTGCTCGCGACGCAGCTGCAGTTCGTTGAGCACCTGATTGGCCAGGGGCGAGTCGGCACGTACCTGCAGGCGCCGTTCGCGTTCGCTCAGACGGTAGCGTTCGGCCAGGTCAGCCAGGGTCAGGCGCGGCGGCTCGCCTCCCTCACCAGCGTCCTTGCGCACCAGCCAGCGTCGGGCGATCAGCATGTAGCCGACACCGAGCACCAGCACCGCCAGGCCGATGGGCGTGAGATCGAAAAAGCCAAAACCATCCAACCCGGCGCGGCGCAGTTCGGCATGCACCACCAGGTTTGGCGGTGTGGCGACCAGCGTCAGCATGCCGCTGATCAGCCCGGCGAAAGCCAGTGGCATCATCAGTCGCGCCGGGGCGATGCGCAGGCGCGCAGCCACGCCGAGCACCACGGGGATGAAGATCGCCACCACGCCAGTGGAACTCATCACCGAGCCCAGGCCGGCCACCGCCAGCATCAACAGAATCAGCAGGCGCGTTTCGCTGCTACCGGCCCTGGCCACCAGCCAGTCGCCCAGGCGGTAGGCGATCCCGGTGCGCACCAGGCCGTCGCCGATGACGAACAGCGCGGCAATGAGGATGACGTTGGCGTCGCTGAAACCGGCCAGCGTCTGTTGCAGGTCGAGTACGCCGGTCAGCGGCAGGGCGACCAGCACCAGCAGGGCGACCACGTCCATGCGTGGCTTGCCGATGATGAACAGAGTGACGGCGCCGGCCAGCAGGCCGAGCACCCAGAGCAGGTCCGGATTCATCGCGATTCCCAGGAGGTATGGGAAGAATTATCTCAGGGGTAACCGAGCGTGGTCTTGATCTGCTGCAGGTTGGCGGCGATCCAGCGTTTGTCGATCGGCCCCCAGTCGCGAATCTGGTAGTGGCCGGCGTTGTTGCGCTCGCCCTCTTTCTGCTCGAACTGGCAGTCAATATCCAGTTCGGCCAGTGCCGCAAGGGTGTCCTGCGCGGTACGTCGAGGCATGCCGGTGGCGTCCATCAGCGCCGGCACGCTGACGGCCTGGCCGCTGTCGATCAGCCAGGCGACGTAGAGGCGGCGGTAGAAACTGGTGCGGGTCTTGCTCGTCTGCATGCTGACTCCCTGTACGTATCCGAGCGCCGCACCGGGATCAGGCGGCGAACATCAGCATATAGGTGACGGCCCCGGCCAGGTAGCCGATGAAGGCCAGGCCGCTGATTTTCTTCAAGTACCAGATGAAGTTGATCTTCTCCATGCCCATGGCGGCCACGCCAGCGGCCGAGCCAATGATCAGGCAGCTGCCGCCGGTGCCGGCGCAGTAGGCGAGCATTTCCCAGAAGTTGCCGTCGACCACGAAATTACGCAGCCATGGCAGCTCGTGCGCTGCCGCCGCAGCCAGGTTTTCGGGGCTGACCAGCGGATACATCTTCATGGCCCCGGCGACCATCGGCACGTTGTCCACCACGGCCGAAAGCATGCCGATGGAGATGGCGATGCTGTAGACGTTACCCAGGCTGTCCTTGAGCAGCGTCGCGACCTGGATCAGGTGACCGGCGCTGGACAGCGCGGAAACCGCAAGCAGGATGCCGAGGAAGAACAGCACGCTGGTGATGTCGATACGGCGCAATACGCCGACCACCGATAGCGGATCTTTCTCTTCGCTGTTCTTGCTGCGGTGGATGATCTCGGTGGTGATCCACAGCAGGCTCAGGCCGAAGAGGATGCCCATGTACGGCGGCAGGTGAGTGATGGTCTTGAAGATCGGCACGAAGATCAGAGCACCCAGGCCGAGACCGAATACCAGGTTGCGTTCGAAGGGGGTGGTCGGGTCGCGGCGGCTTTCGGCGCTTTCCTTGATGCGCGGCTCGGCCACTTCGCCCTTGAGGCGAAAGCTCATGATCAGCAGCGGCACCAGCAGGCAGATCAGGCTGGGCAGGAACAGCTTGGTGATGATGCCGGTGGCGGTGACCTGATTGCCGATCCACAGCATGGTGGTGGTGACGTCGCCAATCGGCGACCAGGCGCCGCCGGCGTTGGCTGCGATAACCACGATACCGGCATAGAACCAGCGTTCGTGACGGTCGGCGATCAGCTTGCGCAGCAGCGAGATCATCACGATGGTCGTGGCGAGGTTGTCCAGCGCGGCAGACAGGAAGAAGGTGATCAGCCCGATCAACCACAGCAGGTGCACACGCTTGTGGGTACGGATGCGGTCGGTGATGACCTTGAAACCTTCGTGGGCATCGATCAGCTCGACGATGGTCATCGCCCCCATGAGGAAGAACAGGATCTCGGAAATCTCGCCGAGGTGATGGCGCAGTTCCTCGACGACGTGATGGGTGTTGGTGCTGGCTCCGGCCGTACCGGTGCCGAGCAATGGCAGGATGCTGTCGGCGCCGAGAACCAGCAGGGTCCAGGCGATCACGGCGGTGAGCAGAGCGGACGCTGCCTTGTCGATCTTTAACGGGTGTTCGAGTGCAATGCACAGGTAGCCGAGGACGAAGACGAGTGCCATCAACGCATACATGTTCGGAGTTCCGCTCTGATTCTTATGGGGTGGGACGTGCCGGAGAGCTGCTGCCAGGCGGGTGAAGATGCCTGAAACAATTGGAAAAAGGGAAGGTTTTTATAGCGAAAAGAGCAAAGAGATGAGCGCTTTGCTACCTAATGAGGAGTTCGGGCCGGTGTACTGGCCGGCCCGAACGGGCGTGAAATCAAACGGCAGTTTGCGGCTTGGGTGGCAGCAGGTAGGCGAGGATGATTGCCAGCACCGGCGTGATCAGATTGAAGAAGCAGTACGGCAGGTAGCTCAGCGTTGCCACGCCGAGCGTCGCGGCCATGTAGGCGCCGCAGGTGTTCCACGGCACCAGCACCGATGTCAGAGTGCCGCCATCTTCCAGCGCACGCGACAGGCTGGTCGGCGCCAGGCCGCGTTTCTCGTATTCGGCGCGGTACATGCGCCCTGGCAGCACCAGGGCGATGTACTGGTCGGCGGTGATGATGTTGGTGCCAATGGTGGTGGTGATGGTGCTGGCGACCAGGCCGCTGTCACTGCGTACCAGGCGCAGGGCGCTCTGCAGCAGGCGTTGCAGCAGGCCGAGGCGCTCCAGCACACCGCCGAAGCACATGGCGCAGATGATCAGCCATACCGTGGTGAGCATGCTGGCCATGCCGCCCTTGGACAGCAGTCCATCGAGTTCGGCGTTGCCGCTGGCCGACTCATAGCCGGCGAACAACGCGCTCCATACCGTTTTCAGCGGCGCCAGGGCGCCGGCTTGTGGGTCCGCCAGGCGCGCCATCACCTCCGGCTGGAACAGTACGGCGAACACCGCACCGAGCAGGGCGGCGAGAAACACCGCTGGGAAGGCGGCCCACTGGCGCACTGCGAGCAGCAGCAGGAAGGCCACCGGCAGCAGCAGGTGCCAGCCCAGGTTGAACTGTGCCTCCAGGGCGGTCAGCACCTCGACGATGCGCCCGGTGTCATGCTCGGCGCTGGCCTGCTGGCCGAGGGTGAAGAAGATCACCAGTGCCATCAGCAGTGCCGGCACAGTGGTGCGCAGCATGTTGCGGATATGCGCGAACAGATCGGCACCGGCAGCGGCGGGTGCCAGGTTGGTGGTGTCCGACAGTGGTGACAGCTTGTCGCCGAAGTAGGCGCCGGAAATGATCGCTCCGGCGGTGATCGCCGGGTCCAGCCCCAGGCCGGCTGCCACGCCCATCAGGCCGATGCCGAGGGTGCCGGCCACCGTCCACGAGCTGCCGATGGACAGTGCGGTGAGCGCGCAGATCAGGCAACTGGTGAGGTAGAAGTACTCGGCGCTGATCAGCTTCAGGCCCAGCCAGATCATGGTCGGCACCGTGCCGGCGAGAATCCAGGTGCCAATCAGCGCGCCGACCGCCAGCAGAATCAGGTTGGCCTTCATCGCCATATGGATGCCGGCGAGTATGCCTTCCTCGATATCGGCCCAGCGCAGGCCATTCTTCAGGCCGACCAGGCCGGCGACGAAGGCGGCGCTCATCAGCGCGATCTGGTTCGGGCCGCTGGAGGAGCTGTCGCCGAACAGGTAAACGGAGAGGCTGAGCAGCACGACGAGTACGCCAATGGGTAGCAACGCGTCGAGCAGGGAGGGGGAGCGAGCAGTCATGGGTGTTCCGGGTGATCGATCGAACAAGGGTAGAGGCCTGGGAGGCGCTCTCCGTAAAAAGGTCGGGTGTGTTACTGGGCGGGCTTTGCAGGGGGCTGTTCAGCCCATGCGAAGTACCGATGGTGGGCTGAAGCCCACCCTACGAGCAGGGTTCAAATCCTTCCCACAAAAAAGAAACCCGCGCCGGTTATGGCGCGGGTCTTTCGGTGGTGCGCAGTGATCAGAGTGCGGCGATCTTGCCGCGCTGCTCGACCATCTTGGCCAGGGCCTGTTCGGCCTCGGCCAGTTTGGCGCGTTCCTTGTCCAGCACTTCAGCCGGGGCCTTGGCGACGAAACCCTGGTTGCTCAGCTTGCCGCCGACGCGCTGCACTTCGCCTTCCAGGCGGCCAATTTCCTTGTCCAGGCGCGCCAGTTCGGCGTCCTTGTCGATCAGCCCGGCCATTGGTACCAGCACTTCCATCTCGCCGACCAGGGTGGTGGCGGACATCGGCGCTTCTTCGCCGGCAGCCAGCACGCGCACCGACTCCAGCTTGGCCAGCTTGCTGAGCAGCGGCTCGAAGTCGGCCAGGCGGCGCAGATCGGACGCCGAGGTGTTGGCGACGATGATGTCGATACGCTTGGCCATGGAGATCTTCATCTCGCCACGGATCTGGCGCACGCCGAGCATCAGTTGCTTGACCCACTCGATGTCACCTTCGGCGGCGGCATCGATGCGGCTCTCATTGGCCACGGGCCAGGGTTGCAGCATCAGCGTCTCGCCGCTGACGCCGGCCTGGGCCTTGATGCGCTGCCAGATTTCTTCGGTGATGAAGGGCATGAACGGGTGGGCCAGGCGCAGGATCACTTCCAGCACGCGTACCAGCGTGCGGCGGGTGCCGCGCTGGCGCTCGATGGGGGCGTTTTCGTCCCACAGCACCGGCTTGACCAGCTCCAGATACCAGGCGCAGTACTCGTCCCAGATGAATTCGTACAGGGTCTGCGCGGCCAGGTCGAAGCGGAAGGCGTCGAGGTGGCGGGTCACCTCAGCCTCGGTGCGCTGCAGCGCGGAGATGATCCAGCGGTCCACTGGTGACAGCTCGACTGGCTCGCCATTGATCCCGGTGTCCTTGTCATCGGTGTTCTCGATGACAAAGTTGGCGGCGTTCCACAGCTTGTTGCAGAAGTTGCGGTAACCCTCGACGCGGCCCATGTCGAACTTGATGTCGCGACCAGTAGAAGCCAACGCCAGGTTGGTGAAGCGCAGGGCGTCGGTGCCGTAGGCGGCGATGCCGTCGGGGAACTCGGCGCGGGTTTGCTTGGCGATCTTCTCGGCCAGCTTGGGTTGCATCATGCCGCTGGTGCGCTTGGCCACCAGGGATTCGAGGTCGATACCGTCGACGATGTCCAGCGGGTCGAGCACGTTGCCTTTCGACTTGGACATCTTCTGGCCCTGGCCGTCGCGCACCAGGCCGTGCACGTACACGGTCTTGAACGGAATCTGTCCGGTCAGGTGGGTCGACAGCATGATCATCCGGGCGACCCAGAAGAAGATGATGTCGAAGCCGGTGACCAGCACGTCGGTGGGGTGGAAGGTCTTGAGGTAATCGGTCTGCTGCGGCCAGCCGAGGGTGGAGAAGGTCCACAGGCCGGAGCTGAACCAGGTGTCCAGCACGTCTTCGTCCTGGCGCAGGTTGGCATCGCCGAGGTTGTGCGTGGCGCGTACTTCTGCCTCGTCGCGGCCTACGTAGACGTTGCCGGCATCGTCGTACCAGGCCGGAATGCGGTGGCCCCACCAGAGCTGACGGCTGATGCACCAGTCCTGGATGTCACGCATCCAGCTGAAGTACATGTTTTCGTACTGCTTGGGCACGAACTGGATTTCGCCACTCTCGACCACGGCGATGGCTTTCTCGGCCAGCGGCTTGGTGGAGACGTACCACTGGTCGGTCAGCCACGGCTCGATGACGGTGCCGGAGCGATCGCCTTTCGGCACTTTCAGGGCGTGGTCTTCGATCTTTTCCAGCAGGCCGGCGGCGTCGAAGGCGGCGACGATCTGCTTGCGCGCGACGAAGCGGTCCAGACCGGCGTATTCGGCTGGCAGGCTGCCATCGATCTCGGCGTTGACGCTACCGTCGATATTGAACACCTGGGCCTGAGCCAGCACAGCGGCGTTCTTGTCGAAGATGTTGATCAGCGGCAGGTTGTGGCGCTTGCCCACTTCGTAGTCATTGAAGTCGTGCGCCGGGGTGATCTTCACGCAGCCGGTGCCGAATTCGGGGTCGCAGTAGTCATCGGCGATGATCGGAATGCGGCGGCCCAGCAGCGGCAGTTCGACGAAGCTACCGATCAGCGCCTTGTAGCGCTCGTCTTCCGGGTGCACGGCCACGGCGCTGTCGCCGAGCATGGTTTCCGGACGGGTGGTGGCGACGATCAGGTAGTCCTTGCCGTCGGCGGTCTTGTTGCCGTCAGCCAGCGGGTAACGCAGGTTCCACAGCGAGCCTTTCTCGTCGTGGTTTTCCACTTCCAGGTCGGAGATGGCGGTGTGGAACTTGGTGTCCCAGTTGACCAGGCGCTTGCCGCGATAGATCAGACCGTCCTCGTGCAGGCGCACGAAGGCTTCTTTCACGGCTTCGGACAGGCCGTCGTCCATGGTGAAGCGCTCGCGCGACCAGTCCACCGAGCTACCCAGGCGACGAATCTGACGGGTGATCGTGCCGCCGGACTGCTCCTTCCATTCCCAGACTTTCTCCAGGAATTTCTCGCGGCCCAGATCGTGTCGGCCAATGCCGTCGGCGGCCAGCTGACGCTCGACCACCATCTGCGTGGCGATGCCCGCGTGGTCAGTGCCCGGCTGCCACAGGGTATTGCGGCCCTGCATGCGGCGGAAGCGGATCAGCGCATCCATGATCGAGTTGTTGAAACCATGGCCCATGTGCAGGCTGCCGGTGACGTTCGGCGGCGGGATCATGATGGTGTAGGGCTCGCCCGAGCCTTGCGGGGCGAAGTAGCCCTTGGCTTCCCAGTTCTGGTACAGGGCGGTTTCAATGGCGTGCGGCTGGTAGGTCTTGTCCATGCGCGGCGGGACCCTTTGACGGCTGATCGGAAAAGCCGATAAGTATACCGCTTCTGAGCGCCAAGCCATAAGTCCTGAGCGGTGGGGTGGGTGCAACCCGCCATCCGTGGCGTGGTGGGTTGCACCCGCCCTGAGGGAAATGGCAGACCCGCGTTCAGTTTTACGGTTGGGTAGCGGCTTCGTCTACTTGCGTGGCGGCAGCAGGCGCGGCAGGCGGGCTTCGAGGCGGCGCTTGAGTTCGGCCTCGATCTGCGGCACGAAGTCGTCGATCACGTCCTGCAGGATCAACTGAGCGGCGGCGCGCAACTCGGCATTGAGGTGTTGCAGATCGCGGGCACTGTCATGCAGGCGTGGCTCGATGCGCTCGCGCAGCGTGCTTGGCGCCAGCGTAGGCTGTGGCACTGGTGTCGGTTTGGGCGTCGGCGTTGCGTGAAAGGGCGGCGGCGGGCCAGGCGGCGCGCTGACGATGTCGGACAGCACCGGAATGCTGTCCGGGTCGAGCGAGTCGATCAGCAGCGGCGGTTCGCTGCCGTTATCGCCCAGCAGCTCGCGAATCGACTCCAGGTCGTGCAGCAGCTGAGCAGGTTTCTGTGGAGGCTTGGGGGTGTCCATGGTTATCGGCGCAGCGAGAAAAGGGGCTGTAGTGACTTGTGTTGTGAGCGTGCACGGACACTAAAGTTCGACGCGTTGCGGATCATACCCGCGCTGGCGATAGGTACGGAAATTCTCGCGACAGGCGTTGAGCAGTTCAGGCTGCTGATTGACGATCTCGATGATGCGGGAAAAGCGCTCGACATGCGGTGACAGGCTGCTACCAAGGTTGATCAGCACGCCCTGCTCGGTGCTCGGCACTTCGTCGATGCCCAGCGCCACGGGTGACAGTGGCGCATCGCGATGCAGATCATGAGGCACGAAGCGTTCGGCTTTGAATTGCCACATCAACTCATCGAGTTCGCCGCACTGCGCCTCGTCGCTACCACGAACGAATACCGGTAAGCCGGCGCTCCAGGCCTTGAGCGCCAGTTGGCAGGCGGCGCGCAAGCGGCCAACGGCGTCGTTGGAGGAGAGAACGTAGAACTCGATTCTGGGCATTCGGTTTTTCAACAGTCGGACGGTGGTGGTCTGGATGTCGTAGGAGCGGATTCATCCGCGATAATTCGCGATGAAATCGCGGATGAATCCGCTCCTACAAGAGCATGGCCCGGATTCTGGATCAGACCTTGGCGCGATCCAACAGGTACTGGGTCAGCATCGGCACCGGGCGGCCAGTACCGCCTTTGTCCTTGCCGCCACTGATCCATGCGGTGCCGGCGATATCCAGGTGCGCCCAGTGGAAGTTCTTGGCGAAGCGCGACAGGAAGCAGCCCGCCGTGATGGTGCCGGCCTTTGGCCCACCGATATTGGCGATGTCCGCAAATGGACTATCAAGCTGCTCCTGGTACTCGTCGTGCAGCGGCAGTTGCCAGGCGCGGTCGTCGGCGCTTTCGCCGGCCTTGAGGATCTGCTTGATCAGTGCATCGTTGTTGCCCATCAGGCCGGAGACGTTGCTGCCCAGGGCAACGATGCAGGCGCCGGTGAGGGTGGCGATGTCGATCACCGCCTGCGGCTTGAAACGCTCGGCGTAGGTCAGGGTGTCGCACAGCACCAGACGGCCTTCTGCGTCGGTGTTGAGGATCTCCACGGTCTGCCCGCTCATGGTGGTGACGATGTCGCCGGGGCGGGTGGCGCGGCCGCTGGGCATGTTCTCGGCACAGGCCAGCAGGCACACCAGGTTGATCGGCAGTTGCAGTTCGAGCACGGCCTTGAGCGTGCCGAACACGCTGGCGGCGCCGCACATGTCGTACTTCATCTCGTCCATACCGGCTGCCGGCTTGATGCTGATGCCGCCGGTGTCGAAGGTGATGCCCTTGCCGACCAGAGCGAAGGGTTTCTCATCCTTCTTGCCGCCCTGGTAGTGCATGACGATCATCCGTGGCGGCTGCTCGCTGCCCTGAGCCACGGCGAGGAAGGCGCCAGCACCCAGCTCCTTGAGCTTCTTCTCGTCGAGGATCTCTACCTTGAGGCTCTTGTAAGCCTTGCCCAGCGCTTTGGCCTCTTCGGCCAGGTAGCTGGGGTGGCAGAGGTTCGGCGGCAGGTTGCCCAGGTCCTTGGTGAAGGCGACGCCGCTGGCGATGGCGCGGGCGTGCTGCAGGCCGCGTTCGGCAGCGGCCAGTTCGGCCTTGTCGACGATCAGGGTGATTTTCTTCAGTGCACGTGGGTCGGCCTTCTGGCTCTTGAACTGCTCGAACAGGTAGGTACCGTCGGCCAGGGTCTCCACGATCAGGCGGGTCTTGCCGTAGGTATCGCGGCCCTTGACCTTGAGTTCGCCCAGGGCGAGCAGGGCATCGCCGCCGCCCAGGCCCTTTAGCACGCCATGCACGCTTGCAACCAATTTGCGCAGTTGACGGTCGGATAGGTCGCCCTTGCCGCAGCCCACCAGCAGCACGCGTTCGGCTTTCAGTCCCGGCAGGCTGTGCAGCAGCAGGGTCTGGCCTGGCTTGCCAGCGATGTCGCCACGCTTGAGCACGGCGCTCAGCGCACCGTTACTGGCCAGGTCGACGGCCTTGGCGGCGTCGCCGAGCTTGCGCCCTTCACCGATGGTGACGACCAGGGTCGCGGTTTTCAGGGTTTCCGCACGGGTGCTTTTGACGAGGAATTCCATAGTGAGCTGTCCCCAAGACAAAGAGTCGGGTTTGACGGATAATGGCCGCCATTTTTCGAGGGTCCACCCTGCGGTGGGCCGGCAAGTAGGTGCGGCTAGTGTGAGCGCTCGCGCCTGAGCCTGACAACCCTGGAGCGTCCGGTTTGATCGTCTTCCGTTATCTGTCCCGTGAAGTGCTGGTGACCCTTAGTGCGGTGAGTGCCGTGCTGCTGGTGATCATCATGAGCGGCCGTTTCATCAAATACCTGGCCCAGGCCGCGCAGGGCGTGCTCGATCCCGGCGTGCTGTTTCTGATCATGGGCTACCGGATTCCCGGCTTCCTGCAACTGATCCTGCCGCTTGGCCTGTTCCTCGGTTTCCTGCTGGCCTACGGTCGTCTGTATCTGGATAGCGAGATGACCGTGCTGTCAGCCACTGGCATCAGTCAGCAGCGCCTCACTGTCTACAGTATGGCGCCAGCGTTGATCGTCGCCCTGCTGGTGGGTTGGTTGAGCCTGGGCCTGGCGCCACAAGGTGTGGCCAGCGTGTCGCGCATCCTCAACGAGCAGGATGCCCTGACCGAGCTCGATACCCTGGTGCCGGGGCGTTTTCAGTCGCTACGCGATGGTTCACGGGTGACCTATTCGCAGGAGCTGTCGCCTGATCGCAGCGAGCTGCGTGGCGTATTCATGTCGGAGAAGCGCTTCTCCACCGATGGCACCTCGGAGCGTGGCATTACCGTGCTGGTGGCAGAGAGTGGCCGTCAGGAAATTCAGGAAGACGGCAGTCGCTATCTGATTCTGGAAAACGGCTATCGCTATGACGGCGAGCCGGGCGAGGCTGACTACCGCGCCATCCAGTACGACACTTATGGTGTATTGCTGCCCAAGCCCGAGGTCGCCATCGAAGCCAGCGAGCGCGAGGCGACGCCGACGCGTGAGCTGTTCGGCAGCGACGATCCACGCCTTCAGGCCGAGTTGCAATGGCGCCTGTCACTGCCCTTGCTGGTGTTCATCGTCACCCTGCTGGCCGTGCCGCTGTCGAAGGTCAACCCGCGCCAGGGCCGCTTCCTCAAGCTATTGCCGGCAATCTTTCTCTACATGGCTTACCTCGGCCTGCTGATTGCGGCACGTGGCGCGCTGGACAAGGGGCGTTTGCCCGAAGCGCTGGGATTGTGGTGGGTGCACGGCATCTTCCTCGCCATCGGCCTGTTGTTGCTGTATTGGGAGCGTCTGAGTCTGTGGTGGGCCAGTCGTCGTGCGCCGGTGTCGGAGGTGGCTCATGGCTAAATTGGATCGCTACATCGGTACCCAGGTGTTCTTTGCCATTCTGGCAGTGCTGGGCATCATTCTGGGCCTGGCACTGCTGTTCGCGTTCATCGACGAATTGGGCGATCTGAACAAGGGCGATTACGGTCTTGGTCAGGCGCTCTGGTACGTATTGCTGACCGCTCCGCGTCGCGCTTACGAAATGCTGCCGATGGCGGCGCTGATCGGCTGCCTGATCGGTCTCGGTTCGTTGGCCAGCAACAGTGAGCTGACCATCATGCGCGCGGCGGGTGTCTCCATCGGGCGCATCGTCTGGGCGGTGATGAAGCCCATGCTGGTACTGATGCTGGCCGGCATTCTGATCGGCGAATACGTCGCGCCGCTGACCGAAAACCAGGCGCAGGCGGATCGCGCCCTGGCTCAGGGGGGCGGTGCGGCGCAGAGCTCCAAGCGCGGCATGTGGCACCGCCAGGGGCAGGAATACGTACACATTAACGCCGTGCAGCCCAATGGCATTCTGCTGGGGGTGACGCGTTACCGCTTCGATGACGAACGCCGTCTGCTTTCGGCCAGTTTCGCTCGTCGTGCCGAGTACCGTGACAGCCACTGGATGCTGCGCAACGTGCAGACCACGCTGCTGCATGAAGATCGCTCCGAGGTGGTCAATCAGCCGGAAGAGCGTTGGGACATCGAGCTCAATCCGGAATTGCTCGGCACCGTGGTGATGGCGCCCGAGGCGCTGTCGGTGACCGGGCTATGGCAATACATCCACTACCTGGGTGAGCAGGGCCTGAACAATGCCCGCTACTGGCTGGCGTTCTGGACCAAGGTGCTGCAGCCGCTGGTGACCGGTGCGCTGGTGTTGATGGCGATTTCCTTCATCTTCGGCCCGCTGCGCTCGGTGACCCTGGGGCAGCGCGTATTCACCGGCGTTTTGGTGGGCTTCATCTTCCGTATCGCCCAGGATCTGCTGGGCCCTTCGAGCCTGGTATTCGGTTTCTCGCCGCTGCTGGCGGTGCTGGTGCCGGCTGGTATCTGTGCGCTGGCTGGTGTGTGGCTGTTGCGTCGGGCTGGCTGAGTCGAATCAGGGGCATGAAAAAGCCGGTTCAGTGAACCGGCTTTTTTGCATCTGCTCAGGGCTATTTCTTGTGAATATTCTTTGGCAGTTGCACCACACGACTATCGGAGTAGATATCGTGCCAGGTGCGTCCCTGCTTGTCCCACAACAACCAGAGGAACCCCAGACCAGCGAACAGCCAGGAGCCGATGGCGACCACGAAACGCAGCAGGGCCTGCCACAGATCGATTGCGCTGCCGTCGGCGTTCTGGATGCGCAGCCCCCAAGCCTGCATGCCCAGTGTCTGGCCATTGTGCGTCCAGAATTTGGCGAAGAAGGCGAACAGCGACAGCAGCACCAGGCTGGCAAGAATCGGATCATGATCCAGGGCGCCGGCTTCGGACATGGCCATCAGCGCATCGCCGCCGTGAATCAGGCGCAGAATGCCCTGCTGATAGATCAGGGTGACCACCATGATCAACGCCACGCAAAGCAGAAAATCATAGAAGAGGGCCGCCAGGCGACGAGTCAGCCCGGCAGTGGGGAAGTCTCCCTGCGGACGTAATTGGTGTTTCGGCATGATGGGCTCGCTGAGACGAAAGTGCGCGCCATTCTAACAGGCCGTTGAAAGACGTAGGCGAGGCAGCCAGTGCAAGGCAAAAACAGGCGAAAAAGCGGAGTTTACGAGTTGTAAATGAGCATTTTGAGCCTGTTTTTAACGCAGCAATGGCAGCGTAGGTAGTTTTTCAACAGCCTGCCAACCGCGACTTTGCGATCGATATAAAGAGGTGCGTGGGCTATCTGTAACCTGGCGCTGCGAAGGGCGGGTTACAGGAATGACAGGCAAAAAAAACCCCTGACGGATATCAGGGGTTCTTCAAAGCAGCGGCGATTAGCCCAGGACTTGAACCTGGTCAGCCTGCATGCCTTTTTGACCTTGCACAGCTACGAAGCTGACTTTCTGGCCTTCTTTCAGGCTCTTGAAGCCGTTACCTTCGATCGCGCGGAAGTGCACGAACAGATCCGGACCGCTTTCGGGAGTGATAAAACCAAAACCTTTCTCGTCGTTAAACCACTTGACGGTACCGTTCTGACGATTCGACATGTCTTTTTCCTTGAAACTAGAGTTGATGACAGCCTCCAAGTATAGAGGGCTGAGACTGGTTGCAAGGAGTAATAGAAGTCGAGCGGGATGTAGCGGATCTAGATGATCTGCTGCACCAGAGTCACGATTCACAGCGACCCATGCAAACAGTTGGTTCACTCTACGCTAACTTTTGCGCAATTGCCAACCCCCGCCAGCAAGGTCGCCGGCCAGGTTTTGCGGGGCTTGTCGAGGTGCCGAAAACGTTCATCGGCAACATGCTTGCAAGCATTGCCCAAGTTGTTCGCGCAGACACGAAAAAGCCCGCAAGACCAATGTCTTGCGGGCTTCTAATCGTGGTGCCCCGGGGGAGACTCGAACTCCCACTCCTTTCGAAAACGGATTTTGAATCCGCCGCGTCTACCGATTCCGCCACCGGGGCACAATGGCGGCGCAGTATAGGGATGCGCCTTGCGTCGGTCAATCGGCGTTGGTGCTGTGATTGACTGATCTACTAACGGCCTATGGTGTTGCTGGTGGCGTCCGGCTTTTATTGCGTGGTTACGGCTAGAATCGCAGGCTGTCATCAAGCGTGTCGAGTACGACGCATATAAATAGCCAGGGGCATTGCAAGGTTGGGAGGGGGAGTGATCAATATCTTGCGCAGAGCGCTTGTCGCCGGCCTGCTACTTGCGCCTGTTGTTCAGGCCCAGACCCTGACTTATGCCGTGACCGACGAGAGCTGGGCGCCTTACTGGATAGTCGAGGATCAGCGCGTCAGCGGCATCTTCCATGAACTCATGCTCGCGCTGGATGAGCGATTGCCTGAGCACCTGCAAGCCAGTCATCCGCTGCCGCCTCTGCGTACGCAGAAGCTTTTCCGTGATGGGCAAGTACAGATCGAATGCTGCGTGAGCAAAAGCTGGCGTAGCGATGGTGATCGGGGGCCGGTGTCGCTATGGACGGTGCCGGTGCTGGAAACCGAAGAAATGCTGATCTTCGCGCCAGGCAGACGTTTCCCCTACCAGCATCTGCAGGACTTGCGGGGGCGCTCGATCGCAACGGTGCGCGGTTATGGCTATGCCGGCAGTGAGTATTTTCAGCGCAACGATGGCGCCGATGTTCGAGCACTGATCTATCTGGTGGCGCAGGGGCGTAGCGAGGCCGGTATTCTGGATCGCCTGGAGTGGCGTTATCTGCAGCATGAAGACGCGCAGTTGCAGGCACCCCGTTGGCAGGTAGAGGAAGGCCCTACGATCAATCGCTCTCAGCTGCGCTTGCGCCTGCATCAACAGTTGGCCGGACGGCTCGAGGTATTCAATGCCGCCATTCGTTCTCTGCAGGCCGATGGCACCTTGGCGCGCATCGTCGCCAGATATGCGCCTAAGGCTCACGTGGTCGGGCAAGTGGAAATCCGGTAAGCTTTGCCACCCTGCAGAAATACCCCCTCCGAATCATGCGTGTTGCCGATTTTCACTTCGATCTTCCCGAGTCGCTGATCGCCCGTCATCCGCTGGCCGAGCGTCGTGCCAGTCGCCTGTTGCAGCTCGATGGCCCTAGCGGCGAGCTGCGCCACGGCCAGTTCACCGATGTGCTGGAACAACTGCGTCCTGGTGATCTCATGGTGTTCAACAACACCCGGGTGATTCCGGCGCGTCTGTTCGGTCAGAAGGCCTCCGGTGGCAAGCTGGAGGTGCTGGTGGAACGTGTGCTCGATCAGTATCGCGTGCTGGCCCACGTGCGCTCGAGCAAGTCGCCCAAGCCCGGTTCGCAGATTCTCATCGACGGTGGCGGCGAGGCCGAGATGGTCGCGCGTCGCGATGCGCTGTTCGAGTTGCGTTTCGCCGAGCCGGTGCTGCCGCTGCTGGAGCGCGTCGGGCACATGCCGCTGCCTCCTTATATAGACCGGCCGGATGACGAGGCGGACCGTGAGCGCTATCAGACCGTCTATGCGCAGAAGGCGGGTGCCGTAGCGGCTCCGACTGCGGGTCTGCACTTCGATGACGAGCTACTGGCGGCGATCCGCGCCAAGGGTGTGGACACCGCGTTCGTGACGCTTCATGTCGGTGCTGGCACCTTCCAGCCAGTGCGGGTCGAGCGTATCGAAGATCACCATATGCACAGCGAGTGGCTGGAGGTCGGTCAGGATGTGGTCGATGCCGTGGCGGCTTGTCGCGAACGTGGTGGGCGGGTGGTCGCCGTTGGCACCACCAGCGTGCGTTCGCTGGAAACCGCCGCGCGCGACGGTGAGTTGAAGCCCTTCAGCGGTGACACCGACATCTTTATCTATCCGGGGCGTCCGTTCCATGTGGTCGATGCTCTGGTGACCAATTTCCACCTGCCCGAGTCGACCCTGCTGATGCTGGTGTCGGCCTTCGCCGGTTATCCCGAAACCATGGCCGCCTACCGCGAAGCCGTGGCGCAGGGTTATCGCTTCTTCAGTTACGGTGATGCGATGTTCATCACCCGCAATCCCGCCGCGCGCGGGCCCGAGGTTTGAGTATGTCGCGCACCTGTCGCATGTCCTTCGAGTTGCTGGCCACCGACGGCAAGGCCCGTCGTGGTCGCCTGACCTTTCCGCGTGGCGTGGTGGAGACCCCGGCCTTCATGCCGGTGGGCACCTATGGCACGGTCAAGGGCATGCTGCCGCGCGACGTCGAGGACATCGGCGCGCAGATCATCCTCGGCAACACGTTCCACCTGTGGCTGCGTCCAGGCATGGAGGTGATCAAGAAACATGGCGACCTGCATGACTTCATGCAGTGGCAAGGGCCGATCCTCACCGACTCCGGCGGCTTCCAGGTGTTCAGCCTGGGAGCGATGCGCAAGATCAAGGAAGAGGGCGTGTACTTCGCCTCGCCGGTCGATGGCGCCAAGGTCTTCATGGGGCCGGAAGAGTCGATGCAGGTGCAGCGTGACCTGGGTTCGGACATCGTGATGATCTTCGACGAATGCACGCCGTACCCGGCCGAATTCGACGTGGCCAAGCGTTCGATGGAACTGTCGCTGCGGTGGGCCAAGCGCTCGAAGGCCGCGCACGGTGAGAGCAGCGCAGCGCTGTTTGGTATCGTCCAGGGCGGCATGCATGAAGAGCTGCGCATGCGCTCGCTCGAAGGGCTTTGCGAGATCGGCTTCGATGGCCTGGCCATTGGCGGGCTGTCGGTGGGGGAGCCGAAGGAAGAGATGATCCGTGTGCTGGATTTCCTGCCGCCGCACATGCCGGCCGACAAGCCGCGCTATCTGATGGGCGTAGGCAAGCCGGAAGATCTGGTCGAGGGCGTGCGCCGTGGCGTGGACATGTTCGACTGCGTGATGCCCACGCGCAATGCGCGCAACGGCCACCTGTTCGTCGATACCGGCGTGGTGAAGATTCGCAACGCGGTGCATAAACACGATGATTCGCCGCTGGATCCGACCTGCGACTGTTACACCTGCAAACATTTCTCGCGCGCTTATCTGCACCATCTGGACAAGTGCGGCGAAATGCTCGGTAGCATGCTCAATACCATCCATAACTTGCGGCATTATCAGCGGGTTATGGCTGGTTTGCGCGAGGCTATCGGACAGGGTACATTGGCCGCCTTCGTCGAAACCTTCTATGCCAAGCGCGGTCTGCCTGTGCCGCCGCTTGACTGATTCCCGAACGATTCAAGATCTTTTCCATTAGGAGTGTTACATGAGCTTTTTCATCCCTGCCGCTTACGCTGACACTGCGGCTGCTGGCCCTGCCGGCAGCGGTTTCGAGTGGGTCTTCCTGATCGGCTTCCTGGTCATCTTCTATCTGATGATCTGGCGTCCGCAGGCCAAGCGCGCCAAGGAACACAAGAACCTGCTCGGCAACCTGCAGAAGGGCGACGAAGTGGTCACCAGCGGTGGTATCGCTGGCAAGGTCTCCAAGGTTGCCGATGATTTCGTGGTGATCGAGGTGTCTGACACCGTCGAGCTGAAATTCCAGAAGCAGGCCATCGCTGCCACTCTGCCCAAGGGCACGCTGAAAGCCATCTGATTCGGTTCTCGGTTTTTCCATTCCACGGGGCGCTTATAGCGCCCCGCGTCTTAAACGGGCGGCCCGTTCATGCTCAATAAATATCCTCTGTGGAAGTACCTGCTGATTTTGTCCGTTCTGGCAATCGGCCTGGTGTACTCCATTCCCAACCTTTATCCAGACGATCCTGCCGTGCAGATCAGTGGCGCCAGTTCGGCGCTGAGCATCGAGCAGGCGGATGTAGACCGTGCCAGCAAAGCACTGCAGGACGCCGGCATTTCCGTCAAGGCGGCCAGCATCGATGAGCGTGGCCGTGGCGGTCTGATTCGTCTGATCAAGCAGGATGACCAGTTGCCGGCGAAGGACATCGTCCGTCGTGCTCTGGGCGATGATTACGTCGTGGCGCTGAACCTGGCGCAAACCACCCCCGATTGGCTGCGTAACCTGGGTGCGAGCCCTATGAAGCTCGGCCTGGACCTGTCCGGCGGTGTGCACTTCCTGCTGGAAGTCGACATGGACAAGGCGCTGGATGTGCGCCGCAAGGTCTATGAAGGTGAAATCAAGAGCCTGCTGCGCAAGGAGCGCATTCGCTACCGCAGCATGCCGGAAAGCAACCAGCGCATTCAGCTCGGCTTTGCCGACAGTGACGCGCTGGAAAAGGCCCAGCGCCTGATCCGCAAGGATTACAGCGATTTCGAACTGACTACCATCGAGCGCAATGGTCAGCAGGTCCTGCAGTTGGGCCTGACTCAAGCGAAGATCGCCGAGATTCGCGAATACTCGATTCGCCAGAACCTCACCACTGTCCGCAATCGCGTCAACGAGCTGGGTGTGGCCGAGCCGCTGGTGCAGCGCCAGGGCGCCAACCGCATCGTGGTGGAACTGCCGGGCGTGCAGGACACTGCCGAGGCCAAGCGTATTCTCGGCAAGACCGCCAACCTGGAGTTTCGTCTGCAGGCTGACCTCGATGCCCCGCGTGGCGCGACCGAATCCTTCGGCTTTCGCGAGGAAGGTCGTCCGCCGGTCCAGTTGGAGCGTGAGCTGATCATCACCGGTGACCAGGTGACCGACGCCCAGGCCAGTTTCGACGAGAATGGTCGTCCACAGGTGAACATTCGCCTCGACGGCCACGGCGGCGATCTGATGAATCGTGCCACGCGCAACAATGTCGGCCGCAGCATGGCGGTGATCTTCATCGAGCAGAAGCCGGTCACCCGCTACGTGCGCCAGAACATCGATGGCGTCGAGCAGGAAGTTGCCGTTTCTTCGTTCGTCGAAGAGAAGAAGATCATCAGCCTGGCGACCATTCAGTCTGCGCTGGGTAGCCAATTCCGCATCACCGGTCTGAACGGCCAGGGCGAGTCGTCCGAGCTTGCGCTGCTGCTGCGCGCTGGTGGCCTGGCGGCACCGATGTACTTCGCTGAAGAGCGCACCATCGGTCCGAGCCTGGGTGCCGAGAACATTGCCAAGGGTATCGCTTCCACCGAGTGGGCGATGATCTTCGTGGCTATCTTCATCATCGCCATTTATCGCTTCTTCGGTGTGCTGGCGACCGTTGCCCTGGCATTCAACCTGGTGCTGCTGGTCGGTCTGATGTCGGCGATCGGTGCGACCCTGACCCTGCCGGGTATCGCCGGTATCGTGCTGACCCTGGGTATGGCGGTTGACGCCAACGTGCTGATTTTCTCGCGGATACGCGAGGAGCTGGCCAATGGACTGCCGGTGCAGCGTGCCCTGCACGAGGGCTTCGATCGTGCCTATTCGGCGATTCTGGACAGTAACCTGACTACCTTGCTGGTGGGCGGCATTCTGTTCGCCATGGGGACCGGTCCGGTGAAGGGATTCGCGGTGACGATGTCGCTGGGCATCATTACGTCGATGTTCACCGCCATCATGTTCACCCGTGGCATGGTCAACCTGATCTTCGGTGGCCGTAACTTCAAGAAGCTGTGGATCTGAGGTGCAGCCATGATCAAGTCAACCATTCGTTTCATGGCGATCCGCAATATCGCCTTCTCCATTACGGTCGTGCTGACGCTGATCGGTCTCGGCGCGCTGTTTTCCAAGGGGCTGAATTTCGGCCTGGATTTCACCGGTGGCACCCTGATTGAACTGCAGTATGAGCAGCCGGCCAACCTCGACCTGATCAAGACCGAGCTGGGCCAGGCAGGTTATGCCGACGCCGTGGTGCAGAGCTTCGGCGCCAGTACCGATGTGCTGGTGCGTCTGGCTGGCGATTCCCCTGACCTGGGCAATGAAGTCGCGGCTGCGCTGCGCAAGGTCGACGAGGCTGCGCGCTTCGAGGTCAAGCGCGTCGAGTTCGTCGGCCCGCAGGTGGGTGAGGAACTGCGTGACCAGGGCGGTATCGCCATGCTTCTGGCGCTGGGCGGGATCATGCTCTACCTGGCTTTCCGCTTTCAGTGGAAGTTCGGTGTCGGTGCGATCGCATCCCTGGTGCACGACGTGGTGATCACCCTGGGTGTGCTGGCGTTCTTCCAGATTCCCTTCGATCTGACGGTGCTGGCGGCGGTCCTGGCGATGATCGGTTACTCGCTCAACGACACCATCATCATCTACGACCGGATTCGCGAGAATTTCCGCGTGTTGCGCAAGACCTCGCTGATCGAGAACATCGACGTGTCGATCACCCAGACTCTGCTGCGTACCATCGCCACCTCGCTGTCCACTGCGCTGGCGCTGCTGGCGTTGCTGTTCTTCGGTGGTGACGTGCTGGCAGCCTTCGCCCTGACCTTGCTGGTCGGCGTGGTGGTGGGGACCTACTCCTCGGTCTACATCGGTGCCACGGTGCTGGTGTGGCTGAAGCTCAGCGTGGAGGACCTGATTCCTCCTGTGGCCGAGGCCGAGGCAGACGACGGTCGTCCATGATGTTGTGACGGGCTTCATGAAAGTCAGCGAAAGCCGCGGCAAGTCGAACTTGTCGCGGCTTTTTGCTGTCCTAGGCAGGGAGAAGGGCGCGAGTCGCCGAGCCTAGGAGACACAAGAAATGAATAAATCACTGTTGGTAGGTGCCGTGCTGGGTGCTGTGGGTGTGACCGCTGGTGGTGCTGTCGCCACTTACAGCCTGGTTGATCGCGGCCCGGATTATGCCGAGGTGCTGGCTGTAACCCCGATCAATGAAACCGTGAAAACCCCGCGGGAAGTGTGCAAGGACGTGACGGTCACTCGTCAGCGTCCGGTGCAGGATCAGCACCAGATTGCCGGCACCGCTATCGGCGCCATCGCGGGCGGTCTGCTGGGTAATCAGGTCGGCGGTGGTACTGGCAAGAAGATCGCCACCGTTGCTGGTGCGGTCGGCGGCGGTTACGCCGGCAACAAGATTCAGGAAGGCATGCAGCAGCGTGACACCTATACGACCACCGAAACCCGCTGCAATACCGTGACTGACACCAGTGAGAAGCTGGTGGGCTATGACGTGAAGTATCAGTTGGACGAGAAGGTCGGTACCGTGCGCATGGATCGTGATCCGGGCAGCCGCATTCCGGTCAATGATCAGGGTGAGCTGGTGCTGGTGCAGCAGGCTCAGTAAGAATCTAAAGCAAAAAAACGCCCCTCGGGGCGTTTTTTTGTGGCCTGCCATCCTTGGCGGCCACCCTACGGGCCGTCGCTGCGCGACGTCAAAAATCGCTCCGGGCGATTTTTTATTGCTCGATGGAAACTCAGCGCTTCATTGACGGTGCCAGGTGCGGCTGGATCGCGGTCAGTACGGCCTTGAAGCACTTGGTGTTGCCGGCAACGATCTGGCCTTTCTCGAGGAACTCGTGGCTGCCGCTGAAATCGCTGACCAGGCCGCCTGCTTCCTGAATCAGCAGGGCGCCAGCTGCCATGTCCCACTCGGACAGGCCGAATTCCCAGAAGGCGTCGTAGCGGCCGGCTGCGACATAAGCCAGGTCCAGGCTGGCGGCACCGGCACGGCGTACGCCGGCGGTCTGGCCGACCAGGCTGCGGAACATGCCCAGGTAGTTCTCGAGGTTGTCCAGCTGCTCGTTGCGGAACGGGAAGCCAGTGCCCAGCAGTGCGCCGTCCAGGCTCTTGCGGTTGCTCACGCGCAGGCGGCGACCGTTGAGAGCAGCGCCACGGCCACGGCTGGCGGTGAATTCTTCTTGGCGAACCGGGTCGAGAACGATGGCATGCTCGAGGCGACCCCGGTATTTGCAGGCGATGCTGATGGCGAAGTGCGGAACGCCACGGATGAAGTTGGTGGTACCGTCCAGCGGGTCGATGATCCACTGATAGTCAGCGCCGTCGCCACTGCCTTCCAGGGCGCCACCTTCTTCCCCCAGGAAGCTGTGGGTCGGGTAGGCCTTGCGAATGGCCTGGACGATCATCAGCTCGGCAGCCTTGTCGACCTCGGTGACGTAATCGTTGGCATCCTTCTCGTCTACCGAGATGACATCCAGGCGCTCGATGGAGCGAAAGATCATTTCACCGGCGCTGCGAGCGGCGCGCAGGGCGATATTCAGCATGGGCTGCATGGGAGGTTCACCTGGGGCGTTAAAGAAAGCCGGCCATGTTAGCAGAAAACCGTTGTCGTTGAAGCGCCGTCTGTACGTTGCATGGCATTAATCGGAGGGCTTGGGTAAGATCGTTGCCCCCTGAAGATTTCTGAGAGTGTCTGCGTTGCTGGACAATATTCGCGTGGTTTTGGTGGGCACCAGTCATCCGGGCAACATCGGCGGCGCGGCGCGGGCGATGAAGAACATGGGTCTGTCGCGCCTGGTGCTGGTCGAGCCGGAGGATTTTCCCAGTGGCGACGCTGTGGCGCGCGCGTCCGGCGCGACCGATGTGCTGGATGCTGCTCAGGTCGTCGGTAGTCTTGAAGAGGCGCTGGTCGGTTGCAGTCTGGTGATTGGCACCAGTGCTCGCGATCGGCGCATTCCCTGGCCGCTGCTGGATCCGCGCGAGTGCGGCGTGACCAGTTGCGAGCAGGCCGCTGCTGGCGGCGAAGTGGCGTTGGTGTTCGGTCGTGAATATGCCGGCTTGACCAACGAGGAGCTGCAGCGATGTCAATATCACGTGCATATCCCGTCCAATCCCGAGTTCAGTTCGCTGAATCTGGCGGCGGCGGTGCAGGTGCTGGCCTACGAGGTTCGTATGGCGTGGCTCACGGCGCAGAATCTGCCGACCAAGGTAGAGAAGCTGGAAGCCACTGCGATGCTCAACACTCAGGCAGCGACGGCAGATGAGCTGGAGTCCTTCTACGGTCATCTGCGGCGCGTACTGGTGATGATCGGGTTCCTCGATCCGCAGAAGCCGCGGCACCTGATGACGCGCCTGCGTCGCCTTTATGGGCGCAGTGCGGTGAGCAAGCTGGAGATGAATATCCTGCGCGGCATCCTTACCGAGACAGAGAAGGCCGTGCGTGGAGAGCCTCACAAGCAGGGGAAGTCTGATGTTTGAGCGTATTCGAGAAGATATCCAAAGTGTTTTCCATCGTGATCCGGCAGCGCGCAATGCCTTCGAGGTGGTGACCTGCTATCCGGGTCTGCATGCGGTCTGGTTGCATCGTGTGGCGCATGCTCTGTGGCGTTCGGGTTGGAAGTGGCTGGCGCGCGTGGTGTCCAACTTCGGGCGCTGGATGACCGGTATCGAAATCCATCCGGGTGCCAAGATCGGGCGGCGCTTCTTCATCGATCACGGCATGGGTATCGTGATTGGCGAGACCGCCGAGATCGGTAATGACGTCACGCTCTATCAGGGTGTGACGCTGGGCGGTACCAGCTGGAACAAGGGCAAGCGCCATCCAACCCTGGAGGACGGTGTCGTGGTTGGCGCTGGGGCCAAGGTGCTGGGGCCGTTCACGGTCGGTGCGGGTGCCAAGATCGGTTCCAACGCGGTGGTGACCAAAGCCGTGCCGGCTGGGGCGACTGCAGTTGGCATTCCCGGCAAGATCATCGTCAAGTCCGATGACGAGCAGGAGGCCAAGCGTCAGGCCATGGCCGAGAAGATCGGTTTTGATGCCTATGGCGTCGGTCAGGACATGCCCGACCCGGTGGCGCGCGCCATCGGCCAGTTGCTCGATCATCTGCATGCTGTCGATGGTCGCCTGGAGGGTGTGTGCAAGGCGTTGACGGCCCTGGGTAGCGACTATTGCGCCAAGGATTTGCCTACCTTGCGCGACGAGGACTTCGCCGATGTGTGCAAGGATCAGCAGCAGAGTGACAAGCCTGCTGCCTGATGCGCGCAGAGGCGGCATTTGCTATCATGCCGCCTCTTTTTGCGGTCAATCCTGAGTAAATCAATCGGTCTTATAGTTGACTTAAATACTCGGAAATTGCATACTTCGCCGCAATTCAGTGATTCGTGGTAGAGAGCCATGCGACTGACCACCAAAGGCCGTTACGCCGTTACCGCCATGCTAGATCTGGCGCTGCACGCACAGCACGGTCCCGTTTCCCTGGCCGATATATCCGAGCGGCAGGGCATTTCCCTGTCTTATCTCGAGCAACTGTTCGCCAAGCTGCGCCGTGGCAGTCTGGTTTCCAGTGTTCGCGGGCCGGGCGGCGGCTATCAGCTTTCGCGTGACATGCGCGGCATTCAGGTGGCTCAGGTGATCGATGCGGTCAACGAGTCGGTCGATGCCACGCGTTGCCAGGGGCAGGGTGATTGCCACTCTGGCGACACCTGTCTGACCCATCACCTGTGGTGCGATCTCAGTCAGCAGATTCATGAGTTCCTCAGTGGCATCAGCTTGGCCGATCTGGTCGCGCGCCGTGAGGTTCAAGAGGTCGCGTTGCGCCAGGATCAGCGCCGCTGCAATGGCAGGACGCCGCGCCTGGATAAGATTGAAGCGTCTGCCATCGAGTGAGCAGGGCGTTTGCCTGATAGGAGAAACCCAATGAAATTGCCCATTTACCTCGATTATTCCGCCACCACGCCGGTAGATCCGCGTGTTGCGCAGAAGATGAGTGAATGCCTGCTGGTCGACGGCAACTTCGGCAACCCGGCCTCGCGCTCCCACGTCTTTGGTTGGAAGGCTGAAGAGGCTGTAGAAAACTCTCGTCGCCAGGTCGCCGAGCTGGTCAATGCCGACCCGCGCGAGATCGTCTGGACCAGCGGGGCTACCGAGTCCAACAACCTGGCTATCAAGGGTGTAGCGCACTTCTACACCAGCAAGGGCAAGCACATCATCACTTCGAAGATCGAGCACAAAGCGGTGCTGGACACCACTCGCCAGCTCGAGCGCGAGGGTTTCGAAGTGACCTATCTGGAACCCGGTGAAGATGGCCTGATCACGCCGGCCATGATCGAAGCTGCGCTGCGTGAGGACACCGTGCTGGTGTCGGTCATGCACGTCAACAACGAAATCGGCACCATCAACGACATCGCTGCCATCGGCGAGCTGACCCGCTCGCGTGGCGTGCTGCTGCATGTCGATGCGGCACAGTCCACTGGCAAGGTCGAAATCGATCTGGAGAAGATGAAGGTCGATCTGATGTCCTTCTCCGCGCACAAGACCTACGGCCCCAAGGGCGTCGGTGCTCTTTACGTGCGACGCAAGCCGCGTGTGCGCCTGGAAGCGCAGACTCACGGTGGCGGCCACGAGCGCGGTATGCGCTCGGGTACCCTGGCCACTCACCAGTGCGTCGGTATGGGTGAAGCATTCCGTATCGCCAAGGAAGAAATGGCTGCAGAGAATCAGCGTATCGCAGCTCTGCGAGATCGTTTCTACCGCCAGCTGGAAGACATGGAAGAGCTGTACGTGAATGGCAGCCTGACTGCTCGCGTGCCGCACAACCTCAACCTGAGTTTCAACTATGTCGAGGGTGAGTCGCTGATCATGGCGCTCAAGGATCTCGCCGTATCGTCCGGTTCGGCGTGCACCTCGGCTTCCCTGGAGCCGTCCTACGTGCTGCGTGCCCTGGGCCGCAATGATGAACTGGCGCATAGCTCGATTCGCTTCACCTTCGGTCGTTTCACCACCGAAGAAGAGGTCGACTACGCCGCTGCCAAGGTCCGTGAGGCCGTGGACAAGCTGCGTGAACTGTCGCCCCTGTGGGATATGTTCAAAGAAGGTGTCGACATTTCCTCCGTGGAATGGGCAGCACACTAAAAGCTGCCGAGGCGGATCGCTTGGTTTCCAACGGTTCGCCGGAGAGCGGCACCTGATGAGAGAGGAAGTACAACATGGCTTACAGTGACAAGGTCATCGACCACTACGAAAACCCGCGTAACGTCGGCAAGCTGAACGCCGAAGATCCTGACGTCGGCACCGGCATGGTCGGCGCGCCGGCCTGCGGCGACGTGATGCGCCTGCAGATCAAGGTCAGCGAGAGTGGCGTTATCGAAGACGCCAAGTTCAAGACCTATGGTTGCGGCTCGGCTATTGCCTCCAGTTCCCTCGCGACCGAGTGGATGAAGGGCAAGACCCTGGATGAGGCCGAGAGCATCAAGAACACCCAGCTCGCCGAAGAACTGGCACTGCCGCCAGTGAAAATCCACTGCTCTGTACTTGCTGAAGATGCCATCAAGGCCGCTGTGCGCGACTACAAGCAGAAGAAAGGCTTGCTCTGATACGAGGTTTGTAATGGCCATCACCATGTCTGAAGCAGCTGCCCGCCACGTGCAACGCTCTCTTGAAGGGCGCGGCAAGGGTGAGGGTATTCGCCTCGGTGTGCGCACTACCGGTTGCTCCGGCCTGGCCTACGTGCTCGAGTTCGTTGATGAGCTGGCGGCAGAGGATCAGGTATTCGAGAGCCATGGCGTCAAGGTGATCATCGATCCCAAGAGCCTGGTCTATCTCGATGGCACCGAACTGGACTTCGTCAAGGAAGGCCTCAACGAGGGCTTCAAGTTCATCAACCCCAACGTGCGCGGCGAATGCGGTTGCGGCGAAAGCTTCAACGTTTGAGGCGCTCGCGTGGGTAATCCTTGTCATTTCGCCCTGTTCGACCTGCAGCCGAGCTTTCGCCTCGATATGGAGCAGCTGGCTGCTCGCTACCGTGAGCTGGCGCGTCAGGTTCATCCTGATCGTTTCGCCGATGCCGGCGAGCGTGAGCAGCGCCTTGCGCTCGAGCGCTCGGCCTGCCTCAACGAGGCTTATCAGGTTCTGAAAACACCGTCCCAGCGCGCGCGCTACCTGCTTGCAATGCGCGGCCCTGAGCTGCCGCTGGAAGTGACGGTGCAGGACCCTGACTTCCTCCTGCAACAAATGCAGCTGCGTGAAGAGTTGGAAGAGTTGCAGGATGACGCCGATGTCGCTGGTGTTGCAGCCTTCAAGCGTCGCCTGAAAACGGCGCAAGAGCATCTCAATGAGCGCTTCGCTGCATGCTGGGATGACGAGGCTCGCCGTGAAGAGGCCGAGCGCCTGATGCGCCGCATGCAGTTCCTCGACAAGCTCTCCCATGAAGTGCGCCAGTTAGAAGAGCGCCTCGACGATTAACCTGTAGGTTGCCACGGCAGCCTGCCTGATGACTTCAAGAAGACCATGGCCTTATTGCAGATCGCCGAGCCCGGGCAGAGCCCGCAACCGCACCAGCGTCGTCTGGCAGTGGGGATTGACCTGGGTACCACCAACTCGCTGGTTGCCGCTGTGCGTAGCGGCCTGGCCGAGCCCCTGGCTGACGATGATGGCAAGGTCATCCTGCCGTCTGCCGTGCGTTACCACGCTGGAAGCATCGAGGTCGGCGAGTCGGCCAAGTTGGCCGCCGCCAGCGATCCGCTCAATACCGTGCTGTCGGTCAAGCGCCTGATGGGGCGCGGAATCGCCGACGTGCATCAGCTCGGCGAGCAGATGCCCTACCGCTTTGCGGCAGGCGAGTCGCACATGCCTTTCATCGAGACGGTGCAGGGGGCGAAGAGCCCGGTCGAGGTGTCGGCGGAAATTCTCAAGACCCTGCGCTTGCGCGCAGAGCAAACCTTGGGCGGTGAACTGGTCGGGGCTGTGATTACCGTTCCGGCTTATTTTGATGACGCTCAGCGTCAGGCCACCAAGGACGCTGCGCGCCTGGCCGGTCTGACCGTGCTGCGTCTGCTCAACGAGCCTACTGCCGCTGCAGTCGCATATGGACTGGATCAGAAGGCCGAAGGCGTGGTTGCCATCTATGACTTGGGCGGCGGCACGTTCGATATTTCCATCCTGCGCCTGACCGGCGGCGTGTTCGAGGTGCTGGCTACCGGCGGCGACAGCGCGTTGGGTGGTGACGATTTCGATCATGCCGTGGCTGACTGGATAATCCAGCAGGCCGGCATTTCCAGTGATCTCGATCCGGCGACCCAGCGCAGTCTGCTGCAGGCCGCCTGTGTGGCCAAAGAAGGGCTGACGGATGCCGATAGCGTCGAGCTGAATCACGGTGATTGGCGTGGTTCGCTGTCACGCACGCAGTTCGAGGCGCTGATCGAGCCGATGGTGGCGCGCAGTCTCAAGGCTTGTCGTCGCGCCGTGCGTGATTCCGGTGTTGAACTGGAAGAGGTGGGTGCTGTGGTCATGGTCGGTGGCTCCACCCGCGTGCCGCGTGTGCGTGAGGCTGTCGGCGAACTGTTCGGTCGTGCGCCGCTGACCAACATCGACCCGGATCAGGTGGTGGCCATTGGTGCTGCAATCCAGGCCGATGCCCTGGCCGGCAATCAGCGTGACGACGGCGAGGAGTTGCTGCTGCTGGACGTGATCCCCCTGTCGCTCGGCCTGGAAACCATGGGCGGGCTGATGGAGAAGGTGATCCCGCGCAACACCACCATCCCGGTGGCGCGTGCGCAGGAATTCACGACCTACAAGGATGGCCAGACGGCCATGATGATTCATGTGCTGCAGGGCGAGCGCGAGCTGATCGCCGATTGCCGATCCCTGGCGCGTTTCGAATTGCGCGGCATTCCGCCGATGGTGGCAGGGGCGGCGAAGATTCGCGTGACCTTCCAGGTCGATGCGGACGGTCTGCTCAGCGTTGCCGCGCGGGAGCTGGCTTCCGGCGTCGAGGCGAGCATTCAGGTCAAGCCGTCCTACGGCCTGACCGATGGCGAAATTGCACGCATGCTGCAAGACTCCTTCCAGAATGCTGGAGGCGACAAGGCCGCCCGGGCGCTGCGTGAGCAGCAAGTCGATGGTCAGCGTCTGATCGAGGCGGTCGAAGCGGCGCTGCAGGCCGATGGCGAGCGCTTGCTGGATGCCGAGGAGCGCGAGGTCATCGAGCTGCAGGTGCAGGAATTGCGCGACCTGCTTGCGGGCAGCGATGGTCTGGCGATCGAGCGGCAGACCAAGCGGCTGTCGCAGGTCACTGACGCCTTCGCGGCCCGCCGCCTGGATTCGACGGTAAAAGCTGCGCTGGCCGGGCGCAATCTGAATGAGATCGAGGAATAATTGATGCCGCAGGTAATTTTTCTGCCTCACGAGCGATTTTGCCCGGATGGTCTGGTGGTAGAGGCTGAGCCTGGAGTTTCCATCCTCGAGTTGGCGCACGAGCACCATATCGAGATGGAAAGCGCCTGCGGTGGCGTGTGTGCCTGCACCACCTGTCACTGCATCGTGCGCGAAGGTTTCGACTCGCTGAACGAGGCCGACGAGCTGGAAGAGGACTATCTGGACAAGGCCTGGGGGCTCGAGGCTCAGTCGCGCCTGGCCTGTCAGGCCATCGTTGGTGAGGAAGATCTCACCGTCGAGATTCCCAAGTATTCGCTCAATCACGCAGCTGAAGCGCCGCACTGACGGGCATGGCCGAGTCCCTCATCCGGCGCTTCGCGCCACCTTCTCCCGAGGGGAGAAGGGCTCAGGGGAAGGTGTCGCTACGCGACTTTCACGTTAACCAGGAAGCATCATCATGAGTCTGAAATGGGTCGATGTACTGGATATCGCCATCGAGTTGAGCGAGCAGAAGCCGGATGTCGATCCGCGCTACGTCAACTTCGTCGATCTGCACCGCTGGGTCTTGGAGTTGCCTGAGTTCTCCGATGACCCGCAGCGTGGGGGAGAGAAGGTGCTGGAGGCGATACAGGCCGCCTGGATCGAAGAACTCGATTGAAACAGGCGCTTACGGCGCCCGCCCTACGCTTTTAACCGGAACCCGCGTATAATTCGCGGGTTTAATTTTTCGCTTTAACCCTAAAGTTTCTGGAGCTTCACATGGCTGTTCAACGTACTTTCTCCATCATCAAGCCTGACGCCGTTGCCAAGAACGTCATCGGTGAGATCACCACCCGTTTCGAAAAAGCTGGTCTGCGCGTCGTCGCTTCGAAGATGGTGCAACTGTCCGAGCGTGAAGCCGCTGGTTTCTACGCTGAGCACAGCGAGCGCGGCTTCTTCAAGGACCTGGTCGCCTTCATGACCTCCGGTCCGGTCATCGTTCAGGTTCTGGAAGGTGAAGATGCCGTTCTGAAAAACCGCGAGCTGATGGGTGCTACCAACCCGAAAGAAGCTGCTGCCGGCACCATCCGTGCTGACTTCGCCGTTTCCATCGACGAAAACGCTGTTCACGGTTCGGATTCCGAAGCCTCTGCTGCTCGCGAGATCGCTTACTTCTTCTCCGCTACCGAGCTGTGCGCGCGCATTCGCTGATTGGCGAATGAAGCGAGGGTGAAGCCATGACCAATACCACCGGCAAGATCAACCTGCTGGGCCTGACCCAGCCGGAAATGGAACAGTTCTTCGAGTCTATCGGCGAGAAGCGCTTTCGTGCCGGCCAGGTAATGAAGTGGATTCATCACTTTGGCGTCGATGATTTCGCCGCCATGACCAATGTCGGCAAGGTCTTGCGCGAAAAGCTCGAGGCCTCTGCCGAGATTCGTGGCCCGGAAGTGGTCAGCGAAAATATTTCCGCCGATGGCACGCGCAAGTGGGTAGTGCGGGTGGCGTCGGGTAGCTGTGTGGAGACCGTGTATATCCCGCAGAACGGCCGTGGCACCCTGTGTGTCTCGTCGCAGGCCGGCTGCGCCCTGGATTGCAGCTTCTGCTCCACCGGCAAACAAGGCTTCAATAGCGACCTGACCAGCGCCGAGATCATTGGCCAGGTATGGATCGCCAACAAATCCTTTGGCAGCGTGCCGGCCAAGGTCGACCGTGCCATCACCAACGTGGTGATGATGGGCATGGGCGAGCCGCTGCTGAACTTTGATAACGTCGTCTCAGCCATGCAGATCATGATGGACGACCTTGGCTACGGTATTTCCAAGCGCAAGGTCACCTTGTCCACGTCCGGCGTGGTGCCGATGATCGACAAGCTGGCTGAAGTCATCGACGTGTCCCTGGCCCTGTCGCTGCACGCGCCCAACGACGAGTTGCGTAACCAACTGGTGCCGATCAACAAGAAGTACCCGCTGGAAGTGCTCTTGGCCGCCTGCAAGCGTTATGTCGCCAAGCTTGGCGAGAAGCGTGTGCTGACCATCGAGTACACCCTGCTCAAGGGGGTCAACGATCAGCCCGAGCACGCTGAGCAGATGATCGCACTTCTGGCCGATGTACCTTGCAAGATCAACCTGATTCCGTTTAATCCCTTCCCCTTCTCGGGGTACGAGCGGCCGAGCAATAACGCCATTCGCCGCTTCCAGGACCTGTTGCACAAGGCTGGCCATAACGTCACGGTACGTACTACCCGTGGTGACGATATCGATGCTGCCTGTGGCCAGTTGGTTGGTCAGGTCATGGACCGTACTCGGCGCAGCGAGCGCTACATCGCCGTGCGCCAGTTGGGCAACGAGGCGCAAGAGCCTCATGCTGCCACCAATCGAAATTGAAGAGAGGATATCTATGACCCTGCGCCCAGCGCTGTTATTGCTCGTTGTCAGTCTGCTTGCTGGTTGTGTGACCACGGGCGATGTCGACCCCATGCGTACGGCGAAAGGGCGTGACGAGGCACGTAATGCCTATGTGCAACTGGGTCTTGCCTATATCCAGCAGGGCGATACCCAGCGCGCCAAGGTGCCGCTGAAGAATGCCCTCGATCTGGATTCGTCCAGTGCCGATGCGCATGCCGCCCTGGCCCTGGCCTTCCAGCTGGAGATGGAACCGAAGCTGGCCGATGAGCATTTTCGCAAGGCTCTGTCCCAGCGGCCGAATGATGCCCGCCTGCTCAACAATTACGGTGGCTTCCTGTTCGAGCAGAAGCGCTACAAGGAGGCCATGAACACTTACCTCAAGGCCGCAGAGGACAACCTCTATCCAGAGCGCTCGCGGGTGTTCGAGAACCTGGGTATGACTGCTGCGCAACTCGGCCAGCGCGAGCAGGCCAAAGAATACCTCCAGCGCGCCTTGCGCCTGAGCAGCAGACAGCCGCGCGCATTGCTGGAAATGGCGGTGATGTCCTACGAGGACAAGGAATATGTACCGGCACGTCGTTACTACGACAGCTACAGCGAAATAGCGCCACAGAATGCGCGCAGCCTGCTGCTAGGCGCACGCTTGGCCAACGTATTCGAGGACCGTGACACGGCCGCCAGCCTGGGTCTGCAGTTGCGCCGCCTGTATCCGGCCTCTCAGGAATATCAGCAATTTGTTTCGGGGCAACAATGAAAGCGGCACATAGCGAAGTGACTCAGCCGATGCCGACCAACCCAGGCGAAAGCCTGCGTCAGGCCCGGGAGGTCAAGGGTTGGAGCGTTGCCGAAGTGGCGACTCAGCTCAACCTCACCCCGCAGCGCCTTGCCCAGATCGAAGCCGGAGCGTTCGACAAACTGCCGGGTACCACCTTCGCCCGTGGTTACATCCGCGCCTATGCCAAGCTTCTCGAGATGGACCAGAACCGGCTGGTGCTGGAGTTCGATCAGTTCACGGGGACCGATGCCACTGGCAGCAGCGTGCACGCTCTTGGCCGCATCGAAGAGCCCGTTCGTTATTCGCAGAGCATCCTGCGTTTAGTGAGTTTTCTGCTGCTGCTGGCATTGATCGGCGCGGGTTTTCTCTGGTGGCAGGATCAGGGCCGTCCGGTGGCCAGCCTGGCTGATCTGGGGCTCGAGCATGTGGAAGTGGAGGGTGCCGACGGTACCACTCAGGTGCACTCGCTTGCCGAGCCGGAAGACCAGGCGGTAATCGCTGCTCAGGGTGGCGAGCAGGGCACCCCACTGCTGCTACCGGAGGCGCCAGGCGAAACACCAGAAGAGATCGTTGCCGCAGAACCGCCTGCTCCTGCTGTCGAAGCCAGCACCACGGAAAGCGCACCAGAAGCTCCTGCTGCCCCTGTGGCGAGCGCGCCGGCAGTCGTTGCTACGCCGTCTGCGTCTGTTGCCGAACCGGCAGCACCTGTAGCCGTTGCTGCCGGGCAGGGAGCGCTCTACGTGCAGTTCACCGCCGATTGCTGGACTCAGGTTACCGATGCCGATGGCAAGGTCCTGCTCAGTGCACTCAAACGCAGTGGTGAGCGCGTCGAACTCGCCGGCAAGGCACCTCTGGAGCTGCGCCTGGGCTTTGCCCGTGGCGCCCAAGTGACCTACAACGGCGAAAGCGTGGACATTGCGCCGCACATGACTGGCGAAACCGCGCGCCTGAAATTGGGGTTGTAAAGCATGCATTGCGAATCACCGATCAAGCGCCGACTGTCGCGCAAGATCTGGGTTGGCTCGGTACCAGTGGGCGGCGATGCGCCGATCGCGGTGCAGAGTATGACCAACACCGACACCAACGATGTGGCAGCTACCGTGGCGCAGATTCAGCGCCTGGAAGATGCCGGCGCCGATATCGTGCGCGTTTCGGTGCCGGATATGGACGCCGCCGAAGCCTTCGGCCTGATCAAGCAGCAGGTGCGTGTACCGCTGGTGGCCGATATTCACTTCGACTACCAGATCGCGCTGCGCGTGGCTGAACTGGGCGTTGACTGCCTGCGTATCAACCCCGGCAACATCGGCCGTGAAGATCGCGTCAGAGCGGTGGTCGAGGCAGCCCGTGACAAGGGCATCCCGATCCGTATCGGCGTCAATGCCGGCTCACTGGAAAAGGATCTGCAGAAGAAGTACGGCGAGCCGACTCCCGAAGCATTGGTCGAGTCCGCGCTGCGCCATGTCGAGCACCTCGATCGTCTCAATTTTCCGGACTTCAAGGTCAGTGTGAAGGCATCGGATGTGTTCATGGCCGTTGAGGCCTATCGCCTGCTGGCCAAGCAGATCGAGCAACCGCTGCACCTGGGCATCACCGAAGCCGGCGGGCTGCGCTCCGGTACTGTAAAGTCCGCCGTCGGCCTGGGCATGCTGCTGGCCGACGGAATTGGCGATACCATCCGCATCTCGCTGGCCGCCGACCCGGTGGAAGAGATCAAGGTCGGTTTCGACATTCTCAAGTCTTTGCGCTTGCGTTCGCGAGGCATCAACTTCATCGCCTGCCCGAGTTGCTCACGGCAGAACTTCGATGTGGTCAAGACCATGAACGAGCTGGAGGCCCGCGTCGAAGATCTGCTGGTGCCGCTGGATGTGGCCGTGATCGGCTGCGTGGTCAATGGTCCCGGTGAAGCCAAGGAGGCGCACATCGGCCTCACTGGCGGTAGCCCGAACAACCTGGTCTACATCGACGGCAAGCCGGCCTCGAAGTTGACCAATGAAAATCTGGTGGACGAGCTGGAGAAGCTCATTCGCGACAAGGCAGCCGAAAAGGTTGCCGCCGATGCCGCCGTGATCGTGCGCGGCTGATCCGTGCGTAAGGAATACAATTGAGCAAGTCCCTGCAAGCCATTCGTGGCATGAACGACATCCTGCCGGAGCAGACGCCTGCCTGGCGCTACCTGGAAAATACTCTGGTCAGCCTGCTCGATGGCTATGGCTACAAGGAAATCCGCCTGCCCATCGTCGAGTACACCGAGCTGTTCGCTCGTGGTATCGGCGAGGGTACCGACGTGGTCGACAAGGAGATGTACACCTTCCTCGACCGCAACGAAGAATCCCTGACCTTGCGTCCCGAGGGCACTGCCGGTTGCGTACGCGCCGTGCTCGAGCATGGTCTGTCCGGTGGTGGCCAGGTGCAGAAGCTCTGGTACGCCGGCCCCATGTTCCGTTACGAGAAGCCGCAGAAAGGCCGCTATCGCCAGTTCCATCAGGTGGGCGTGGAAGCCTTCAACCTGCCTGGACCGGACGTCGATGCCGAGCTGATCGTGCTCACCTGGCGCCTGTGGAAGCAGCTCGGCCTGGCCGATGCCGTGACCCTGCAGCTCAACAGCCTGGGCTCCAGCGAGGCGCGTGCGGCTTATCGCGATGCACTGGTGGCCTACCTGCAGGAGCGTTTCGATCAGCTCGACGAAGACAGCCAGCGCCGTCTGACCACCAATCCGTTGCGCATCCTCGACAGCAAGAACGAGGCGACCCAAGCCGCGCTGGTTGGCGCGCCGACACTGGGTGACTACCTCGATGAGGAGTCGCGCCTGCACTTCGAGGGCGTCAAGGCGCGCCTGGATGCGGCTGGCATTCGCTACCAGATCAACCACAAGCTGGTGCGTGGCCTGGATTACTACAATCGCACCGTGTTCGAGTGGGTCACCGACAAGCTCGGCGCCCAGGGCACGGTGTGTGCCGGCGGCCGTTACGATGGCCTGGTGGCGCAACTGGGCGGCAAGGCTACACCGGGTGTTGGTTTCGCCATGGGCGTCGAGCGCCTGGTGCTGCTGCTCGATACCCTGCAACTGCTGCCGGCCGAGCTCAACCGTGCCGCCGATGTCTACGTCTGCGCCTTCGGCGAGGCGGCTGAGCTGGCGGCGCTGACGCTGGTCGAGCGTCTGCGCGACGAGTTGCCGGGGCTGCGCCTGTTGCTCAACTCCGGTGGTGGCAGTTTCAAGAGCCAGTTCAAGAAGGCCGACAAGAGCGGCGCACGCTATGCGCTGATTCTGGGGGACGACGAATTGGCAGGGCGCGTGGTAGGTTGCAAACCGCTGCGCGACGACAGTGAACAACAAAGTGTTGCCTGGGATGCTCTGGCTGAGCATCTGGCTGCCTGCCAGCAGGCCTGAGCAGGCTCTCGATTAGGAGTACGGGGTTAGACATGCAGACCGAAGACGAAGAGATCGCGCAACTGAAGGACTGGTGGGATCGTAACGGCAAGCCTTTGCTGGCCGGTGGCGTACTGGCACTGGTAGCCGTATTCGGCTGGCAGGGCTGGCAGAAGTACCAGGACAATCAGGCGCAAGGGGCCTCGGTGCTTTACCAGCAACTGCTGGAAACCGCGCTGGACCCGGCCGGCAAGCCCGATGCCGCGAAAGTTGCCGAATTGGCCGGCAAGCTCGACAACGAGTTCGGCGGTACCCACTACGCCCAGTACGGCAGCCTGTTCGTCGCCAAGGTCGCCGTCGAGGCGGACCGCCTCGACGATGCCGCTGCAGCGCTGCAGCGCGTACTCGACAAGCCTGCCGACGCCACGCTCGGTGAGCTGGCACGTCAGCGTCTGGCGCGTGTGCTGGCCGCGCAGGACAAGGCCGATGATGCACTGAAACTGCTCGATGCCCAGGTCGAGGATGCCTTCCTCGCCAGCCGTGAAGAACTCAAGGGCGACCTGCTGGTACAGCTGGGTCGCAGCGATGACGCGCACGCTGCCTATCAGAAGGCCAAGGATGCGCTGGCCGAAGATGCCGCTGTTGGCGGTCTGCAGATGAAGCTGGACGACCTGGCAAAAGGGGATGCGTGACGTGATGCGTTGGAAGAATGCCGCACTGCTGGCTCTGGCCGTTCTGGTCGTGGGTTGCAGCAGCAATAGCAAGAAGGAACTGCCGCCCGCCGAACTGACCAAATTCGACGAAGAAGTCGAGTTGCGCACCGAGTGGAGCCGCTCTGTCGGTGACGGTCAGGGCGAAACCTTCAACATGCTGGTACCGGCCATCGATGGCGAGGTGATCTACGCCGCCGACGTCGAAGGTCTGGTCATGGCCATGGACCGCAACAGCGGCAAGGTCATCTGGCGCAAGAAACTCGAAATCCCGGTTTCCGGTGCCATTGGCGTTGGCTACGGCCAGGTGCTGCTGGGTACGCTCAAGGGCGAAGTGATCGCGCTCGACTCCAGCGATGGTGAAGAACAGTGGCGCTCGCGCGTGACCAGCGAAGTGCTGGCTGCGCCGGCCAGCAACGGCGATATCGTCGTGGTGCAGACCCAGGACGATCGTCTGATCGCTTTCGATGCCAGCACCGGTAGCCAGCGCTGGATCGTTGAAAATACTCCGGCCGTACTGACCCTGCGTGGCACTGGCGCTCCGCTGGTGACCAACCGTCTGGTGGTCGCCGGCCTGTCCAGTGGCAAGGTGGTCGCGGTCGACGCCCAACGCGGCCTGCCCGTGTGGGAACAGCGTGTAGCCATTCCGCAAGGCCGTTCCGAGCTGGAGCGCGTGGTAGACATCGACGGCGGCCTGCTGCTGTCCGGTGGCACTGTCTACGCGGTGAGCTACCAGGGTCGAGTCGTGGCCATGGATCTGGAGTCCGGCCGCGTGCTGTGGCAACGCGAGGCATCGAGTTCGGTAGGCGTCGCTCAGGGCTTCGGTAACGTGTACGTCAGCCATGCCAGCGGCACCGTCGAAGGTATCGACGAGCGCAGTGCTTCGGCGCTGTGGAGCAACGATTCCCTGGCGCGCCGTCAGCTGTCGGCACCGCAAGTGTTTTCCAGTTATGTGGCCGTGGGTGATGTGGAAGGCTATCTGCATCTGCTGAGCCAGGTCGATGGCCGTTTCGTCGGTCGTACCCGTATCGACAGTGATGGCCTGCGCGCCCAGCCGTTGGTGGTGGGGGATTGGCTGTACGTCTACGGCAACAGCGGCAAGTTGGTGGCACTGACCATCAAATGAACCGACTATGCTGCATCCAGACCTGAGTCTTGGATGCCGCAGCGCAACAGATTCCGGCCGCTGCCCCTGCAGCGGCCTTTGCATTTTCTGAATTAACTCAAGTGGAGAGCCTGATGGTTCCCGTAATTGCCCTGGTGGGCCGGCCGAACGTCGGCAAGTCCACACTCTTCAACCGCCTGACCCGCAGCCGCGACGCCATCGTCGGTGACCTGTCCGGTCTGACCCGCGACCGCCAGTATGGCGAGGCGAAGTGGCAGGGGCGCACCTATATCGTGATCGACACCGGTGGTATTTCCGGTGACGAAGAAGGCATCGACGCGAAGATGGCCGAGCAGTCGCTGCAGGCCATCGAAGAGGCCGATGCCGTGCTGTTCCTGGTGGACGCGCGCGCCGGCATGACCGCTTCCGACCAGATGATCGGTGAGCACCTGCGTCGTCGTAACAAGCAGAGCTTCCTGGTGGTGAACAAGGTCGACAACCTTGACGTTGACCTGGCCCGCGCCGAATTCAGTCCCATGGGGCTGGGCGAGCCGTTGGCGATTGCCGGTGCTCATGGTCGTGGCATCACTCAGATGCTGGAGGTGGTGCTCGGCGCCTTCCCCAAGGATGCCGGTGAACCGGAAGAGGGCGCGGAAGAAGAGGAAGAGGTGCTCGAAGGCCAGGAGGCCAAGCGCATTCCCGGTCCGAGCGAGAAGGACGGCATCAAGCTCGCCATCATCGGCCGCCCCAACGTGGGCAAATCGACCCTGGTCAACCGCATGCTGGGTGAAGAGCGGGTCATCGTCTATGACCAGGCCGGCACCACCCGCGACAGCATCTACATCCCGTTCGAGCGTGACGACGAGAAGTACACGCTGATCGATACCGCAGGCGTGCGCCGTCGCGGCAAGATCTTCGAGGCCGTGGAGAAGTTCTCCGTGGTCAAGACGCTGCAGGCCATTCAGGACTCCAACGTCGTGGTGTTCGTCATGGACGCCCGCGAGGGTGTGGTCGACCACGACCTCAACCTGCTCGGCTTTGTGCTGGAAAGTGGCCGCGCCCTGGTCATCGCCCTGAACAAGTGGGACGGCATGGATCAGGGCCAGAAGGATTATGTGAAGACCGAGCTGGAGCGCCGGCTGTTCTTCGTCGACTTTGCCGATATCCATTTCATCTCCGCCTTGCACGGCACTGGTGTCGGCCATCTGTACAAGTCGGTGCAGGCCTCGTTCAAGTCGGCCATCACTCGCTGGCCCACCAGCCGCCTGACGCAGATTCTCGAAGATGCCGTGAGCGACCACGCGCCGCCTCTGGTCAATGGTCGCCGCATCAAGCTGCGCTATGCCCACCTGGGGGGCGCCAACCCGCCGCTGATCGTGATCCACGGTAACCAGGTCGACGCGGTCCCGCGTGCCTATTCCCGTTATCTGGAAAATACCTTCCGGCGTGTGCTGAAACTGGTCGGTACGCCGATTCGCATCGAGTACAAGGGCGGCGAGAACCCTTACGAGGGCAACAAGAACAAGCTCACCGACCGTCAGGTGAACAAGAAGCGCCGTCTGATGAGCCACCACAAGAAGGCTGAGAAGAAGCGCAAGGACAAGCGCAAGTAAGTTCTGTCGCAGCGTGCGCGCCGGGGATCACTCGGCGTGCACGGCATAAGCTTCCAACACATTTTCATAAGCGCTGTGGGTGCCGTCTGCAGCGCCCTTCGGCTATTCTCGCGGCTTGCCTTGTTCCTCTTGGAAGTCGCGATGCTCGTCAGCAAACTGCCCAACGTTGGCACCACCATCTTCACGCGGATGTCCCAGCTCGCCCTGGAGACCGGCGCGATCAACCTGTCCCAGGGTTTCCCCGACTTCGACGGGCCGCAGGCGCTGCGTGAGGCCGTGGCGCGGCATGTCATGGAAGGGCGCAACCAGTATTCGCCGATGACCGGGCTGCCGAGTCTGCGCCAGCAGGTTGCGGCCAAGATCGCCCGCAGCTACGGCGTGCAGCGTGATGCCGACAGCGAGATCACCATCACCCCAGGCGCCACCGAGGCGATCTTTTGTGCGGTACAGGCGCTGATCCGTCCGGGTGATGAAGCCATCGTCCTCAACCCTTGTTACGACAGCTACGAGCCGTCGGTGGAGCTGGCTGGCGGGCGCTGTGTGCATGTTCCGTTGGCACTGCCGGATTTCTCCATTGACTGGCAGCGCCTGGGTGATGCCATCAGCCCGCGTACCCGGCTGATCTTTCTCAACTCACCGCACAACCCCAGCGGTGCTCTGCTGACCCGTGCCGATCTGGACAAGCTGGCCGAGCTGATTCGTGACCGCGATATCCATGTGATCAGTGACGAGGTCTATGAGCACCTGATCTACGACGGCGCCCGCCATGCCAGCGTGCTGGCCCACGACGAGCTTTATCAGCGCGCCTTCGTGGTCAGCTCCTTCGGCAAGACCTATCACGTCACTGGCTGGAAGACCGGCTATGTGGTGGCGCCACCCACGCTGACTGCCGAGCTGCGCAAGATTCACCAGTACGTCAATTTCTGCGGCGTGACGCCACTGCAGTTCGGCCTGGCCGATTTCATGGCCGCGCACCCTGAGCATGTCGAAGAGCTGCCAGCTTTCTATCAGGCCAAGCGTGACCTGTTCTGCAACCTTCTGGCGGGCTCGCGCTTCACCTTCACCCGCGCACCTGGCACCTACTTCCAGCTGGCTGATTACTCGGCCATTCGTCCGGATCTGGACGATGTGGCCATGGCCGAGTGGCTGACCCGCGAGCACGGCGTGGCAGCGATTCCGGTATCGGTGTTCTATCAGTCGGCGCCCAAGGAGATGCGCCTGGTACGCTTCTGCTTCGCCAAACGCGAGGAGACTCTGCGCGAGGCTGCCGAGAAGCTGTGCGGGGTGTAGGGTGGATAACCGCGAAGCGTTATCCACCAAAGCCCGGTGGATGTGAAAAACGACATCCACCCTACGCGCTGTGCGCGGTGTGAGGGCAGGGCGGGTGTAACCCGCCTGTAAGGAGTTGGAGGGTTTCACCCTCCCTACGGCGAGCGAGGCGCCCCAATGAGCGATAAAACCGATCTTGAACTGGCGCTGATCCAGACCACCCTGGCCTGGCACGACCCTGCCGCCAACCGCGAGCACTTCCAGGCATTGCTGGAACAGGCACGCGGCGCCGATCTGGTGATCCTGCCGGAAATGTTCACCACCGGATTTTCCATGGAGTCGGCCGAGCTGGCCGAGTCCGAGGATGGCCCCAGCAGCGTCTGGCTGCGTGAGCAGGCGCAGCGTATCGATGCGGTGATCTGCGGCAGCCTGATCATCCAGGCGGCCGACGGCAGTTACCGCAATCGCCTGCTCTGGGCGTGCCCGGATGGCTCTTTGGCGCACTACGACAAGCGTCATCTGTTCCGCATGGCCGGCGAGCACAAGCATTACAGCACAGGTGACGAGCAGGTGGTGCTGGAGCTCAAGGGCTGGCGCGTGCGCCCGCTGATCTGCTACGACCTGCGCTTCCCGGTCTGGAGTCGCGATGCGGGTGGCACCGATCTTCTGCTGTATACCGCCAACTGGCCGGGGGCGCGTCGCCAGCACTGGAACCGCCTGCTGCCAGCGCGAGCCATCGAGAACCTGTGCTATGTCGCGGCTGTGAACCGCGTCGGCGAGGACGGCAAGGGCCATGGCTATACTGGCGATTCTCAGGTGCTGGATTTCCAGGGCGAGACTCTGCTGGCGGCAGGCGATGGTGATGGTGTGTTCCGCGCCCGGCTGTCGAGCGAGGCACTGGCTGCCTACCGCGAGCGCTTCCCCGCACACCTGGATGCCGATGCCTTCACCTTGAACTGACCAGGAGCTACATGAACATGGACGTACAGCAGAGCAATCCCTTCCAGCCTCCGCAGGCTGAACTGCAACAGGCCACCACGCAGCAGTCGCCGCTCTACAGTGTCGCGGGTGTTGGCCTGGCGACCTTCATCGGCACGCCGCTGGCTGGCGCCTGGCTGCTGGCGCATAACCTGCAACTGCTCGGCCAGGCCCATCGAGTGGCAATGGTCTGGGGTATTTCCGTCCTCCTTCTGGTGGTTACCTTGGTCCTGGCTTTCGTCTTGCCGGAAGAGGTGCCCGCCATGCCGTTCGCCATCGCACAGTTGATGGCGATGATCATGTTTGCCAAGAGCCTCATGGAAGCCGATCTCAAGCAGCATGCCGAGGCCGGTGGTGCGTTTCTGTCCAACTGGCGGGCCGCGGGTATCGGTCTGATGTTCACCCTCGGCCTGGCCGCGCTGATGTTCGCGGTGCTGATGATCTTCGATATCTAAACGTCTTGATTCCCGGATTTGATCCGGGCTACGCATACAAAAACGCCGGGCATTGCCCGGCGTTTTCGTGTTCGGCGCTGAATAATCAGGCCGCTTGCGACTCGGCCTGGCTCAGGGCGCGGTTCAGCGCGCTGAACAGGGCGCGGAAGCTCGCCGTGGTCAGGTTCTCGTCGATGCCGATGCCATGCAGGGCACGACCGCCGTTGACGCGCAGTTCGATGTAGGCCGCCGCCTTGGCATGGGTGCCGGCGCCGATGGCGTGCTCGCTGTAGTCCATGACTTCAACCGCGACCGGCAACGCAGCCGCCAGCGCTTCCAGCGGGCCTTTGCCGATGCCGCGCCAATGGTGATTTTCACCACCTTCGACGACCTCCACATCCACTGCGCTGGTGCCGTTTTCTTCCTGCAGGCGATGGCCTTTCAGGGCGTAGGGGCTGCGCGCTTGCAGGTACTCGGTTTCGAGCAGTTGATGGATCTGTGCGGCAGTCATTTCCAGGCCGAGACGGTCGGTTTCACGCTGCACCACCTGGCTGAACTCGATCTGCATGCGACGCGGCAGGCAGATGCCGTACTCCTGCTCGAGCAGGAAGGTGATGCCGCCCTTGCCCGACTGGCTGTTCACGCGAATCACCGCCTCGTAGTCGCGGCCAATGTCGGCCGGATCGATCGGCAGGTACGGCACTTCCCACAGGGCGTCTTCCTTCTGCTGGGCGAAGCCCTTGCGGATGGCGTCCTGGTGCGAGCCGGAGAAGGCGGTGTGTACCAGGTCGCCGACGTACGGGTGGCGCGGGTGTACCGGGATCTGGTTGCAGTCCTCGACCACCTTGCGTACGGCGTCGATGTCGGAGAAGTCCAGCTGCGGATCGATGCCCTGGGTGTAGAGATTCAGCGCCAGAGTCACCAGGCAGACGTTACCGGTGCGCTCGCCGTTGCCGAACAGGCAGCCTTCGACACGGTCTGCTCCAGCCATTACCGCCAGTTCCGAGGCCGCGACGCCAGTGCCACGGTCATTGTGGGTGTGCACGCTGATCAGCACGCTGTCACGGCGGTCGACATGGCGGCCGAACCACTCGATCTGGTCGGCGTAGTTGTTCGGCGTGGCGCACTCGATGGTGGCCGGCAGATTGAGGATCAGCTTGTTCGCCGGAGTCGGTTGGAACACGCCGATCACCGCGTTGCACACCTCGACGGCGAAGTCGATCTCGGTGCTGCTGAACACTTCCGGAGAGTACTCGAAGCCCCACTGGGTTTCCGGCGCGGCATCGGCCAGGCGCTTGATGGTGGTGCCGGCGGCCACGGCGATGGCTTTGACGCCGGCCTTGTCCTGATTGAAGACGATCTTGCGGAAGCTCGGCGCGCAGGCATTGTAGTAATGCACGATGGCCTTTTTGGCGCCCTTGAGCGACTCGAAGGTGCGCTCGATAAGATCGTCACGGGCCTGGGTCAGCACCTGAATGGTGACGTCGTCGGGGATGTGGCCACCTTCGATCAGCTCACGGACGAAGTCGAAGTCGGTCTGCGATGCGGACGGGAAGCCCACTTCGATTTCCTTCAGGCCCACGGCCACCAGACACTTGAAGAAGCGCATCTTCTTCTGCGCATCCATCGGCTCGATCAGCGACTGGTTACCGTCGCGCAGGTCGGTGGACAGCCAGATCGGTGCCTTGTCGATGATCTTGTCCGGCCAGGTGCGATCCGGAATCTGGATCTGGGTGAAGGGGCGATACTTCTTCGACGGGTCTTTGAGCATGGTCATGGTGAAAATCCTTGGGTCCAGACGCCTTGTCTGGGAAACGAATAGGGCGGTCGACGGTGGCCGGATGGCCTCAGGGATTCAGCCCCGCAGTCGCGGGCTGACCAGGCGTAGGCAGCGATGTTGCCGTAGCAGAATGAGGGTATGTGCAGTGTTCATGCTGCCAACCCTAGTGATCTTGATGAAGGCTGGCAAGCATTGCGTGAAAATTGGTAGAAACGATCTTCTACCGCTCTGTTGCGACGTTTTATGGCGCATGAGGGCGCTTGTTTGAAGGAACATTGCGGGGGCGTTCACGGCGAGCCGAAGGCCGGGTATGCCCGGCCTTCGGCTCGTGCTTCAGCCTGGTTGCTGAGCCACCAGGGTCGGGCGCAATTCGCGCATGTCCGCACCGCTCGGATGCTGGAACACGCGCAGACCGAACTCGGGGAGGATGGCCAGCAGGTGGTCGAAGATGTCCGACTGGATGCCTTCGTAGGCATTCCAGGCGATGGTGTTGGTGAAACAGTAGATTTCCAGCGGCAGGCCATCGGCAGTCGGATTGAGCTGGCGGACCAACAGGGTCATGTTCTGGTGGATGTTCGGGTTGTGGCGCAAGTAGTGTTCGACGTAGGCACGGAAGCTGCCGATGTTGGTAATGCGGCGGGTGTTCACTGCCTCTTTGCCGTGTTCGGCCAGCCTGGTGTTCCAGTCCTGCAGTTCCTGGTCCTTGCGGTCCAGGTACTCATCCAGAAGCATGAAGCGGCGCAGGCGGGCGATTTCCTCGTCGCTGAGAAAATGCACGCTGGTCTGATCCAGGTACAGCGCGCGCTTGATCCGGCGGCCGCCGGACTCCTGCATGCCGCGCCAGTTCTTGAACGGGTCGGTGATGAAGCGCTTGGTCGGGATGGTGGTGATGGTCTTGTCCCAGTTCTGCACCTTCACGGTGTGCAGGGCAATGTCGATCACATCGCCATCGGCGTTGAGCTGGGGCATTTCCACCCAGTCGCCGACGCGCACGATATCGCTGGAAGAAATCTGCACGCTGGCCACCAGTGACAGCAGGGTGTCCTGGAAGATCAACATCAGTACGGCAGCCATGGCGCCGAGACCAGACAGCAGGATCAGCGGCGAGCGGTCGATCAGCGTCGCTACTATCAGGATCGCGGCGATGGCGAAGATGGCGATCTTGATCACCTGCAGGTAGCCCTTGATCGGCTTCAGGTGCGCATTTGGGCGGCGCTGATAGAGGGTGTTGAGAATATCCAGCAGGGCGCCGATGGCCAGTGCGATGGTCAGCACGATGAAGGCGCCGCAGACGTTCTGCGTAACCGTCACCACGGCTTCCGGCATGCCCGGCACTACGGCCACACCGGAGGAGAGCACCAGCGCCGGTACGATATTGGACAGGCGCGTGATGATGCCGCTTTCCTTGATCTGGCCATGGCGGCCAACGGCGGTGGCGCCCACCACGCGGTAGATGGCGCGTACCAGAATGCGTTTGACGATCCAGTTCGACAGCCAGGCGGCAATGATCAGGGCGAGGGTAGCGGTGAGGGTGAGCAGTTCTGGCTGAGTGTTCAGCCAGTCCATCCAGGTGTTGAGCTCATTCGGCATTTCCGGCTCCGAAGCAGGCAGGAGGAAGGGCCGACGCTACAGGGCCGGCCATCTGAGCCGCCGTACCCTAGCAAAAATACTCGGTTAACCCAAACGGCAGCTGTTGCAAGCTGCGTACTCTCAGGGCTTGAACGCGCCGATGAAGATCGCCGGGTCGACCCGCGCGTCGTTGAGGCTGACGTTCCAGTGCAGGTGCGGGCCGGTGGCACGTCCGGTGGCGCCGACCTTGCCGACATGGCCGCCTCGGGCAATGTCGTCGCCGAGCTTCACGTCGACCTCTGACAGGTGGCAGAACATGCTGATCAACCCCTGGCCGTGGTCGAGGAACACTGTCTTGCCATTGAAGAAGTAGTCGCCGATGAGGATCACCTTGCCGGCTGCTGGCGCCTTGATCGGGGTGCCACGGTTAGCGGCGAAATCCAGGCCCGAGTGCGGGTTGCGTTCCTCGCCGTTGAAGAAACGACGCAAGCCGAACGGGCTGGACAGCGGGCCGTTGACCGGTTTGTCGAACAGTAGATTGCTCGGCTGGCGTGCGCTGAACTGCCGGTAGGCGCGGGTCTGCTCGGCCAGTTCGCGTTCGATGCGTTTGAGGTTGGCGGCGTTGGGCGTGACCTGCTGTTGGTTCTTGATGGTGATGCGCTGCTCGGTGTAGTGCTTGGCACCCACCTGGAAATTCAGCCTCTGGCCGCCCTCGACCTCTACCTGCTGAGTACCCGGCTTGACGCTGAGTGGAATGCCGACGATGGCAATCCAGCGCTTGCTTTCTTCATGCACGGTCAGCACCGGCTTGCCCTGATAGCGCACCTTCGGCGCCAGCGCCGGATTACCCAGATCGATCACCGCCACACCACCCGGCACCGGCTTGTTCAGCAGGCGGGTGATAAAGCCTTCGGCATGGGCGGGGAGGGTGAGCGTGAGGGCAATACAGGCCAACAACAATCGCAGCATAGTGGGCATGGAGCTGGGTTTCCGGTTCGAGATCGCGGGCTATGCTGGCGCAAATACGCGCCGGTGCAAAGCCCGGCGGACGTCGATGGACTTTATCAATGTTGCTCGGCAGCCAGTTGTTGCTCCAGCTGTTTGCGCCAGAGGGTGTCGAGTGTCTGCAGTTGCACTGGGCCGTACAACGCCGCTGACGCTCCGGTGTGCCAGGCCCAGAGTTGATCGCCGTAGTCGTAATGCCACCACTCGCTGGACAGGTTGCTGAAGCCTTGCGCCGCCATGGCGTTGTAGAGCGTGCGGCGGTTGTCGCGTATCTGCAAGTCACGCTCGCGGTAGTCCGCGAGCTGCTCGAAGTGTGCCGTGGCCGACAGTGGGCTGGCCTCGTCGAAGGCCGTACCCATATCCAGCCAGCGGCCGTCTTCGTCGCACAGGGTGACGTCCACGGCGCCTCCGGTCAGGTGCGGACTTGGCGTGTTGCGGCTGCTGCTGGGCGGCGAGACGAACTGTCGGGTCAGGTGCTCGAGCTGGCGCTCGTCCAGTTTCGGGTAGTACTCGCGGATGGCGTCATACAGGCTGTCGTACAGGTACTGCTGCACGGCGAACGGGCGCCAGGCATCGAGTACCACCAGATGTATGCCGTGCGGCAGGCTTCTGGCTACCTGCAGCAGGCGTTCGAATACAGCCATGCGTGAATAGCATTCGGGCAGCGCATGGCGCACCCCCATGCGGAAATAGGCTGGGTATACACGCAGTACCCGGCTCAGGCTGAGGGGGTGCAGTGGCTGTTCGTCATCGACGATGGGAATGGCTGCGACGGCTGGCCAGTCCGGCTCGGGCTGCAGCGGGATCGGGGTGGTGAAAGAAGTCATGGCATCAGCTCAGCAGGCGGGGTAACCACAGGGTCAGGGACGGGAAGATGATCAGCAGGTAGAGCACCCCGAGCGCCATCAGCACGAACGGCCAGATACCCTTGAACATCTCGATGATGTCCAGCTTGCTGATTGTCGCGACGATGAACAGGCAGGCTCCCATGGGGGGCGTGATCATGGCGATGGTGATGTTGAGGGTAAAGATCAGCCCCAGGTGTACCGGATCCACGCCGGCGGCCAGGGCCACCGGGACGATGATCGGTGTCAGCAGCATCAGCACCGAGACTTCTTCCATGACCATGCCGCAGATGAAGATGATGGCGCTGATCACCAGCAGGATCAGGGTCGGCGAGTCGCTGAACGGCCCCAGCAGCTCGGCGAAGGCGCTGGCGACCTGGGTGTAGTTGAGTAGCCAGTTGACCACCGATGCGGCGGCGATGATGGCGTAGATACTGCCGGTCAGGCGCACGGTTTCACGCAGCGAGGCCCAGAAGCCCTGGAGCGAGAGTTGGCCGCGCAACAGTCCGATCACCGCGACGTAGAGCACGATGAGGGCGCCCGACTCGGTCGGGGTGACGACGCCCAGGACGATGCCGGCGACGATCAGCACAGGCGCCACCAGCGCGGTTGCGGCACCGGAGAGGGCGGCGAACATTTCGCTCCAGGCCGGTTTGGCATGGCGTGTCTGCAGACCGGCCTTGTGCGCATAGATCGCGTTCATCGCCATGAAGCCCAGTGCCAGCAACAGGCCTGGCACCACGCCCGCGAGGAAGAGTTCACCGACCGACGTGTTGGTCAGCGAGGAGTAGAGAATCATGAAGATGCTCGGCGGGATGATCGGACCGATCAACGAGCTGCCAGCAGTCAGGCCGGCAGCGAACTTGCGCGAGTAGCCTTCCTTCTCCATCGCGGGCACCAGCAGCGAGCTGAGCGCCGAGGCATCGGCGGCGGCCGAGCCGTTGACACCTGCGAAGAACACGCCCGCCACCACGTTGACGTGCCCGAGGCCGCCACGCAGGTGGCCGACCATGGCATTGGCCAGGCGTATCAGGCGCGGGGTCATGCCGGAGGTGTTCATCAGGTTGCCGGCGAGGATGAACAGCGGAATGGCCATCAGCGAGAAGATGTCCATGCCGCCGAAAAAACGCTGCGGCAGGATGTTGATGAACAGGTTGACGTCGACGAACAGGAAGCCCACCAGGGCAGTCAGCAGCAGGCAGAAGAACAGCGGCAGGCCCAGCAGCAGGTTGACGACGAAGGCGAGAAGCATGGCAACACCCATCATGGTTGCACGCTCCCGGCTGTTTCGTCGGTGTCGGGTGCCGCCGGCCAGGGGCCGCGCAACAGGATCAGCAGTGTCAGCAGGCTGAAGCCAACAGGCAGGCTGAGCAGTGGCCATGTCCGGCTCACACCCAGACCCAGGCTGCGGAAGCGCCCGGCATCGAGCGCATAGCGCAGGCTGACCCAACTGGCGAATGCGAAGAAGGCGGTGGCTGCCAGCCATTGATAGAGGCGTACCCAGCGCGCCAGATGCGCAGGCAGGCGCTCTTCCAGCAGATTGATGCGCATGTGGCCGCCCTCGACCCACAGGGCGCCCAACACCAGCATGACGCTGCCGATGATCAGGTAGCGGGCCATCTCATCCAGCCAGATCGGTGCGCTACCGAGCAGGTAGCGGGCGAATACGCCGTAGATGAGCAATAGCAGGTCGAGCAGTAACAAAAGGGCGCCGAGATTGAACAGCAGGGCGCGCACACGTTTGATGAACGCAGGCATGGTGGCTCCGAGGCGAAGACTGGGCCGCGCCCTGTTCAAGCAGGGCGGGCCGTGGCAGACGGTGGGTTACTGGACGGTGTTCAGCCCGACGTCCTGGAGTGCCTTGTCGATCCAGCCGGCATCGATGCTCTGTTCCCTGAGCCAGCTCAGGTAGGCCGGTTGGCCCTGACTGCGAAATGCCTGCAGATCCTCGGTCGAAGGTTCGATGATTTCCATGCCCTTCTCCTTGAGGAAGGCCAGTTCCTTTTCCTGCTGTTGGGCAATCGCCTCACGATTCAGGCGTGTGGCCTCCAGCGCTGCATCGGTGAGCGCCTGGCGATCCTTTGCCGAGAGCGAGTCGAGCATTGCACCGTTGGCCACCAGGAACTGGTCGGAATACTGGATGTTGGCCAGGGTCAGGTATTTCTGCACCTGATAGAGGCTGCCGAGGATGATGTACGAGGTCGGGTTCATTTGTCCGTCGGCTACACCGGAGCGCAGCGCCATGTAGAGCTCGGTCCACGGAATGGGCGTGCCGGAGGCACCGAAGGATTCATACAGGGCGACCTGGCTGGGGTCCATCGCGCGAAAGCGCAGGCCCTTGAAGTCCGCCGGTGCCGCGATTGGCTTCTTGCTGTTGGTGAAATTGAGGAAGCCGCCTTCCTCTACCACTGCCAGCAGTTCCGTGCCCGTGCGCTGTTTGAATTCCTGCTTGGCGGCCTGCCAGTAGGTGCCTTGGTCGAAGAAGCTGTGGGCAGCCTGGGCGTCCTTGAACATGAATGGAATGGCGCTGACGTAGATCTCCGGGAACAGCGGGGCGATGCCGGCAAAAGAGGCCACGTTGAGTCCCGGGCCGCTGATCACCTGTTCCATGCGTTGTTCTTCTTCACCGAGCATGCTGTTGGGGTAGAGCTTGATTTCCAGCTCGCCACCGCTCTTTTCCTCGACCAGACGCTTGACGTTGCTGGCGAACAGGTGAACCGGGTTTTTCTCCAGGTCGGCCGCGCCGTTGTAGCTCATGTTGATGACGGTAGCCGCCTGGGCGAGGGACGCGCTCAAACCCATGGCGGTGAGCAACAGGCCAGTGCCGAAATGGCGGCCGAGATTGCCGAACAGAGTCGTTTGCATATTGTTTTCCTTATGGCAGGACTAGGGTAGAGAAGGGCGCAGACTGCTTGGTTCTTATAGGAAAAGCGAAGCTTTGGCGCAGGAGCAGGGACACGCTAGCCGTTGTCGTGTTGACTATTCAAGTCGATGGGTGATGCATGAAAGTCAACACCTGGACGGCGCTGTCAGGCGCTGCGAGCCAGCCCCGGCGCATCGCCGCTGAAGAAGCGCATGCTTTTGCGCAGGTGCTCCAGGCAGGCCAGGCTGGCCACCGTCAGCTCACGCCCCTGGTGGCTGAGAATGCGCGCGCGGGCATCGCGCAGTGCCGGGTTTGCCATGGGCAGTCGGCGGATGCTGCCGGCTTGCAGCTCATGGCTGACGGTCAGCTCCGGCATGAAGGCCACGCCAATGCCGGATTTGACGAAGTTGGTGAGCACGGCCACCGAGTTGGTGCGAAGCTTGGGGCGCAGCTCCATGTGCTCCAGCTGCGCCACCATCACCGCCAGCTGGCCCATGCCGGTGCTGCTGTGGATCAGCGCCAGGGCTTCGCCGCGCAGCTCGGTCATCGATACGGCACCGCGATGGCTGGCCAGGCGATGCTGCGGCGGGATGATCAGGTCGAGTGGCTGGCGGGTGTCGACATGCACCGTCAGGGCTTCGTCCTCGATCGGTGCATAGACCAGTGCGAGGTCGACGGCATCTTCCTTGAGCAGGCCAACGGCCTCGTTGGCACCCGCCATCTGTACTTCCAGGTCGATGCCGGGATAGCGCAGGATGAAGCTCTGCAGCGGCTGCGAAATCAGGTCAGTGATGAAGCCTTCACCGACCGCGATGCGGACGCTGCCCTGACGCAGCCCCTGGAGGTCGCAGAGGCGTGACAGCACGCCCTGCTCGTTGGCGCGCTGCTGGCGGAAGTGGGCGACCAGCATGTTGCCGGCCTCGGTGGGAATCACACCTTGTGGCGTGCGTTCCAGCAGGCGAATTTCCAGTTCCTCTTCCAGCGCGCTGAGTTGTCGGCTGATGGCCGACGGATCGATGTTCAGGTGTTGGGCGGCTTTGCGCAGGGAGCGAAAGTGCACGACCTCATTCAGGTAGGCGAGGGCGCGCTGGCTCAGGCGGGACATCGGCAGGGTCTCCGGCGGCAGTCAATCCAGTAGCGACAGCGTCGCCGGTTGTATGTGGTTGTCTTCGACGCGTACATCCAGTTCGCCCTCGCTCAGGCGCGCCTTGAGGCGCTGGCCCGGCCGGGTCTGTGAGGCGCTGCGCACGGCGTGGCCACGTTCGTCGAGGAGGATGCTGTAGCCCCGGCCCAGGGTGGCCAGTGGGCTGACAATCTGCAGTTGCGCGGCCAGGGCGCCCAGTTGCTGACGCTGGTTGCGCAGCTGACCTTGCATGGCACGCGGCAGGCGCGTGGCCAGGCCATCCAGACGCTGGCGCAGCAGGGCCAGGTTGCGCCCCGGATGCTGGGCGGCGAGGCGTGCATCGAGGCGGGCCAGGCGCTCGCGTTGATTGGCCAGTTGCTGGTTGAAGGCGCGGCGCAGGCGCATGTCCAGGTCGTCCAGGCGCTGGGCTTGCTGGCGCAGGCGTTCGCCGGGGTGGCGCAGGCGTCGGCTCGTTCCTTCCAGGCGTAGACGTTCGCGAGCCAGGCGTCCTTGCATGTGCAGGACCAGGCGGCGTTGCAGGTTGTGCAGGCGTTGCACCAGTTCGCTGCTGTCCGGGGCCAGCAGTTCGGCGGCGGCCGAAGGCGTCGGTGCACGCACGTCTGCGACGAAATCGGCGATGGACACGTCCGTCTCGTGGCCCACGGCGCTGACGATGGGCGTGACGCAGGCAGCCACGGCGCGAGCGACGGCTTCCTCGTTGAAACACCAGAGGTCTTCCAGCGAACCGCCGCCACGGGCCAGGATCAGTGCATCGAACCCCTGTGCGTCGGCGCGTTGCAGGGCGCGGACGATTTGTGCGGTGGCCTCGCGGCCCTGCACGGCGGTGGGGATCAGGTTCAGCTCCACCTGCGGCGCGCGCCGGCGGAATACGCTGATGATGTCGCGGATCACCGCACCGGTCGGTGAGGTGACGATGCCGATACGCTTGGGATGGGCGGGCAGGGCGATCTTGCGTTCGGTGGCGAACAATCCCTCTGCACCAAGTTTTTCTTTCAGCGCCTCGAAGGCCAGGCGCAGGGCGCCGTCACCGGCTGGCTCCACGGCGTCGAGAATCAGCTGGTAGTCGCCGCGCCCCTCGAACAGCGAGACCTTGCCGCGCACCTTCACCGCCAGGCCATCGCGCAGCACCTGGCGCACGCGCGCGGCGTTCTGCCGGAACAGCGCGCAGCGCACCTGGGCCTGGCTGTCCTTCAGGGTGAAGTAGATGTGGCCGGAGGCCGGGCGGGCGAGGTTGGAAATTTCCCCCTCAACCCAGATGCCGGCGAACACGTCCTCCAGCAGCAGGCGGGCGCCGTTGTTGAGCTGGCTGACGCTGAGGACCTCGCGGTCGAGGTTCAGGCGGGCAAAAGGGTCATTGATCATGGGGCGGCATGATAAGTCGAGAGCGACATCGGCGCGACCTTCATCAGGCGTCTTGCAGCAGGCGTTCGAGCAGCCAGGCCGCGACCGGGCCGAGCTCGCGCTGGCGCGACCAAATGGCGTCTACCGTCACCCGCCGCGGCCAGCCACTGCAGGGCAGTTCATGCATGCCACCAAAGCCGTAGGCATCGACCAGTTGCCGCGGCAGTTCGGCCCAGCCGAAGCCCAGCCGTGCCATCTCCAGCAGCATCAGGTAGTCCGGCGCAGCCCAGCAGCGCCCGCCGCTGCCGGGTAGGTCGTCGGTGTTCGCATCGTCATGGGCGACGCTGCTCAGGCGCAGCAGGCGCCAGCGCGACAAGTCGTCCTGGCGCACCTGGGGCAGCGTGCTCAGGGGGTGACCCTTGGCGACGAACAGGCCGAACTCGCTGCTCATTTCCAGGCGGGCGTGGGCGATATGCGGCGGGTAGCTCGCTTGCGCACCGAGCAGTCCCAGCTGCGCGCGGCCCTGAGTGACCAGGTCGAGCACGTCGGTCTGTTCGGCGATCAGGCTTTCGAACTGCAGATCGGGGAAGCGCTGATCCAGCTCCTGCAGGCGCACTTCGTATTGTTTTGGCTGGTAGGCGTCGGACAGCGCCAGCGTCAGGCGCGCCTCCTGGCCTCTGGCCAAACCGGCGGCGTGTCGCGCCAGGCGGTCGCTGGCGCAAAGCACTTCTTCAGCGTGGGCCAGCAGGCTGGCACCGGCTGCGGTCAGCTGCAGTTTGCGTGGGCCGCGTTCGAACAGTGCCACGCCCAGGTCGATTTCCAGGCGGGCGACGGCCTCGCTGATGGTCGACTGGCTTTTGCCCAGGCGCCGCGCGGCGGCGCTGAGCGATCCACAGTTGGCCGCCTGGGCGAAGGCCTGGAGGGAATCGGGGGAAATATTCATATCGGTTTTGCCGATGGCAGCTACCTTTGGTTTGGCTGATATTCCGATGATCATAGCGCTCGTCGTCACTTATCACGAGGTTCGTTTCATGACTCAGCCCCTGCCGCGCTCCCTGCGTGAGCGCATCGGTCACGCTCTGGCCTTCGAGACCATCGCCGTGCTCATCTGCGCCCCGACCATGGCCTGGTTCATGGATAAACCACTGCTGCACCTGGGTGTGCTGACCCTGATGTTCTCCACCGTGGCGATGCTGTGGAACATGCTGTTCAATTACCTGTTCGACCGCGCACAGAGTCGTCTGGGCTTCGAGCGCGGCCTGTGGGCGCGGGTCAGTCATGCGCTGCTGTTCGAGCTGGGGTTGATCGTCGTGCTGGTACCACTGGCGGCCTGGTGGCTGTCGATTGGTCTGCTCGAGGCGTTGCTGCTGGATATCGTGCTGATCCTGTTCTTCCTGCCGTACACCCTGGCATTCAACTGGGTTTATGACGTATTGCGTGCTCGCTGGGTGGCTCGGCGCGAAGCACAGGCGACTGCTGCGATTTGTCGCGGGGCTTGATTTGCCGGTGGCAGCGCCTAAGCTGCCGCCTTTCTTCGCCGACCGTTCGAACACCATGATCGCGCAACTGATCCTCGTCCCGCAGATATCCACGCTTCCCGCCCACGAGCAAAAGGCCCAGGCCATGCTGCGCTGGCTGGTCAAGCGGGAGATCGTCGAGGCGTTGCCGACCACCTGCGGCCAGGGCGGCAACGGCATGGCCTACGCCATCGGGCCAGGCGCTCGGCGTATCGCCCAGCGTCCCGAGTTGCTGCCCTATGGTCAGGCGCACAATGGCCTGGAGATCATCACCAACCGCTGCATATACATGCCGACGCAGGGCTTTCTCGAAGAGGCGGGCTGCGCCGAATGCCGCAAGGAAGTGGGCGTGCCGCTGTTCGACAGCCTGGAGGTGTGGTGGCCAGGGGAAACCGACAACTTCACCTGCCCGGAATGCGGGCATGAAGATGACATCAACGGCTTCCTGTTCCTGCAACCCTGCGGGTTTTCCAACCTGGGCTTCATCTTCAACGGCTGGATGGACGCCGGCCTGCGCCCGGTATTCGTCGAAGAGTTCGGCGAACGCCTGGGCTTTGCGGTGAGGCAGGTGCGGGTCGACGATCCGGCGTGAGCAGGTGCGCTTAGGCCCGTGGGAGGGGCTTCAGCCGCGACTTGTGCTGTCTTCAGTCGCCGCTGAAGCGCCTCCCACAGGCGCTCGGCAGTTGTAATCGGGATCAGCTCAAAACTCGACACTGGCCGACAGGCGCAGTTCACGTGGCTCGCCCACTGCAACGCGTAGATTGCCGCCGCTGGAGGAGTAGTAACGCTCGTCGAACAGGTTGCGTACATTCAGTTGCAGGCGGGTCTTTTCGCCGAGCAGTTGGCTGTCCCAGCTGACGAAGGCATCGGCCACCGTGTAGCTGTCCAGCCAGAATGTGTTGGCGTTGTCGCCGGCACGCTCACCGACGTAACGGGCGCCGCCACCCAGTCTCCACTGACCCAACTCCTGGGGCAGATGCAGATGATGGACGAGGTAGAGACTGCCGACATTGCGCGCGGCGTTGACCAGTTCGTTGCCTTCGTTGGCCGGGTCATCGAGGATTTCCGTATCGGTGTAGGCGTAGCTGCCAAGCAGTTCCCAGCGCTCGCTGAGGCGGCCGGTGATATCCAACTCTACGCCGCGCGAACCGACCTTGCCTGCGGCTTCCGATACGGAATTGTTGGTAACTACGACGTTTTCCTTCTCGATATCGAACAGCGCCAGGCTGGCGCCGATACCTTGAGGCAGATCGAGTTTCACGCCCAGCTCGTAGCTGCGACCTTCTTCGGGGTCGAATGCCTGGCCGGTATCGGTATCCGAGGCATTGGGCACGAAGGAGCGGCTGTAGTTACCGTAGAACGCCACCTGGTCGTTCAATTGGAAGACCAGGCCACCGAAGGGCAGGAAGGTGGTGTCTTGCCGGTCGGTGGTCGGCTTGTACAGCGCCCCTCGACCTTGCCCTACCAACTGCTCGAAGCGCTGGTAACGGCCGCCAAGCACCAGAATCCATTGCTCGTTCAAGTGCCAGTTGTCTTTCACGTAAAGTGAGCGCGAATGCAATTCGTCGCGGCGATCGCTCTGTGACAGATTGAGCAGGGAGGGTGCGGCAAGGTTGCCGTAGACCGGGTTGTAGATGTTGAAACCGCCGACTGCTGGGCCGCGCCAGGTATCGCCACGAAAGTTGTCGACGCGTTCTGTGTCTGCACCAATCAGCAGATCATGGCGCTGACCGAATAGCGTGGCCTTGCCGATCCAGTCCCAGGCCAGATATTGGGTCTGGTTGTCATGCTCGCTACCATCGGAGCGGCGGCTGAGCGCGCCTGTATTGGCATTCAGAGCGTTGGGGCGAGCTTCGGCATAGTCGTAGCGCTCGTTGTTCCAGCCGTAGGTGAGGCGGCTCGACCAGTCGGCGCTGAGCTGGTACTCGGCAGTAGCCGTGAGCAGTTCATCGATACCTTCAGCCTTGGACCAGTGCTCGCTGAAACGGTCGTTATAGGAAACCTTGGCCGGCTTGCCGTTGATGATCACCGTGCCTCGATCCACCGGGCTGCTGTATTCCTTGTATTCGTAGGCGATATTGAGGCGCAGACGTTCGCCCTCCCAGCTCAGCGAGGGCGCGATCAGGCTGTGCTCTTCTTCGCCGAAGTTACGCCAATAATCTTCGTGCTGACGCTCGGCAACCAGGCGAAAGGCCAGGCCGCTATCGGCAATTGGGCCAGTAACGTCGACTGCCAGGCTGCCTCCGCCGAAGCTGGAGCTGTCCGCGCTGAGTTGCGTGCCCCATTGGTACTGCGGTTTCTTGCTGATGACGTTGATCAGCCCACCTGGTTCCAGGGCACCATAAAGCAGCGACGCTGGCCCCTTGAGTACTTCCACGCGTTCGGTGGTGGCGCTGAAGTTGCGTGAGAGGCTGGAGCGAATGCCGTCACGGAGGATCGACCCGTCGGCGTTGGCACCAAAGCCGCGCTTGACGAAACCATCCTGTGTGCCAGCCAGTGTGTTGCTCTGGGTCATGCCACTGACGAACTTCATCGCATCGTCCAGCGACCTGACCTGAAAGTCCTCGATGGTCTGTGGCGTTACCACCTGCACTGATTGGGCCTCATCCTTGAGTGCGACGGAAGATTTGCTTGCCGTGCTGGCGCGCTTGGCTTGGTAGCCGTCTTCTTCCATGCTGGGCTTGGCGACCACCTCCTGGCTGGGCAGCTCCAGCTCCTGGGCCAGCAGTTGACCGGCTGGAAGCAGGCAAAGGGTAAGCAGAGTGGCGCATCGGCTACTCAAGAAAGGGCGGGTAGATTTCATTTGGTACTCAAGTGCAGATGTTTTTGAGAATCATTATTTTATGATTTTCAAGGCATGACTGCCTAGAGGCATACTTTGCATTGAGTGAGATGGGCTCGCTGGGTATAATGCCGCGCTTCTTATTTTCCCGCTCGGGAGCCCGTCCATGCTGCGCATCAGCCAAGAAGCACTCACTTTCGACGACGTCCTGCTCATCCCCGGTTATTCCGAGGTGTTGCCCAAGGACGTCAGCCTGAAGACCCGCCTGACCCGCGGCATCGAACTGAACATCCCGCTGCTGTCCGCCGCCATGGACACCGTTACCGAAGCGCGCCTGGCCATCGCCATGGCCCAGGAAGGCGGCATCGGCATCATCCACAAGAACATGACCATCGAGCAGCAGGCTGCCGAAGTGCGCAAGGTCAAGAAGTTCGAAGCCGGTGTGGTCAAGGACCCGATCACCATCGAGGCCGACGCTACCGTGCGCGACCTGTTCGAGCTGACCCGCCTGCACAACATCTCCGGTGTACCGGTGCTGTCCAACGGCGACCTGGTGGGCATCGTGACCTCCCGCGACGTGCGTTTCGAAAACCGTCTGGACGCTAAAGTGCGTGACGTGATGACGCCGAAAGAACGCCTGGTCACCGTCAAGGAAGGCGCCGCCAAGGAAACCGTGCGCGAGCTGCTGCACAAGCACCGTATCGAGAAGGTGCTGATCGTCGATGACGCCTTCGCCCTCAAGGGCATGATGACCGTCAAGGACATCGAGAAAGCCAAGGCCTACCCGCTGGCGAGCAAGGACGATCAAGGTCGTCTGCGCGTTGGCGCTGCCGTCGGCACTGGTGCCGACACCGGTGATCGCGTAGGCGCTCTGGTCAATGCCGGTGTGGATGTGATCATCGTCGACACCGCTCACGGCCACTCCAAGGGCGTGATCGACCGCGTGCGTTGGGTCAAGCAGACCTTCCCGGACGTCCAGGTGATCGGTGGCAACATCGCCACGGGCGCAGCTGCCAAGGCGCTGGTCGAAGCCGGCGCCGATGGCGTCAAGGTCGGTATCGGTCCAGGCTCCATCTGCACCACCCGTATCGTGGCTGGCGTCGGTGTTCCGCAGATCAGCGCCGTGGCCAATGTGGCTGCAGCACTGGCCGGCACCGGCGTACCGCTGATCGCTGACGGTGGCATCCGCTTCTCTGGCGACCTGTCCAAGGCCATCGTCGCTGGCGCGTCCGCCGTGATGATTGGCTCCATGCTGGCCGGTACCGAAGAAGCACCGGGCGAAGTCGAGCTGTTCCAGGGCCGCTCCTACAAGGCCTACCGTGGTATGGGCTCGCTGGGCGCCATGGCGCAAGCGCAGGGCTCTTCCGACCGTTACTTCCAGGACTCCTCGGCGGGTGCCGAGAAGCTGGTGCCGGAAGGTATCGAAGGTCGCGTGCCGTACAAGGGCGCGATGAGTGCCATCGTTCACCAACTGATGGGCGGTCTGCGTGCCTCCATGGGCTACACCGGCTGCGCTACCATCGAAGAGATGCGTACCAAACCGGAGTTCGTGCGCATCACCGGTGCCGGCATGGCTGAGTCGCACGTCCACGACGTGCAGATCACCAAAGAGGCTCCCAACTATAGAGTTGGTTGATTCGCCGCAATGTATGAATAACGGGGCTGTTCGATCAGCCCCGTGTCATTTGTGAATACCTACGAGAGACGGCCATGGCCCACGACATTCACGCCCACCGCATCCTCATTCTGGACTTCGGTTCCCAGTACACCCAACTGATCGCCCGCCGCGTGCGCGAGATCGGTGTCTATTGCGAACTGCACCCCTGGGACATGAGCGACGAAGATATCCGCGCCTTCGCTCCGCGCGGCATCATCCTCGCCGGTGGCCCGGAGTCGGTGCACGAAGCAGGTAGTCCGCGTGCTCCGCAAGCCGTGTTCGACCTGAACGTGCCGGTACTGGGCATCTGCTACGGCATGCAGACCATGGCCGAGCAGCTCGGCGGCAAGGTGGAAGGTTCCGACCTGCGTGAGTTCGGCTATGCCCGTGTCGACGTGGTCGGCAAGAGCCAGCTGCTGGCCGGCATCGAAGACCATGTCGACGCCGACGGCGTGCTCGGTCTCGACGTGTGGATGAGTCACGGCGACAAGGTCACGCGTCTGCCGGAAGGCTTCCACATCCTTGCCAGCACCCCGAGCTGCCCTATTGCCGCCATGTGCGACGACACTCGCCACTACTACGGCGTGCAGTTCCACCCGGAAGTGACTCACACCAAGCAGGGCGGTCGCATCCTTTCGCGCTTCGTGCTGGAAGTCAGCGGCTGTGAAGCCCTGTGGACCCCGGCCAACATCGTCGAAGACGCCATCGCTGCCGTGCGCGCCCAGGTCGGCGACGCCAACGTGCTGCTCGGCCTGTCCGGCGGTGTCGACTCCTCCGTGGTCGCAGCCCTGCTGCACAAGGCCATTGGCGATCAACTGACCTGCGTGTTCGTCGACAATGGTCTGCTGCGTCTGCACGAAGGCGATCAGGTCATGGCCATGTTCGCCGAGAACATGGGCGTCAAGGTGATCCGTGCCGATGCCGAAGAGCAGTTCCTCGGCAATCTGGCCGGCGAGTCCGACCCGGAGAAGAAGCGCAAGATCATCGGTCGCACCTTCATCGACGTGTTCGATGCGCAGGCCAGCAAGCTGGACAATATCCAGTTCCTCGCCCAGGGCACCATCTACCCGGACGTGATCGAGTCGGCTGGCGCCAAGAGTGGCAAGGCCCACGTGATCAAGAGCCACCACAACGTTGGCGGCCTGCCGGAGGAAATGAACCTCAAGCTGGTCGAGCCGCTGCGTGAGCTGTTCAAGGACGAAGTGCGCAAGATCGGCCTGGAACTGGGCCTGCCCTACGACATGGTCTACCGCCACCCGTTCCCGGGGCCGGGCCTGGGTGTGCGCATCCTCGGCGAAGTGAAGAAGGAATACGCTGACATCCTGCGCCGCGCCGACCACATCTTCATCGAAGAACTGCGCAAGGCCGACTGGTACCACAAGACCAGCCAGGCATTCGTGGTGTTCCAGCCGGTGAAATCGGTTGGCGTGGTCGGTGATGGTCGTCGCTACGCCTGGGTCGTCGCCCTGCGCGCCGTGGAAACCGTCGACTTCATGACCGCTCGCTGGGCGCATCTGCCTTACGAGCTGCTAGAGACCGTCAGCGGCCGCATCATCAACGAGATCGAAGGCATCTCCCGCGTCACCTACGACGTGTCGAGCAAGCCGCCGGCGACGATCGAGTGGGAGTGAAGCCAGGTCCTTCCGAGCTTCGGTAGCAATCTATAGATGCCGTGACGTGTTGATTCAGAAGAATTGCGTCACGGTATCTGTCGGTGGCTATCGCCGGGCAGCAGAAGGCTCTGGCGGTAAGGGCAGCGGTAGGCATCGGCGGCCTGATCAAGGCTCTCCCGCTGCTATCGGGGCTGACGGTAAATCTCCTCCAGGGAAGCCTGTGCCATGCGGCTTTCCCTGCATCAGCAGGCCTCCTGGCCCTTGACGGTAAAGGCCGTCATGAGCCCGGTCTCAGGCAAAGCTCAAGCCCTGAAAGGCTTCCGGGCGTGCTGGCCAGCATTCGAGCAACCAAATCAGACACCCGAAGAGCGTCAGTGGTGGGTGTTCTCGCGTCAGTGAGTTTCCCCGTGCTCTGCGTGGCTGTGCGCTCTATCTGGCAAGCGGTCCGGCACCGCCCTGCGCTCCGAGCAAGCAATTGAGGTGGTGCGCGCCTGGTGCATAACTGGCTCAATATCAAGAGATATCAGTAAATCTATATGTAAGTCATTATCGTTTTGATGTGTGTTTTCTGCTATGTTGCCGCCGCCAACCAGGCGGTATCGCCACGATAGAAAGATGACAAGGCAGGCCGCTGACACGCCTCTTAACCGATAAGGACCATGAGCATGACCGATAGTAAGAACGGGGTTCTCGATACACGAGCGCCCTGGCGGCGCGTTACCAGCGTTGCTCTGTTTTGCACGCCGCTGGTGGCTGCGCCTCTATACGTTCAGGCGCAAGAGGCAAGCGCAGCCGCAGAGAATGAACCCTTTCGTCTCGCGCCGATTATCGTCAACGCCAAGGCCTCGGCAGGTGATGATGCCAGCTCGGTCGTCGCTCAGGAGCTCTGGGTCGGCGGCAAGGTCGCTACCAGTATCCTCAATACCCCGGCTTCGGTTTCCGTGGTGACCCAGAAGGAAATCGAGCAGCGCAGCGTCAACACCACAGAAGAACTCCTGCAATACACGCCAGGCGTCATCACCGACTACTACGGCAGCGATGACCGCAACGACTACTTCAAGATTCGTGGCTTCCAGGCGACCACCTACCGCGACGGTTTGACACTGAGCTCCATGCGCGGTGTTCGCGAAGACCCGTTCGCCTTCGAGCGCGTTGAAATTCTGCGGGGCGCCAACTCCACGCTGTTTGGCGCGGCCGACCCTGGTGGCTCGGTGAACTTCGTGACCAAGAAACCGCGCTTCGAGAAATTCGGTCAGATCTATGGCACCTACGGTTCCTTCAACCACAAGGAAACCGGCATCGACGTCGGTGATGTGCTGAATGCGGATAAGACCCTGGCTTATCGTTTCACCGGCAAGTTCCAGGACAGTGATCGTGAATATGATCACTCTCAGGACGACAATCAGCTCCTGATGGGCGGGCTGACCTGGGCGCCCACGGCCTATACCTCGGCAACGCTTGTCGTGGATCACCTCAAGACCAAGAGCACCCCCAACAGTGGCGGTTACCCGACAGACAGGGAATATGACCGCGATGAGTTCTTCGGTGAGCCGGGCTACAACTTCCACGATGTGGAACGCACCAATATCAGTGGTGGTTTCAGTCACGATTTCGACAACGGTTTCATCCTGCGTAGCAACCTGCGGTACAGCGAGCTGACGGATGATTTTGCTTACCTGTACCTGAGCGGGACAGGAGCAGGAACGCTGCGAGATCGTGATGCTTTTGGTACCGATACCGATGCCGAGCAGGTCAACGGTAATCTGATGCTGCAGTACGATGCCCGTCTCGGAAATATCGATAGCAGCACCATGGTGGGAGTCGAGTACGGCGATTCCACGACCGACGCCAGCTCTATCTACACCAGAGCGACACCCATTGATATTGCCAACCCGGTCTACAGCGGTGCTCCAGGCGGACTGTCGCCCTACCTTGTTCAGCGCCGGGATTACACCACCAAGTCGGTATTCCTGCAGCAGAACCTGTCGTTCTACGACCGCGTTATCGTGACTGCGGGCGTGCGCAACGATTCGATGGATCTGACTGAAACCGACAAGCTCACCTCAACCAAAACCTCGGATAGTTTTTCTGAAACGTCTTACCGTGGCGCATTGACCTACATCGTCAGTGACGAGGTTTCGACCTATGTCAGCATGGTGGAATCCGTGTCTCCGCCGGAAATCGGCGTTACTCCGAAGCGGGGCAAGCAGTATGAAGTAGGCGCGAAGTATTCACCGGCAGGCATGAATGCGCTCTTCTCTGCCGCCATCTATGACCTGACTCAGGAAAATGTCTCCATTGCCGTTGTCGTGCCTGGCGCTGGCATTCAGCGGCAGACGGTGGGTGAGACGAGGGTGCGAGGTCTGGATCTGGAGGCCAAGGCCGAGCTGACCGAGCACCTGAGCCTGGTCGGCGGTTACTCCTACATGGCGTCGGATGTACTTCGCGGCTCGCTGCGAGATGGCACGTCTCTCAAGGGCAATGAATTTGAAGTCACGCCACGGCATAGCGCTTCGCTCTGGGGCTACTACAGTGTGCCGGGTACGAAGATGAGCGTAGGTCTGGGTGCTCGTTACATTGGCGAATACTATTTTGCTGCCGCCAACACCAATAAGAGTGATGCCGCAACAGTGTTCGACGCCGCCTTCACCTACAACATCGTCAAGGGTACGGATCTGGCTCTGAACGTCAGCAATCTGCTGGATGAGCAGCACGTGGTCGGCTCCGGTACTGCTGACTACTACAACCCGGGCCGTGAGGTTACAGCCAAGCTGAGCTACAGCTGGTAAGTCGGCCCAGGCGCCCGGACGGGGCCAGTAGCCATTGGTTGGCATTGGCTTCAGGGCTCAATGAAGAAACCGGCTTCGGCCGGTTTTTTCATGGCTGCATGCTTTCAGTGTGGCAGCAGAGACAGCGTGACGGTGAGTGCGAACAGGCTCAGGCTCAGAACACTGATCAGCAGCAGGCGTCTGTCATTACGAATCTGGCTGGTGAGTATCGCCTTGCGCAGGCGCCAGTCGCAGGCAATCGTGACCCAGCGTTTTTCCAGCAGCTGGCGCCAATCTTCATCGCTTAGCCAGCAGGCGATGTGGTGTGCCGGTAAATCCAGCGCAGGGAACAACTCCTCGCACGTCAAGGGGCCCAGGGATACCTGAAAGCGCTGACCGTGCCGCTCGCAATCGAGTTCAAGGCGGATTTGCGGGCGGGTATCCTGGACGTGAATGTCTTCAGGATCAGGTGTGAATACTTCATAGGACGTGATTTGCGCCGTGCCCGGACGCAACAAGGCTCTGCGGATTTTTCCCCAGAGTAGTCGCATAAGTTTGTAAGAAGCCCAGGCGGAAAAGGCGAAAAGCAGCAGGCTGATCAGCCATAGTAGGCCGCCGAGCACGATGAATAGCACTATCACGCTCAGAACCCTGTAAGCAGTGTCGGCGCGGCTTCCCAGATGAGGTAGCCCATGATCATCAGCATGATTGCGGCGAAGGGCGATGCGGCGCTTGGGGCTTCGGGGGAGGCATCGGCCGGGTTCGCTTTGGGAACGTATAGCAGAAAGGTTCCTTCCTGCTGGTTGAGCTCGACATGCTCTTGGTTGAGCACGAGATGCTCCACTTCGTAGGCGTGTTGTTCGTACTCGTAACGCAGGCGATAGACGGGCTTGAGGCTGACCATTGTGTTTTTGCCAACGCTGATGCGTGCTTTGACAAGCTTTTGATCGATGATCGTCGCTTTTACGATGTCGTGTGGGCGGCTCAGCCGGTAGCAGTCAGTCCAGATCATTTCCCCAAACGCAGCCATGAGCCCGATCCACATGAGCAGGAGCATGGGGGTTATCGCCACCATCATGATTGCCAAGGGGGCGTCGAAGAAGAAACTGTCCATGTTCTGGTGAGCGTTCCTGTGAAGTGCCCTGCGATTCTATACCGATCGGCGGTTTCCTATCTGGGCGGTATCTCGCACCTGGTGCCGCGGCAATTTGTCTTGCCGGGGCGCTCGTCTGGTCATCCATGAAAATGAGAAGATACCGCAATTGAGTATGCCCGCAGATTGCCGAGGATGAAGATGTCGTTTACCCGTAGACAAGTGCTCGCCGGGCTTGCTGGCCTGGGTGTTGCCGGCTTCGGCGCTGGCGGTGTGCGTTACTGGTTGGGGCGTCCGGAGAACGTGGCGAGCCATGACTACGAGCTGATCGCCGCGCCGCTCGATCTTGAGCTGGTGCCGGGGCATGTGACGCCGGCCTGGGCCTACGGCGGTCAGGCTCCCGGGTTCGAGTTGCGCTGCCGTCAGGGCGAGCGCTTGCGGGTGCGCTTCATCAACAAGCTGGAGCAGCAGAGCACCATCCACTGGCATGGCATCCGCTTGCCGCTGGAGATGGACGGCGTGCCCTACGTTTCCCAGGCGCCGGTACTGCCGGGCGAGTACTTCGATTACGACTTCATCTGCCACGACGCTGGCAGCTTCTGGTACCACCCGCATACCACCAGCGCCGAGCAGTTGGGGCGTGGCCTGGTCGGGCCGCTGATCGTCGAGGAGCGCGAGCCAACCGGCTTCCGCCATGAGCGTACGCTGAGCCTGAAGACCTGGCACATCGACGAGCAGGGCGCCTTCACCGAATTTCTGGTGCCGCGTCAGGCGGCGCGTGAAGGTACGCGTGGACGATTGACCACCATCAACGGTGAGTCCAACCCGACCCTCGAATTGCCAGAAGGGCAGGTGGTGCGCCTGCGTCTGATCAATGTCGACAGCACCATCACCTATCGCCTCAATCTGCCGGGTGGCGAGGCACGCATCTATGCGCTGGATGGCAACCCGGTTCAGCCGCGCCCTTTGGGCAAGGAGTACTGGCTGGGGCCAGGTATGCGTATCGACCTGGCGCTCAAGGTTCCCGCTGCTGGAGAGGAGTTGTCCCTGCGTAACGGACCGCTGCGCCTGGCGACCTTGAAGGGCATCGCCAGTAGCGAAGTGGCCGGGGATTGGCCGCCGGCGTTGCCGGCCAACCCGATCGCCGAGCCTGATCTGTCACGCGCCGAGACGTTGCGCTTCAACTTCGAGTGGGCCGCCGCGCTGGCCTCGCCGGCCGACGAGGCCGCCGGTCGCTACAAGTACTGGCAGATCAACGGCCAGGCCTGGGACATCAACGACAAGACCTGCGCCGATCGCCCGATTGCCACGCTGAAGAAGGATGGTCACTACATCTTCGTGCTGCGCAATATGGCGCAGTATCAGCACCCGATTCACCTGCACGGCATGACCTTCAAGGTGCTGGGTTCGGATCGACGCAAGATCGTTCCGTATTTCACCGACACCTACCTGCTGGGCAAGAACGAGACGGCGCGCATCGCCTTCGTTGCCGATAATCCTGGGGTGTGGATGTTCCATTGCCACGTCATCGACCATATGGAAACGGGGCTGATGGCGGCCATCGAAGTGGTGTAGGGTAGGCGCCGTTTTCCGGTCCGCCTAGCAGAGCGGTCACCCTTCGGATTGATGCAATGAAACGACCGCAGATCATCGACCGCTCGCGTGACGAGCATTTCATGCGCCTGGCGCTGGCGCAGGCGCGTTTGGGCGCGGAGCAGGGCGAGGTGCCGGTCGGCGCCGTGCTGGTGCAGGATGGCGAGGTGGTGGGGCAGGGCTTCAACTGCCCGATTCTGCGTCACGACCCCAGTGCCCATGCCGAGATGGTGGCGATCCGCGCGGCAGCGCAAAGCGTGCAGAACTATCGGCTGCCAGGCAGCACCCTGTACGTCACGCTGGAGCCCTGCAGCATGTGCGCCGGCCTGATCGTGCATGCTCGCATCGCTCGGGTGGTTTACGCCGCCAGCGAGCCGCGCGCGGGGGTGGCGATCAGCCAGGGGCAGTTCTTCGATCAGGGTTTTCTCAATCACCGCGTACGCGTGGAGGGTGGGTTGCTGGCCGAGGAGAGCGGGGCGCTGCTGAAAGAGTTCTTCAAGGCTCGACGAGGCTGAGCGTTCATACAGGGAATGAGCATGAACAAACGGATATTGAGTGTGTTGGCGCTCCTGGCTGCGCCGGCGTTCGCTGAGCAATCCGAGGTGTATCTGGTCGCCAGTGTGCAGCTGGGCGGCTCCAATCTGGCGCAGAGCATTTTCCTGCACGAGCCGCGGATCGCCACGCTTGAAGAGTGCCAGGAGGCCGTGCGTGTCGGCCAGCGTGATCGCGACTGGCAGCGTTATCACCACATCTTCATGCGTGATCGCTTTCAGGGCTTTACCGGTCATCTCGACTATCGCTGCGTGTTCAGTACTCAGCGTTTCAGCGCCTGGAACGACCGCGCGCGTTACGCCCATCCCTATCTGATCAGCATCGACGAGCAGGCCAATCTGCAGGTCGAGCGGATGGCGAGTCAGGCGCAGTGTGCGACTCGCCTCAAAAGCTTGCCACAGGTGCGGCAGGCGATCAGTCGCTGTGCAGTGGGGAGTCAGGGCTTGCTCTGACCGCTAGGGTCTGTTGCCGTTTCGCGCACGGCCGCGACGGAGCCAGTTTTTGCGTGGGGCTAGGCGCGAGACGCGAAGTTTGGTCGCCCAAATGAGCCGTCGAGTAACGACGTTCCACGCAAAAACTGGCCCGTCCCTTCGGGTTGCGCGGCAAATTGCGCCATGCGTCGTTGCGGGATTTGACAAGGGAACGACCATTGCCTGCATCCCACGCCTAGCCTGGCGCAATTTGGCGCAGCAACGCGGCTCGCGTCGAAACGGCAACAGACCCTAGAGCGGCGGGGTCTCTTCTTCGGGCTTACGCTTGTCGATACCGGGCAGGTGGGTACCGCTCTCGGCCACTTGCGTGCCTTCCAGCTGCGGCTGGGTTACCCAGGTAAGAATGTCGTAGTAACGACGGATGTTGCGCACGAAGTGCACCGGCTCGCCGCCGCGGGCATAGCCGTAGCGGGTTTTGCTGTACCACTGCTTTTGCGCCAGGCGCGGCAGGATCTTCTGCACGTCGGCCCACTTGTTCGGGTCCAGTCCTTCGGCTTCGGTCAACTTGCGCGCATCTTCCAGGTGGCCGCCACCGACGTTGTAGGCGGCCAGGGCGAACCAGGTGCGATCCGGCTCGACGATACCTTCCGGCAGTTGCTGGTGAACCTGGATGAAGTAGCGGGCACCGCCGTCGATGCTCTGTTTGGGGTCGAGACGGTTGGAGACGCCGACCGATTGGGCTGTGCGCTGGGTGAGCATCATCAGACCGCGCACGCCAGTCTTGGAGGTGGCGTTGGGTTGCCACAGCGACTCCTGATAGCCCATGGCGGCGAGCAGGCGCCAGTCAACCTGGTTGGCGTGGCCGGCCTGGCGAAACATCTTTTCGTAGCGCGGCAGGCGTTTTTGCAGGTGCTGGGCAAAGGTGTAGGCGCCCACGTAGCCGAGTACGTCGACGTGGCCGTAGTAGCGCTCCTTCAGGCGTTGCAGGGTGCCGTTGGCCTCGGAGCGCTTGAGGAAGGCGTCGATCTCCTGCAGCAGGCTGTCATCCTCGCCAGCGGCTACCGCCCAACGCATGGTGTTGGTGTCGCCGAGGTCGAAGGCCACGCGTACGTAGGGGAAGTACACCTGGTTCATCGCCAGCTCGTTGGAGTCGACCAGGGTCAGGTCGATCTGTCCTTCGTCGACCATGCGCAGCAGGTCGACCACTTCTACCGCGTCAGATACCTCGAATTCCAGCTCCGGTTGTTCCAGCTTGAGGGCGGCCAGCTGTTCGGCGTGGCTGCTGCCGGCCAGCACCAGGATGCGCTTGCCGACCAGGTCCGCAGGTTTGGTGGGGCGGCTCTCGCCCTGGCGATATATGACCTGTGGCGTGACTTCCAGGTAGGGAATCGAGAAGCGTGCCTGGCGCTGGCGCTGTGGCGTGTCCACCAGGCCGGCGGCAGCCATTACCGGGCCGTTGGCGAGGTCGAGGCTGGAAAACAGATTGTCGAGGTTGTCCGCAGTTTCGATCTTCAGTTCGAGGCCGAGATCGGTGGCGAAACGCTTGGCCAGTTCATATTCGAAGCCGGTGGCGCCATTGCGATCCTGGAAGTAGGTGGCGGGGCTGTTGCGAGTGACCACGCGCAGCTCTCCCTCCGCCTTTGCCTGCTCGAGTACGCTGGGCTTGGGTTCTTCGCCACAGCCAGCAAGCATCAGGAGGGTTCCAATCGCCAACAGCCCTTTGGCGCAACGCATGCGTATCGCAGGTCGTGCAAACATCGGCGCAGTATACGCAAAGCGCAGGCGGCGCCATATCTCGACAGCGCTTCGCTTCTCTGCTAGTGAGCGTTCGTCCTTTAAGCGCCAGGCTACAGGTGCCGCAGGCCAACGCTTTAGGGTAGAATGCCCGGCCTCCAGCACACCCCTTCCCAGAGGCTGTTCCGACGATGTTGATTCTGCGCGGCGCTCCCGCCCTTTCCGCTTTCCGCCATGGCAAATTGCTCGAGCAACTGACCAGCAAGGTGCCGGCCGTGACCGGGCTGTACGCCGAGTTCGCGCATTTCGCCGACGTGACAGGCGTGCTCAACGCCGATGAGGAACAAGTGCTGGCGCGGCTGCTCAAGTACGGCCCGAGCGTGCCGGTGCAGGAGCCCAGCGGCAAACTGTTTCTGACCATTCCGCGTTTCGGCACCATCTCGCCCTGGTCGAGCAAGGCAAGCGACATCGCCCGTAACTGTGGCCTGGCCAAGATCCAGCGTCTTGAGCGCGGTATCGCCTATTACATCAGCGGCGAGCTGAGCGAGGCCGACAGTGCTGCCGTCGCCGCAGTGCTGCATGACCGCATGACCCAGCTCGTTCTGAATGCGCTGGAAGACGCCGCCGCGCTGTTCAGCCACGCCCAGCCCAAGCCGCTGACCGCCGTGGACGTACTCGGTGGGGGGCGCGCCGCGCTGGAGCAGGCCAACCAGGACCTGGGCCTGGCCCTGGCCGAGGACGAAATCGACTACCTGGTGAAGAGCTTCAATGACCTGGGGCGCAATCCGCACGACATCGAGCTGATGATGTTCGCCCAGGCCAACTCCGAGCACTGCCGCCACAAGATCTTCAATGCCAGCTGGGACATCGACGGCGAGAGCCAGGACAAGTCGCTGTTCGGCATGATCAAGAACACCTACCAGATGCACAACGAAGGCGTGCTGTCCGCCTACAAGGACAATGCCTCGGTCATCAAAGGCCACACCGCCGGGCGCTTCTTCCCCAACCCTGAGACCCGCCAGTACGGCGCGGTGCAGGAGCCGGTGCACATCCTGATGAAGGTGGAGACGCACAACCACCCGACCGCCATCGCGCCGTTCCCGGGCGCCTCCACCGGCTCCGGTGGCGAGATCCGCGACGAAGGCGCGACCGGCCGTGGCGCCAAGCCCAAGGCCGGTCTGACCGGTTTCTCGGTCTCCAACCTGAACATCCCCGATTTCCTCCAGCCCTGGGAAAAGCCCTACGGCAAGCCCGAGCGCATCGTCAGCGCGCTGGACATCATGATCGAAGGCCCGCTGGGCGGCGCCGCGTTCAACAACGAATTCGGTCGTCCGGCACTCAACGGCTACTTCCGTACCTTCGAGCAGGCTGTCAGCAGCCCTCGTGGCGAAGAAGTGCGCGGCTACCACAAGCCGATCATGCTCGCAGGCGGCCTCGGTAACATCCGCGAGAACCACGTACAGAAGGGTGAGATTTCGGTCGGCGCCAAGCTGATCGTGCTCGGCGGCCCGGCCATGCTCATCGGCCTCGGCGGCGGTGCGGCCTCGTCGATGGCCACCGGTGCCAGCTCGGCCGATCTGGATTTCGCCTCGGTGCAGCGCGAAAACCCGGAAATGGAACGCCGCTGCCAGGAGGTCATCGACCGCTGCTGGCAGCTGGGCGAGGCCAACCCGATCAAGTTCATCCACGACGTCGGCGCCGGCGGTATCTCCAATGCCCTGCCTGAGTTGATCAACGACGGCGGTCGCGGCGGTCGCTTCGAACTGCGCAACGTGCCCAATGACGAGCCAGGCATGGCTCCGCACGAAATCTGGTGCAACGAGTCGCAGGAGCGTTACGTGATGAGCGTGGACGCTGCCGACTTCGAGCGTTTCAAGGCCATCTGCGAGCGTGAGCGCTGCCCCTTCGCTGTAGTCGGCGAGGCCACCGCAGAGCCGCACCTGACCGTGACCGACAGCCACTTCAGCAACACCCCGGTGGACATGCCGCTGGAAGTGCTGCTGGGCAAGCCGCCGCGCATGCACCGCAGCGTCAGCCGTGAAGCCGAGCAGGGCGATGACTTCAGCGCCGCCAGCGTCGATATCGAAGAAGCGCTGGGTCGTGTGTTGCATCATCCGGCCGTGGCCAGCAAGAGCTTTTTGATCACCATCGGCGACCGCACCATCACCGGTCTGGTGGCGCGCGATCAGATGGTCGGCCCGTGGCAGGTGCCTGTGGCCGATTGTGCCGTTACCGCCACCAGCTTCGACGTCTACACCGGTGAAGCCATGGCCATGGGTGAGCGCACGCCGCTGGCGCTGCTCGACGCGCCGGCTTCCGGCCGCATGGCGGTGGGTGAGACCGTTACCAACCTGGCGGCTGCGCGCATCGAGAAAATGTCCGACATCAAGCTGTCGGCCAACTGGATGGCGGCTGCCGGCCACCCCGGCGAAGACGCCCGCCTGTACGACACCGTCAAGGCTGTCGGCATGGAGCTGTGCCCGGCGCTGGGCATCACCATTCCGGTGGGCAAGGACTCCATGTCCATGAAGACCCGTTGGCAGGACGAGGGCGTCGACAAGAGCGTGACGTCGCCGTTGTCGCTGGTGATCACCGGTTTCGCTCCGGTGCAGGACATCCGCCAGACCCTGACTCCGCAACTGCGCATGGACAAGGGCGAGACCGATCTGATTCTGATCGACCTCGGTCGTGGCCAGAACCGTATGGGCGCCTCGATCCTGGCGCAGGTTTATTCGCAGATCGGCCAGCAGGTGCCGGACCTCGACGACGCCGAAGACCTCAAGGCCTTCTTCGCCGTGATCCAGGGCCTCAATGCCGACGGCCATCTGCTGGCTTACCACGACCGTTCCGACGGTGGCCTGCTGACCACCGTGCTGGAAATGGCCTTCGCCGGTCATTGCGGCCTGTCGCTGAACCTCGACGCGCTGGCTGACGACAGCTCCGAGCTTCCAGCCGTGCTGTTCAACGAAGAGCTGGGTGCGGTGATCCAGGTGCGCCAGGACGCCACTCCGGAAGTGCTGGCGCAGTTCAGCGCCGCCGGTCTGGACGACTGCGTGGCCGTGATCGGTCAGCCCGTGAACAACGGCGAGGTCAGCATCAGCTTCAATGGCGAACCGGTGTTCGCCGGTGAGCGCCGTCTGCTGCAGCGTCAGTGGGCCGAGACCAGCTACCGCATCCAGCGTCTGCGTGATAACGCGCAGGGCGCGGATCAGGAGTTCGATCTGCTGCTGGAGGAAGACAACCCCGGCCTGTCGATCAAGCTTGGCTTCGACGTCAATCAGGACATCGCTGCGCCTTATATCAAGAAGGGCGTGCGTCCGCAGGTCGCTATCCTGCGTGAGCAGGGCGTCAACGGCCAGGTGGAAATGGCTGCCGCGTTCGACCGTGCCGGTTTCTCCGCCATCGACGTGCACATGAGCGACATCCTCGCCGGTCGCGTTAGCCTGGAAGAGTTCAAAGGCCTGGTTGCCTGCGGTGGCTTCTCCTATGGCGACGTGCTCGGTGCCGGTGAGGGCTGGGCCAAGTCGGTGCTGTTCAACGCCCGTGCTCGCGATGCCTTCCAGGGTTTCTTCGAGCGTCGTGACAGCTTCACCCTCGGCGTGTGCAACGGCTGCCAGATGATGAGCAACCTGCACGAGCTGATCCCCGGTACCGAGTTCTGGCCGCACTTCGTGCGCAACCGCTCCGAGCAGTTCGAAGCGCGCGTGGCCATGGTGCAGATCCAGGAGTCGGCGTCGATCTTCCTGCAGGGCATGGCCGGTTCGCGCATGCCGATCGCCATCGCCCACGGTGAAGGTCATGCCGAGTTCGAAAGCGAGGAGGCGCTGCTGGAGGCTGATCTGTCCGGCACCATTGCGCTGCGTTACGTCGATAACCATGGCAAGGTCACCGAAGCCTATCCGGCCAACCCCAATGGCTCGCCGCGCGGTATCACCGGTCTGACCAGCCGCGACGGCCGTGTGACCATCATGATGCCGCACCCGGAGCGGGTATTCCGCGCCGTGCAGAACTCCTGGCGCCCGGACGAGTGGCAGGAAGATGGCGGCTGGATGCGCATGTTCCGCAACGCTCGCGTCTGGGTGGACTAATAGCGGCCGCGTAGCGGCCCTCTGATGACCCTCTCCCATTGGGAGAGGGTGCCCGCAGGGCGGGAGAGGGAAAGCGGTCGCGCACCAGTCTTCTGATGACCCTCTCCCGCAAGCGGGAGAGGGGAGCAGGGCCCGTAGCCCGGATGCAATCCGGGAAAACGCCGTCACACCTCGCCCCGGATTTCATCCGGGCTACATAGGCCCAACCATGGCCGATGATCCCCGCGTTGTGCTTCCCGAAGTTCGCCTGGTCACACCCGGTGAAACTCATCGCCTATGCCGCTGCGGGCACTCGCCCGGCATGCCGAACTGCACGCCCGGTTGCGTCCACTCTCTGATTCTGCGCCCCGAGCGTGAGCAGCGCCTTTTGTTATGCCGCTGTAGCCGATCCGCAAACCCGCCCTACTGCGACGGTAGCCACAGCCCGCCGGCCTCTGGTCTGGCCGACAAATGGCGGCGCTTTTTCAGCGGTCGCTGAGAACGCCACGCCCGTCGCCTGAGTCGAAGGCTGCAGATCGTCTTAATTCTACGTGTGGATTTGTGCGGGCGATCTCAAGACAACTCCATGTCAAAGTGACATCATATTGGCGTCATGGCTTGTCTGTTGTTCGGTTGCCCATTTGCGGAGAACTTGATGTACAAACTGTGTTTCTACGTGCCGGAAGCCCATCTGGAACCGGTGAAAAAGGCGGTGTTCGCAGCTGGAGGCGGGCGCATCGGGCGTTACGACAGTTGCTGCTGGCAGGTGCTGGGTCATGGCCAGTTCCGTGCTCTGGAAGGTAGCCAGCCGTTCATCGGGCAGGTCGGCAGCGTCGAGCAGGTTGCCGAATGGAAAGTGGAAATGGTCGTCGCCGACGAGTTGATCCACGATGCTGTCAAGGCGCTGAAGAAGAGCCATCCTTACGAAACGCCGGCCTTCGACGTCTGGCGTTTGTCCGATCTGCAGTTTTGAGTCGATATGAAAAAGGCGCCGATGGCGCCTTTTTCAATGCAGTGGCTCAGGGCCTGATTTCGATCAGCGTCCCATCCTTGACCAGGCTCCAGACCTCGCGCATGTCGTCGTTCTTCATGGCGATGCAGCCTTCTGTCCAGTCCAGGGTGTGGAAGAACCACTCCGGGTATTCCTCATCCAGCGGCGTGCCGTGGATCATGATCATGCTGCCCGGCGGCACCCCGGCGTCCTTGGCCTTGGCCAGGTCGCGGGCGTTGGGGTAGGAGATGTGCAGCGATAGTTGGTACTTGTCGCTCGGCTTGCGCCAGTCGATCCAGTAGAAGCCTTCCGGTGTGCGCAGATCGCCTTCGCGCTGCTTGGCGCCGCTGGGCTGTTTGCCCAGCGAAATGCGGTAGGACTTGATGGTCTCGCCGCGTTGTTGCAGGTGCAGTTTGCGCTCGGCCTTGAGTACCAGCACCTTGTCCACGGTGCGGCTGCTGGTCGCTGGCGTGGCGCTGGCCAGGGCGTTGAAGCTGAGAGTCAGGCAAAGCAGGGGCAACAACCAACGCATCGGGAACGTCCGCAAGGGTCAACGGGGTGTGTAATGGGCACGCAGTGCTTCAAGTGGCTCATTGCGTACCGGAAAGAGATTTTGCCGACGGTCGGCGAAGAAGCATTCTAAGGTACGGCCTATGGTCGGGAAAGCCAGCTCTGACCAAGGGATTTCGCTTTCTGTAAACAGTCGCACCTCCAGGCTCTCTTCGCCCACGGCGAAATCCAGATCGACCAGCTCGGCGCGAAACATCATGTACACCTGGCTGATGTGCGGCAGGTCGAACAGGGTGTAGAGGCTGAGATCGCGCACGCGGGCGCAGGCTTCTTCGAGGGTTTCGCGGGCGGCGGCCTGCTCGATGGTTTCGCCGTTTTCCATGAAGCCGGCCGGCAATGTCCAGTAGCCGCGGCGCGGCTCGATGGCGCGGCGGCACAGCAGCACCTGGTCGCGCCATACGGGCAGGCAACCAGCGACGATACGCGGGTTTTCGTAATGCACGGTGGCGCAGTGAGCGCAGACATGGCGCATGCGGTTGTCGCCAGCCGGGATCATGCGCGTGACGGAGTTGCCGCACTGACTGCAGAATTTCATGCCCGCTCCTCTTTTTCTGGCGTTATCTTGGCCGGCTGAGAGGTGGCCGGCAAGCCCGCTATTGCGGCCAGCCTGTCCTGTCGTCGGGGTTGGGCGCCCGCCTGCTTTCATGCCATGATGCCCGGCAAAACAAGACTCCGAGTATGCCCATGCTGGACGACTTGCTCCATCGCGTGCGCGGCTACAGTCCGCGTCCTCTGGAGACCGAGCGCAGCTTCCCCGAGGCGGCGGTGCTGGTCCCGATTACCCGCAGTGATGAACCTGAGCTGGTGCTGACTCTGCGCGCCAGCGGTTTGTCGACCCACGGTGGCGAGGTCGCCTTTCCCGGTGGCCGGCGCGACCCGGAAGATCGTGATCTGGTGGACACCGCGCTGCGCGAAGCCGAAGAGGAAATAGGTCTGCCACCCGGCTTGGTGGAAGTAGTCGGGCCGCTCAGCAGCCTGGTCTCACGCCACGGCATTCAGGTCACGCCCTACGTCGGGCTGGTGCCGGATTATGTCGAGTACAAGGCCAACGACGCCGAGATCGCCTCGGTATTCTCGGTACCGCTGGAGTTCTTCCGCAGCGATCCGCGCGAGATGACTCATCGCATCGATTACCTCGGGCGCAGCTGGTACGTGCCGTCCTACACCTATGGCGAATACCGCATCTGGGGGCTCACGGCGATCATGGTGGTGGAACTGGTCAACCTGGTCTTCGATGATGCGCAGATCGCTCTGCACCAGCCGCCCGAACACTTCATACACCTGCGCTGAAGCGCCGAGGACTGACGAGCATGAAATACCGCCTGGGAAGCTTCCGTGTCGACGCCCATCCTGATAGCTGGGTCGCGCCAAGTGCCGACCTGATCGGCAAGGTTCGCCTGGAGGCCGGTGCCAGCGTCTGGTTCGGTGCCGTGCTGCGCGGCGACAACGAACTGATCCATATCGGCGAGAACAGCAACGTGCAGGACGGCAGTGTCATGCACACCGACATGGGTTTTCCGCTGACCCTGGGCAAGGGCGTCACCGTGGGTCACAACGTGATGATGCATGGTTGCACGGTGGACGATTACAGCCTGATCGGCATCAATGCGGTGATCCTCAATGGGGCCAGGATCGGCAAGTACTGCATCATCGGCGCCAACAGCCTGATTCCCGAAGGCAAGGTGATTCCTGATGGCAGCCTGGTCATGGGCAGCCCCGGCAAGGTGGTGCGCGAGCTGACCGAGGCGCAGAAGAAGATGCTGGAGGCCAGCGCCGCTCATTACGTTCATAATGCGCAGCGCTATTCCCGTGAGCTGGTACCTGATGACGATGAGTGATGTAGAAAAGCCGGTGCGCTCGCCCTGCGTGCATGTCTGCGCGCTGGACGAGCAGGATGTCTGCATTGGTTGTCAGCGTACCGTCGCCGAAATCACCCGCTGGGGCCGCATGGACAATGCCGAGCGCCGCGAGGTACTGCAACGCTGCCTGGAGCGCGCCCGTGCTTCCGGTCTCTTAATGACCTCCTGATTCACTGTTCGAGGAACACTCATGCCCCGTATTGGAACCCCTTTGTCGTCCTCCGCGACCCGTGTACTGCTGTGTGGCTGCGGCGAGCTCGGCAAGGAAGTGGTGATCGAGTTGCAGCGCCTGGGCTGCGAAGTCATCGGTGTCGACCGTTACGCCAATGCGCCGGCCATGCAGGTGGCACATCGTAGCCACGTCATCGACATGCTCGATGGTGCAGCCCTGCGTGCAGTGATCGAGAAGGAGCAGCCGCACTACATCGTCCCGGAAATTGAAGCCATCGCCACTGCCACCCTGGTCGAGCTGGAGGCCGAAGGCTTCAACGTGGTGCCGACCGCACGCGCCGCACAGCTGACTATGAACCGCGAAGGCATTCGTCGTCTGGCAGCCGAAGAGCTGGGCCTGCCGACCTCGCCGTACCATTTCTCCGACACCTTCGAGGACTACACCGCAGCGGTGAAATCCGTCGGCTACCCCTGCGTGGTCAAGCCGATCATGAGCTCTTCCGGCAAGGGCCAGAGCGTGCTCAAGAGCGACGCCGACCTGCAGCGCGCCTGGGACTACGCCCAGGAGGGCGGACGCGCCGGCAAGGGGCGGGTGATCGTCGAGGGTTTCATCGACTTCGACTACGAAATCACCCTGCTCACCGTGCGTCATGTCGGCGGCACCAGCTTCTGCGCGCCGATTGGCCATCGCCAGGAGAACGGCGATTACCAGGAGTCCTGGCAACCTCAACCCATGAGCCCGAAGGCCCTGGCCGAGTCCGAGCGCGTGGCGCTGGCGGTGACCGAAGCGCTGGGCGGCCGTGGCCTGTTCGGCGTCGAGCTGTTCGTAAAGGGCGACCAGGTGTGGTTCAGCGAAGTCTCGCCGCGCCCGCATGATACCGGTCTGGTGACGCTGATTTCCCAGGAACTGTCCGAGTTCGCCCTGCATGCGCGTGCGATTCTCGGTTTGCCGATTCCGGCGATCCGCCAGATGGGCCCGTCCGCGTCGGCGGTGATTCTGGTGGAGGGCAATTCGCAGCAGGCCAGCTTCGCCAACCTCGGAGCCGCATTGAGCGAGGCAGACACCGCGCTGCGTCTGTTCGGCAAGCCCGAGGTCAAGGGCCAGCGCCGCATGGGCGTGGCGCTGGCGCGTGACGAATCCATCGAAGCAGCTCGCGCCAAGGCACTGCGCAGCGCGCAAGCGGTTCGCGTCCAGTTGTGAGTCGGCATGCGCTGTGGTGGCTGGCGACTGTGCCACTGCTGCCATTGGCGCTGCCTCTGGCCCTGCACGCCCGACGCACGGCATTGCGTCTGCCGGTTGCGCAGGGCGAGCCAAGCGGCATCGCTGCCGCGCATTTACCGGGTGAGGCGTTTCGCCTGCTGCTGATCGGTGAATCGACCGTGGTGGGTGTCGGCGTCACGAGTTTCGAACAGTCGCTGGCGAGTTGTCTGGCGGTCGCCCTGGCCGAGCGCCTGGGGCGGCCGATACGCTGGCGCGCCTGTGGCGAGAACGGCATCACCGCCTCTGAGGCGCATGAACGCCTGCTGCCGCTTGGATTGGCCGAGCCGGCCGACCTGGCGCTGCTGGTGTTCGGCGTCAATGACACCACGCACCTCACGCCGAGCAAGCGCTGGTTGCAGGCGCTCACGGGCATGGCCGATGCGCTGGGCGAGCGGGGCTGTCGCGTGGCGTTCAGCGCTGTGCCGCCCTTGCAGCATTTCAGCGCCTTGCCGTGGCTGTTGCGGCAGTTGATGGGCTGGCGGGCCAGCTTGCTGGATCGTGAGTTGCAGAGCCTGGCGCAACGGCTGGGCGCGCGGCACTGCGTGCTGGACCTACCGTTCGAGGCGCATTATCTGGCCGAGGATGGCTATCACCCGTCGGCATTGGGCTATCGGCAATGGGCAGCCGGCCTTGCCGAGCGCCTCACTCCGGAGCTGTTGCGTCCGCTTTGACCTTTTCCACCTGCCAGACGCGCACGCTCTTCACCCGGTTCTCCGCCGCCTGGAGAATTTCCAGGCGGTAGGGGCCGATCTTCAGGCAGACGCTACTGTCAGGAATGCTCTCCAGCGCTTCGGTGATCAGGCCGTTGAGGGTCTTGGGCCCGTCGCTGGGCAGGTGCCAGCCGAGGGTCTTGTTCACTTCGCGAATGTAGGCGGCGCCGTCGATGACCAGAGTGCCATCCTCCTGCGGGTGGATATCCGGGCTGCGCAGGCTGTCCTGGTTGCTGAAGTCGCCGACGATCTCTTCGAGGATGTCTTCCAGGGTGACGATGCCGATCACATCGCCATATTCGTCGACGACGATGCCGATGCGCCGCTTCTGCTTCTGGAAGTTGATCAGTTGGGTCGCCAGGGGCGTGTTTTCAGGGATGAAGTAAGGCTCGTTGCAAGCTGCCAGCAGCGAGTCCTTGGTCAGTTGGTTGTGGCTCAGCAGTCGGGCGATCTGGCGCATGTGCACCACGCCTTCGATCTGATTGATGTCGCCACGAAACACCGGCAGGCGCGTGTGCGAGGTGCTGCGCAACTGGCCGATGATGATTTCCAGGTCGTCGTCGAGATCGATGCCGGTCACTTCGTTGCGCGGGATCATGATGTCGTCGACCGTGACCCGTTCGAGGTCGAGGATGCTCAGCAGCATGCTCTGTCGATTCAGTGGCAGCTCCGAGCCCGATTCGCGCACCACGCTGCGCAGCTCTTCGGTGGACAAGCTGTCGCTGGCGCGCTTCGCCGGGTCGACGCCCAGCAGGCGCAGCAGGCCGTTGCTGATCACGCTGGTAAGCCACACCACTGGGTAGAGTACGCGTAGCAGCAGGCTGAGCACGCGGCTGGCGGGGAAGGCAACCAGTTCCGGGCGCAGGGCGGCCAGGGTCTTGGGCGTGATTTCGCCGAAGATCAGCACGATAATGGTCAGGCCCGCCGTGGCGATGGCGATGCCGGCTTCGCCCCAGAGGTCCACTGCCAGCACCGTGGCGATGGAGGCGGCGAGAATGTTGACCACGTTATTGCCAACCAGGATGGTGCCGAGCAGGCGGTCCGGGCGGTCGAGCAGGCGGATGACGCGCTTGGCGCCGCTATGCCCTTCCTTGGCCAGATGCTTGAGTCGGTAGCGGTTGAGGCTGAGCATGCCGGTCTCGGAGCTGGAAAAGAACGCCGAGCAGAGAATCAGGAAAATCAGCAGGCCGAGTAGGTAGCTCGAATGAATGTCGTCCACGACGTCTGTCTCAGATGTGCAGGATGAATTCGCGTACCAGCTTGCTGCCGAAGTACGCCAGCATCAGCAGGCAGAACCCGGCGAGGGTCCAGCGAATGGCCTTGTGGCCGCGCCAGCCGAGTTGGTGGCGCCCCCACAGCAGAACGGCGAAAACCACCCAGGCGAAGCAGGAAAGGATGGTCTTGTGTGCCAGGTGCTGGGCAAACAGATCATCGATGTACAGCGCGCCGGACAGCAGCGACAGCGACAGCAGCAGCCAGCCCGCGAAGAGAAAGCCGAACAGCAGGCTTTCCATGGTCTGCAGTGGTGGAAAGTTGCGGATCAGCCCCGACGGGTGCTTGTGCTTGAGCTGATGGTCCTGCAGCAGCAACAGGACCGACTGGAACACGGCGATGGTGAGCATGCCGTAGGCCATGATCGAGAACAGGATATGGGCGAGGATGCCAGGGTGTTCGTCGATTGGGTTGATGGTGCCGCTGGGCATGAACTCTGCGGCAAGGACCGTCAATGTGCCGAGCGGGAACAGGAGCAGCAGCAGGTTTTCCACCGGGATGCGCAGGCAGGCCAGCAGAATCAGGCCAATGACCGCGCAGGCGATCAGGCTGGCGGCATTGAAGAAGTCCAGGCTGAGGCCGTGGACGTCATACAGCTGATAGAACAGGCTGATGCCGTGCAGGCAAAGCGCGACCACGCCAAGCAGCGCGAGCAGACGTTTGTCAGGAATGCTGCGCTGCGTAAGGCGCAGTCCTTGGTAAGCGGCGGCGCCAGCGTAGAGGAGGGCGGCGGCGAGGCTGGGCAACAGAGGGTGCATAAATCCGTGTAAGGCGAGCCCGAAAGGCGCTGAGTGTGGCACAGAAGGGCATCAGCACGAAAGACTGCCGGCGGTGTCGGCAGCTCGGCGACTTCGCTATAATCCGCCGCCTGTCGCACACCCGGCGCGCCGGGTCGCACCTATCAAAGGAACGCGCATGTTCGAAAATCTTACCGATCGCCTGTCCCAGACGCTGCGTAACGTCACGGGCAAGGCCAAGCTCACCGAAGACAACATCAAGGACACCCTGCGCGAAGTGCGCATGGCCCTGCTCGAGGCCGACGTGGCGCTGCCGGTGGTCAAGGACTTCGTCGGCAAGGTCAAGGATCGCGCCGTTGGCACCGAAGTTTCCAAGAGCCTGACCCCGGGGCAGGCCTTCGTGAAGATCGTCCGCGCCGAGCTGGAAGAGCTGATGGGCGCGGCCAACGAAGATCTGGCACTCAATGCGGCGCCACCTGCCGTGGTGCTGATGGCGGGTCTGCAGGGGGCGGGCAAGACCACCACTGCCGGCAAGCTGGCCAAGTTCCTCAAGGAGCGCAAGAAGAAGTCTGTGCTGCTGGTGTCGGCCGACGTTTACCGTCCGGCGGCAATCAAGCAGTTGGAAACCCTTGCGAGCGATCTCGGGGTGACCTTCTTCCCCTCCGACGCCAGCCAGAAACCGGTGGATATCGCCAATGCAGCGATCCGCGAAGCCAAGCTGAAGTTCATTGACGTGGTCATTCTCGATACCGCCGGTCGCCTGGCCGTGGATACCGAGATGATGGCCGAGATCCAGGCGCTGCATGCTGCGGTCAACCCGGTCGAGACGCTGTTCGTGGTCGATGCCATGACCGGTCAGGATGCCGCCAACACGGCCAAGGCGTTCGGCGAAGCGTTGCCGCTGACCGGCGTGGTGCTGACCAAGGTCGACGGTGATGCGCGGGGCGGTGCGGCCTTGTCCGTGCGCCACATCACCGGCAAGCCGATCAAGTTCATCGGTATGGGCGAGAAGAGTGACGCGCTCGAGCCCTTCCACCCGGATCGTATCGCCTCGCGCATCCTCGGCATGGGTGACGTGCTCAGCCTGATCGAACAGGCTGAGCAGACCCTTGATCGCGAGAAGGCCGAGAAGCTCACCAAGAAGCTGAAGAAGGGCAAGGGCTTCGATCTCGAAGACTTCCGTGATCAGCTGCAGCAGATGAAGAACATGGGCGGCCTTGGCGGCCTGATGGACAAGCTGCCGTCCATTGGTGGCGTCAACCTGTCGCAGATGGGCAGCGCCCAGGGCGCGGCCGAGAAGCAGTTCAAGCAGATGGAGGCGATCATCAACTCGATGACCCCTGCCGAGCGCCGCGACCCGGATATCATCAGCGGCTCGCGCAAGCGTCGCATCGCTCTGGGTTCCGGTACCCAGGTGCAGGACATTGGTCGGCTGATCAAGCAGCACAAGCAGATGCAGAAGATGATGAAGAAATTCACCGCCAAGGGCGGTATGGCCAAGATGATGCGCGGCATGGGCGGTATGCTGCCCGGCGGCGGTGGCATGCCGAAATTCTAGGCAAAGCAGCCACAAGCCAGGAGCTTCAAGCCGCAAGAAAGAGCTGCAGTCTGGAAATCTGCTTTTACTTGTAGCTTGTGGCTTGAAGCTTGTCGCTTTTGCTCATAGAATATGCGGCCTTTCGGGCCCAGGCCCATTTTTAATGTGTGCCTCAAGTTAGCACCGACTATAGGAACGATGTTCACATGGTAACCATCCGTCTTGCTCGTGGCGGCTCCAAAAAGCGCCCCTTCTACCACCTGACCGTGACCAACAGCCGCAATGCGCGCGATGGTCGTTTCGTTGAGCGTATCGGTTTCTTCAACCCGATCGCTGCCGGTGGCGAAGTGCGTCTTTCCGTCGACCAAGAGCGTGCGACCTACTGGCTGGGCCAGGGCGCTCAGCCGTCTGAGCGTGTTGCTCAGCTGCTCAAGGAAGCTGCCAAGGCTGCTGCCTAAGCATCTTTATGAGTACGACGCCGGCCGTCGCCGAGGATTTGATCGTTCTCGGCAAGATTGTTTCGGTGCACGGCGTCAAGGGTGAAGTGAAGGTGTACTCCTTTACCGATCCTATCGATAACGTGCTCGATTACCGCAACTGGACGCTCAAGCGTGACGGTGAGGTAAAGAAAGTGGAACTGGCCAGCGGCCGCCTTCAGGGCAAGGTGCTGGTAGCCAAGTTGAAAGGTCTGGATGATCGAGAAATCGCGCGTACCTACGCCGGCTTCGAGATCTGCGTGCCGCGTAGCGAGCTGCCGGATCTGGAAGATGGCGAGTTCTATTGGTACCAGTTACAGGGCTTGAAGGTCATTGATCAGGCGGGGCAGTTGCTCGGTGTGGTCGACCACTTGTTCGAAACCGGTGCCAACGATGTGATGGTGGTCAAGCCCTGCGCGGGCAGTCTGGATGATCGCGAGCGTCTGCTGCCCTATACGGATCAGTGCGTGCTTTCGATCGACCTGGCAGCCGGCGAGATGCGGGTCGACTGGGATGCGGATTTCTAAGGCTCATGCGCGTAGAAGTCATCACCCTGTTCCCGGAAATGTTTGCTGCCATTGGCGAGTACGGCATTACCAGTCGTGCGGTCAAGCAGGAGCTGCTCAAGCTCAATTGCTGGAACCCGCGAGACTACACGACCGATCGTCACCATACGGTGGATGACCGCCCTTTCGGCGGTGGTCCGGGGATGGTGATGAAGATCAAGCCTCTCGAGGATGCCTTGGCCAGTGCCAAGCAAGCCGCGGGAGAGACGGCGAAGGTGATCTACCTGTCGCCGCAGGGACGTAGCCTGAATCAGGCTGCGGTCCGCGAGCTGGCTCAGGAAGATGCACTGATCCTGATTGCCGGTCGTTATGAAGGCATCGACGAGCGTTTCATCGAAACGCATGTCGATGAGGAATGGTCGATTGGCGACTACGTCCTGTCCGGCGGTGAGCTGCCGGCCATGGTGCTGATCGATGCGGTGACGCGCCTTTTGCCTGGTGCATTGGGTCATGCCGATTCGGCCGAGGAGGACTCCTTTACGGATGGCCTGCTCGACTGCCCGCACTACACCCGCCCGGAGGTGTATGCGGATAAACGTGTTCCCGAAGTGTTGCTGAGTGGCAACCACGAACACATCCGGCGCTGGCGTTTACAGCAGTCCCTTGGTCGGACCTGGGAACGTCGCGCTGATCTTCTGGATAGCCGCTCGCTTTCTGGAGAAGAGAAAAAGCTGCTGGAGGAATACATCCGCCAGCGGGACGATAGTTAACGTATCGATGGCAGGCCGGGAGGCTTGTCTTAGGAGCGCAGCATGACCAACAAGATTATCCAGATGCTCGAAGCCGAGCAGATGAACAAAGAAATCCCGACTTTCGCCCCGGGCGACACCGTAGTCGTTCAGGTGAAAGTGAAGGAAGGCGACCGTCAGCGTCTGCAGGCCTTCGAAGGCGTCGTTATCGCCAAGCGTAACCGCGGCCTGAACAGCGCCTTCACCGTGCGCAAGATCTCCAGCGGTGTTGGCGTCGAGCGTACCTTCCAGACCTACTCGCCGCTGGTCGACAGCCTGAGCGTCAAGCGTCGCGGTGACGTGCGCAAAGCCAAGCTGTACTACCTGCGCGACCTGTCCGGCAAAGCCGCACGCATCAAGGAAAAGCTGTCCTAAGTTCGGACGCTTTTCTGACAAAAGCAGCCTTCGGGCTGCTTTTGTCGTTTCTGGCTTCCAGTAATCATGAGTGGCAGTGACATGACTCCAAGAGAGCAAGAGATTCAGCGGCGCATTGTGCTGTCGGAAACCCGCGTGACCAAGGCGGTGTTTCCGCCGACCACCAATCATCACAACACCCTCTTCGGCGGCACCGCGCTGGCCTGGATGGACGAAGTGTCGTTCATCGCTGCCACGCGTTTCTGCCGTTTGCCGCTGGTGACGGTGTCCAGTGATCGCATCGATTTCAAGCATGCGATACCGGCCGGCTCCATCGTCGAGTTGATCGGGCGGGTGATCAAGGTCGGCAACACCAGTCTCAAGGTCGAGGTCGAGGTGTTCGTCGAGGGGCTGTATCAGGAAGGGCGCGAGCGGGCGATCAGCGGCAGCTTCAGCTTCGTTGCCGTCGATGATCAGCAAAAGCCCGTGCCGGTCTTGCCGGGCTTCGATCAGTAGTCAGCCCGCATCTCGGGGGCACAAGCTGACTGTCAGGCTGGCCGCTCGGGACTCACATGGCGGCGTGGGCTTCCTGCGCACTGGGCTCGCTGGCTGGTTCTTCTGATTCGATCAGTGCCATCAATGTCCAGCCGGTACCAGGAGTGAAGCTCAGAGGTTGCGTGGCGATATGCAGCCACCCATTCGGTGCGCGAGCCAGCAACAGTGTGGCTCGTTTGCCGTAGAGGGCGTTGTAGGCATTCCAGTCGAAGGTCTGGGTCAGAGTGGTGCTGCGTACTTCGTCGCCGCGCGCCAGGCGGCTGGCGAACTGCGGAAAGCTCAGTGGCTGTCCGCCCAGCGGCAACCCGCGTACCTCATCACTGCTGCGGTGCTTGTCGCTGCGCCTGCCGTCGGCGCTGGTGGGCAGGGTAAAGCGCCGGTTACCGGGGAAGTCGTGACGAAAATGCATGCAGGCCAGAGCATTGAGTTCTGCCGAGGGCGTCAGTGCCAGCAGGTGACCCAGGCCGACCAGATCCAGGTGCGCCTCGGCATGTTGCGAGGTCGGGTTGCCGAAGAAGGTGGGCAGGCCGGACATGCGTGCAGCGCGGATGTTTTCCCAGCTGGAATCGGTCAGCAAGACCTGGCTGCCCAGGCCCTGGATGGCTTTGCCCAGCGCTCGCGCGACCGGGTTCGCGCCGACGATCAGGAAACCGCTGGGTGAGGGTTCGGCGACCTTGAGCAGTCGCGCCAGAGGCCGCGCCGTCGCGCTCTGCAGGACCACGGTGCCGATGATGACCAGAAAGGTCAGCGGCACCAGCAGGTGGGCTTGTTCATTGCCCTGTTGCTCCAGGCGCAGGGCGAAGATCGCCGAGACTGCAGCAGCGACGATGCCACGTGGTGCGATCCAGGCCAGAAGGGCGCGCTCGCGCCAGTTGAGGTTGGAGCCCAGGGTGCAGACGGCGATATTCAGTGGGCGTGCGATCAGCTGGATGACCGCGAGCAAGGCCAGCGTTGCCGGGCCCAGTGCCAGCAGCGCCTGCAGGTCCAGGCGAGCGGCGAGGATGATGAACAGACCGGAGATCAGCAGCACGCTGAGGTTTTCCTTGAAGTGCAGGATCGGCCTGATGTCCACGCCGCGCATGTTGGCCAGCCACATGCCCATGACCGTCACGGCGAGCAGGCCGGATTCATGCACCATCAGGTTGGCGGCGATGAAAATTCCCAGCACTGCAGCGAGGGACGCGAAATTATGCAGGTACTCCGGCAGCCAGCGTCGTCGCAGGACGATGCCGAAGGCCCAGCCCGCACCCGCGCCGAGCAGGCTGCCGCAAGCGATCACCGCAGCGAAGGTGCTCAGGCTCTCGCTCATGGCGTTACCTTCTGCGTAACTGACGATGAAGGCGAAAGTCACCACTGCCAGCAGAGCACCGATGGGATCGATGACGATGCCCTCCCAGCGCAGGATGTTCGCCACCGCTGATGTGGGTCGGACCACGCGCAGCATCGGGGCGATCACGGTGGGGCCAGTAACCAGCGTAAGCGTGCCGAACAGCAGTGCCAGGTCCCAGGAGAACCCCAGCAGATAATGACTGGCGACGGTGATTACCGCCCAGGTGAGCAGTGCGCCGATGGTTACCAGGCGCCGCACCACCCTGCCGATCTCGCGCCATTCCGACAGGTGCAGGGTCAGGCTGCCTTCGAACAGGATCAGCGCCACGGCCAGGGAAATGAACGGAAACAGCAGGGGGCCGAACAGCTCCTGCGGATCGAGCATGCCCAGCAACGGGCCAGCGAGAATGCCACCGAACAGCAGGAACAGGATGGCCGGCAGGCGCAGGCGCCAGGCTAGCCATTGACTGGCCAGGGCCAGCAGGCCGATGCCGCCCAGGCTCAGCAGGATATGAGTCTCGCTCATTGGATCTCCCTATCGCGGTGGGGCTGTGGAAAACTAGCAATCATATTTCGTCATGGACCCTCGATGGCAACGTTAACTCATCCTCTGATCGAACGCTTCCTCGAAGCCCTGTGGTTGGAAAAGGGACTCTCCGCCCACACCCAGGCCGCCTATCGTAGTGATCTGGAACACTTCAATGCCTGGCTCGATGGGCGCGGTCTGGCCCTGCAGCACGTCGGCCGTGACGCCATTCTCGATCACCTGGCCTGGCGCCTCGAGCAGGGCTATCAGGCGCGTTCCACTGCGCGCTTTCTCTCAGGGGTGCGTGGTTTCTACCGTTTTTTGCTGCGCGAAACGCTGATCAGTGAAGATCCGACTTTGCAGATCGATTTGCCGCAGATCGGTCGGCCACTGCCCAAGTCATTGTCCGAGGCGGATGTCGAAGCGCTGCTGCAGGCGCCAGACCTGGATGACCCAATCGGCCTGCGTGATCGCGCCATGCTCGAGGTGCTTTATGCCTGCGGTTTGCGGGTCAGTGAGTTGGTTGGGCTGACATTGGAGCAGGTCAATCTGCGCCAGGGTGTGCTGCGGGTGTTCGGTAAAGGTAGCAAGGAGCGTCTGGTGCCATTGGGTGAAGAGGCCATTGCCTGGATCGAGCGCTACACGCGTGAGGCGCGCCCGCTGTTGCTGGGCGGCAAGCCCAGCGATGTGCTGTTTCCCAGCCTGCGTGGCGAGCAGATGACTCGGCAGACCTTCTGGCATCGTATCAAGCATCAGGCGCAGGTCGCTGGCATCAGCAAGGCGTTGTCGCCGCACACGCTGCGCCACGCCTTCGCGACTCATCTGCTCAATCACGGCGCCGATCTGCGGGTGGTGCAGATGTTACTGGGCCACAGCGACCTGTCCACCACGCAGATCTACACCCACATCGCTCGCGCTCGCCTGCAGGAGTTGCATGCGCAGCACCATCCGCGCGGCTGACTGGCCATGAACGAATCCCCGCCACCGTTGCCGGTGGCGGGGATCACTCTTTTCAGTGGCTGCCCTCTGGCTTGCCGGGCGGGCAGGTCTTGATCATCAACTCTGGCTGGCGCAGGCGCTGGAGAGCTGCTCAAAGTCGAGAACTTCCACGTCACCCGCGCTGTTGCGGTAGGTCATCGTTGCCGTGACCACTTCGCACTGCGGGCTGTTGGGCGCGTCGATGTAAATCACCTTGGCGATATCCAGGTTCTGGCCGTAGCGGTAGGTCGTGGCCTCGGCACTGTGGGCGAGGCTGGTGAGCGACGCGCTGAGTGCGATGGCGGTCAGGGCGGTGGCGAACAGGGTGCGGGCTTTCATGGTGGTTCTCCTCTTGGGTGCCGCGCTCGGGCGTTGGCC
>NZ_JACKQK010000013.1:0-145423 GCF_014892995.1 Pseudomonas sp. EggHat1
TTAAAGCGGGAGGGACAGTTGGTGCGGTAGGTGCCGGGCCTGAGGAGCGTAAGGAACTGCTTGCCGTTCCTGCCGCGTCTTGGTCGTCAGAGCCGTAACTAGCGGTGAATAGCGACGGTAGAAGCCTGGCTCGGCATGGACAACCACTGATGCTGTGCAGTGTTCCAGCCACGAACCTTCCATGACTGTCGATGAACGGAACACCGCCAAGAATCCGGTAAACCTGGCCATCCTTGCCGCAGGTGACGCGGTCACCTTCACGAGCATGAGCGATACCGAACATCATGACCCGTGAGTCGGCTTCCACCACCGATCCCCCGCACGTAGTTTTGTCACCTAATCGGATGAAATAACCAACTGCCATACCCTTTCCTTGGTTGTAGGAATTGAGCGGTAAGCATGTGCGCACACCACCACTTGGTGGCTATGGGACAAATCTGAATGTCAGGAAGGGCACTCCGTGCATCTGCCCAATCCCTTGCGACCCTTGCCCCAATAACTGCCTGACGCCCCTCCTGGGTCGGCATCATCAGCGCGGCAGATCACAATCACGGGGAGGTGGGTCAGAACCTCAGAAAGGACAAGGCGACAGATTCATTTTCAAGCCAGATATGCTCCAGCAAAGATCTGCCCCGTTTCTTGTCTGAGGTGAAGCAGCATGGCCAAGGAAGCCGTCTTCCACTTGAAGCTGGAGCCCGAGTTACTCGAAGAATTCATGGCTGCCGCTAAAGCAGTACGCCGGCCAGCCTCCCAGGTCATGCAGGACCTAATGGGCGATTTCATCCGCCAACAGCAACAGGCCAAAGAGCATGATGAGTTCGTGCAGCTAAAGGTCGCTGTTGCCAGGGCATCGGTAGAGGCTGGTCGTGGTCGATTCAACGATGACGTCGAAGCAGAATTCGTCGCTCGCCGCGCCAAGGGCTGGGAATGAAGGTTGCCTGGACGGCGAGCCCCTGCAGGATCGACTGGATATCTGATCGTCACCGACAGCCCTCTTAGAGCTCGAGGCACGGGCCAACAAGGAGAGGCTGCCAACTCTCGTGAACCGATCCCTCAGGAGCACTTCGGCCCTGCGTATCGGACCTGAGCGTGACGCCGTCTGGATTCTCGCCCTGGTGCACGTCGCCAGGATGTGGCCACCGGTTCAGAGCTAACTGCAGTCTCCAGCCGCTTTCGACACTTCTTCAACACCTTGCATGCCGCAGATAGCAAAAGCCCCCGAAACTCTAGGAATTTCAGGGGCTTAAGCTTGAGATATGGCGGGAAGATAGGGATTTGAACCCTAGGTGCCATTGCTGACACAACGGATTTCGAATCCGTCCCGTTCGACCACTCCGGCATCTTCCCAAGCGGCGCGAATCATAACAGCTGAATGCGCTTTGGCGAAGCTTATTTTGAAAATTTTTCGTGTTCTATCAGGCGCTTGTGAGAAAGCCGGGGGATGCCCGGCCTTCTCTCGCAAGGTTCAAGCGGTCAGGCGAGTAAGCGCTTCACGGTACTTGTCGGCGGTTTTCTGCGCGACGTCTGCCGGTACGGCCGGGGCCGGAGCTTGCTTGTTCCAGCCGGTGGATTCCAGCCAGTCGCGCACGAACTGCTTGTCGAAGCTCGGCGGGTTGCTGCCTTCGGCGTAGCTGTCGGCCGGCCAGAAGCGGCTGGAGTCCGGGGTCAGCACTTCGTCCATCAGGGTCAGGGTGCCGTCTTCGTCCAGGCCGAATTCGAACTTGGTGTCGGCGATGATGATGCCGCGGGTAGCGGCGTACTCGACAGCCGTGGTGTACAGCTTGATCGCGGTGTCACGCACCTGGGCAGCCAGTTCGGCGCCGATGATGGCCTCACACTGCGCGAAGCTGATGTTCTCGTCATGATCGCCCACAGCGGCCTTGGTCGAGGGGGTGAAGATCGGTTGCGGCAGTTTGGCCGCTTCTTTCAGGCCGGCCGGCAGGGCGATGCCGCAGACGGTGCCGCTCTTCTGGTACTCCTTCCAGCCGGAGCCGACGATGTAGCCACGCACGATGGCCTCAACGGCAACCGGCTTGAGGCGCTTGGCGACGACCGCGCGGCCCTCGACCAGTGGCAGCTCGGCGGCGGACACGACGTCTTCGACCTTGTCACCGGTGAAGTGATTCGGTACCACGCCAGCCAGCTTGTCGAACCAAAAGTTGGAGATGGCGGTGAGGATCTTGCCCTTCTCCGGAATCGGTTGTTCGAGAATGACGTCGAATGCCGACAGACGATCGGTGGCCACCATCAGCATGCGCTTGTCGTCGATTTCGTAGAGGTCGCGGACCTTGCCCGAGTAGATCTTCTTCAGGCTCAGGGTGGTGGGTGTGCTCATGTCGGCATTTCCGTTTCTGGCAAACGGGTATGCCGCGAGAGGCATCCCGAATGATGAAAGCCTTCGCGGCATGCCCTCCCTCATCCGGCGCTTCGCGCCACCTTCTCCCGGAGGGAGAAGGACTGAAGGAAGACGTCGCTGCGCGACTTTCACACTAACAAGGCGAAACCTTTGCGGGTTTCGCCCATCGATTAACGGCTGGAGCGCGCTGCAGGCCGCTTTTCAACGGCCTGCTGGCGCCGGTCAGCCGAGATTATCCTGGATCAGGCTCAGCACGCGGCGCGACACGTCGGCCGGGGCAATGGTGTTGAGGTCTTTTTCCACGGTGACCTGGACACCATCACCAACCGGCGTCAGGCGCACCTGGTAGCGCTCGGCACGGGCTTCGATCTCTTCCTTGCTCGGCTCACTGCCGAACATGCGACCGAAGAAGCCTGGCTTCTCTTCGTTGATCTGAGCGCCCTCGGCCATGTTGATGTAGTACAGGCCAAGGCTGCGGTTGAGGTCGTCGACGCGCACGTTGCCGAGCTCCAGCGAACGGCCGACGCCGGACCAGGCGCGGTCGAAATCGGCGCCGAGGTTGAGCACCGGGTTGCCGTTGCCGTCTTCGCTCAGGCTGACGCGGCTGGGCGCATCGTAGTCGCGCGCGGCGAGCAGCGATACCGAGCCGCCCTGCTCCACGCCACGGGTCATGCTCACCAGCATTTCGTCGAGCAGTGCAGCTTCGAGGCTGGCGTTGCCGCTACGGGCAGCGAAATCGACATCGGCGGTGCTGCCGGCAGGACGCTCGGCGCTGGTGACGAAGACTTCACTGGTGTTGCGCTGTACGCCCGGCTCGATGCGCACGCGCACGCGGGTTTCGGCGTCCGACGCAACGCCGGAAACGCGGCTGCTCAGGCTGCGCGCCATGCTCGTGGAGAGCTCATCGAAACGCTGCCAGGAGGTGATGAATTCGCCGGTTTGCGGACGCTCGCTGGCGATGCGAAAACCGTTGTCTTCGAAGAACTGACGCGCCAGCGGCCAGACTTCGGCCGGCACGCGCTGGGCCACGACCCAGCGCGAGTCGCCACTGCGCTGCAGGCTGAACTCGCGCTCGTCGGCACGTACCTGCAGGCCTTGCGGGCGCGGCACTTCGAATTCGGCCGGAGTCGCAGTGCTGCTGGCAACCTGGGCAGGTATCGGTAGCAACGGGTCGAGGCGCTTGGCCTGGACGTCGGCCGGCAATTGCATCGGTGCGGTCTGGCGTGCTTCCAGGTAATCGCTACCGCGATCACGGAAGTAGCCATTTTCACCCCAGAGCCAGCCACAACCGCTGGTGCTGGAGACGATCAGAGCAAGGGCGGAAAATCCGGCCAGTCGCTTCATGCGTAGAATCCTTGAGTTAAGCCAATACACCGCACTGGCGCATGGCCTGGCGCAGCGGTTCGTGACAGCGCGGGCTGAGCCAGGTCAGCGGCAGACGAATACCGTCGCTCATCAGACCCATTTCGTGCAGCGCCCATTTCACCGGAATCGGGTTGGATTCGAGGAACAGTGCCTTGTGCAGCGGCATCAGACGGTCGTTGATGGCGCGGGCGATGGCCGCCTCGCCACGCATGGCGGCGGCGCACAGGTCGCTCATGGCACGCGGCGCAACGTTGGCGGTGACGGAGATGTTGCCCTTGCCACCCAGCAGCATCAGCTCGACAGCAGTGGCGTCGTCACCGGAGTAGACGAGGAAGTCCTTGCTGACGCGATCCAGTACGTCCTGAGCGCGCTGCAGGTCGCCGGTGGCTTCCTTGATGCCGATGATGTTGTCGATCTTCGACAGGCGCTCGACGGTCTCCGGCAGCATGTCGCACACGGTACGGCCCGGCACGTTGTAGAGAATCTGCGGGATGGATACGGCTTCGGCGATGTGGCGGAAATGCAGGTACAGGCCTTCCTGGGTCGGCTTGTTGTAGTACGGGGTGACCAGCAGAGCGGCATCGGCGCCGACTTCCTGCGCGGCACGAGTCAGCTCGACCGATTCACGGGTGGAGTTGCCACCGGTGCCGGCGATCACCGGGATACGGCCGGCAACCTGCTTGACCACACGCTTGATCACTTCGATGTGCTCGGGCACTTCCAGCGTGGCGGACTCACCGGTGGTACCGACCGCGACGATGGCATTGGTGCCCTCTTGCAGGTGGAAATCCACCAATTTGCTCAGGGCTTCCCAATCCAGACCACCCTGCGCATCCATGGGCGTGACCAGTGCCACCATACTGCCCGCAATCATGCAACCGCTCCTGCCGGAAAAATTGAGCGGTAATGGTACTGGTGCCACCAATCCGGCACAAGCAACGGACACGGGCTTATCAGGTCGTTTGCACACTACCTGCGTTTTTCCACGGCCTGCCAGCGACGCTGGCCATCGTCCGATGCACAAGGCTTCGCCATTCCCCTCGGCGGTGCTTTTCGCTAACCTGCTGTCTTTGGTCTGCGGCTTCTCGTGCGTGGACCGTTCATCGCTTTAGGAAGGCTGCATGTCCACCCCCCTCGTTCGCGAACAATTCCTCGTCATCAGTGCTCTCGGCCGCGACGCCATGGCCCTGACCAATCTGCTCAGCCGCACCAGCCATGAGAACCGTTGTGCGGTTATCAGCACTCGCCTGAGCCGTCACGGTGAATTCAGCGCCCTGGTGCTGCAGGTGTCCGGTAGCTGGGATGCCCTGGCGCGCCTGGAGTCGAGCCTGCCGCTGCTGGCCAAGAAGCATGATTTCAGTGTGGACCTGGCGCGCAGCGCCGCCGCCGAAGTGCGCCCGCAGGCGCTGCCTTATGTGGCTTACGTTAGCGCCGTGTACCGCCCGGACATTCTCAACGAGCTGTGCCAGTTCTTCATCGACCACCGCGTCGAGCTGGAAGCCCTGACCTGCGACACCTACCAGGCGCCGCAGACCGGCGGCACCATGCTCAACGCCACCCTGACCGTGACACTGCCGGCCGGCACACAGATCAGCTGGCTGCGCGATCAGTTCCTGGATTTCGCCGATGCGCTGAATCTGGATGCGCTGATCGAACCTTGGCGCCCGCAGAATCCCTGATAGCCGCATGCAAGGAGTTTCCATGCCCGTAGAACTCGACAAACCCGTTGCCGACTTCCAGGCCGAGGCCACCAGTGGCCAGCAGATCAAGCTGTCCGACCTCAAGGGCCAGCAGGTCGTGCTGTATTTCTATCCGAAGGACGCGACCCCGGGCTGCACCACCGAGGGTATGGACTTCAGTGCTCGCTTCGAGCAGTTCAAGGCAGCCAACACGCTGATCTTCGGTGTGTCGATGGACAGCCTGAAGAAGCACGAAAGCTTCAAGTGCAAGCAAGCGTTCCCCTTCGAGCTGATCAGCGACGAAGAGCATCAGCTGTGCGATCTGTTCGGCGTGTACCAACTGAAGAAGAACTACGGCAAGGAATACATGGGCATCGTGCGCAGCACCTTCCTGATCGACAAGGATGGCGTGTTGCGTGAAGAGTGGCGCAACGTCAAGGTCGCCGGCCATGTAGACAAGGTGCTGGCAGCCGCCGAAGCGCTGCATAAGGGCTAAACGGCGCACCCTACGGCATCGCTGTCAAAGCCTCGTTGTCCTGAAAAAGGCCGCAAATGCGGCCTTTTTCATTGGGCTTGGGTAACTGGTCTTTTGCGTATTTCGCGGCTGAAGCCGCTCCCACAGGCCCGATCAGGCAGGTTCGATACGCGGCCAGGCGTTGATCACAGCCTTGAACAGGGTCGCCAGCGGAATGGCGAAGAACACGCCCCAGAAGCCCCAGAGCCCGCCGAACAGTAGCACCGCGCAAATGATCGCCACCGGATGCAGGTTGACCGCCTCGGAGAACAGCAGCGGTACCAGCACGTTACCGTCGAGCGCCTGGATGATGCCGTAGACCACCATCAGGTAGAGGAACTGATCACTCCAGCCCCACTGGAACAGCCCGATCAGCGCCACCGGCACGGTCACCACCACCGCGCCGATATAAGGCACCACCACCGACAGGCCGACCAGCAGGGCCAACAGGGCCGCGTAGTTGAGCCCCAGGTAGGCGAAGGCGATGTAGGTAACCACGCCGCAGATGATGATCTCGATGAACTTGCCACGGATGTAGTTGGCAATTTGCTGGTTCATCTCCTGCGCGACCTGGGTGATCAGCGCGCGCTCGCGCGGCAGGTAGCTGCGGAACCACTGGCCGATCTGCTCGCGGTCCTTGAGGAAGAAGAACACCAGGATCGGCACCAGCACCAGGTAGATCATCACGCTGACCAGCATCGGCAGGCTGGACAGGGAGAACGACAGTGCCCATTGGCCGAACTTGCCGGCCTCACCGCGCATGCTGTCGATCAGTTGCACGATCTGTGCATCGCTGATCAGGTTCGGATAACGCTCCGGCAGCAGGAGGAACACCGACTGCCACTCGGCCGCCATGCGCGGCAGTTCATTGAACAGCGTGCTCAACTGCTGCCAGAGCAGCGGCATCAACACCAGCATGAACACCGTCAGGCCGCCCATGAACAGGGTAAAAACCAGCCAGACCGCCAGCACCTGCGGCACCTTCAGGCGCTCCAGACCGTTGACCAGGCCCTGCATGAGAAAGGCCAGCACCAGACCGGTCAGCACCGGCGCGAGCATGCCGCCAAGCGTCAGTACCACGGCAAAGCCCAGCACCAGGAGCACTGCCAGCACTACAGCCTGTTCATCGGAGAAGTAGCGATGCAGCCAGTCGCGAATAACCTTGACCATCAATGATCCTTAATCTGCAAAAGAGGCGCGTCCGTAATGCCGATCAGAAACAGCTTTTCGTAGGAGCCAGCCCCGGGGCGCTGCTCCTGCCTATTCGCTGCATCGACGCTCAACTGGTTGACATTGGGCGCGTCCGTTATCTTTCTGGCCCGTCATGACGAGCCGTGGCTCAGGCCTTACGCAACCAGTAACGATAAATACCCGAGTCGACCTCTTCATGCAGCAGCGCATGGCCGGCCAGGCTGGCGAAGGCGCGAAAGTCGCGCTGCGAACCGGCGTCGGTAGCGCTGACCTTGAGCACGGCGCCGCTGGCCAGGCGATTGAGCTCGAGCTTGGCTTTGAGCAAGGGCAACGGGCAGTTCAGCCCGCAGGCGTCGAGTTCGGCATCGAAGGCCGGTACGTCTGTCATCATCTACTCCTGATAGGTCGGCTAGGATACCCAAGCCGCCGCAGCCCTGGCCAGCGCAGTAGCTGGCCGGCTACAGTAACCCCTTTGCCGCCCAAGAGCCCTGAGTGCATGACTTTTCTGCGCCCCACCCTGCTGACGCTGGCCTGCCTGTTCGCCGCCCACACGGGTGCCAGTGATCTGCCGTCGCTAGGCGACGCCAGCTCCTCGATCGTCTCGCCACAACAAGAACACCAGCTCGGCCGTGCCTGGCTCGGCCTGCTGCGTGGCCAGGTTTCGCAACTGGACGACCCGCAACTGAAGGATTTCGTCGAGTCCAGCGTCTATCGCCTGTCGGAAACCAGTCAGCTGCAGGACCGCCGTCTCGAGTTCGTCCTGCTCAACAGCCCGCAGCTCAATGCCTTCGCCGCCCCCGGTGGGATCGTCGGGGTCAACGGCGGTCTGTTCCTCTATGCCCAGACCGAAGCCGAGTACGCCTCGGTCATGGCCCACGAACTGGCGCACTTGTCGCAACGCCACTTCGCCCGTGGCGTCGAGGCCCAGCAACGCATGCAATTGCCGCTGATGGCGGCCATGCTCGCCGGCATTGTCGCCGCGGCGGCCGGCGCCGGCGATGCCGGCATGGCAGCGATCATGTCGACCCAGGCCGCTGCCATTCAGGAACAACGGCGTTTCTCCCGGCAAAACGAACAGGAGGCCGACCGCATCGGCCTGGTCAACCTGGAAAAAGCCGGCTACGACCCACGCGCCATGCCGCTGATGTTCGAACGACTGATGCGCCAGTACCGCTATGACGCCAAGCCGCCGGAGTTTCTGCTGACTCACCCGGTGTCGGAATCACGTATCGCCGACACCCGCAACCGCGCCGAGCAATACCCGGCCACGGGCCGTGAAGACAGCTTGCGCTACCAGTTGATGCGCGCCCGCGTGCAGTTGACCTACGAAGAGACGCCAGGCGTCGCGGCCAAGCGCTTTCGCGCCATGCTCGACGAAAACCCAGGCCTCGATGCAGCGCGCTATGGCCTGGTACTGGCACAGATGAAAACCGGCCAACTCGCCGAGGCTGGTGAGACCCTGGCGCCGCTGCTGGGCAAGACCCCGGACGACATCACCTACAACCTGGCGCAGATCGAGCTGGATATGGCAGCCAATCGCCTGGATGCCGCCGAGCGCAGGCAGAAACGCATGCTCACCCTCTACCCGAGCAACTATCCGCTGCAGCAGACGCGCATCGACCTGCTGCTCAAGCAGCAGCGCGTCGCCGATGCCGAACGTGCGCTGGACGACCTGCTCAAGACCCGCGCCAAGGACCCGGACGTCTGGTACCAGGTTGCCGAGGTTCGCGGCCTGAGCGGCAATACCATCGGCCTGCATCAGGCGCGCGCGGAGTTCTTCGCCCTGGTCGGCGACTACAACCAGGCCATCGAACAGCTGGATTACGCCAAGCGCCGCGCCAGCAACAACTTCCAGCTAGCCTCGCGCATCGATGCCCGTCAGCGCGAGCTTGCCGAGGAGAAACGCCTGGTGGAACAGATGCTGCGCTGATCGGAACCCAATGTTGCGCACGGCGCACCACCACGCTGGGGCCTGGTGCGCTGCGCGCACCGACAATGATGTGGTAGCCCGGATGTAATCCGGGGCAAGAGCGCAAGAATCCCCGGATTGCATCCGGGCTACGCAAGCACAGCAAAACGAACAAGCCCCGCGCCTGGCGTAATGCCGCTCACATAAGGTCCCACGCACCTGCCTCCCCTCTACGAACGCGACCCACTCTGAGGGGCTGGCGGAACCCAGTGCTGCGCACGGCGCACCACCACGCTGGGGCCTGGTGCGCATGGCGCACCCTACTCGTCTTAGGGTGCGCTGCGCGCACCGATAACGATGCGGTAGCCCGGATGTAATCCGGGGCAAGAGCGCAAGAATCCACGAATTGCATCCGGGCTACGCAAGCGTGTGAATACCGCTCAGCAAAACGAAAGAGCCCCGCACTTGGCGGGGCTCTTTTATTTCAGCGGGCGGCTCAGGCGCTTTGTGCCAGGTCCATCAGCTCGCGGTTGGCTACCGCGTACATGGCGTAGTCGGTGCCGGTCGCCGAACGCAGTTCGGCCAGCATCGCCTTCCAGCGGTCGACCAGGCGTTGATGCTGGTCGAGCCACAGCGCCACGCGTGCCTCGACTTCCTGCGGGCCATCGGCCATCTGCAACACCGACACGGTGATCGCACGCTGCTGCCAGTCCAGATCATCCCGGAATGCTTCGCGGGCCAGCGCCTGCCAGTTGTTCTCCACCGGCAGGTTGGTGATCTGCTGCAGGTACCAGGACAGCTCCAGGGAGCCGCCAACGGCAAAGTAGGCAGTCGCCACTTCACTGGCATCCTTGCCGGTCACGTCCGCTGCTTCGATGATCGGCAGCAGGGTGTACAGGTGGCTGGTGCCGGCGACCACACGGGCCAGTTCTTCCGGCGTGCCGGCTTCGACGAAGCTCTGGTAGCGTGCCAGCCATTGCTCGCGAGCCGGGCCTTCGAGCAGTTCGTCCAGGCGACCGACCAGCGCCTCGATACGCGGTGCAAAATGCGCCACGTCGCGCGCGGCATCCAGCTCGTTACGGCGGCTGCGCAGGAACCAGCGGGTAGCGCGACGGCCCAGGCGCATCAGCTCGTCCATCAACTGCAGTTGCAGATCGGCCGATACCTTGTAGTCTAGCGCCTCGATCTGCGACCACCAGTGCGGCAGGCGGAACAGGTCACGCACGATCACATAGGCGCCGGCGACGTTGGCCGCGCTCATGCCGGTGGACTCCTTCAGACGCTGCACGAAGGTGATGCCCATGTGGTTGACCAGGTCGTTGGCGATCTGCGTGCTGACGATCTCGCGCTTGAGGCGGTGACGACGCATGGCGTCGCCGAACTTCTCGGTGAGGATCGCCGGGAAGGCGGTTTCCATCTCGCGCGCCAGGTACTCGTCGTCAGGCACCAGGGACTTGAGCAGCGATTCCTTGAGGTCGATCTTGCTGTAGGAAATCAGCACCGACAGCTCCGGCCGGGTCAGGCCCTGGCCGTTGGTGGCGCGCTCGTTCAGTTCTTCGTCCGAAGGCAGGAATTCCAGGGCGCGGTCCAGCTTGCCGGCGCTTTCCAGCGCATTCATCAGGCGCTTGTACTCGCCGACGCGCTCGCGGGCGCGGCGCTCGGCCAGCGACAGCGCCTGGGTCTGCTTGTAGTTGTTGCCCAGCACCAGTTCGGAGACATCATCGGTCATCTCGGCCAGCAGCTTGTTGCGCTGCTTCTCGGTCATGTCGCCGCCCGAGACGATTTCACCGAGCAGAATCTTGATGTTCACTTCGTGGTCGGAGCAGTCCACACCACCAGCGTTGTCGATGAAGTCAGTGTTGCTGGCGCCGCCATGCAGGCCGAATTCGACGCGGCCGAGCTGGGTCATGCCCAGGTTACCGCCCTCGCCTACCACCTTGGCACGCAGTTCGCGGCCGTCCACGCGCAGGGCGTCGTTGGCCTTGTCGCCGACGTCGCCGTGGCTTTCCTTGCTGGATTTGACGTAGGTGCCGATACCGCCGTTCCACAGCAGATCGACCGGCGCCTTGAGCAGGGCATTGAGCAGCTCGGTGGGCGCCAGCTTGTCGGCGGCGATGTCGAAGCGCGCCTTCATCTGCGGTGTGATGGCGATGCTCTTGGCGCTGCGCAGGAAGATGCCGCCACCGTCGGAAATCAGCTTGGCGTCGTAGTCGGCCCAGCTCGAACGCGGCAGCTCGAACAGACGCTTGCGCTCGACGAAGCTCCTGGCGGCGTCCGGGTTCGGGTCGATGAAGATGTGCATGTGGTTGAAGGCCGCTACCAGCTGCAGGCTTTCCGACAGCAGCAGGCCATTGCCGAACACGTCGCCGGCCATGTCGCCGATACCGATCACGGTGACGTTGTCCTTCTGCACGTCGATGCCGCGCTCGCGGAAGTGGCGTTGCACCGAAACCCAGCCGCCCTTGGCGGTAATACCCATGCCCTTGTGGTCGTAGCCGGCCGAGCCGCCGGAGGCGAAGGCGTCACCGAGCCAGAAGTCATATTCAGCGGCGATGCCGTTGGCGATGTCGGAGAAGGTCGCAGTGCCCTTGTCCGCCGCCACCACCAGGTAGGGGTCATCGGCGTCGTGACGCACCACGTTCTGCGGCGGCACTACCTCGCCGTCCTTGAGGTTGTCGGTGATATCCAGCAGGCCGCTGATGAAGATGCGGTAGCAGGCGATGCCCTCGGCCAGCACCTCGTCACGCGAACCGCCAATCGGCATCCGGCGCGGCACGAAGCCACCCTTGGCGCCCATCGGCACGATCACCGCATTCTTCACCTGCTGCGCCTTGACCAGGCCGAGCACTTCAGTACGGAAGTCCTCTTCACGATCCGACCAGCGCAGGCCGCCGCGGGCGACGTCGCCGAAGCGCAGGTGCACACCCTCGACGCGCGGGCTGTAGACGAAGATCTCGAACTTCGGCACCGGACGCGGAATATCCGGAATCAGACGCGGGCTGAGTTTGAAGCTGAAGTAGGATTTGGCGGCGCCGCTGGCGTCGGTCTGGAAGAAGTTGGTGCGCAGGGTGGCTTTGATGAGGTCCAGGTAGCGACGCAGGATGCGGTCTTCGTTGAGCACGGCGACGTTGTCCAGCGCAGCCAGAATGGCCTGCTCGAGCTTCTGCTGCTTGTCTTCCAGGTCCTCGGCGGTGAGCTTGCGGGCGAGGTAGAAACGGGTGCGGAACAGACGCACCAGTTCCTTGGCGATATCGGTGTGGTTGATCAGGGTCGCAGCGATATAGCTGAGATCGAAGCCAAGGCGGATCTGCTTCAGGTAGCGCGCGTAGGCACGCAGCAGCGCCACTTCACGCCAGGGCATGGCGGCGGTCAGCACCAGGCGGTTGAACGCATCGTTCTCGGCATCGCCGCCGACGATATGAATGAAGGCGTCCTGCAGGGTGTCGTTGAGCTGCTGGATGTCGACGTCCAGGCCTTCGGCATAGGTGAAAGCGAAGTCGTGAATCCAGAACTCGCGGCCGTCATTGCGGCGCAGCTTGTAGGGGAACTCGCCAAGCACGCGCAGGCCGAGGTTCTCCAGAATCGGCAGCACGTCGGACAACGGCAGCGGTGTATCAGCGTGATACAGCTTGCAGTGCAGTTGCTGGCCTGCCTGCGCCAACGGCTGGTAGAAGCTCATCACCAGCGGCTTGTCGTTGCTCAGGCTGAGCAGGTGCTGCATGTCCACCACCGCCGAATGCGGGGCGAAACGCTCGCGGTAGCCGGCCGGGAAGCCGCCGGGGAATTCCGCCAGCACGTTGGTGCCCTGGGCTTCACCGAGGCTTTCGACCATCAGGCTGGCGTAGTCGTCCTTCCACGAACGGCAGGCCTGGATGACTTCCTTCTCCAGACGCACGGGGTCGATCTGGGTCTTGTTCTTCGGGTCGACGCGCAGGATGAACTGCACGCGCGCCAGCACCGATTCGGAGAAGAAGGTCCAGAACTCACAATCGGTGGCCTGCAGACGCTCCATCAGCACCTGCTGGATCTTCATGCGGGTTTCGGTGGAGTACACGTCACGCGGCACATAGGCCAGGCAGTAGCAGAAGCGACCGTAGGGATCGCGGCGCAGGAACACGCGAATCTTGTTGCGCTCCTGGATCTGCACGATGGAAAGCGCCGTGTTGAACAGGTCATCCACCGGGGTCTGGAACAGGTCGTCGCGCGGCAGCACTTCCAGCACCTGGGCCAGTTCCTTGCCCAGGTGAGCACTGCTGTCGAAGCCGGAACGCTGCTTGATCACGTCTACCTTGCGGCGGATGTAGGGGATGTTCCAGACGCTCTCGGCATACACCGAGGTGGTGTACAAGCCCATGAAGCGGCATTCCTTGACCACGTTGCCCTTGGCATCGAGTTCGCGGATGGAGACGAAATCCGGATAGGCCGGACGGTGCACACGGCTCGGTACCGCAGCCTTGGCGAAAGACAGCAACTGCGGCTCGCGCAGGTAGGCCACCGCCTCTGCTTCGATATGCAGCTCCTCGGCCGACAGCCCGGTACGCAGGCGCTTGGACAACCCGAGCAGAGATTTCTCGTCGTAGACCATGCTGCCGCCATCGGCGGTCGGTACGACGGTGAATTCCTCGTAGCCGAGAAAGGTGAAGTGATTGTCCAGCAACCAGTTCAGGTAGACCTTGATTTCATCCAGCTCGGCCTTGTCCACCTTGAGCTTGGCGCGATCCAGCCAGGCCAGCAGCTCGCGCGCCTTGGCCTTCATCGGCTGGAAGTCGGCGACGCTCATGCGCACGTCACCGAAGACTTCGTGAATAGCCCTTTCCAGGGTCTTCAGCTCGGCGGAGGTGGAGCAGCGGTCGATTTCCAGGAACATCAACGCTTCCTGCAGCACGCCCTCGCCCTGGGTGCCGCGCGGCAGGATCTCCAGCAGTTGGCCGTTCTTGTCACGGCGCACGCTGAACACGCTGTTCTGCAGGGTGTGGATGCTGTAGCCGTGGCGATTGAGCTCCATGCGCACCGAGTCGACCAGGAACGGGATGTCGCCATGGAGGATTTCCACCGCTGTATGGGTGGACTGCCAGCCGTGCTTCTCGTAATCGGGGTTGAAGGTGCGTACCTGCGGCTTGGCGTGATCGAACTGCTCCAGCATGCGCCAGGCCGACAGGGTGCAACCGACCAGGTCGGACAGACGTCGCTGGGTCAATTCCTCGAGGGCGATGATGCCGAAAAACTGTTCGGCGAACAGGGCTACTTGTGGCAGCGCCTGCTCACTCACGTGCTGTGCCAGGGCCGCTTGCAGTTGGTGCTGGAAGTCGGCTTTGCTGGCCGCCGTAAAGAACGCCATGGTTTTGCTCCATTAGGCTGGTGGTTCGACAGGAGGTCTGGATCGCTGTCGTGAGGTGTTAGTTCAACGTTAGTCCATGAAGCGACGATGACACTTGCGAGTCGCATGCGGACCGGCGTGAAGAGAGCGACCGATGGGTCACATATAACCAGCGAGCTTAACGAGGGATGGCCTGCAACCGCTTGCGGCGCTGCGACATTTTCTTTCAAGGCTGCACCGGCGCGGTGCAAAAAGAAAAACCATGGCCCGCCACTGGAGCGCGAGCGGGCCATGGCGAGAGGTCAGGCGCCGCGCATCGCCTCGGGCAGCGCCAGCACGATCTGCGGGAACAAGGTGATCAGGATCGCCGCCAGCACCAGCAGGAGGAAGAACGGGAAACTGGCACGCGCCACCGCGCCCAGGTTGCGTCCGGTGAGGTTCTGAATGACGAACAGGTTGAAGCCTACCGGCGGGGTGATCTGCGCCATTTCCACTACCAGGATGACGAAGATGCCGAACCACAGCAGATCGATCCCGGCAGCCTGCACCGCCGGCAGAATCACTGCGGTGGTGAGCAGGATGATCGAGATGCCGTCGAGGAAGCAGCCCAGGGCAATGAAGAACAACGTCAGCGCCAGCAGCAACAGGTACGGCGACAACTGTTTGGCGATGATCCAGTCGGCCAGCGCCGCCGGCAGACCGGTGAAGCTCATGGCCGAGGTCAGGTACGCCGCACCGAGCAGAATGAAGAAGATCATGCACGAGGTGCACACCGCGCCCATCAGGCTGGCCATGAAGGTTTCCCGGGTCAGTGCTCCGGAGCACAGCGCGATCAGCAGCGCACCGACCACGCCAACGGCAGCAGCCTCGGTGGCTGTGGCGATGCCGCCATAGATCGAGCCGATCACCGCGATGATCAGGCCCAGCACCGGAATTAGCAGTTTGGCCTTGCGCAGCTTGTCCATGAACGGCAGACGCTCGCCCTCTTCCGGCAGCTTGCTGCGATTGCAGGCAGACCAGAGCATCAGGTAACCGCTGAAGATCGCCAGCAACAGGAGGCCCGGCAGGATGCCGGCGATGAAAAGGCGCGAGATCGACACCTGCGCCGCCACCCCGTAGACGATCATCATGATCGACGGCGGAATCAGCAAACCGAGCGTACCGGCACCGGCCAGCGAGCCCATGGCGATGGACTCCGGGTAACCGCGCGCTTTCAGCTCGGGCAGGGAGATGCGACCGATGGTGGCCGCCGTGGCTGCGGAAGAGCCGCTGACCGCCGCGAACAGGCCACAGCCGAACACATTGACATGCAGCAGGCGCCCCGGCAGGCCGCGCATCCAGGGCGCCAGACCGTTGAACATGTCTTCGGACAAGCGCGTGCGATATAGAATCTCGCCCATCCAGATGAACAGCGGCAGGGCCGTCAAGGTCCAGCTGGCACTGGACGCCCAACTGGTGGAAGCGAGGATCGAACCGGCCGGCGCACCGCCGAACAGCTCCATGCCGATGATGCCGACGCCAAGCAACGACAGGGCAACCCAGACGCCGCCGCCAAGCAGCACGAACAGCGCCAGCAGCAGGGTGATTGTAATGATTGTGTAGTCCACGGGTTCACTCACGAATGCAGTGCGGCGCTGGCCGCAATTAAGGGTCGAGCCAGCGGGCTCACTCGCTCATCGCCGTACCGGCTTCGACAGCCTCGAAGCGCTTGCCCTGACAGCTCAGCACCAGGCGCTCGGCCATCGCCACCACCAGAATCAGCGTGCCCAGCAGCATCGGCAGCTGTGGCAGCCACATGGGAATCGGCAACAGGCCGGACGACACTTCCTTGAACTCGTAGGACTCCAGCACGAACAACGCGCAGTACCAGGCCATATAGGTGGCGATCCCCAACCCGACCAGCGTGGCCAGTACATCGACTACACGGCGGCCGCCAGCGGGCAGCAGCCGCAACAGCAGCTCCACACGGATGTGCGCGCCGCGCTGCAGGGCGTAGGGCAAGGCGAGAAAGCCCGATGCGGCCATCGCGTAGGCGGCGAACTCATCGGCGGCGGGCACCATGGTGCCCAGTTGGCGGGCGACGATCTGCGCCACGACCAGCACACAGATCAGGACGAGAAACACGCCGGACAACCATCCGGACAGGGTGTAGAGCTTGTGCAGTGGGGTCATGAACAACGGGCTCCCTGGGCAAGCCACGAGAAAAAGCCCGCCGCCAGGATAGCGGCGGGCAGCAGAATCAAGGCTGGTAAGTATCGAGAATCGCCTTGCCATCGGCACCGGCGCGCTTGAGCCACTCATCGGTCATGCTCTGGCCGATCTGCTCGAAGCCGCTCTCCACCGCCGCCGGGGCCTGCTCGGATACCTGCATGCCATTGTCGGCCAGGGTCTTGACCAGCTCACTGGTCTTCTCCTGGGCAATCGCCCAGCCACGTTTTTCGGCACGCTCAGCGGCAGCCAGCACGGCCGCCTGGGTCGCTTCCGGCAGGCGGGCGAAGGCGCGGGCGTTGACGATGACGAAGTTCTTCGGAATGAACGCCTTGACGTCATAGTAGTAAGAAGAGAAATCCCAGGCCTGGGAGTCCACACCTGTGGTCGGCGAGGTGAGCATGCCGTTGATCATGCCGGTACTGAAGGCTTGCGGTATTTCGCCGGTCTGGATCACGGTCGGCACTGCGCCCATCAATTCGGTCATGCGCGAAGTGGCCGGGTTGTAGGCACGAAATTTCATGCCCTTGAAGTCATCCATGCTCGCGATCGGCGTCTTGGTGAAGATGCTCTGCGGCGACCAGGGCATGGCGTACAGCAGCTTGATGCCCTGCTTGGCCAGGCGTTCTTCCACAGCCGGGCGGCTCGCGTCCCACAGGGCCTGAGCCTGCTCGTAATTGCGCACCAGAAACGGCACGCTGTCGATTTCGAAGATCGGATCTTCGTTGCCCAGCACCGACATCAGTACATCACCTACCTGCACCTGGCCGGTCTGTACGGCGCGCTTGACCTCGGGGCGCTTGAACAGCACCGAGTTGGCGTGCACGCGAATAAGCAGTTCGCCGTTACTGGCTTTTTCCACGTCCTGCGCGAACTCCTTGGCCACGGTGGTGATGAAGTTGCCATCGGGGTTCTCGGCGGTCATGTTCCAGCGCTCGGCGGCCTGGGCACCGAAGCCCAGTGCGCAAGCCAGAGCGGTAATGGCGAAACGCGATGCGATGCTTTTCATGGTGCTCTCCTGTTCATTGTTTTTTGTGCGCCGCAAGGCGCGGCTGGAAGACGATTTCGAGTCTCAGCGCATCGCCCTGCCCTGTCCAACTAGAAAAACCGGAGGCGCATGATCGGAAATCGTTATGGGATGAAAAGGGGCGTTTTCGCGACAAATGCACCAGCAGCGGGCAGCCGTTTCCGGGCCCGCAGACCAGCGAATGGAGATTAATCAGGCGCTTTGCTGTTCCGGCGCTGGTGCGACCCGTGCCATGCAGGCCTCGCCCATTTCCTCGGCGTAGACGTCCAGCGCTTCGCAGGCCAGGGCGATGATGTCCTCGCTGAGCTCGAGACCCACGCCCGTGCGCCAGGTGGCAACCACCGGCAAGGGCGGCGGCTCGGGCACTTCGTCGAGAATGCTCAGCAGGCCTTGCTTGAGTTCGTCATGTACCAGCGCTGGCGGCAGCGCGCCGATACCGAAACCGTCGCGCACCAGACGCGTCATTGCGGCAATGGAATTGACGCAGTTGATACGTGGCGCGCTGACGCTGCCGGCATGCAGCAGGTTGAGAATGTCCTGATGCGGCCGCGAATTCTTCGAGAAGGTGATGATGCGCTCGCGTGCAAGCTCCTCCATCGAGGCATAGCTGCGGTGGTACAGCGAACCGGTCGGAACGATCCAACGCACCGGAAAGGCAGCCAGTTCCAGGTTGCGCACACTGTCGCCGTTGACCATGTCGGTCTGGAACACGATATCCAGATAGCCCTTGAGCAATTGCTCGTTGAGGTTGCGCGCGGTGTCGGCGGTCAGCTCGATCTCTACTGCAGGGTAGCGCTCCATCACCCGTGTTACGAACGGACTCAACCAGGTGTGAATGACGGTATCCATCGCCCCGACGCGAATACGCCCCTGTATGTTGCCGGTGTCGCTGATCGACTGCTTCAAGGCCTGCATGGTGTCGATCATGCGCTCGGCATATTCGAGCACCTTCTGCCCTTCCGGGGTCAGCGATACGCCCTTGGAATCACGCAGAAAAAGACGGGTGCCGAGTTCATCCTCGAGCGCGGCGATGCGGCTGGAAATGGACGCCTGGGTGCTGAACAGCTTCTCGGCTGTCAGGCGGAAGCTCTTGAGCCGTGCCACCCAGACGAAGGTCTCGAGAAATCTCAGATTCATGCCGTACCGCCTCTTCGCAATGTTCTTCTCAGGGGCTGATTTGCAGCGCCCACGCAGCCTCAGGCGTAGCAGGTTGTATGCCAGAGGTTTTTCGCACAGCCGATGAATTTTCCTATCGCTGGCCCCCTGTTTTTTCTCGTTGGACGCAGCCGAACAACGCTTTGAAGAATGGCGCCGCGCTCTGCGCAGACCACAACAACATCATTCAAAACGCGCTCTGCCAAGCAGCCGCTCTCGTCGGCTGCGCGCTCCCAACAGGAGACACTGCACCATGAAACCCCATTACTCATTGGCATCCGCGCTGTTGCTCGGCGGCGGCCTGCCAACCCTCGCGCATGCCGATTTCATCGCTGACAGCAAGGCCAGCGTCGAGATGCGCAACTTCTACTTCAACCGTGATTTCCGTCAGAGCGGCGCCCGTGACAAGGCCGAGGAATGGGCGCAAGGCTTTCTGCTGCGCATGGAGTCCGGCTACACCGAGGGCACCGTCGGCTTTGGTATCGATGCATTGGGGATGCTCGGTGTGAAGCTCGACTCCGGTGACGGCACCGCTGGCAGCGGCCTGCTCCCGGCCGATGGCTCCGGCGGCTCGCAGGATGAGTATTCCAAGCTCGGCCTGACCGCCAAAGTGAAGGTCTCCAACAGCACACTGAAAGCTGGCGCCCTGCACTTTCGCAGCCCGATCGTCTCGGCCAACGACTCGCGCCTGCTGCCGCAGACCTTCCAGGGCGCGCTGCTCAACGTACAGGAAGTCGACAACCTGACGTTGCAGGGCGGCAAGATCAACCGCATCAAGGCCAACAGCTCCACCGACTACACCGAGATGACCGGCAACCGCATCGGCGGCAGCAGCGATTCCTTCGTGTTCGGCGGCGGCGAGTACAAGCTCACCCCGCAACTGACCGCCGGCCTGCACTACGGCACCCTCGAGGATATCTACCAGCAGTACTACGGCACGCTAGTGCACGTACTGCCGCTGGGCGATGGCCAGTCGTTCAAAACCGACCTGCGCTACTCGCAAAGCCGTGAGGACGGCAACTTCCGTGACCTCGACAACAAGGCCTTCGGCGCCATGTTCACCTACAGCCTGGGCGGCCACGCCGTCGGCGCCGGCTACCAGCGCATGAGCGGTGACGATCCGTTCCCGTACATCGCCAGCAGCGACCCGTTCCTGGTCAACTTCGTGCAGATCAACGACTTCGCCAACGTCGAGGAGCGTTCCTGGCAGGTACGCTACGACTACAACTTCGCCAGCATCGGCATCCCCGGGCTGACCTTCATGACCCGCTATATCTCCGGTGACAACGTCGAAGTGGCGGGCCGCAGCAGCGAAGGCAAGGAATGGGAACGCAATACCGATATCGCCTACGTGGTACAGAACGGTCCGCTGAAGAACCTGGGGCTGAAATGGCGTAATGCCACCGTTCGCTCCAATTTCGGCAACGATCTTGACGAGAACCGCCTGATTCTCAGCTACACCCTGGCGCTTTGGTAAGCATTCAACTCATCACGGGGCCCTTGCGGCCCCGTTCGCATTTCTCGGGAAACAACACGGCCATAGACTTTTAATCAAGTTGTATGACAACTTGCCGATTCCTGAGCATCATCCCGAAGAAGATGGCGAGGCGTTAACGTGAGCTTTTTACTGTCCTGGCAACAAAAATTCCGCGCCCTTGTCGCGCTCACCCTGATCAGCCTGATTCTGATGGCGGCCGCCTCGTTATGGGCCAACCATCGCGTCAGCAGTGCATTGCAGGCAAGGGAGCAGGCGGCAGCCTATGCCAGCGCCAGTACCCAGCTGATGAACCGCTGGTGGCAACAGAACGCACTGCGCCAGCAGATCACGCCTGACCTGCAGGCAGAGTTCGACAGCGGCCTCAATGAGCTGCAAGAACTCATCGGACAACTGTTGACGCAAGCCCAAGCGCTGGAAGACGGCGCGACCTTGCAACACGCCCAGCAGATCCAGGCCGTGCTGCTCGAGGAACTGGCCCAGCAGCGCCAGTGGCTGAGCTTCAATCAGGCTCTGGGGCTGACCCCCTTCGAAGGCCAGCGCAAGACGTTGACGGAGAAAGGCAAGGCCCTGGAGGCGATCAGTTTCGACCTGATCAAACCCTTCATTAGCAGTGCCCTGAGCAGCCAGCGTGACTACCTGTCGACCTTCGACCCGGCGTTCGCCCAGATTGCCCTGACGGCCATCGGCAAATTGCAGGAACAGATCGCAGACCTTGAATGGCAGGACACGCCGATTGGCAAGAACGTGCAGGGCTATGCCCAGGCGTTCACGGATATCCATGGCAACATCGAGCGCATCAACGCGACCAATCAGCGCCTGCGACAGTTGGGCGAGCAGTTGCAGACGCGTATCGAAGAGCAGGCACAAGCGCTGCAGAGCGGCCTGTTGCTGCGCCGCACGCAGGAAGCCGAGCAGGCCCGCCTGTCCGCACTGTGGATGATGGGGCTGAGCTTCCTCGCCGTTGCCGCCCTGCTCTGCTTCACCTTGCTGCAGGCGTCACGCACCTTGGTCAGCCGCCTGCGCAACGTCATTCAGTTGCTCACTCAGGTCGCCTCCGGCGATCTCACCGGCAAACTGCCGGTGGGCAGCAACCCGCATGACGAATTCAATCAACTGGCCGACGCCGCCAACCGCATGATCCAGGGCATCGGCGGTATCGTTGCCGACGTGGTGCGCGCCAACGGCGAGCTGAGCCGTCTGCACCATCACCTGGGCGATGCCATGCGTCAGTTGGGTGATAACAGCACCCAGGTGGAAATGCAGACCGAGCAGGCCGCCTCGGCCTCGCATCAGATCAGCGCCACCCTCAACGACATGGCGCAGCGCACGGCGCAAGTCGGCACCGCCACCACCAGCGCCTACGATGCGGCACGTAACGGCGGCGAAGTGATCGCCGCCAGTGTCGACAGCATGAGTCGCCTGGCGCAGCTGATTCAGGACACACACAGCCAGGTCGATGCCCTCGGACACAGCAGCGCGCGGGTCAACGGTATCGTCGATGTGATCAACAGTCTCGCCGACCAGACCAATCTGCTCGCCCTCAACGCGGCTATCGAGGCGGCCCGGGCTGGCGATGCCGGACGCGGCTTCTCGGTGGTGGCCGATGAGGTGCGCTCGCTGGCGCAGAAAACGGTCTCGGCAACCACCGACATCAGCGCCATCGTCGGCGAGTTCCAGCAACAGACCCGGCACATGCATCAGTTGATGAGCAACGGCCTGAACCTGGCTGCCGACAGCGAGCGACATGCCGCTCAGGTGGCCGACGCCATCAGCGCCATCACCTCGGCGATGGAGCGCCTGACCGGCGAAATGAACCAGGTCGTGGTGGCCATCGAGGAAGTCTCCACCACCACCGAGGACATCGCCGACAAGATGGAAACCATCAACGTGCATACCGGGCAGAGCAAGGACCTGCGCCATACCCTGGGCGGCCATACCGAGGGCTTGTCATCCCAGGTCGATGCACTGGGACGTAGCGCCAGGCAGTTCCGCCTGGCCTGAGCCTCATCGACTTTTCCTATATCGGGCGCACGCTTTAATTAGTTGGACGCCTCCGGCAGGCCGTTGAAAAATGACAGCCATGGATGACGGCTACGGCCGTCGCAAGCCGCGCCAGCACCGGCTTACCGGCTGCCTGCCTGAGGAGCTCCCGCGTGAACGATCTGCTTCTGAACTGTGACATCGGCGAAAGCTTCGGCGCCTGGACCATGGGCCTGGACGCCGAGGTAATGCCCTACATCGACTGCGCCAACATCGCCTGCGGTTTCCATGCCTCGGACCCCAGCGTGATGCGTAAGACCGTGGCCCTGGCCGTGGCCCATGACGTACGCATCGGCGCGCACACCGCCTATCAGGACCTGGTCGGCTTCGGCCGTCGCTCGATGGACTGCACGCCGCAGGAAGTCGAAGACCTGATGCTCTACCAGATCGGTGCGCTGGAAGGCATCTGCCGCAGCCAGGGCACGCGTGTCAGCTACGTCAAACCGCACGGCGCGCTGTATCAGGACATGATGCGCAAACCCGCCACCCTGCGCGCGGTGATGAGCGCCGTGGCCAGGTACGACCGCCAGCTGCCGCTGATGCTGATGTGTACCCGCGACAACAGTGCCGCCCAGGCGCTGGGCGACGAATTCGGCCTGACCCTGTGGTTCGAGGCTTTCGCCGACCGCGCCTATGATGCCGCCGGTTTCCTGGTCAGCCGCAGCCTGCCGGGTGCCGTGCATCACGACAGCGAGGTGATCGTCAGCCAGGCGCTGACCCTGGCGCGTGGCGAGGCCCTGCAGGCCAGCGACGGCAGCGCACTGCACCTGGCCGCGCAGACGCTGTGCGTGCATGGCGACAACGCCAGTTCGGTCGCCGCCGTCAGGCGCATCCGCCAGGCCTTCGACAGCCTGGTTCAGGCATGAAGGCGCCCAACGCCAGGCTGGAAGTGGCCGGCATCGACAGCCTGATCCTGCGCCTGTTCGACGTTATCGATGAGGCCAACATGCCGTGGATGCTGGCGGCACGCACGCGCCTGCAGGACGCATTCGGCGACGCGCTGATCGACCTGGTGCCCTCCTATACCACGCTGCTGCTGCACTACGACCTGTGCCAACTCGACAGCGAGCAGGCGCGCGCGAAGGTCACCGAAGCACTCGATGGCTTGCAGCCTGCCGATCTGCAAGGCGGCCGCGAGCATCAGTTGCCCACCTGGTACGACCGCAGCGTCGGCCCTGAGCTGCAACTGCTGGCACGGCGCAGCGGGCTCAGTGAGGCCGAGGTGATCGCCCGGCACAGCGGTCATGCCTATCAGGTATTCGCCCTGGGTTTCGCGCCCGGCTTCGCCTTCATGGGCCTGGTCGAGGAAATCCTCGCCGCGCCGCGCCTGAGCACGCCGCGCAAGCGCATCGCCGCCGGCAGCGTCGGCATCGCCGAACGGCAGACGGCCGCCTACCCGGTGGTTTCGCCCGGTGGCTGGAACCTGATCGGGCGCACGCCGAGTCGCCTGTTCGGCAGCGACATCGAAGGCTACAGCCTGCTGCAACCCGGTGACCGAGTGCGTTTCGTACCCATCGAGCGCGCCGAATTCATCCGCCTGGGCGGCGACGACAGTCCGCTGGAGACCGGTCAATGAGTGCTATCGATGGCGGCCTGCGCGTATTGCGCAGCAGCCCTTTCATTCAACTGCAGGATGCTGGCCGTTTCGGCGTGCGCCACCTCGGCGTGACCCAGTGCGGAGCCCTGGACTGGATCGCCCATCGCTGGGCCAACTGGCTGCTGGGCAACCCGCTGACTGCCGCTGTGGTGGAGATCACCCTGGGCAATGCCGATTTCGAATGCAGCCGCGACGCCACCCTGGCACTGACCGGTGCCGACCTCGGTGCGCGGCTGGACGACCAGCCGCTGGCGCCCTGGCGCAGCTTCGAAGTGCGCAAGGGCCAGCGCCTGAGTTTCGCTCAGCCGCGCCAGGGCGCGCGCGCCTATCTCGCAGCGCCAGGTGGATTTGAGGCGCCGCTGGTGCTGGGCAGCTGCGCCAGCATGCTGCGCGAAGGCCTTGGTGGCCTGCAGGGCGATGGCCGCGCCATCGCTGTCGGCGACTCGCTGGCCTGGACCGGCAGAACCCGCGCAACGCGGCAGATGCCCACCGAGTTCATCCCCGAGTACCGAGATGCGCCACGTCTGCAGTTGGTGTTGGGTGCACAGATCGGCGACTTCCGCGGCCAGAGTCTGTTCGATGCCTTCAACAGCCAATGGCTGATCGACCAGCGTGCCGACCGCATGGGCATTCGTCTCAACGGCCCGCAGCTGCAATGCCAACGCAGTTCGATGATCTCCGAAGGCATCCCGCTGGGCGCCGTGCAGGTGCCGCCGGATGGCCAACCGATCATCCTGCTCAACGACCGCCAGACCATCGGTGGCTACCCGCGCCTCGGCGCCCTGACGCCGCAGGCCGTGGCTCAGCTGGCACAATGCCTGCCGGGGCAGAGCGTACAGTTTGCGCCCACCACGCAGGACAGCGCCCTGCTCGCCCAGCGCCGGCTCCTGGCGCAGTGGCAATAGCGTCGCCCCCGGCTATATGACCCGCCCTCGCCAAGGGCGGGCATTTCAGCGTTGGCGACGTCCCTCGCATTTCTGTTGCCAGACTGTTCATGACCCGCGCCGCAGATAGCGGCTGAAGCCGCAAATGCATTAAAGTCGGCGGTCTGCACGCGCGGCCGTGAAAAGCCCCGCCCATCCGCCAGAAGAGCCCGACGATGGAACACCGTGAAGCGCTGCTCGCGTTACGCCAATTTCTCTCCACTCAGATTCTCGGCCAGGAAAGGCTCATCGAGCGTTTGCTGATCGCGCTGCTCGCCGACGGCCATTTGCTGGTCGAGGGCGCCCCCGGTCTGGCCAAGACCAAGGCGATCAAGGAGCTGGCCGAGGGTATCGAGGGCGAGTTCCATCGCATCCAGTTCACCCCCGACCTGTTGCCGGCGGACATCACCGGCACTGAGATCTATCGCCCGGAAACCGGCAGCTTCGTGTTCCAGCAGGGGCCGATCTTTCACAACCTGGTACTGGCCGACGAGATCAACCGCGCCCCGGCCAAGGTGCAATCGGCGCTGCTCGAAGCCATGGCCGAGCGCCAGGTCTCGGTAGGCCGCAGCACCTACGACCTGTCGCCGCTGTTTCTGGTCATGGCCACGCAGAACCCCATCGAACAGGAAGGCACCTACCCGCTGCCGGAAGCGCAGCTCGACCGCTTCCTGATGCACGTGAAGATCGGTTTTCCCGATGCGGCAGTGGAGCGCAAGATCCTCGCCCAGGCCCGTGGCGATGCGCTCAACGGTGAGGCCAAGCCCGAGCACCGGGTCAGCCAGCAGGCGGTGTTCGCCGCGCGCAAGGAAATCCTCGGCCTGTACATGGCCGATGCCGTGGAGGAATACCTGGTGCAACTGGTCATGGCCAGCCGCACGCCGGCCAAGTTCGATGCCGAGCTGGCCGACTGGATCGCCTATGGCGCCAGCCCGCGCGGCTCCATTGCCCTCGACCGCTGCGCACGCGCCCACGCCTGGCTGGCCGGACGCGACTTCGTCAGCCCCGAGGATATCCAGGCGGTGCTGTTCGACGTGCTGCGCCATCGCATCATCCTGTCCTTCGAGGCCGAGGCCTCGGGCGTCGATCAGGACCGCGTGATCCAGCGCATCCTCGACGTGGTGGCGGTGGCTTGATGCAGCCGCGCCCCATGCGCCTGTCCCACGTAGCCCGGATGCAATCCGGGGCTGATCACGCTGCCTCCCCGGATTGCATCCGGGCTACGGGCTGAAGCCCATGCAAAACCCCGCCAGCCAACCCGGCATCCATATCGCCCTCGGCGAGCTGATCGACATGCGCCACAAGGTGCATGAGGTGCCGCTGTTCTCGACACCTGCCCGGCGCAGCCCGTTGATCGGCCTGCACCACTCCAAGCTGCGCGGTCGCGGCGTGGACTTCGACCAGGTGCGCGTTTACCAGCCGGGCGACGACGTGCGCACCATCGACTGGCGCGTCACCGCACGCACCCAGGAGCCGCACACCAAGCTGTTCCACGAAGAGCGCGAACGCCCCATCTTCATCATCACCGAGCAGAGCCAGCGCCTGTTCTTCGGCTCCGGCCAGTGCTTCAAGTCAGTGCTGGCCGCACGCGCCGCAGCGCTGATCGGCTGGGCCGCGCTGGGCCATAACGACCGCATCGGCGGCCTGGTGTTCGCCGATAACGACCATCACGAAGTCAAACCACGGCGCAGCAAGCAGAGTCTGCTGCAACTGCTCAACCTGCTGGCCCGCGCCAACCAGGCGCTCGGCCCGGAGAGCCAGGCCAACACCGGCCGCGACAACTTCGGCCTGGCCCTGCGTCGCGCTCGCGAAGTCCTGCGCCCGGGTAGCCTGGTGATCGTGCTGTGCGATGAGCGCGCCCTCAGCGATAACGCCGAACAGCAGTTGACCCTGCTCGCGCGCCATACCGATCTGTTGCTGCTGCCGCTGTCCGACCCGCTCGATCACGCCCTGCCGGCCGCCGGCCTGCTGCGCTTTACCCAGAACGGCGCACAGCTGGAGCTCGACAGCCATAATGCTGACCTGCGCCAGGCCTATCGCGCCCAGGCCCAGGCCCGTGAAGCACGCTGGCAGCGCCTGACGCAGAAGCTCGGTGTGCCGCTGCTGCCGCTGAGCACCCAGTTCGAACTGGTCGAGCAATTGCAGGAACAGCTCAGCACCCTGCATTCGAGAAAGTCGCTATGAACCCCATCGACCAGTTGCAGCCGCTGATCGATCCGCCCGCCGTACTCTGGTGGCCGCCGGCTCCGGGCTGGTGGTTGCTGGCCGTGCTGCTGCCACTGCTCGGCTGGGGACTGTGGCGTTTGCTGCGCAACTGGCGCCGACGCGCACCCAAGGAGGCTACGCAGCAGCCACTCGACCCGCTGCGCCAGGCGGCGCTCGATGAACTGTCGCGCTTGAGCAAACCTTATGACGGCGCCCCGGCTGGCCCCTGGCTGCAGCAGCTCAACGCCCTGCTCAAGCGCCTGTGCCGCGAACGCTATCCCGAGAGCGCCAGCCACACCCTAAGCAGCCGCGCCTGGCTGGCGTTTCTCGATAACCGCTGCCCAGCGGCGGGCCTGACCCGCTGGATGATCCTGGTCGATGGCGGCTACAGGCCACAGTGCACCCTGAGCGACAAAGCCATCGTGGAGCTCGATCAGGCCATCGCCATCTGGATTCGCAAGCATGTTTGAGTTCGCCTGGCCCTGGGTCTTTCTGCTCGCGCCGCTGCCCTGGCTGCTGCGCCTGCTGCTGCCGCCAGCCGACAGTGGCGACGCAGCGCTGCGCGTCGGTTTTCTCGACGAGCTGCAGGCCCTGAGCGGGCGCCGCGCCCGCGCCGCTCTGCCCAGCTGGCGTCAGCAAGCCCCGCTGGTGCTGCTCTGGTGCCTGCTGCTGTGCGCCGCTGCCCGGCCGCAGTGGGTCGGCGCCCCCCTGCCACTGCCCGCCAGCGGCCGCGACCTGCTGCTGGCGGTGGATGTCTCCGGCTCCATGGATTACGCCGACATGCAGTGGGACGACGAGCCCATCAGCCGCCTGGAACTGGTCAAACGCCTGCTCGGCGATTTTATCGAAGGCCGCCGTGGTGATCGGGTCGGCCTGATCCTGTTCGGCAGCCAGGCTTATCTGCAGGCACCGCTGACCTTCGACCGCCATACGGTACGCACCTGGCTGGACGAAGCCATGATCGGCATCGCCGGCAAGAACACCGCCATCGGCGATGCCATCGGCCTGGCAGTGAAACGCCTGCGCCAGCGCCCGGCGCAAAGCCGCGTGCTGGTGCTGATCACCGACGGCGCCAATAACGGTGGCGAGATCGATCCGATGGTGGCCGCGCAACTGGCCGCCGATGAAGGCGTGCGCATCTATGCCATCGGCATCGGCGCCGATCCGCAGCAAAGCGGTGCCTTCGGCAGCTTCGGCTTCAGCGCCCTGGATCTGGACGAAACCAGCCTGCGCGCGATCACTGACGTCACGGGTGGGGAGTATTTCCGCGCGCGCGATCAGGCCGAGCTGCAGCAGATCGAACTGACCCTCGACCGCCTCGAGCCGGTCGCCCAGCAACCGACCCTAGCCCGCCCGGCCCTGGCGCTCTATGCCTGGCCGCTGGCGCTGGCGCTACTGGGCTCGCTGTTACTGGTCGGCCAGATACTGTGGCCTGACCTGCTGCAGCGGCTGCGGAGGCGTGCATGAGCCTGCTCTGGCCTGAGTGGCTGCGCCCACTGTGGCTGCTGGCCGTGCCGTTGCTGGCCTGGTTGCTCTGGCGCCTGTGGCATCGCGAGCGTCAGAGCGGACGCTGGCAACTGCTGTTGCCGGCGGCGTTCCATCAGGTGCTGCTCAAGGGGGGCAGCGGCCGCTCCAGCAAGCTGCCCTGGCTGGCGCTCGGCCTGGCCTGGCTGCTGGCCGTACTGGCGCTGCTCGGGCCCAGCTGGCAGCGCGTCGAGCAGAGCAACCAGAAACCTGCCGACCCACTGTTGATAGTGCTCGAACTGACACCGCAGATGCTCGCCACCGACGGCCGCCCCAATCGACTGGAGCAGGCCCGGCGCAAAGTGTTCGACCTGCTCGAAGCGCGTCGCGATACGCAGACGGCGATCATCGTCTACGCCGGCAGCGCGCACAGCCTGGTGCCACTGTCCGATGACCTGGCCACCAGCCGTAACCTGCTGGAGGCACTGAAACCCTCACTGATGCCGGAGCCGGGGCGGCGCGCCGATCTGGCTGTGGCCCGCGCACTGCAACTGCTCGACCAGGCGCAACTGGGCCAGGGTCGCCTGCTGCTGATTACCAGCGCACTTGATGAAGAGGAACGCAGCGGCATCCAGCAAGCGCTGGAGAAACGCTCGGTACCGCTGCTGATTCTCGGCGTGGGCAGTCGCGAAGGCGCGCCGGTGGTGCAGGAAGACGGCAGCTTCCTCAAGGATTCGCGCGGCGCCATCCTGATTCCACGCCTCGATGCGCGCGGCCTGCGGGAAACCGCTGAAGCCCATGGCGGCCGCTATGCGCCGATCCGCCTGGACGACGATGACCTGCGCCGCCTGGGCCTGCTCGACGGCCCGCAGGCCATGCGCGCAGCGGGTGAGCCGACACAGCTCGACAGTCATGTCGACCAGGGCTACTGGTTCCTGCTGCCACTGCTGTTGCTCGCCGCCTGCGCCGGTCGTCGCGGCTGGCTGTTCTGCCTGCCATTACTGCTGATGCTGCCGCCACAGAGCAGCCATGCCTTCGAATTCGACGACCTCTGGCTGCGCCCTGATCAGCAGGGCCAGCGCCTGCTGCAGACGCAACGTCCGGCCGAGGCCGCGCAACGCTTCGTCGATCCGCAGTGGCAAGGCAAGGCGCTTTACGAGGCCGAGGATTATGCCGCCGCCGCAGAGCGTTTCGCCAAGGGCGACAGCGCAGCCGATCATTACAATCGTGGCAATGCCCTGGCCAAGGCCGGCGAACTGGAGGCCGCGCTGGATGCCTATGAGCAGGCCCTGGAGCGCCAGCCGGAGCTGGCCGCGGCACAGCAAAACAAGGCGTTGGTGGAGCAAGCGCTGCGTCAGCGCGAAAATCAGCAGCAATCCGGCGAGGATGATTCGGCCGAGCAGCCGGAACAAGCCAACGAGCAATCGCAGCCGAATGAATCGTCGGCCGGCCAGCCCGCCGAGAGTACTGCCACGCAGCCCAGCCAACCAGGCAGTGTTGGCGAGAACAGTGAAAACAGCGAAGTACAGGGCAGCGCCAATGGCGCCGGGGAAGACACCCAACCCAGCACCAGCAGTGAACCCCCAGGCGACGCCAAGCCCGTTGAGCAACCCCTAACGGAAGCCGATCTGGGCACGGCGGCCGAACGCCGACAAGCGCTGGAACAATGGCTGCGGCAGATCCCGGATGACCCGGCCGAACTGCTGCGGCGCAAATTCTGGTATGAACAGCAACAGCGTCAGGACTCGAATCGATGAAGCGTCTGGTCTTCCTGCTTCTTCTAGTGCTCGCGGGGCAGGCCCATGCCGAAGCCTTTTTCGCCAGCGTCGACCGCACACGCCTGAGTGAAGGCGAAACCGTGGTGCTGACGCTGGAATCGACCGACCCGACCCGCTTCGGCCGCCCCGACCTGAAGCCGCTGGAGGAAGACTTCGAGGTGCTTGGCAGCCGCCAGGTCAATCGCCTGAGCAGCATCGGCGATACGCCGCGCGCCAGCACTCGCTGGATCCTGACCCTGCAGCCACGGCGCAACGGCGAAGTGACGATCCCTGCGATCCGCCTGGAAGACGCCGAAACCCTGCCGATCACGCTGACCGTCGAGGCAGCCGTCAGTGCCGGCAATGGCGAACAGCTGGCACCGGTATTCATCGATGCCAGCCTCGATCAGGAGGATGTCTACGTTCAGGCCCAGGCCGTGCTGACCCTGCGCATCTACCACTCGGTGTCCATGTACGACGACAGCAGCCTGACGCCCCTGCGCATAGCGGATGCGCGTGTCGAACAACTGGGCGAACCCCGCACCTACGAGAAGAGCATCGGTGGCGTGCTGCACGGCGTGATCGAACTGCAGTACGCCATCTATCCGCAGCGCAGCGGCCAACTGCTGATCCCGGGCCAGACCTTCAGCGCGACCCTGGTCGACCGCTCGCGCAACAACGACTTCCTGCCTTTCGGACCGCGCGCGGGCAAGGTCTCGCGAGTCAAATCACCGGACATTCCTCTACAGGTCAAACCCAAGCCGGCGGACTACCCGGCTGACGTGCCCTGGCTACCGGCGCGCGCCCTGGGCCTGGCGGAAACCTGGAACCCGCAACCGGAGCAGAGCCAGGTCGGCGATTCCCTGACCCGCCGCCTGATTCTCAAGGTCGATGGCCTCTCCAGCGCTCAACTGCCGCCATTACCGGCGACCCAGGTCGACGGCCTGCGGCGCTACCCAGATCAGCCGCAGATGAGCGACCAGAAGAGTGAGAACGGCATCATCGGCACCCGCGAAGAACGCGAGGCGCTGGTGCCCAATCGCAGCGGCAGTTTCGATCTGCCGCCGCTGGAAGTGATGTGGTGGAACACCCAGACCGACACGCTGGAGCGCACCACCCTCTCCGCCCGTACGCTGCAGGTCGCGGAGAACCCGCAACTGCACAACGACGAGCAACCCAACACGCCGATGGTAACGACCCAGGTCATCGAGGGGCCGCAACTGTGGCCATGGCAGCTGGCCTGCGCTGTGCTGAGCCTGACCACGCTGCTCGGCTTCGGCTTGTGGTGGCATGCCCGCAGGCAACCGGCGATCCAGCGCGCGGCGCAGAACGGCCCCAGCCCACGCACGCTGCTCGACGACATCAAGCGCGCCTGCCAGGCCGGCGATGCCCAGGCCACTCGTCATGCACTCGACGCCTGGGCTCGCCAACAGCCGGAAACCCTCGCCGATATGGCCGCGCGCTACGTACCGCTGTCGGACGCGCTGGACGGTCTCAACGGCGCGCTGTACAGCGAAGTTGGCCAGCAATGGCAAGGCGAGGAGCTGTGGAAGGCGATTCGCAACCTGCCTGCCGCACAGGAGCCAAGCGCAGCGCCGCAGGAAAGCAGCGCGCTGCCGCCGCTGTACCCGCGCTAGGCGCGCGATGGGCTTGCAGGATACGCAGTTCGAGGCGTGCAAGTGGTAGGGTGGGCTTTAGCCCACCAATAGCGGCTGACCTTGGTGGGCTGAAACGGATCGCCGCCCGGCCCACCCTACGTACTGCCGACGAAGCCCCGGACTTCATCCGGGCTACAGACTGATTGACCTCCTCACCCCCGGTGCGCATGGCGCACCGCCCTATCGGGACATGAGACTGGATCGGGCAAGAACGCTCAACGAAACAGTCTGATTGACCTCCTCATCCCCGGTGCGCATGGCGCACCCTACGAGGGGTGAGATGGGACCTGCCGTGCACACCCACCGCGTACGACGACGAGACACTCTCGTCACCGCCAGAGCCATAAAACAAAAAACCGCGGCCCGAGGGCCGCGGTTTTCGTTCTACGCGACAGGCATCAAGCCTTGGTGCGCATTTTCTCGGCGTTGATCAGGAAACGAGCCAGGGCCGGCAGCAACCAGATCGCACCAATCATGTTCCAGAGGAACATGAAGGTCAGCATCAGGCCCATATCGGCCTGGAACTTGATCGCCGAGAAGATCCAGGTCGCCACGCCGATCGCCAGGCAGACGCCGGTGAACAGCACCGCCTTACCGGTAGACTTGAGCGTCTCGTAGTAGGCTTCCTGCAGCGACATACCCTGGCGCAGATAGGTCTCCAGGCGGCTGTAGATGTAGATGCCGTAGTCGACACCGATACCCACCCCCAGCGCGATCACCGGCAGGGTAGCGACCTTGACGCCGATGCCCATGAACGCCATCAGTGCGTTGCCCAGCACCGACGTCAGCACCAGCGGCAGGATCACGCACAGGGTCGCAGCCAGGGAACGGAAGGTCAGCAGGCACATGATGCTCACTGCCGCGTACACCGCGATCAGCATGGTGGTCTCGGACGCCGCGATCACTTCGTTGGTAGCCGCCTCGATACCGGCATTACCGGCAGCCAGCACGACCTGCAGCTCGTCAGTGGTGTGCTGCGCGGCGAACGCTTCGGCAGCAGCCACGGCGCGCGACAGCGTCTCGGCCTTGTGATCCTCGAGGAACACCAGCACCGGTGCCACCGAGCAGTCGGCGTTGTACAGGCCGTCGGCGCGGGCGATCGAGTTGTTCAGTACGTCCTGATTGCGCGACAGGGTTTCCCATTTCAGGTTGCCCTCGTTCATGCCCTTGATCACCTGCTTGGACACGGTGACCATGGAAATCGCCGACTGCACACCCTCGGTGTTCTCCATCTTCCACATCAGCTCGTCCATGGCGGCCAGGCTGTCATAGGTAGAGCAGCCTTCAGGGCCGGTCTTGATCATGACTACCAGTACGTCGGAACTGGTCGAGTAGTTACGGATGACGAAGTCGTTGTCCAGGTTGTAGCGCGAGTCCGAGTGCAACTCCGGTGCGCCCTGATCGAGGTCGCCGATCTTCAGGTTCTGGCCGTACCAGACACCACCGGCCAGCGCCACCACGGCAACGACAACGGAGATCGGTGCAACCATCGGGTGAGCGCAGTTGGAAATGGCGCGCCAGAATGGATGGTCCTTGGCGGCCTCCTCGCGACTCTTCTTCACCGCACGGTTGCCAATACCGATATAGGAAATCACCACCGGCAGCAGAATCAGGTTGGTGAGGATGATCACCGCCACGCCCATCGATGCGCCGATGGCCAACTCGCGGATCACGCCGATGTCGATCAGCAACAAGGTCACGAAGCCAACCGCGTCGGACAGCAACGCCACCAGACCCGGGATGAACAGCTGACGGAAGGCCATACGCGCGGCAGACAGGGCGTCGGTCGCCTCACCCGATGCCATGGCGATCCCGTTGATCTTCTGCACACCGTGAGAGATACCGATGGCAAACACCAGGAAAGGCACCAGCATCGAGTAGGGGTCGAGACCAAAGCCCAGTGTATGCAGCAGACCAAGCTGCCAGATCACCGCGATCAGCGTGGTGATCACAACCGCCATGGTGCTCTTGAAGCAGTGGGTGAACCACAGCAGCAGCACGAAGGTAATGCCAATGGCCACGGCGAAGAACAGCGCCACACCGATCAGACCATCGATGAGATCACCGACCTTCTTGGCGAAGCCGATGATGTGCACCTTGACCTTGGGATTCTGCGCTTCGTATTTCTCGCGAATCTTCTCTTCCAGCTCGTGAGAGAACTTCTGGTAGTCCAGCTTGATCAGCTTGCTCTGATCATTCGGGTCCGGGTAGGACTCGAGCAGCGGAATATCGACGATGCTGGACTTGAAGTTGTTCGCCACCAGGCGCCCGATCTGACCCGACTTGAGGATGTTGCTGCGCAGATCCTCGAGACTGTCGGTGGAACCGTCGTAGGTCTGCGGGATCACTTCACCGCCGGCGAAACCTTCTTCGGTCACTTCGGTCCAGCGCACGCTCGGACTCCACAGCGACTTCAGACCGGAACGGTCGACGCCTGGAATGTAGAACGCCTCGTCATGGATCTGCCGCAGCGTTTCCATGTATTCCTTGCTGAAGATGTCACCGTCGGTGGCTTCCACCGAGATGCGCACCGTATTGCCCAGGTTGGCCAGGTCGTTACGGTGTTCGAGCATCTTCTGAATATAGGGGTGCCCCAGCGGAATCATCTTCTCGAAGCTGGTCTGCGGGCGTACCTGAGCAGCCTGATAGAACAGGAAGATGCTGATCAGCAGGCAGATCAGGATAACCGCCGGGCGATTGTTGAAAATCAGCCGCTCGAGGAAGGAAGCAGGCTGTTGTTGATGCTTGGTCATGCAAAGGCTCCCGGCTTGTTATTGTTGGCCCAGATCGGCGCCAGTCGAGGCGGCGAGGTGAACGCCGCCCTGCCCCACCAGGATCAGGTTGCCGTTATCCAGTGCAGCTACCCCGGCCAGAGAGAGGCGGTCGGGACGGTTGATCAGGCTGAAGGTCTGGCCGTGATCCTTGCTGCGCAGCACAGTGCCACCGTGCCCGACGACCGCGACGCTGCCATCGTTGAGCAGCGCGCCATCGGCCAGACCGAATTCCAGCGGACCATTGTTCGGGGTGTTGAGCGTGATCTGCTGCCAACTGTCACCGAAATCGGTGGAGCGGAACAGGTGGCCGCGCAGACCATAGGCCAACAGAGTGGCTGGCTGGTCGGTACCGATCACACCGAACAGCGAACCCTCGTAGGGCAGATCCTCGATACGCTCCCAGGTCTGCCCCCAGTCTGCGGAGCGGAACATCAGACCCAGCTCACCGACGATGAACAGACCGGAGTCCTTCACGGCGGCAATGGCGTTGAGGTGATAGGCGTCTTCGTTGTCGAGACGGTCGCTGACGTCTTCCCAGTTCTGGCCACCATCGGTGGTCTCCAGAAGCGCGCCATAAGCGCCCACGGCGTAACCGGTCTGAAGATCCTTGAACCAGATATCCAGCAGCGGCGCTTCGAGCTCGAGGTCCTCGTACTGCTTGGTCCAGGTCAGGCCGCCATCGGTGGTCGCGAGAATCTGCGCATCGTGACCGACCACCCAGCCATGCTGGGCATCGACGAAGAACAGCGACGTCATCATCTGGCGGGTCGGCACCTTGGCCTGCTGCCAGCTCTGCCCCTGGTCGTTGGAATAGAGAATGTGGCCACGGTCGCCAACGGCAACCAGGCGCTCACCGGTATTGGCCACATCGAGCAACAGGCTGTCCACGGCCTTGGGAGACTCGATGGCGTAGCCAGCATCAGCCGCAGCCGAGGTCTCGGCCTGCAAGGGTGCGGCAGCGAAAGCCAGAATGGAAAGCACACTGCACAGCGAGAGCGCTTTAGCCAGCGGCGAATGGACACGGAGCGCCGATTTGCGCGCCAGGATGGGCGCCAGACCGGACTGGGTGCGCCGCATGACGGGCTCACTCATATACCTTCCCCCTTTCTTGTTATAGGCGGTACTACTGATCACGCCCATCCTAGCGAGCTTCGGAAAGCCCTGACAATTGGCGCGACGTTATGTTTTGTTAAGGCAAAACCCGCGTGATAGAAGCCTATTCGCCAAGCTGATACGAAAAGGCCGCTACTACTGTAGCGGCCTTCGCATGAGACTACACGACTATTATCGCGTGCCGCGGCGACGCAGGGCGGCCGGTTTGAAATAACCGTCGTCGGGAGTGGCCTGGGTGAAGTCGATGGTGTTGCTCTCTTCGTTGTCCAGGTTCTGCACGTGGTAACGACGCGCCTGCAGGTCATGGAACACATCGAGTGCAGACCAGGTGGTCGGCAGGTCGTAGTAGTTCTTCAGGTAGGCGATGGAAACGCGCCACAGCTCACCACGACCGTCGTACTGATCCACCACAGCTGCCTGCCAGCTGTCCTCGTCGAGGAACAGGGTACGCTTGGAGTAGATATGGCGGGCGCCGGACTTCAGCGTGCCCTCGACGACCCACACACGGTGCAGCTCGTTACGAGTCAGAGCCGGGTTGAGGTGACCGACCTGCAGCAGATCCTTGTACTTAACGTCAGGGCTGGTGACCTTGTAGTTGTTGTACGGGATGTAGATTTCCTTCTTGCCCACCAGTTTCCAGTCATAGCGATCCGGGGCACCGTTGAACATGTCGGTGTCGTCGGCGGTACGCAGACCGTCAGCCGCAGCGATCGGGGTGTCGTAGGCCAGGTTCGGTGCACGACGCACACGGCGCTGACCAGCGTTGTAGCCCCAGGCCTGACGAGGTTCCTTGACCTGATCCAGAGTCTCGTGAACCAGTACTGCACCACCGGCAAGGCGCGCCGGGCTGGTGGTGAAGGACAGGTAGTAGAACATGATGTTGTTCAGGTCGGCGAAGGAGCCGTTCTGCAGGTAGTACTTGAACAGCGCTTCCTGCTGCGAAGTGACCAGCGAGTAGGCGCCATTGCGCTGTACTGCCACTTCCGAGGCACGACGCACGATGTAGGTACCGCGGTAGCGGGCGATGTGGTTCCACAGCGCCTCGACACCATTTTGCGGAATCGGGAACGGGATACCGCCGTAGGCATCGGAGAAGCCGTTGCCGCCATCGACCAGCTTGGCGCTGGTGGCGTTCTTCACGGTGTTGTCATAGACCCACTGCGGCGCGGAGCCGGAGCGGCGGGTCTGGTACACCGGCATCTGATAGGTTTCCGGGTAAGCCTTGAACATGGCGATCTGACCCGGCGTCAGATTGGCCTCGTACTGGCTCAGGTTGGCCGCGGTGATGGTGAACAGCGGCTTGTCTTCCGGGTACGGATTGACGTGGTGCTGGCCCGAGCGAGTGTAGCCAGCCGGTGCCTGGGTGATGCCACCGGTCCAGGCCGGAATGGTGCCGGCAGCGTTGCCAGCCTTCTCGGCGCCGAAGGGAGTCAGGGTATCGCCGAGCTTGGCGGCTTCCTGCGGGGAAACGGCAGCCAGCGCGGAACCGGCAGAAAACGCCAGCGCAACGGCTACGGCCATCAGCCTGTGCTTGTTCAGCATGGGTAATTCTCCGTGAAGAGTATTGTCGGGCGCCCGAGGGCGCCCGGCGTGTTTCTGGTTATAGGTACAGAGGGTGTTTACAAAGCAGCGAGCGAAGGCCAGGCAAGACGAAACCAGTCGAAAAAGCGGCGTGTACGAGCAGTACATGAGCATTTTGAGGCTGGTTCCAACGCAGCATGGCCGAGCGCAGCAATTTGTAGACGTCCTCTTAGAAGGAGTACTTGACGTTGAGCCCGATGTTGTCGCGATCACGCGCACCGTTGTTCTGACCAGCGCCATAGAACTCGGTGTACTGGATCTCGGCTTCCAGGCTGTTCAGGTAGCTGGCGCGCATACCGAGGGTGTACGCCTTGCGCCCTTCGATGAAGTTGCCGGTCTGGTGCGAGTTGCCTTCGAAGTCATGCTTGAACACGGCGAACGGCGACAGGTTCACGCCAGCGTAAACGTCGTTCCAGGTGCCGGAGAGCACCAGGGTGTAGCCGTAGGCGTTCTTGTTGATCTGATCGTCGCGGTCGTAGCCAGAGATATAGGAACCGTTAGCGCGGCCAGAGTAATAGCGCACGTTACCCTGGAAATCTGTGTACTTCAGATTGCTGCCACGAATATGCTCAGAACCGAGTTCAGCAACACCAAAAAGGGAGTCGAAACCCAGCGACGGCCCAAAGTTGTAGATGGTACCAACGGAAGTATTGAAAGCCTCAACACGCTCGTAGTTGCTCAAGCGACGGTTAGCAAGGCTTACCGTCTGACCACCAACTTGTACCTGTTGCCCCAACGCAATCTGTGGCGCTTGCTGGAGCACTTGCCCCAATAGGTCGTTAGTGGTGGCGATACCAATCGGCAAATTAGGGCGATAGGAGAACTCACCAAACACCGAAGCGTTTCCTACGGTAGTGTTGAAGCTAAGCCCCATCATCCGGACATCTTCGGCGTATTGCCGGCTTGCCTGAATCTGATCAGCCAAGTCTACCGAGACCAGACCACCTGCAATTTGCTGAGCAATAGCAGCCACAGCAGCGGGACTACCTGCAACCCCTGCTGCTGCTGCAGCCTGCAACGCTGCCCCCTGAACAGGTGCGCTACCAACCAGAGCGCCGAACTGCCCTGCGGTCATACCGCCATAAGCGTCGTCAAGCTGAGCATAAATCGCAGGCTCTTTAGCGTGGTAGTTAACAAAGTAGAAGCCAAACTCAGTGGAGTTTAACTCTTCCGCAATGTAGCGGAACGCCACGCCAAACTGCCCATCATTCTTAGCGTTGAGATCATTCTTGATCGAAGCGACCTTAAAAGCGTCAGGCGTGGCAAACGAACTGCCATTCAATCCGTGGGCAGGGTTCAAAACCGAGGCTTGATAGAGAGAGAGACCGCCAAGCAGAGGGTTTGGTGTGAGTGCACCGGCCAAAGCACCACTCTGGTTGTAAGCGGTATGGCCACCATCGGCAAACAAATCGGTCTCAGAGAAGTATGTGCCGACCGGATCGATAGCAGTCTCTTTCCAGTTGAACTGGTAGAAGGTTTCCATCGAGAGATTATCGGTCAAGCCGATGTTGAAACTCAGTGCCTCGACCGGCACCAGAACTTCCTTCACTTCCGCGCCGGGGAGGCGGAACTTGGCAGCATCGACCGGGTTGGTGGTGTTGATACCGCCGCGGTAGAACAGACCCTCGCCCCAGTTGAATACCTGCTTACCGAAACGACCAGAGACCGGCATATCGGCCACGTCCCAGTTGCCATAGACATAGGCGTCGAGAATCTGCGCATCGCGGCCGGCCTTGTGGCGGGTTTCACGAGTGAAGGTGTTGTCGCGCGGATAGCTTTGGCTGGGCTGAGCCGGAGTATTTGCGTCGTAGTAGTCGTTGCGCTTGTCCATGATCTGGGTGTCATAGAAAGCGGTGCCACGCACGAAAACACCGTAGTTCTGGTAGGAAGCTTCCAGATCGGTGGTGATCTTGAACACTTCGGAAACCAGGCCGGTATCGAAATTGCGATTGCCGTCGTTGGTGTTGATGTCGTTGTTGGTCTTGTCCTGACCCTGTACGCGCCACAGCTGGCCGTAGGAGACGGTGGTGTCGATGGAACCGGTGATTTCGTTGTCGGCGAAGCTGAACTCCACCGCTTGAGCCTGGGCGGCGACCAGCAAAGGCAGAACGCCAGCGAACGCAAAGCCGGCCTTGGCCGGGGCAAAACGTAGAACGGGCTTGCGGGACTTAATTTCCATCGAGACTCACTCCGTGGACAGATCATTCTTTTGGGCGATCCCGTATCCGGGTCGCGATTGCCGTACTGACGACGGCTTCTGTTTTTATTTGCAGCGACATGTTCCAGCGACCAGCGCGCGCTCGCACGCGGTCAGATCCAGCTCGGTACTGCAACCATGGTGCCAATTCAAACAGGTGTATCAGCGCAAACAGGCTTGGAAGAGCTGTTGGCCAGTTTCTTTTCGTGACTGATCAGCCACTGACCAATACGTCAGAAAAACTGGCGCACTTTGTCCTACGATCCGACGCTTTATGCCACTTACCACGCGCCTTGCGGCGCAGCAGAGGGACGAAGATCACCGCGCTGTCAAGCGACGAAGCCCGAACTTAAGTGTGCAAAGGCATAACGAATTGCATGCATATTTCATTGGGTAACAAAAAAGTGTTACCAACCAGAGATCGGTAACACTTTTTTATGGAGCAAAACCCGTTTCAGGCCTGTTGCCATTCACTCAGGCGTCGACACACCGAATCTGTAGGAGCGGCGCCCCGCCGCGAACCGGCGAGAGGGACTAAAAGTGCTTCGCCCCGAAGCGGGGGCTCCTACCAGGCCTACTTCGAGAGCTCTACCTGAACAGCATCAGCCTCAGGCCAGGCTTTTACTCACCACTTCATAGACATCGCTGGACAGCTCACCGGAGGCGAGGATGCGTTCCAGCTCGGCCTTCATCAGTGCCTGACGCGCCGAACCGTACTTGCGCCAGCGGGTCAGCGGCGCCAGCAGGCGCGAAGCGATCTGCGGATTGAGGGCATTGAGGGTGATTACCTGATCGGCGAGAAAACGATAGCCCGCCCCGTCCGCATGGTGGAAGTTGATCAGGTTCTGGTTGGCGAAGGCACCGATCAGCGCACGCACCTTGTTCGGGTTCTTCAGGGTGAAGGCTTCGTGCTGCATCAGCGCATGCACACGCTCCAGACCACCCGGCAGCGGGCAGCCAGCCTGCACGCTGAACCACTGATCCATGACCAGCGGGTTGTCCTTGAAGAAGTCGGCGAACATGGCCAGGGCCTTGCTCTGCTCCTCCTGGAACGGCGAGTTGACCAGCACGGCCAGGGCCGCCAGGCGCTCGGTCATGTTGTCGGCGTTGTCGAACTGATCGACGCAGGCCGCCAGCACTTCAGGCTTCTCGCTGAGCATCAGGTAGGACAACGCGATGTTCTGCAGGCTGCGGCGGGCGAAGTGCGCCGCCTCGGCCACGTAAGGCGTGGCCTTGGAGACTTCGCGATTGGCCTGGTAGCGCGCCCACAGCGGCGCGAACAGCACGTCGGCCAGTTCCTTGCGAGCGAACTCGCGGGCAGCGTGGATGGCTTCGACATCCGCCACCTCACTGATCTCGGTGAGATAGGCCTCGCCTGGCAGCGAGAGCATCTCCGCGACCATGGCCTGATCCAGCGACTCGTCTTCGAGCAGGGTGCGCAGCGCGGTGACCAGGCGCTGATCCAGCACCAGGGCTTCGCCACGTTGGTGCTGGCCGATCAGTTCCTGCAGGACCTGCACAGAAAGCTGCTGGCCAGCTTCCCAGCGGTTGAAGCCATCCGAATCGTGCTGCATGAGGAACATCAGCTGGTCACGGCTGTAGGGGAAGCTGAGCTTGACCGGCGCACTGAAGCCACGCAGCAGCGACGGCAGCGGCTTCTCGGCAATAGCCTCGAAGGTGAAGGTCTGCTCGGCTTCGGTCACCGACAGCACGCGACTGGTGCCCTGCGCCGCGCTTTCGCCCTGCAGGCGCAGCGGCAGCTCAAAGCCTTGGGCATCGAGCAGGCCGAGCGCCACCGGAATCACGAACGGCAGCTTCTCGCTCTGCCCCGGCGTGGACGGGCAGCTCTGGCGGAAGCTCAGGTTGTAGCGCTGCGCAGCGGAGTCATAGGCCTCGCTGATTTCCAGACGCGGCGTGCCGGCCTGGGTATACCAGCGCTTGAACTGGGTCAGATCGATACCGCTGGCATCCTCCATGGCCTTGACGAAATCGTCGCAGGTCACGGCCTGGCCGTCGTGGCGCTCGAAGTACAGGTCCGAGCCTTTGCGGAACAGCTCCGGCCCGAGCAGGGTGTGAATCATGCGCAGCACTTCCGAACCCTTCTCGTAGATGGTCAGGGTGTAGAAGTTGGAAATTTCCATGTACGCGTCCGGGCGAACCGGGTGGGCCATTGGGCCGGCGTCCTCGGCGAACTGGTGGGTGCGCAGGTAGGCCACGTCCTCGATGCGCTTGACGGTGCGCGAGTGGGTGTCTGCAGAGAACTCGCTGTCGCGGAATACGGTGAAGCCTTCCTTGAGCGACAGCTGGAACCAGTCGCGGCAGGTCACGCGGTTGCCCGACCAGTTGTGGAAATATTCGTGTGCCACCACGGCTTCGACGCGCTGATGCGCGGCGTCGGTGGCAGTCTCGGCCTTGGCCAGCACACAACTGGAGTTGAAGATGTTGAGGCCCTTGTTCTCCATGGCGCCCATGTTGAAGTCGTTGACCGCGACGATCATGAAGATGTCCAGGTCGTACTCGCGGCCGTAGACCTCCTCGTCCCACTTCATCGAGCGCTTGAGGCTGTCCATCGCGTGCTGCACCTTGTCGATGTTCTCCGGCTCGACGTAGATGCGCAGCGCCACCTCACGGCTGCTCATGGTGGTGAAGCTGTCTTCCACGCACCAGAGGTCACCGGCGACCAGGGCGAACAGGTAGGCCGGCTTCTTGAACGGGTCTTCCCAGGTTGCCCAATGACGACCGCCCTCCTCGCTGCCGCTGGCGACCGGGTTGCCGTTGGACAGCAGCACCGGGTAGGCATGCTGCTCGGCGCTGACCGTGGTGGTGAATTTGCTCATCACGTCCGGGCGGTCGAGGTAGAAGGTGATCTTGCGAAAGCCCTCGGCTTCGCACTGGGTGCAGAACATCGTGCCGGACTTGTACAGGCCCTCCAGCGCAGTGTTGCTTTCCGGGTGAATGCGCACGCTGCTGTCGACCACGAAACGTTCCTGGGTCGGCTGCAAGGTCAGGTGGCTGTCGGTGAGGCTGTAATCGCCCGCGCCCAGCTCACGGTCATCGAGCTTGAGCTCCAGCAGTTCAAGCTGCTGGCCATCCAGCACGAGCTTCGGCAGGCCAGCGCCAGCTTCGGGGTTGCGCCGCATGATGAGCTGCGCGTGCACCAGGCTGTGATCCTCGAACAACTCGAAGGTCAGGTGGGTCTCGTCGATCAGGTAGTCGGGAACCTGATAGTCCTTGAGGTAGATGGTCTTGGATTGTTCGGTGCGCATGGCTCTTGGCCTCTCATCTGCGGCGCCCCTGGGCGCCGGTGGCAATCGGGGGTCAGGCGGCGATCTCGTGGACGGCCAACTGATAGGCGGTGTACTTGCGGATATTGATCACGCCGGTGTCGAACATCAGGTACTGGCCCTTGATGCCGAGCAGAGTACCTTCGGCCAGGGGCTGCTTGTCCAGATTGAAACTGGTGATCTTGGCCGGATAGGCCTCGATGGGATAACGAATCTCCAGCACGTCGGCTGCGCTCAGCGGCTGGATGGCTTGCAGGCCGAAGCGCTGCTGCAGCTCGGTGATGCCCGAACCGCAGCTATCGAACAACTGCTCGCGAATAGCCAGCAGATCGACCGGCACGGCGTCGCCCTTGAGCAGCGCGCGCCAGTTGGTCTTGTCCGCCACCTGGCTACGCAACAGGTCCTCGACGAAACCGGACTGCTGCCGGGTGGCCACGCGCAGGATGGGCAACGCCTGGGTCGCACCCTGGTCGATCCAGCGCGTCGGCACCTGGCTGGCACGGGTGATGCCGACCTTCACACCACTGGAGTTGGCCAGGTAGACGATGTGATCGGTCATGCAGAACTGCTCGCCCCAGCTCGGCTCGCGGCAGGTGCCTGCGTCGTAATGACACTTCTCCGGACTCATGATGCAGACGTCGCATTGCGCCAGCTTCTGCATGCAGGGGTAGCAATAACCCTGGCTGAAGCTGGTCTTGGTCTTGCGCCCGCAGTGCGTGCAATGGATGGCGCCAAGGTATTCCAGGCGCAGATGCTTGCCCACCAGCGGGTTGACCGGTACTTCTTCGTCGCCAAGACGGAAGGCGTATTGCACCGGTGCGCCCAGGTGCGCCTTCATCTTGCTCAGCGAGCCACGTCCAAGTTCGGCCATCAGTGCAAGGTATCCGAGGACTTGAACAGCAGGTTCGGCACCGGCTCGGACTTGCTGCTGCACTCCTGTGGGCCCATGTAGCCGGTGCGCTCTTCCTCCGGCAGGTTCTGCACTTCCCAGGCGATCATCGCCTGCAGGCTCAACTCCTTCTGCTCCTGGGTCAGCTTGCGGCCGTCTGGCCATTTGCCGATTTCCACGGCCAGCTTGAGGCTCTCGTAGATTTCCGGGGTGATGTTCTCAATCGCATCGAGAAAGGACGACATACAGCTCTCCATTGAATCGTAGGGCGGGTGAAACCCGCCGAAACACCGCATTGGCGGGTTGCACCCGCCCTACAGGTCAAAAAGTCGAATCAAGCGCCACGTCGGGCCAGCATACCGCCAAGCAGCCCGGTCAGGCAGCCGGTGAGCAAGCCGCCGACATGCGCGGCATTGGCGATGGCGCCGAACTGCAATAACTCGAAGATGCCGGTCATGCAGATCAGCAGCCAGGCCAGCATCATCACCAGCACGCCAGGCGGTAGCCGATAGGCAGCGTTCGGTGCCAGACGCTGGTAGATCCAGCAATGCCCTAGCAGGCCATAAAGTACGCCGGACAAGCCACCGAACAACGACGGCCCGGCCCACCAGTATTGGGCGAAGTTCGATGCCAGGCCGAACAGCAGGGTCAGCCCCAGCAGGCCGATGGCGCCCTGGCGAAATTCGATGCGCCGCCCCAGCTCCCAGTACCACAGGCTGTTCATCGCCAGATGCAGCCAGCCGAAGTGGATCAGCATCGGCGTGATCAGGCGCCACCATTGACCGCTACCCAAGGTGGCATCCAGATAGGTCAGATAGATGTGCTCACCGTCGAGGCGAAAATCGACGAAGCTCAGCCAGCGAATGGTGGAAAAGTTCTCGCCCGCCAGGGTCACCGCGAAGACGATGAAGGTGGTCAGCAGCACCAGCGCCGTGACCGGGCTGCGCCGTAGCTGAGTAGCGAAACTCTCGCGTACAGGGGCGACGCTTGGGGGCAGCTCTCCGGCATCATCGCCCTGCGGGTGACGCGCGTACAGTTCACGCACCTGCTCCGCAAGCTCCTGCCCCTGCACCCATAGCACCTGCTCACCGCCCTCTTCCGCCACCCGGTGCGGTACACGCAAACGCTGCAGCAGAGCGACAAAACCGCTCAAATCGCGATCCAGCGGCAAGCGCAACACAACCACAGCCGTCATCGCGGCGCCTCCTGAGGGTCGACATCGACCCAGACGAATTTACCCGCATCCAGGCGCGTTTCCTGATCCAGACGATAAGCCACCAGGCGACCGCCAACCACCGCGCTGTAATCCAGGCAGGCCAGGTTGGGCCTGATCGGCGCCGGTTTGCCACGCCGCCAGTAATGACCGACGAACAGCAGCGGCTCGTGCGCGCCATACCTGAGCAGCTCATCCTTCTGCAGCTCGGTTAGCGGCGTCTGCGCAGCCATCTCCGGCAACGCATCGGGCTGGAAGACGATATCGCCGTAGGTCTGCGGATCCTCTTCCCAGAATTTGGTGCGAAAGTACGAGCGGGTGAAGCCGTCACCGCTGGTGAGCGTCAAGCCATGAGGCAACCGCATGTCGGTACCGCGCAGCAGGCGATCGAGTGCCATGTTGGCGAAGCTGCCGGGCACGGCAGAGGCCTGCAGGAAGTGTTCGTCGATGCAGCCATCGGGAAATTGCGCCTTGAGCGGAGTGATGAGCTCGTCATCCCAGCAGGCGTGAACGACGCGAAAGCGTCCGGCATCGATGAACAACGGCATCTCGTAGAACCAGCGCAGGAATTCGCGCCACTCCTGCGAATGATCCTCGAACTGCGCCAATGTCTCGCGCATCAGGCGCTGGTGCCGTGGGTTGTGCTCGCGCACGTACTGACGGCCACTGCCCGGCGGGGCAGGCGTGCTCCAACCCAACGCATTGAACTCGTGGTTGCCCATGATGCACAGCGCCTGACCGGCACGCACCATGTCGTGCACCAGGTGCAGGGCCTCGCGAATGCCGGGGCCGCGGTCGACCAGGTCTCCGAGGAAGATCACCATGCGCGTCGGGTGGCGCCATACGCCGCTTTGCCGGCTGTAACCCAGGCGTTCGAGCAGGCGTTCGAGGGTGCGCGCACAACCGTGGATATCACCGATCAGGTCATAGCCACGATGGGGGTCGAGGGACATTCAGTCCTGCCCTCCCAGGCGGCTGCCCCATCCGAGCTTGGTGCGGCAGACTTCATAGTAGTTGTGATCCAGCGGATGGATCAGGCGCAACTTCTGCGCCTTCTTGGCCACATGCAAGGTATCGCCCGGTGCACAGGTGAAGTGGTTCTGGCCGTCGCAGGAGACTTGCGGATAAATGGTCATGTCCGAGGACACCACCACCTTCAGCTCACTGTTGCCGTCGACCACGATGGGGCGGCTGGACAGCGTATGCGGGTACATCGGCACCACCACGATGGCATCGAGCTTGGGATGCATGATCGGCCCGCCAGCGGACAGCGCATAGGCGGTCGAACCCGTGGGTGTGGCGACGATCAGGCCGTCGGCCTTCTGGCTGCAGACGAACTGACCGTCTATATACAGCTCGAACTCGATCATTCGCGTCGACTTGCCGGGGTGCAGCACCACGTCGTTGAGCGCGTCGCCCTGGCCGATGGCTTCGCCCTGGCGGCGCACCTCAGCTTCGAGCAAAAAGCGATTCTCGGTCAGGTACTGGCCTTCAAGCACCTGTGCCACCTTGAGCTCCAGCTCGTCAGGGCGAATATCGGTGAGAAAGCCCAGGCTGCCACGGTTGATGCCCAGCACCGGCACCTTGTGCCGGGCCAGGGCGCGGGCGGCGCCGAGCATGCTGCCGTCACCACCGACGACGATCACCAGGTCGCAGACCTCGCCAAGCATCTTGCGCGAGGAGGTTTGCAGGCCGTGTCCCGGCAGCACGTCGGCGATGGTGTCCTCGAGGATCACATGCAGGTGGCGGTCGATCAGAAAGCGCTTGAGTCGCCGCACGGTTTCCAGCACCCGCGTACTACCCAGGCGTCCGATGATGCCGACATTGCGAAATTGCTCCATGGGACTCCCGCCAGACAGATAAGAAACGAAGAGGGATTATCGGCCAAAGGCCCGGGCGGCAGCAAACCAGCACTGTTACTGGGCTATGCTCGGCTCATGCACACAACCGACTCGCTCCATGATCTGCTGCTTGGCTTGCGTACCCCGGCCGTGCGTGACCTGGCCTGGGCGCTGTTCTCCCCCCCCATGCTGGGTGAGACCACGAAAGTCCAGCGTCATCCGCTACAGGCCAGTTGCTGGACACGGCAACCGCAGCGGCTGGCTGACTGGCTCGTTCAGCAGGACAACGACGCCGGCGACCTGCACGCCTGGCTGGCCGCAAAACCGGTACGCCGCCTCGGCCTCTATTATGAACGCCTGTGGCAGTTCGCCCTGCATGCTGCGCCAGATGTCGAGGTAATCGCCGCCAACCTGCCGATCCGCCAGAACGGCCAGACCCTGGGCGAGCTGGACCTGCTGCTGCGTGACGACGAAGGTGAACACCATCTTGAATTGGCGGTGAAGTTCTATCTCGGCACGGACGGCAGCGATGCCGCTGACTGGCTCGGCCCGGGCAGTCATGATCGGCTCGATCTGAAGCTGAGTCATCTCGCACAGCATCAGCTACCCCTTTCTTCGCGCCGCGAGGCACGGGGAGCGCTGAACGACCTGCAACTGGGCGAAACCCGATCCGCCTTCTGGCTCGGCGGCTACCTGTTCTATCCCTGGCCCGACGACTCCTCCCCGCCTCGCGGCGCCACGCCCGAACACTGCCGGGGGCGCTGGCTGCATCAGCGCGACTGGAATGACTTCGTCGCGACGAAGCCAGGCGCGCACTGGCAGCCGCTACCGAGATTGGCCTGGCTGGCGCCGGCGCTGGTGAATGTCGATGAGGTCTGGTCCGATGAAATGCTGAAACAGTGGCTGAGCACGTTGCGCCCGGATGCTCAGGCGCAGTTGCTGGTACGACTGGAGGAGGATCATGCCGGGGATTGGCGAGAGGCGGAGCGGATCTTTCTGGTCAACGATCAGTGGCCGACGCACTCGTAGCCCGGATTTCATCTGGGCTAGGCTTGCCCCAGAGCCTGCGCCGATCAACGGCTGCGTTCGGTACGCCCGCCGGAACGTGCCAGATACCCTGCACCGCTTTCACAGAGCAGCGCATCGCGTTGCACCGCCGGCAGGGCATCCAGACCACCGCGCAAGGCGTAAACGCTGTACCCCAGCTGCGAGAGCAGAAACACCGCGCCGCTACTGCGCTTGCCGCTGTCGCAGTAGCACAGGTAGGTGCGTGACCGGTCCAGCAGGCGCGCCTTCAGACGCAACAGCTGCAGCGGCATATGCAGCGCTTGCGGCGCATGCGCCTTTTCGTACTCTTCCAGCAGCCGCACATCCAGCCATTGCGCGCCCTGCGTCAGCAGCCTGGCGCCCTCACCCAGCGATACCTCAGCTACCACCGGCGCCTTGAGCAAGGCAAAGAAATCCTGACGATCCAGACGCAGCACACTACCGGCCTCGACCATGGTCACCGTGGCATTTCGCGGCCGATCGGCAAGCAGTGCCTCCTCGCCGAAGCAGGCGCCAACCTCCAGCTCCGCCAGCACCTGGTGCTCGCTACCAGCGCCCCGGATCACCTCGGCGCGGCCGCTTTCCAGGAAATAGCAGCAATCGCCAGTGGCACCCTCTTCGATAATCTGGCTGCCAGCCGCCAGTTCGACTTTCTGCAGGCGAGCGAGCATGTTCTGCACGTTGGCCGGCGGCACCTTGGCAAACAGAGGGTTTTCCAGCAGCCGCTCAAGCCACTCGACATCGGCACCACTCTGCTGCAGCGCCAGCAACAGGTCCTGATGCGCAAGGCGCCAGGTCAGCAGGCGATCGAGCGTGGCACTGTCGATCATCAACACGCTGACATCGCTCAAGGCACGGGCGTCATGCAATCTGGGCAGGCCGGGTGACAGGGGATGGCAACTGATCTCGCTGCCGGCCTGCACCTTCTGCGTCCTGCCCTCGGCATCCTGCAGCTGCAACTCGCCGGCCAGCAGATAGCAGGTCAGACGCGCCTGATCGCCCTGGCGAAACAGCAGTTGCCCGGCCAGCAGGGGCTGCGGCACCAACTGGCTACGCAACTCGCGCCACTGCTGCTCGGAGAGCGCGTTGAGCGGCGTCAGGCTGCGCAGTTGTTCGGGGGTAAGGGGTTCGCTCATGAGGATTTCCAGGCTCCGCTGGTCAGACCTGAGTGTAGTCGGCGCTGGCGCCCATCAACACCCGCCGCCCTTGCAAGCCGCCAGTATGAATGAATATCAGCCTACTGCCGCGCGCAAGTTGACCACTCTTGCAGAAATCGCGTAGCGCCATGAGCGCCTTGCCGGTATACACGGGATCCAGCGGTACACCGCTGGCCTGCTCGGTTTCCAGAATGAACTGGCGCAGTGGCTCGTCGAGGCGCGCAAAACCGCCGCGCGCGGCGTTAATCAGTTGGTAGCGACGCTCCGACGCCCCGGCCTCGTCCAGCAGCCCGGCGACCTGAGTGGCGACGCCGTGGTCGCTCGGTACGGCCTGCGCGCCGAACACGCTGCGCCGAACATCACCCAGCAGCACACCGGCCAGGGTGGTGCCGGTCCCCGTAGCCAGCCACCAGGCATCGAAATCAGACCAGCCGATATCTGCCAACTGCGCTTCGGCCATCGTCACCAGGCAGCTGCAACCTCTGGCGCCCTGAAGACCCAGACCGCCCTCGCCGACCGCCTGGAACCCCGGATAGCGGGCGAGCCAGGGCGCCCAGAAGTCCGGCTGATGGCGCGCACGGTAACCGCCGTAACCCAGCCAGTGCAGCGCCATGCCCATGCGCTGCAGATCATCGACGGTCGGGGTCTGGTGCGGTTCACCACGCAACAGACCGACGGTGGCGAAGCCGAAACGCCGGCCAGCCGCTGCCAGCGCATGCAAATGATTGGAGTGTGCACCACCCAGACTGATCATCCCCTGCGCTCCGGCCGCAGCGGCCTGTTCAAGATAGGGCGCGAGCTTGAACCACTTGTTGCCAGACACCAGTGGATCGACAAGATCCAGGCGCAGACAGGCGAGCTCGACGCCAGCGGCCTCGAGCCAGTCCAGTTGCAGAGGTTGTAGTGGCGCCTGAGGGCGCCAGGGGGGAATGCGTATGGGCAAAATCAGCCGACAGTTCGCAGACGGCTACTGGCCTTGTGCCGCGCGCAGCAGTTCGAATCACCCAAAGTGAAACGGCTGGGCGTATCGACGCGGTCGATGGGAATGGCGCAGCGCTCCCCACTGGGCAAGGATGCGTCGCAGCTGGGCTGCTGATAATGCGCCAACCAGTGACGATACTGCTCTTCGGAAACGAAGCATTTGCCAGCGGCGTAGGCCATGGGGTTGTCCTGATAGCGGGCGACATCCTGCAGGGGAATGGTCAGGTGCCCGGCGCCGGGATGGTACACCACGAACACCACGCCAAGCTTGGCCAGACGATCCAGCACCTGGTCACCGCCCTGACTGGCGAATGCATCGCGCTCACGCTTGAGGCGTTCGATTTCCGCTTGCAACTGGGCATCCAGCTCGTTGCGATAGGCCAGTTCGACGTCGCGTATGGCGATCTGTTCCTTGTACTCCGCCACGGCCGCAGCGACTTTGGCGCGCATTTCACCCTCGTACTGCGCACGCAGGATATCGCCCTCGGTACGACCGTGACGCTCGAGGGCACGCAGTTGTTGAGTCATGTCCTCACGGCTGCTCTGGAAGCTTTCGGCCTGGGCGGCCAGTTGCGCCTTGAGGTTGGCATTGAGCTCCTCCTGCTGGCGCAGCGCCTGATGCAACCCATGGATCTGCGCCTGCAGATGCTTGCTCTGCTCCTCGCTGGCCAGTTTGAACTTGGCCAGTTCCTCTTCATGCTGCTGGGTCAGGCTGGTGATACGCAGGCGCTGCTGCTGAATCAGCTGCGCGGTCTTGGCACGATGTTCATGATCCATCTTCTGCGCCAGTTGCTCGGCCACTTCCTTGGCCGGATCGGGCGCATACCATTTGTCTTCGGAAGCCACCTGCAAACGCTCGGTAACCACCGACTGGGCACTGTCGTCTTCGATCAAGAGCCCGAGTTGATTGCGTTTGACTGCATCGCGCAGCAATACCAGATCGTTTTGCCCCGGCGCCAGGCTGGGGTCCCACAGGTGCATCTGGTGCCAGGACACCGGGCACTGACTGCGACAAGCCAGACGAATCGGCCCGGCGCCGAGGTCCGGGCCGCGGCCAGCACGTTCGGCCAGGTGCTGCAGAGGAATGTTCCAACCCTTGTCGGGGCGACCGTCCTCGTCGAAATCCAGGAAGAAGAATACCGCCGCCCTGACCAGCAGGCGCGGGTTGATCACCACGAATACCGCGCGCATCTGTTCGTCAGCGAACTCGGGCATGTTCACCACACCATCGAGCAAGGCTTCGAACTCAGGGAACATCATCTGTTTGCAGATACCGCGTTCACTGAAGAACATCACGGCTTCCACCATCTGCGGCTTGTTCTGCATGCTCATTGAGGACCCTCTGGACCAACCGGGAATACGCGCGCGCATAGTCGCGTGCCGGAGCAGCGCATACTCCGGCACTGATATCGTCCTTGATATCTGAGGCAAGTCTAGGGGAAAACCCGACCACAGCAATGTGACTGGGTTGGCACTCACTCTGCGATCCAGGCCGAATAGACCACCGCTTAGCGCAAAAATGTGACAAGGCCGAAAAGTACGAAAGCGGCCAGCGACCCGATCCAGCGGGATGAGCCCTCGCCTGCCAAGCACGGCAAGACCGGCGGATTCTTGCTTTTTATCCCCACCACATAAGCGGATTTTCGCCTACTTCAGTCAGCATGATTGGATCCGCCCGCTCTAAACCGGTAGTCCGACAACCTGGCACGTCACCTGCTCTGAGACATGCAAGCCCACGTGCATGTCGCGTGGGCGGACTGATAAAAAAGACAAGAGGTCAGCCATGTTCCGTCATTACTTCACTGCCAACCCTCATCCCTCAATCCGCTTCGCGGGTGCCTCTCCCGGCACCAGAAAACTGCCTGCGCATCACTGACGCAGTCTTAGCCAAAAAATAACAATAACGGAGAATCCCCATGCACTTAGCCAAGCGCCTTGGCCTGCTTGCCGCTGCCGCGATTTTGGCCAATAGCCCCAACGCTCACGCCGATCCGACCTCGATCAACATCCTCACCGGCGGCACCAGCGGCGTTTACTACCCGCTGGGCATGAGCCTGTCCGACCTTTACAGCGAGCGCATCGCAGACTCGACCGCCAGCGTGCGGGCCACCAAGGCCTCGGTGGAGAACCTCAACCTGCTACAGATCGCCCGTGGCCAGTTGGCCTTCGCCCTGGGCGACTCCGTTGCCGATGCTTGGAAAGGCGATGAAGAAGCCGGCTTCAGAGCCCCGCGTGACCGCCTGCGCGCCATCGCCGGGATCTACCCGAACTACATCCAGATCGTCGCCAGCAAGGCATCGGGGATCACCAGCCTGGAAGATCTGCGCGGCAAACGTATTTCCGTCGGGGCGCCGCGCTCGGGCACCGAGCTCAACGCCAGGGCCATCTTCAAGGCTGCGGGTCTCAGCTACGCGGATATGGGCCACGTCGAATTCAAGCCCTACGCTGAATCGGTCGAGCTGATCGAGAAAGGCCAACTGGACGCCACCCTGCAGTCGGCCGGCCTGGGCATGGCGGCGATTCGCGACCTGGCCGAACGCGTGCCAATCACCTTCGTCGCCATTCCAGAGCAAGTGGTGTCACGTATCGGCAGCAGCGCCTATCAGTCAGGCACCATTCCTGCTGGCACTTACAAGGGCCAGGCCAACGACGTGACGACGGCGACCATCACCAACGTTCTGGTCAGCCAGACCAGCGTTTCCGACGCCGTGGCCTATCAAATGACCAAATTGCTCTTCGAGAACCTCGACAGACTGGCCGAAGCGCATCCAGCCGCCAGGGACATCAGACTGGAACGGGCGACCAGCGGCCTGCCGATTCCGCTGCATCCCGGCGCGGAGCGCTTCTATCGTGAGGTGGGCGTTCTCAAGTAGAGCGCCCCTCAGCCCTTGGCGGCTGCGAGAAAGGGCGCCAGGCGCTGCGCCATTTCCGCGCCGAGCGCCTGCAGCCCGCTCATCGGGCGCACCATCACCTCGAACTCGACGATTCGTCCCGAGTCGTCGAAGCGAATCATGTCGATGCCCTTCAATTCGCGCCCGCCTACCTTCGCGGAAAACTCCAGCACCACGCTGAGGCCGTCGGCAGTAGCCAGTTCGCGGTGATAGGCGAAATCCTCGAACACCTTGAGCACGGTATTGAGGATCAGATTGACCGCCTGCGCGCCCGGATACGGGGTGTGCGCCATGGGCGAACGGAATACGGCCTGAGGGTGCAGCAACTCGGGCAAGGCGCTCAGGTCCTTGGCGGCAACGAACTGGTGCCAGCGTTCGAGACTGGTCGCAGCGGCAGGGTGTAGCTGGGCATTGAGAGACATCGGCTTCTCCTTGTTATTGTCAGGCCAGATAGCAAACGCCCCGCACTGGGCGTAATGCTTTTCACTTAGGGCTGTACGCGTTTGGCTCCCCTCTCCCATTTATTGGGGGCACGCCTAGTGGAGAGGGGCTGGGGGAGAGGGCTGAAAACATCGCAAAACTGCCAGTTTTCCCCTCTCCGAACGCGGCCCGCCCTAACCCTGTCCCCAAAGGGGCGAGGGGACTGATCGCGCTCGACCGTTTATTGAGTGAACAGTATTACCCGCACTAAGCGGGGCGTTGCGTCGATCAGAGCTCAGCCGCCAGGCGCGAGCCCTGGTTGATCGCCCGCTTGGCATCGAGCTCGGCAGCGACATCCGCGCCGCCGACCAGATGCACGCGCTGACCGGCGCTCTCCAGGCCTTCCTGCAGCTCGCGCAGCGGGTCCTGACCGGCGCAGACGATCACGGTATCGACCGGCAGCACCTGCTGCTCGCCGCCGGCGATGCGGATATGCAGGCCGGCATCGTCGATCTGCACGTACTCGACGCTGTTGAGCATCTGCACGTTCTTGTTCTTCAGACCGGTGCGATGAATCCAGCCGGTGGTCTTGCCCAGGCCATCGCCGACCTTGGACTTCTTGCGCTGCAGCAGGAACACCTGGCGCGCCGCCGGATGCGGATGCGCCTCGACGCCCGCCACGCCACCACGCGCCTCAAGCGCGGTATCGATGCCCCACTCCTTCCAGAACTCATCACGGTCGAGGCTGGTGGCCTTGCCCTGGTGAGTGATGAATTCGGACACATCGAAACCGATACCGCCGGCACCGATCACCGCCACCTTCTGCCCGACCGGCTTGCGCTCGAGAATCGCGTCCAGGTAGCTGATCACCTTGGCATGCTCGATCCCCGGGATCTCCGGCGTACGCGGGGCGATACCGGTGGCCAGGATGATTTCGTCGAAGCCGCCCTTGAGCAGATCGTCCACCGACACACGGGTGTTCAGGCGCACGTCGACGCCGGTGGTTTCCAGCTTGCGCTTGAAGTAGCGCAGGGTCTCGAAGAACTCCTCCTTGCCCGGCACGCGCTTGGCCACGTTGAACTGCCCACCGATCTCGTTGGCCGAATCGAACAGGGTCACGCTGTGGCCGCGCTCGGCGGCGACGGTGGAAGCCGCCAGCCCGGCCGGGCCGGCACCGACCACGGCGATCTTCTTCACCGCGGCGGTGGGGATGTAGTTGAGCTCGGTCTCGTGGCAGGCGCGCGGGTTGACCAGGCAACTGGTCAGCTTGCCGCCGAAGGTGTGGTCCAGACAGGCCTGGTTGCAGCCGATGCAGGTGTTGATCTCATCCGCGCGGCCTTCTGCCGCCTTGTTGACGAAGTCCGGGTCAGCAAGGAACGGGCGCGCCATCGACACCATGTCGGCATCGCCCTCGGCCAGCACCTGCTCGGCGACTTCCGGGGTGTTGATGCGGTTGGTGGTGATCAGCGGGATCGACACCTCGCCCTTGAGCTTGGCGGTGACCTTGGTGAAAGCCGCACGCGGCACCTTGGTGGCGATGGTCGGGATACGCGCCTCGTGCCAGCCGATACCGGTGTTGATGATCGTCGCGCCAGCCTTTTCGATGGCCTTGGCCAGTAGCACGATTTCGTCCCAGGTGCTGCCGCCCTCGACCAGATCGAGCATCGACAGGCGGTAGATGATGATGAAGTTCGGCCCAACCGCCTCGCGCACGCGACGCACGATCTCCACCGGCAGGCGCATGCGGTTCTCGTAGCTGCCGCCCCAGCGGTCGGTGCGCTGGTTGGTGTGGGCGACCAGGAACTGATTGATGAAATAGCCTTCCGAACCCATGATCTCGACGCCGTCATAACCAGCCTGCTGGGCAAGCGCGGCGCAGTTGACGAAGTCCTGGATCTGCTTCTCGATGCCTTCCTCGTCCAGCTCGCGCGGCTTGAACGGGTTGATCGGTGCCTGGATGGCGCTCGGCGCCACGGACTTGGGGCTGTAGGCATAACGCCCGGCATGCAGGATCTGCATGCAGATCTTGCCGCCCGCCTCGTGCACGGCCTGGGTAACGATCTTGTGCTTCTCGGCCTCTTCCACCGTGCTCAGCTTGGCCGCGCCGGAATACACGCCGCCCTCCTCGTTCGGGCCGATGCCACCGGTGACCATCAGACCGACGCCGCCACGGGCGCGCTCGGCGAAGTAGGCCGCCATGCGCTCGAAGCCGCCCGGCTTCTCTTCCAGGCCAGTGTGCATGGAACCCATCAGCGTGCGGTTGCTCAGCGTGGTGAAGCCGAGGTCGAGCGGGGCCAGCAGGTGCGGGTAACGAGCAGTCATGGAATTCTCCACATCGCGGTGCAGTTCACGGATTGCCGCGGTCTCATGGTCACGCGGTCGGTTATGGAGCCAGACGATAAAGAGGCTGCCAGCCATGCTCAATGATCGAAACTAACAAGATAATGATCAAAACTAGCAATAGATCTTGGCAGCGCGGCTCGACCGACCTAACCTGCACCGCAATCAAACCGAAAAGAACCAATGCGCCTACTGATCACCCTCCTGCTCGCGCTCGCCCTGCTGACCGGTCTCGGCAGCTACGCCCACTGGCTCGCGCAGCGCCCCACCAGTCATTACCTGTCCGACCTGCGCAGCCAGGTTGCGCTCGATATCGGCCAACCCGGCCCGCGCGGCAATCTGCTGGGTATCCAGCCGGAACTGTTCGCCGCCGACTACCAGAGCCTCGCGCGCCTGCGCCTGAAGCTAGCCGCCTATCTGGACCACGCCCGCGACCTGGGCATGCTCAACGCACGCACCGTCGTCGTGCTGCCCGAACATATCGGCACCTGGCTGCTCGCCGTCGGCGAGAAGGAAGAGCTTTATCGTGCCGCCGAGCGCCGTCAGGCCATGCACTGGCTGGCGGCGAGCAATCCGCTGGACTTTCTCGGTGCGCTGTTCAGTGCTGCAGGCGACGCACGCCTGGACGACGCCATGTTGCGCACCAAGGCCAAGACCATGGCGCGTGACTACCAACAGCTGTTTGGCGATCTGGCCCGCGATTACCAGATCACCCTGGTTGCAGGCTCCATCGTTCTGCCCGAGCCCCGCGTGGAACGGGGTCACCTCGAAGTCGGCTGCGGCCCGCTTTACAACGTCAGCCTGGTATTCGATCGGGCCGGCAACCCGCAGGGCCAGCCACAACGCCACGCCTTCAGTGCCGGCGCACTCGCCACCGAGGCGCCAGACGCCCTGCAGGTACTGGAGACTCCGGCAGGCCGGCTTGGCGTACTGCTAGGCGGCACTCTCGACCAATTCCAGGCGAAGGCAATCGATGGCGAGGCAGTAGAGCTGCTGGCCATGCCCAGCGACCTGGATGGCCAGACGGACGACGTCGACTTCACCGAACAGTTGCAGGCCCACGGCATTCGTGCGGGAGTGAAAGTCCACCTGCGCGGCCGATTGTGGGAGCGTAGCGGTCAGCCCCAGGCAATGGTGTTCGATGCCGGACGCAGCGAACGAGCCGCCAGCGAGCGCGGCGCGCAACTGATCAATCTATGGCTATAAAAGCATCACGCGTTCGCCTCGGCGATCTCTCCGTCGGCTTCACTCAGGCGCTGGCCGACGCACTGCGCGAACAGGGTCAGCGCCCCGAACCCCTCTTCGAGCAATTTGGTCTGGATGCCGCACGCCTGAGCGAGCCGCGCGCACGCCTGTCGATTCCACGCTTCATGCGCCTTGGCCATAGCGCCATTGCCCTGTGCAACAATCCCGCGCTGGGGCTGGAAATGGGGCGGCACAGCCACCTCAGCCAGGTTGGCCTGGCCGGCATCTGCGCCGCGCAGGCGCCTGATCTGCGCGAAGCAGCACGCACCCTGACCCGCTTCGAGCCGCTTTACGCCGCCAACTATCGTGGTCGCTCGGACTTGCGCGAAGATGCCCGCGGCGCCTGGCTGCATTTCTATTCCATCAGTCCGTACAACGCCTACAACCGTTTCGTGGTGGATTCGGTGCTGGCCGGCTGGCAGACCAACCTGAGCCAGGTGGTCGACCGATCCATCACCCCGGAAAAGGTCGAGATCGAATTTCCTGCACCGGACTACGGCGAACGCTACGAAGCGCTGTTCGGCTGCCCCGTGGAGTTCAGCGCTGGCGCCAATCGCCTGCGCCTTAGCAGCGAAACCCTGGCCCTGCGCAACCCACAACATTGCCCTGGCACCTGGCGGCACCTACTGGAGCTGTGCGAACGCGAACTGGAGCAACTGACCCGCACACGCAGCCTGCGCGAACGGGTCATCCAACTGCTCGGCCCGCTATTGCACGGCCACGAGCCGGATCTGCAGGAAGTAGCGCGCAGCCTGCAGCTGCCGAGCTGGACACTGCGGCGCAAGCTGGCCGAGGAAGGCACGCAGTTTCGCACCATCCTCAACGACACCCGCCGCGACCTGGCCACTGCCTATATCCGCGATACCGAGCTGGCCTTCGGCGAGATCGCCTACCTGCTCGGCTTTGCCTCGGCCGAAGCCTTCCAGCGCGCCTTCAAACGCTGGCTCGGGCAAACGCCGGGCGACTACCGCCGCGCGCAGCGCAGAGCAAGCTGATCAAACAGCAACCTTGATCACCAAGCGTTCGCAACTTAGAATCCTTTTCATCCGCGTTTGCGGTCGCTTCTTACTCCTTTCATTCCGCGCCGGCCTTGCCGTGCGCGCCAACGACCCCGCGAACATGTCCAAGAAATCCCGCTCCAGACTCTGGTTTCTCGTCCACAGCTGGCTGGCCCTACCGGTCTGGTTCTTCCTGCTGATCATCTGTGTCACCGGCACCCTGGCAACGGTCAGCCAGGAGATCGTCTGGCTGGCCAACCCGGACGTGCGCGCCAGCAAGCCGTCCGATGATGCACAGCGCCTGAGCTTCGGCCAGGTACTGGAAGCGATCAATCGCGCCGAGCCGGAGCTGATCGTGCAATCCATCGGCCGCCCGGACGAAGATCACTTCGCCCTCACCGCGCGTGTCAGTTATCCCGACGGCAGCTCGCCGTTGCTGTACGTCAACCCTTACAGCGGCGCGATCCAGGGCGTCAGCCCGGAGTTCGACTTCCGCCAGTTCACCCGTGCCCTGCATGGCTGGTGGCTGGTGCCGTTCACCAACGGCTACAGCTGGGGCTGGTACCTGGTGTCGCTGATGGGTCTGCCGATGCTGCTGTCGCTGATCACCGGCCTGGTGGTCTACAAGAAGTTCTGGAAAGGCTTCTTCAGCCCACGCCTGCGCGTGGGCCAGGGTGCGCGCATCTTCTGGGGCGACTTCCACCGCCTCTCCGGCATCTGGTCGATCTGGTTCATCGCGGTCATTTCCATCACCGGCATCTGGTTCCTGATCCAGGCGATTCTCGGCGATACCCACGTGTCGATCTCCACCGAAGGCGTACCGCCGGTGGTGGCGCGCGAGGAAGTGCCGCTGGCGCCGAGCGCTGCCGAAGTGCCGCGCATCAGCCTGGACGCCGCCGTGCTCAAGGCCACAGACATCATCCCGGGCCTCGAGCCAAGTTTCGTCAGCCTGCCCGGCTATGCCTATGGCCATTATTCGGTCTGGGGCCGTGGCTGGTATCCGCTGATGTTCCAGTCCGCCTCGATCAACCCCTACAACGGCGACATCGACTCCACCCGCCTGCTCAGCGACCGCTCCGGTCTGGAGTTCGTCACCGAGTCCATGCGTCCGCTGCACACCGGCGACTTCGGTGGCCTGTGGGTCAAGTTGCTGTGGTTCGTCTTCGGCCTGCTGCTGAGCATGATGGTGCTCAGCGGCCTGCTGATCTGGACCAAGCGCACCGCCCAGGCCACGGTCGCTGCGGTTAAGCGGCCGGCACGCGCCGCCAAGCCGGTCCCGATCGTCGCCACCCGTGAAATCTCGGAGAGCCGCCCATGAGCAAGGCCGCAATCGCCCCTGCCCCGTCCGCTCTGGGCCGTTTTTGGTACAAGTGGCGCTTCCACATTAATGTGCTGCTGGTGCTGATCCCGCTGGGTTTCATGCCCAAGTACTTCCAGGATGTCGCGCTGTTCCGTGGCGACAGCGGCCTCGGCGAGCGTGAGTTCGGCGAAGTCCAGGTCGGCCCCTGGAGCCTGCGCCTGGCCGAATTCCGCAATCAGCCGCCGCAACTGGAAGGTCCGGCCGGCTATATGAAGAGTTTCAACGCCGCGCTGTGCCAGGCGTGCATCAGCCAGGTCAAGGTGGTCTACCTGCGCATCGGCAAGCCGCGCAGCCTGCGCGCTGCCGGGGGGCTGTTCTTCGGCAGCCCCTATCGCATGGGCACGAGCATTCCCATTCCGCCACGCACCAAGCCCGACGCCGAGTTGTGGATCACCGCCGAGGGCTGGGACGGCACAGTACATCAGGCATCCATCCCGCTGGCCGAGGCTTCGCCCGCCACCCTCGCCTGGCTGAAACAACAAGGAGACAAACCATGATCCAAAGTGCCCGCATCGGTCTGCTGATGCTCTGTACCGGCCTGTCCCCTCTGGCTCTCGCGCACAACCCGATCTGCGAATGCGAGGAGCACGGTACCGGCGAAATCGTCTGCACCGGCGGCTTCTCCGACGGCAGTGGCGCCCCCGGCGTGACCCTCGACGTGATCAGCTACGAAGAAGAGGTGCTGGTGCCCGGCAAACTCGGCGATGACTCCAGGCTCAGCTTCAAGCGCCCGGATGGCGAGTTCTACGTACTGTTCGACGCCGGCCCCGGCCACGTCGTGGAAATCGACCACACGGAAATCGCCAGCCAATGACCACCCAAGTGGTACGCCCGGCTGGCGCCGGGCATGAAAGCCTGTGGGTAGCCGTCCTCAGCCTGTCGATCATCCTGCTGGCCGCAACAGTCATCAGCCTGCGCAGCGAGAGTCACGAGGAAGAAAGCGTCGCCGCCCACCAGATCGATGCCCGCCGCGACCTCAACGCTGCCGAGCAAGGTATCCATACCGAATTGGTCGTAGCCCTCGACGAGATCCTGATGCTGCAGGACGAACTGCAGACCTTGCCCGAGCCGCAGCAACTGGCCGAAGAAGGCATTCCGCCCTTCACCAACGACTCCAGCACCGCCACCCGCGGCCACCATGTCTGGCAGCTGCTGCATGTCGGCGATGACTACGCCTACCAGGGTCTGAGCGGCGACAGCGCCGTCGCCGGCTCCTTTCTGTTGCTGGCAAGCCCAGCGGATGCCGACATCTGGCTCAACCGCTCCAGCGATGTCGTTGCCCCACAGAACCTGCATGCCGATGCCCTGATCGCCGCCGGCTGGCGCCAGGTCGCCAGCCAATACGACGCCGGCGTCACCCGCCAGCATCGCCACTGAATATCGGGAACCCCTCCATGCCCTCTCGCTTCGTCTCCCGCCGCCTGCTGGCCAGCCTGCTGCTGAGCCTGGGCGCCGCCCTCGCCCCCGCGCTCGCCAGTGCCGACAACCACCGCCTGCGTATCGGCATTACCTTGCACCCCTACTACAGCTACGTCAGCAATATCGTTGGCGACCGCGCCGACGTGGTGCCGCTGATCCCGGCTGGCTTCAACCCGCACGCCTACGAGCCGCGCGCCGAGGACATCAAGCGCATCGGCGACCTCGACGTGGTGGTGCTCAACGGCGTCGGCCATGACGACTTCGCCGACCGCATGATCGCCGTCAGCGAGAAGCCGGACGTCCCCGTGATCGAGGCCAACGCCCGCGTGCCTCTGCTCGCCGCCACCGGCCAGGCCGCGCGCGGCGCCGGCAAGGTGGTCAACCCGCACACCTTCCTCTCCATCACCGCCTCCATCGCGCAGATCAACAACATCGCCCGCGAACTCGGCAAGCTCGACCCGGACAACGCCAAGTTCTACAGCCAGAACGCCCGTGCCTACGGCAAGCGCCTGCGCGGACTGCGCGCCGAAGCGCTGGGCAAGCTGACCGACGCCAAGGGCAGCGAGCTTCGCGTGGCAACCATCCACGCTGCCTACGACTACCTGCTGCGCGAGTTCGGCCTGGAAGTCACCGCAGTGGTCGAACCGGCCCACGGCATCGAGCCGAGCCCCAGCCAATTGAAGAAGACCATCGACCAGCTCAAGGAACTGGACGTGCAGGTGATCTTTTCCGAGATGGATTTCCCCTCCAGCTACGTCGACACCATCCATCGTGAGTCTGGCGTGAAGATCTACCCGCTGACGCATATTTCCTATGGCGAGTACACCGCCGGTAAATACGAAGAGGAAATGGCCCGCAATCTCGACACCGTGGTACGCGCCATTCAGGACGAAGGCGTATGACCGCGCTCGAAATTGCGCCGCCGCGCCTGCAGGGCCCCGGCATCGAATTCACCGGCATCGATCTCAACCTCGGCCGCACACGGATTCTCGACAAGGTCAGCTTCCAGGTGCGCGCCGGCAGCGTGCACGCCCTGGTCGGCCCCAACGGCGGTGGCAAGAGCTCGCTGATCAAGACCCTGCTCGGGCAGATGCCGCACCAGGGCGAGCTACGCCTGCACTGGCCGGCCAGCCCCGGGACCATCGGCTATGTACCGCAGGCACTGGAATTCGATCGCGGCCTGCCAATGACGGTGGATGACTTCATGGCCGCCATGTGCCAACGCCGCCCGGCCTTCCTCGGGCTGTCGCGGCGCCACGCCCCGGCCATCGAACAGGCGCTGGCACGGGTCGGCATGCTCGATAAGCGCAAGCGGCGCATGGGCGCGTTGTCCGGCGGTGAGCGCCAGCGCGTGCTACTGGCTCAGGGTCTGGTACCCGAGGCGCAACTGCTGGTGCTCGACGAGCCGATGTCGGCGCTAGACGAGCCCGGCGTCCAGGTGTTCGAGCAACTGCTGCGCGACTGGCGCCAGGCCGGCACCACGGTGCTGTGGATCGAGCACGACCTGCAGGCCGTCGGTCGCCTCGCCGACCGCGTCACCGGGCTCAACCGCCGCGTGCTGTTCGACGATACGCCACAGCAGGTGCTTACCCCCGAGCGCCTGCTCGAACTGTTCTCCAGTCATCCGCGCCAGCAAGAGGCCTCGTCATGAGTTTCGAAGACATCCGCCTGGCGATCCAGGCCTGGGCCAGCGCCGGCTATTTGCCCGAGGCCCTGGCCTACGGTTTCGTGGTCAACGCCCTGCTCGCCGGCCTGCTGATCGGTCCGGTGCTCGGCGGCCTCGGCACGCTGGTGGTGGTCAAGCGCTTCGCCTTCTTCTCCGAGGCGGTCGGCCACGCTGCGCTGACCGGCGTGGCCATCGGCATCCTGCTTGGCGAGCCATACACCGGCCCCTACGGCAGCCTGTTCGGCTACTGCCTGCTGTTCGGCATCCTGCTCAACTACCTGCGCAACCGCACCGGCCTGGCGCCGGACACCCTGATCGGCGTGTTCCTCTCGGTGTCGCTGGCGGTCGGCGCCAGCCTGCTGCTGGTGCTCGCCGGCAAGATCAACATCCATATCCTGGAGAACGTACTGTTCGGCTCAGTGCTGACGGTCAACGCCCAGGACCTGGCGGTGCTGGCGCTGGTCTCGCTGCTGGTGCTGGGCCTGGCACTGCCGCTGTACAACCGCATCATGCTGGCCAGTTTCAACCCGCAACTGGCCAGCGTGCGTGGCGTCGCGGTGAAGCCGCTGGACTACCTGTTCGTGATGTTGGTGTCGCTGGTCACCGTGGCTGCAGTCAAGGTCATCGGCGCCATCCTGGTCGGCGCTCTGCTGGTGATCCCGGCTGCCGCGGCACGACTGCTCAGCCAATCACTGAAGGGCTTCTTCTGGCTATCGGTACTGATCGCCACCTGCAGCACACTGGCCGGTATCTTTCTGCCGATCGCCCTGGAGCTGCCGGTCCCCTCCGGCGCCGCGATCATCATGGTCGCCGGCCTCGCCTTCGCCATCGCCGCCATCGCACGCGGCACACTGCCTAGTCTGAAAGGGAACCTGGGATGACCCTGCAACGCCTGAGCCTTGCCCTCGCCGCCTGCGCCCTGCTCGCCGGTCCGCTGCACGCCGAAACACAGCCCGTGCGCATTCTCGCCAGCCTGCCGATCACCTACGGTCTCGGCGCCAGCCTGCTCGACGGCAGCGCCGTGCAGCTGCAACGCGCCGCCCCGGCCAACTTGCCGGCCAGCCGCCAACCCTCGTACTTCGCCGGCCGTGGCGCGGGCGCACTGGACAAGGCCGCGCGCGACGCCGACGCCGTGATCGGCCTGCGCTCGCTGTGGCCGGACGACCCGCTCTACCCGCTGGCGCGGCGCAGCAACATCCGCATCGTCGAAGTTGACGGCGCACGTCCGGTGGACGGCGCCCTGCCCGGCATCGCCCTGCGCAGCGACGGCGGTGACGCCCTGGCTAGCCAGCCCTGGCTCAACATCAACAACCTGGGACGCATGGCCGATGTGATCGCCGCCGACCTGAACCGCCTGGCACCTGAGGCCAAACCGCAGATCGAGGCCAACCTGGCGACGCTCAAGCAGCGCCTGCTCAAACTCAGCGCCGCCAGCGAAAGCCGCCTGGCAGAGCTGGATAACCTGAGTGTGGCCAGCCTGTCGGATCACTTCGACTACCTGATCGACGGCCTCAACCTCGACCTTGTCGAGCTGAGCGTGGCGACGGACGCCGAATGGACGGCCGAAAACCTGGCGCAGCTTAGCGCCGAGCTAAGGGACAACGACGTCGCTGTCGTGTTTGTCCAGCGCCAGCCGCCGGCCGATCTGGCCAAGGCGATCAGCGACGGCGGCAGCCGCCTGGTGCTGATCGAAGACAACCAGCAAGCACCCGTCGCCGGGCTGGAAACGGCCATCGGCCAGGTACTAGACGCCCTGTCGCCCTGATCGAAGCCCAAAGTCTCTGCCCGGGGCCTGAGTAGCCCGGATGAAATCCGGGAATGCCGCGCCCCGGATTGCATCCGCGCCATTAGAGCGAGCGGCAGCCGCTTGAGCAGCGCCTCATCCGGATCGGCCCCGCACACGAGCCTGTTTTCAACGCAGCAGTGCTGACGCGCAGCAGGGCCTGGACAGGCCCTTACAGCTCGGTAGCGTCCTCGACGCCATCCACTGCGCCCTGCTCAAGGGCGCTCAGCTCCAGCAGTTCTTCCTGATAATCATCCATTACTCGACCCTCCCGCATGATCCGTTCAACGACGACACAAGGTGCATGCCCATCAGGCTAGAGCGGCGGTATGAAGGCAATATGACGAAAAGTCGCGGGCAGGAGAAATGGCCATCGACACTGGCCAGGAGCTGTCTGCGTGGGAACGGCTTTAGCCGATGACAAGCATGCAAAGCTTGCCGCTCGAACGCCTGCCACAGAGAAGCAGCCGCACAAACGGCGGCCAATAAAAAACCCGCTGATCTCGCGATCAGCGGGTTTCGTATATGGCGCAGCGGACGGGACTCGAACCCGCGACCCCCGGCGTGACAGGCCGGTATTCTAACCGACTGAACTACCGCTGCGTGTCGGTTGGACTTTCGTCCAGAAAACTCTTGAAGCTTTATTGCATCTGATGGCGCCCTTGCGGACTCTGCCATCTCAAACCGATGAAACATCGATCTGGGAAATAATGGCGCAGCGGACGGGACTCGAACCCGCGACCCCCGGCGTGACAGGCCGGTATTCTAACCGACTGAACTACCGCTGCGCGTCGGTGGACTTTCGTCCTTCTCTCTAAGGCTATGGTGGGTGATGACGGGATCGAACCGCCGACCCTCTGCTTGTAAGGCAGATGCTCTCCCGGCTGAGCTAATCACCCATGTGCCTTAGCGAGGCGCGCACTTTATGCAGGCGGCGATGCTAAGTCAACACCCTGCTTGAATTTTTTCTGAAAAAGACGGATTCACCGCCCACCTCATTCCATCTCTCCACACAACTCGGCCGCCCTCAATAGCGCTGCTGTCAGGCTATGGCGCTCCCAATCGGCCAGTGCGGCGAAACGCTGGTTGAATTCTGGCGGCATCAACGACGGCGCCTGCCGGATCAACTCACGCCCGGCAGCACTGATCAGCAGCCACTGCCGGCGACGATCCTGATCATCGCGCTGACGCTGCAGCAGGCCGTGCTCCTCGAGACGATCGAGCAGACCGGAAAGCGTCGCCGCAGTGAGGCTGACGCGACTGCTGAGCACACTGGCAGTCATCCGCGTCTCGCTGGCCAGCACCTGCAGCACCATCAACTGCATGGGCGTCAGTCCGCCGAAGCGAGCCAGACGCTTGGCATGCACCTCACCCGCCTGCTGCAAGCGCCGCAGAGCCTGGAACAGGGGCATCTCGAAGGCCATGACAGATGACAAATCTATTTCAACAGGAACTTTTTTATCGGTCATAAGCACCAATTCATAACAACCAAAACTTTGACATGAAAGCATTTTTTTGTTTTGGTGTAAAAGGCTCGACCACGAGCCACTCCCCAACGGCAACACCGGTAAGGAACTATGTGCGGAATAGCTGGAGAACTACGTTTTGATCGACGCCCCGCGGACCTGGCGGCAGTCGAACGCATCACCCACCACCTGGCCCCTCGCGGCCCCGACGCCCACGGCTTCCACAGTCAGGGCCCCATCGCTCTGGGCCATCGCCGACTGAAGATCATGGATCTGGCCGAAGCCTCTGGCCAGCCGATGATCGACAGTGATCTCGGCCTGTCCATGGTGTTCAACGGCGCCATCTACAACTACCCCGAGCTGCGCGCCGAGCTTGAGACGCTGGGTTATCGCTTCTTCTCCGGCGGTGACACCGAGGTGCTGCTGAAGGGCTATCACGCCTGGGGCGAAAAGCTGCTGCCCAAGCTCAACGGCATGTTCGCCTTCGCCGTCTGGGAACGTGACAAGCAAAGCCTGTTCATCGCCCGCGACCGTCTCGGCGTCAAGCCTCTGTACCTGTCGCGTACCGGCGAGCGCCTGCGCTTCGCCTCGTCGCTGCCAGCCCTGCTGCAAGGCGGCGATATCGCCAAGACGCTGGATGCCGTCGCCCTCAACCACTATCTGAACTTTCACGCCGTGGTGCCGGCACCGCGCACCATCCTGGCGGGCGTGGAGAAGCTGCCGCCGGCCACCTGGATGCGCATCGACGCCGACGGCAAGGTCGAGCAGAACACCTGGTGGACGCTGCAATTCGGCCCGCAAGGCGATGAAACCGGCTACGGCCTGGAAGAATGGCGCGAGCAGGTGCTGGACACCATGCGCGAAGCCGTGGCGATTCGTCAGCGCGCGGCCGTGGACGTCGGCGTGCTGCTGTCCGGCGGCGTCGATTCGAGCATGCTGGTCGGCCTGCTGCGCGAAGCCGGTGTGGAGAACCTGCTGACCTTCTCCATCGGTTTTCAGGATGCCGGCGGCGAGCGTGGTGACGAATTCCAGTATTCGGATCTGATCGCCCAGCGCTTCGCCACCCGCCACCACCAGTTGCGCATTGGCGAGCACGAGATTCTCGATCAGTTGCCGCAGGCCTTCCGCGCCATGAGTGAGCCAATGGTCAGCCACGACTGCATCGCCTTCTACCTGCTCTCACGTGAAGTAGCCAAACACTGCAAGGTGGTGCAGAGCGGCCAGGGCGCCGACGAGCTGTTCGCTGGCTACCACTGGTACCCGCAGGTCGATGGCGCAGACGATGCCTTCGCTGCCTACCGCGCCGCCTTCTTCGACCGCGAGCACGACGAATACGCGGCCTGCGTGCAGCCTGCCTGGCTGACTGGTGACATGGCCGGCGAGTTCGTTCGCGAGCACTTCGCCATGCCCGGCGCCGATGCAGCGGTGGACAAGGCCCTGCGTCTGGACAGCACGGTGATGCTGGTCGACGACCCGGTCAAACGCGTGGACAACATGACCATGGCCTGGGGGCTGGAGGCGCGCACGCCGTTCCTCGACTACCGCGTGGCCGAACTGTCGGCGCGCATTCCGGCGCAGTTCAAGCTGCCTGACGGCGGCAAGCATGTGCTCAAGGAAGCGGCGCGCAAGGTCATCCCCAGCGAGGTGATCGACCGGCCCAAGGGCTACTTCCCGGTACCGGGTCTCAAGCACCTGGAGGGCGCCACCCTGGGTTGGGTGCGCGACCTGCTGCTCGACCCCAGCCAGGATCGTGGTCTGTTCAACCCGACCATGCTCGATCAGCTGCTGACCAACCCGCAGAGCCAGCTCACCCCGCTGCGCGGCTCCAAGCTGTGGCAGCTCGCGGCGCTCAACCTCTGGTTGAGCGAACAGGGTCTGTAACTCATGTGGAGCGGCCCTCGGGTCGCTCCTGCAGGATCAATGGTCGTAGCCCGGTAAAGCCGGGATTTGTCGCGACTCAATGACGATCCGGCTCGGACCGGACGTCGTGAACACGGACAGGGACTATTCCATGCGCTCCACTGCCTTCAACCAACGCCTGCTGCGCGGCCAGACACCCTCTTACGAGCGTCTGCAGGCACGCCTGGCCGAGGATCACACCAGTCAGCCCAGCCAGCCACAAGCCATTCATTGCGGCTGGGGCCGCCTGCTGATCGGCCATACCTACCCCGACGCCAGCGAGCTGGCCGAGTCGCTACTGGGCGAGCAGCCAGGCGAGCGCGATATCGCGCTGTATGTGGCTGCACCGCACCAGGTGCTAGCCCATGCGCCACAGCAACTGTTCCTCGACCCCTCCGACACCCTGCGCCTGTGGTTCACCGATTACCGCCCGGCGCGCCGCAGCTTCCGTGGCTTTCGCATTCGCCGAGCGCAGAACGACGCGGACTGGCAGGCGATCAATTGCCTGTACCAGACCCGCGGCATGCTGCCGATCGACCCGGCCAAACTCACTCCCTACAACGAGGGCGGCCCGACCTACTGGCTGGCCGAGGATGAAGACAGCGGCGCGGTGATTGGCAGCGTCATGGGCCTCAACCATCAGCGTGCCTTCCGTGACCCGGAAAACGGCAGCAGCCTCTGGTGCCTGGCAGTCGACCCGCAATGCAGCCGCCCAGGCGTCGGCGAGGTGCTGGTCCGGCATCTGATCGAACACGGCATGAGCCGTGGCCTGAGCTACCTCGACCTGTCGGTGCTGCACGATAACAAGCAGGCCAAGAAGCTCTACGCCAAACTCGGCTTCCGCGAGCTGCAGACCTTCAGCCTCAAGCGCAAGAACGGCATCAACCAGCCGCTGTTCCTCGGCCCCGGCCCACAGGCCGAGCTCAACCCTTATGCACGCATCATCGTCGACGAGGCACTGCGCCGCGGCATCGAGGTGCAGGTGGACGACGCCGATGCCGGACTGTTTACCCTCAGCCACGGCGGCCGACGCATCCGCTGCCGCGAATCGCTGTGCGACCTGACCAGTGCAGTCAGCATGACCCTGTGCCAGGACAAGCGCCTGACTCATCGCGCCCTGTCGCGCGCCGACCTCAGCGTGCCGGCGCAACGCCTGGCCGGTAGTGCTGAAGATAACGCCACGTTTCTCGCCGAGCATGGTTCGGTGGTGGTCAAGCCGGTCGACGGCGAACAGGGCCAGGGCGTGGCGGTCGATCTGCGTACGCCGGGCGAGGTGCAGGAAGCCATAGAGCGCGCCCGAGTATTCGACCAGCGCGTGCTGCTGGAGAGTTACCACGAAGGCCACGACCTGCGTGTGCTGGTGATCGGCTACGAAGTGGTGGCCGCAGCCATTCGCCGCCCAGCCGAAATCATTGGCGATGGCCGCCACAGCATCGGCAAGCTGATCGATGCGCAGAGCCGTCGTCGCCAGGCAGCCACTGGTGGCGAAAGCCGCATCCCCAAGGACGCAGAAACCCTGCGCACCCTGCACGGTGCCGGCCTCGACTACGACAGCGTGTTGCCAGCCGGTGAACGCCTGGCCGTGCGCAAGACCGCCAACCTGCACACCGGCGGCACCCTGGAGGATGTAACCGCGATCCTCCACTCGGCCCTGCGTGACGCCGCCATCAAGGCCGCGCGCGCCCTGGAAATCCCCGTGGTCGGCCTCGACCTGCTGGTGCCCGCTGCCGACCAGCCGCAGTACGTGTTCATCGAAGCCAACGAACGCGCCGGCCTGGCCAACCACGAACCGCAGCCAACCGCCGAGCGCTTCGTCGATCTGCTGTTCCCGCTCAGCCAGACACCAAGCTGAGCCTTCTCCCCCGGCCCTCTCCCACATTCGGGAGAAGGGAAACCCAACGCCGAGGAGCTTGCATGCAACAACTACCCGAACCCGATCTCGACTACATGCAGAAGGTACTGCTGGAGATGCTTGCCATCCCCAGCCCTACCGGTTTCACCGACACCATCGTGCGCTACGTCGCCGAGCGTCTCGAAGAGCTGGAAATCCCCTTCGAGCTGACCCGCCGCGGCACCATCCGCGCCACCCTGCGCGGGCGCCAGAGCGAGTACGAGCGTTTCGACCGTGCCGTTTCCGTGCACCTGGACACCATTGGCGCCATCGTTCGCGAGATCAAGGACAACGGCCGTCTCGGCCTGGCGCCGGTGGGCTGCTGGTCGAGCCGCTTCGCCGAGGGCAGCCGTGTCAGCCTGTTCACCGACAACGGCGTGATTCGCGGCAGCGTGCTGCCCCTGATGGCCTCGGGGCACGCCTTCAACACCGCCGTAGACACCATGCCGGTGAGCTGGGATCACGTCGAACTGCGCCTGGACGCTTACTGCGCCACGCGCGCCGATTGCGATTCACTGGGCGTCAGCGTCGGTGATTTCGTCGCCTTCGACCCGCTGCCGGAATTTTCCGAAAGTGGTCATATCAGTGCCCGTCACCTCGACGACAAGGCCGGCGTCGCCGCATTGCTGGCCTCGCTCAAGGCGATTCGTGACCACGGCCTGCAACCGATGATCGACTGCCACCCGCTGTTCACCATCACCGAGGAGGTCGGCTCAGGCGCCGCCGCTGCCCTGCCCTGGGATGTCAGCGAATTCGTCGGTATCGACATTGCCCCGGTCGCGCCGGGCCAGCAGTCCAGCGAGCATGCCGTCAGTGTGGCCATGCAGGACTCCGGCGGCCCCTATGACTATCACCTATCACGCCAGCTGCTGCGTCTGGCTGCCGAGCAGGAAGTACCGGTACGGCGCGACCTGTTCCGCTACTACCACAGCGATGCGCAATCGGCGGTCACTGCTGGCCATGACATTCGCACGGCGCTGCTGGCCTTCGGCTGCGACGCTACCCATGGCTACGAACGCACCCATATCGACAGCCTCAAGGCACTCAGCCGCCTGCTCACCGCCTACATGATGAGCCCGCCGGTATTCGCCAGTGACGCCCAGCCGGCGCAGGGCTCGCTGGAGCGCTTCAGCCATCAGCTGGAGCACGATGCGCAGATGGAAAGCGATACCCGTGTCCCACCTGTGGACAGCCTGGTCGGGCAACATGATCGGGACGCTTGAAGGGTTCAGCGCATAAAGGCAAAGTGACACGAAAGGACGACAGGGGAGCATCAGCTCCCCTTTTTCTGGCCTGCGTCAGTGGCCAACCTTCGGGCCGTCGCCAAGCGACGTTGAACATGACACTCCGGCCATCTCTCATGGCCTTCTGAGGTTCACGGATGCCTCGCGTCTTTCTGGCCTTGTTGCTGTTCTGGCTTGCCTGCCCAAGTTGGGCCCTTACGCCTGCGCCGCTCGATAGCGATGACATGCGTCTATCCCTGGGCCCTTACACCGGCTACTACGAAGACGTGGACGGCACCCTCAGCGTCGAGCAGGTGCGGGCACTGGATGACAATGCCTTCCGTAACCCCGGCGGCGAACACGCCAACCTTGGCAAGAACGCATCCGTATGGTGGTTCAAGGTTCGCCTGGTCAATGCGCTTGAGCATGAGCTGGGCGGCTATCTCGAAGTCAATTATCCGCTGCTCGATCATCTTCAGGTTCACCTGATCAGACCCGACGGCAAGCGTCTGGAACAGGAAAGCGGCGATAGCTTCGCCTTCTCCCAGCGGCCGGTACAGGTGCGCAACTTCTGGTTTCCCATGCAGCTGGAGCCTGGTGTCAGCACCCTGCTGATCCGCGTGGAAACCAGCAGCACAGTGTTCGTGCCGCTGTTCTTCGCCACCTACGGTGCCAGCGCAGCCGCGCAGGAAAACCTGATGGGCTTCAACGGCGCGTTCTACGGCGTACTGTTCGCCATGTTCTGCTACAACCTGTTCCTCTACCTGTCGCTGCGCGAATCGGCCTACCTCTGGTACCTGGCCTATAACCTCAACGTCGGTCTGCTCGCGGCCTGCTTCGACGGCATGCTGTTCAAGCTGCTACCCGAGCACGTGGCCTTGCAGTCGGTCAGCATCTACATCCTGATGTACGTGCACTGCCTTACGGCCATCCAGTTCAGCCGCCATTTCCTGCACGCGCGCCAGTATTTCCCGCTCCTGGATACCGGCTTGCGTCTGTTGATGCTGATCTGCGTCGGCTGCCTGCTGTCGGTGCCACTGATCGGCTTCGCCGCCTGGAACATCCTGGCCAGCGTTACCGTATCACTGGTGTCGCTGATCCTGCTGCTGACCGGCCTCTACGTATGGCGTCGCGGCGTGCGTTATGGCTCCTACTACACCCTGGCCTGGGCCATCCTGCTGTTCGCCTTCATCCAGGCCACCACTGGCTCCCTGGGGCTGGAAGTGTTCGGCGTATTCGGCGCCACGGTGGTGAAAATCGGTGTGACCATCGAGCTGATCACCCTGTCCATCGGTCTTGCCGACCGCATCAACCTGCTCAAGGAAGAAGGCTTCCAGTCGCGCCGTGCCGCCGAGCAAGCCGCCTTCGAGAGCCAGGCCAAGAGCCGTTTCCTGGCCAAGATGAGCCACGAGATCCGCACCCCGCTCAACGGCGTGCTGGGCATGCTGCAGCTGCTGCGCGAAACGCCTCTGGATCGTAGCCAGCGCTTCTACGTAGACACCATTTCCAGCTCCGGCAGTTCGTTGATGGCAGTGATCAACGACATCCTCGACTACGCCCGCATCGAATCCGGCAAGCTCAGTCTGGAGCAGATCGAGTTCGATCTCGAAGACATGATTTCCGAAACACTCAGCCTGTTCACCGGCCAGGCCCTGGATAAACGCCTACGCCTCTACGTCAGCCTGGAGAACGGCGTGCCACGGCGCATTCAGGGTGATCCGACGCGACTTAAACAGATCCTGATGAACCTGCTCAGCAACGCCCTGAAGTTCACTGCCGAAGGCCATGTGGCGGTCAGCGTCAGCCGCCGCAGCGACAGCCATGGCAACCCGCATCTGGTGATCGCCGTCAGCGACAGCGGTATCGGCATTAGTGAGCAGGCACTGGCGCAGTTGTTCGAATCCTTCGCTCAGGGCGATTCCAGCACCACCCGCCGCTATGGCGGCAGCGGTCTGGGGCTGGCCATCAGCAAGGAGCTGGTGGAGATGATGGGCGGCAGAATCGAGGTGCAGAGCACTCTTGGCCAGGGCACTCGCTTCGCTTTCGACATGCCGCTGCTGGCCGAACAGGAAGCACCCGACGAACTCAGCCGCCTGCTCGCCGGACGCACCGCCCTGCTCGCCTCGCTCGACGGCCTTGGTCTGGATGCCATGAGCCGCCTGCTCGGACGCTGGGGCATGCGTACCGAGCGCTGCCAGACGCCGGAGCGCCTGCAGGACTACCTGGAGGATTTCGCGGCGCCGCCACTGCTGGTGCTGATGGCGCCCTGGCCAGGTGGCGTCAACCACTGGCTTGACTCACTCAGGCCCAAGCTGCAGGCGCAACAGCGCGTGCTGCTGGTCTGCCCGCCCGAGGCCTGCCAGCAACTGCCGGCAAGCCACGAACTACGCCTGCAACACCTGGCCCAGCCAGTGGCGATCAACGCACTGCGCCAGGCCTTGAACGGGCTGTATGAAGAACCCAGAGCACAGGTACATCAGTTGGTCAGAGAAATACGCAGCGACAACAGCGAAGCCCCCTGCATTCTGGTGGCGGAGGACAATTCAGTGAACCAACTGGTGGTTCAGGGCTTTTTGAAAAAACGTGGCTACAGCGTGCGCCTGGTAACCGACGGCCAGGCGGCGGTGGACGAATATGGTCGCGACCCGGCTGCCGTGCACCTGATCCTGATGGATTGCGAAATGCCAGTGATGGACGGCTTCGAAGCCACCCGGCAGATTCGCCGCCTGGAGCGCAGCCAGCATCTCGCTGCCGTGCCCATCATCGCGCTGACCGCGCATATCCTCGAGGAGCACCGCCAGCACGGCCTGGATGCCGGCATGGACGATTTTCTCGGCAAACCGCTGGATAGCGCATTGCTCTACAGCACGCTGGAGCGCCATCTCAAGCGACCCGGCATGGTGCACTGAGAGAACTCGCAGCACGGCGCCTACGGCTCTATCATGGGCGCCAATAACTGGAGTCACTCGTTGTGCTGATCCCTGCTGACCTGCTGCAAGCCGACACCCTCACCGCCCTGATCGAAGATTTCGTCACCCGCGACGGTACCGATAACGGTGACGAAACCCCACTGGAAACCCGCGTACAACGCGTACGCCGCGCCTTGGACAAGGGCGAGGCAGTGATCGTCTTCGACCCTGAGAGCCAGCAGTGCCAACTGGCGATGAAGCGTGACGTGCCCAGAGAATGGCTGGACGCCCTCAACGACAGCCTCAGTGATTGACCGTGTGCGCCAGCATTACCGATAGCTGACACAGCGGCCGCCCGCTTTCGGCCTGCCACTGGTTGAAGGCGGCCTGCACGGCAGCCAGGTCTTTCAAACTGGTCGGCGCCTTGTCGATCACGCCCTGCGCCTTGAGCGCGGCGACCATGTCATCGGTGGGGACGAAAGTATCCTTGCCCACCATGCGCAGGAAGCGCGGCGCCGACAGACCGCCAAGTTGACTGCCATGCTTGGCCAGGTATTTCCACAGGCCGACGATGTCACTGACCGGCCAATCGGCGATCAGCGCGCCGAAACTGCCTTTCTCACGACGCACATCGAGGATGAACTGAGCGTTGCGCGGTACGCTTTTCAGCTTGCCCAGGTGGCGAATCAGCCGCGTATCCTGCATCAGGTTTTCCAGGCGTTCGGCGCCCATCAGCACCACCTTCTCCGGGTCGAAGCCGAAGAACACTTCCTCGAACGCCGGCCATTTAGCGTCCACCAGGCTGTGCTTGAGGCCGGCGCGAAAGATGCGCAGGCTGATCAGCGACAAGTAGCGGTCGTCACTCAGCGCTCGTAGTTCGGCGTCGCTACGCGGCTGCGGCAGCATGGCTTCCAATGCCTTGGCCGAGCCGAAGCGGTTGAGGCAGAACTCGTGCAGCCACTTGTAATCACGCATGAATCGAATCCTTCATGAAACGGATGACAGAGCCTGCACGCAGCGCGTAGAACACTCAAGTCCCACAAGCGGCGACGCTCACGTAGGGCGGGTGCAACCCGCCAGTCCCGGATTGGCGGGTTGCACTCGCCCTACCCGCGCAGACGCTCGGCAGCCTGGCGCAGTGTTGCTTCGGTAGCGATCCAGCCCAGGCAGCCATCAGTAATCGACACGCCGTAACGCAGCTCGCCGGAAAGCGCCTGGCAACCGTCGAACAGGTGGCTCTCCAGCATCACACCGCGCAGGCTGGCATCACCGGCCAGGCGCTGGTCGATCACAGACTCCAATACAGCCGGCTGGCGCAGCGGGTCCTTGCCACTGTTGGCATGGCTGCAGTCGACCATGATGCGCGGCGCTATCCCCTGGCGCTGCAGTGCCTCACGTGCAGCGCCGACGCTGGCAGCGTCATGGTTCGGCGCACCGTGGCCACCGCGCAGCACCAGATGGGTGTCCGGGTTGCCGGTAGTTTGCAACAGCGCCGGGTGACCAAGGTCATCGATGCCGAAGTGCTGATGCGGGTGCGCCGCCGAACGCATGGCGTCGCAGGCGATGCCAACGCTGCCGTCGGTGCCGTTCTTGAAGCCCACCGGCAGATCCAGGCCGCTGACCATCTCGCGATGCACCTGCGACTCGCTGGTACGTGCGCCGATGGCCGCCCAACCGAGCAGATCATCGAAGTAACCAGCGGCCATCGGCTGCAGCAGCTCAGTGGCCAGCGGCAGGCCGCGAGCGAGGATATCCAGCATCAGTTGCCGCGACTGGCGCAAGCCTTCGGCCATGTCGCCACTGCCATCGAGATGCGGGTCGTACAACAGCCCCTTCCAACCCACCGTGGTGCGTGGTTTTTCCACGTAGGCACGCATCACCAGCAGCAGTTGGTCATCGACCTGCGGGGCCAGCTCGGCCAAGCGCTCGGCGTATTCGAGGGCGCTGGTACGGTCATGCAGGGAACAGGGGCCGACCACCACCAGCAGGCGCGAGTCGCGGCCATCGAGCACGGCGCGAATGGCGTCACGGTCGGCGGCAATACGTTCGGCAAGTGCGGCGGGCAGCGGCAGGCGCTGGCGCAAGACGGCGGGGCTGGGCAGCGGCTGGGCGCTGCGGCGGGCGATGCTGGTGACGGTGGAAGCGAGTTGAGCGGAGCTGTTCATGATCTGGCGGTTCCTTGGCCGGCGCGGTCGATACCGCGGCGGCGCTAACTGAGTGTTCGTTGCAAAGGTGTCAGGGCGGTGGTGACGCTGCTAAATCGCCAGTCGTAGCGGTAGTTGCGGTAATAACGGTTCATCTGTGAGTCCTCGATCTGTGGCCGTTTTTCGGCCGGAAAAAACAAAACCCCCGGTCGGGTTGCCGACCGGGGGTTTTCTGGAAAACGTCTCTGGTGGCGACCCTGGTGTCTCAGGCCGCCTGTGGGGTATCAGGCGCGCCTGTGGCTAAACCAATACCCAAAGAAATAATACGCGGCAGCCGCGACCGACTGCGCACGAGCCAGCGCGGTGCTCGTGGCACCGGCTTGCAGCATGGACAGGAGGTTGAGGCTGGCGGACATGGAATTCTCCAAAGCGATGGCCGAACCATACTCCAGGCCTTTGCAGCCTGGCAAGCGTCGCGGCTAAAGCCCCTCCCACATGCGACGCGAGCCGTGGGAGGGGCGTAGGGTGGATGTCGCTTTTTACATCCACCGATACCGTTCACGGTGGATCGATGAAGCGTGATCCACCCTACAGGATGCCTTACAGGCTCATCACATCGAGGAAGCGCGGCGTGGCGCTGTCGTCGATCTTCAAGCTCTTGAAGTCGAACAGGTTGCGGTCGGCCAGTTGCGAGGGGTGCACGTTCTGCAGGGCGCGGAACATGATCTCGACGCGGCCCGGGCTCTTGCGCTCCCACTCCTGCAGCATCTCCTTGACCACCTGACGCTGCAGGTTTTCCTGCGAACCGCACAGGTTGCACGGGATGATGGGGAATTCCTTGAGCTGGCTGTAGGCCTCGATATCGGCCTCGGCGCAGTAGGCCAGCGGGCGGATCACCACGTTGCGGCCATCGTCGGAGAGCAGCTTGGGCGGCATGGCCTTGAGCGTGCCGCCGTAGAACATGTTGAGGAAGAAGGTTTCCAGGATATCGTCGCGGTGGTGCCCCAGCGCCATCTTGGTCGCGCCAATCTCGTCGGCGTAGGTGTACAAGGTGCCCCGACGCAGACGCGAGCACAGCGAGCAGGTGGTCTTGCCCTCGGGAATCTTCTCCTTGACCACCGAGTAGGTGTCCTTCTCGATGATGTGGTACGCCACGCCGACGGATTCCAGATAGGCCGGCAGCACATGCTCGGGGAAGCCGGGCTGCTTCTGGTCCATGTTCACCGCGACGATCTCGAACTGGATCGGCGCCACCTTCTGCAGGTACAGCAGCACGTCGAGCATGGTGTAGCTGTCCTTGCCGCCGGACAGGCAGACCATCACCTTGTCGCCATCCTCGATCATGTTGAAGTCGGTAATGGCTTCGCCGGCCAGGCGGCGAATGCGCTTCTGCAGTTTGTTCTGGTTGACCGAAAGGGTGCCCATGGTGCGTCGAAATCCGAGGGAGTGGGAACGAAAGCGCGACATTTTACGCACAATGGCGCCGCGCCCCTACCCCGATAGCAATGAAATGCTAGTCTCGGCCGATGAACGACGATCTCGACCCCAGCCTGGACCTCGCCGAGCAGGTACTGCAATTGCTGCAGGCAGCACCGGACGGCATTGCCGAATACACCCTGATCCAGCAATTGAAAGACCGCCACAGCGGCCACATACCCAATCTGCCCCTGGCCGACAAGCTGGTGCTGTTTCGCACGCATTTCCTGCTGTTCAACGCGCTTTATCGCCTGCGCGAGCGATTGTGGGAGGAGAACTTAAACCAGTTGCAGATCAGCCCGCTGTGTATCCGCCTGCTGCCGTATCAGCCAGGCAACGCAGCGCTCAGTGAGCGCGACGGACTGCGCGATTACTACCTGGATATGAGCAACCTGCAGGGCACCGACGAGCGCGACGTCGAGCGTCTGCTCACCAGCTTCTGGACACGCATGCAGGGCGGTGAAGAAAAGCAGGCCGCACTCGAGCTGTTCGAACTGGCCAATGAACGGACACTCGATCTGCCACGCATCAAGCTGCGCTACCGACAAATGGTCAGCGAGCATCATCCGGACCGAGGCGGCAGCACAGAGCGGTTGCAGTCGATAAACCTGGCCATGGAAATTCTTGAGCGCTATTACCGCTGACTTCTAGAGAGCGATTTGCTCTAAAGCCAGACACCACGCCTGCTCCAGGCCCTGCCTATACTGCGACATAAGGTCGCATAGATTTCGGCCCGACACCCGGTGGCGCTGTACACGCGCCTCGGGCGTTCGCTGGGGGGCGACCGTCATAAGAAAGAGGAGGTGTCTGGCATGATCCACCACGTTTGGGGGCTCTTCACCCATCCCGATCAAGAATGGCAAGAAATCCGTGGCGAGGAAGAATCCATCAGCCACATGTACCTGACTCACGTGCTGATTCTTGCGGCAATTCCCGCCATTTCAGCCTACATCGGCACCACCCAGGTTGGCTGGGCGATTGGTGACCGAGCACCGGTGATGCTTACCGAAGGCAGTGCGATGGTGATGACCATCATGTCCTACCTGGCGATGCTCGCCGGGGTAGCCGTGATGGGCGCCTTCATCCACTGGATGGCACGTACCTACGACGCCAATCCCAGCCTGAGCCAGTGCGTCGTATTCGCGGCCTATACAGCCACCCCGCTTTTCATTGGGGGGCTCGCAGCGCTCTATCCGCATCTATGGCTGGGCATGGTCGTGGGCACGGTCGCGATCTGCTACACCGTTTATCTGCTCTATGTCGGCATACCGACCTTCATGAACATCCCTGATGACGAAGGCTTCATGTTCTCCAGTTCCGTACTGGCGGTCGGCCTGGTCGTGCTGGTGGCGATGATCGCCAGCTCGGTCATTCTCTGGGGCATGGGCGTCGGCCCGGTCTACACCAGCTGATAGTCATTAGCAGCTAACCTACAGGCCGCCTTCGGGCGGCCTTTTCATTGGCAAGCGGCACAGGCTCCCGGCTTACGGCATAATTGGCACTCAGCCTGCACCAGCGCCTGTCCATGCCCGAACAGATTCACGCCCGCGTCGAAGCCTGCTACCAGCAGGCCGAAACCTTCTTCAAACAACGCTTTGCCCGCCCCGAGATCAGCTTCAAGCTACGCGGGCAGAAGGCGGGTGTCGCGCACCTGACGGAAAACAAGCTGCGCTTCAACCTGCAGCTGTACCGGGCCAACCAGGAAGACTTCCTGCACCAGACGGTGCCGCACGAAGTCGCCCACATGGTCGCCCACCAGTTGTTCGGCCCACGTATTCAGCCGCATGGCGAGGAATGGCAGTTGATCATGCGCGGCGTCTACGAGCTGCCGCCGCATCGCTGCCACAGCTACGAAGTCGAGCGGCGCAAGGTCAGTCGATTCATCTATCGTTGTAGCTGCGCGGATGGCGAGTTCCCCTTCTCGGCCCAGCGTCACGCCTTGGTCGCCAAGGGCCGCCGCTACTACTGCCGGCGTTGCAAGGTGACGCTGACCTTCAGTGGTGAGCAGCGCCAGGAGTGATCGGGCGCCGACGCACCGCTAGCGGCCTCTAGCCCTCGAACGATTGCAGCCACTGAGTGCGTGCACGTGCTTGCTCGGCATGGCACTCCGACTCCCAAAACCCGGTCCAGGGCGAACCTTGCACGCGGTTGCGGGCGTAGAGGCTGCAATCCTGCTCGCGAAGCTTGATCCACAGACGCTGGGCGTCCCGTAGTTCATTGGCGAGCGCCGGATCATACTGCTTGAGCGAAGCCATCACGCGATCATAAGTGCCTTGCAGCTCCTGCTCGGCGGCTTTCCAGACAGGTCCCTGACACATGAAGGCGGTCATGGCGCTGCCTTGCTGGCAGGGATCCTCTGAATTCTCAGCGGCCTGCACGGGTGCCAGGGTAACGGCCACATACATTGCCAAGCCCGATACGACGCCCGCCATCCTCCCTGAAATTCCGTTCATGCCTGACGCTCCGCTGCGATAAAGGCTCCCATCCTAAGCGGGTTCAACCGAACACGCGCGCCTCACTTAGCGCTGCAATTCGCTCGGCGTCATAACCCAACTCCACCAGCACTTCGGCGGTGTGTGCGCCAACCGCCGCCCCGACATGCCGGGGCGGCGCCAAGCCCTCGGAAAACTTCAGCGGGCAAGCCAGTTGAGATTGCGCGGGCAGCCCCTCGCGCGGCACCTCGACGACCAATCCACGGGCTTTGATCTGCGGATGCTGCACCGCCTCGGATAGCGGCAACATGGGTTCGACGCAGGCATCCAGCGCGGCGAAGACTTCGCACCATTGCGCGAAATCGCGCTTCTCGAACTCGATCTCGATCTCGCGCTTGAGCGCGCGTTGATCCTCGGGCTTGAGTGACAGGCCGCGTGCTGCCAGTTCGGGGCGGTCAATGGCGGCGCAGAACTGCTGCATGAACTGCGGTTCCAGACTGCCGACAGAGAACCAGCGACCGTCGCGCGTGCGGTAGTAGTCGTAGAAGCTACCGCCATTGAGCGCCTGGTTTTCCATTCCAGGCTCGACGCCGGCACCGAGGTAACCAGCGCCCGCCATGCCATGCAGGCTGAAGGCGCAGTCGGTCATGCTCACGTCGATCTGCTGTCCCTGACCGGTGACCTGACGCTGCACCACAGCCGCAAGCAGGCCGATCACCCCATGCAGCGAGCCGCCCGCCAGGTCGGCCAACTGTACGCCGAGCGGCAACGGGCCGCTGTCGCGGCGCCCGGTGTAGCTGGCGATACCGGCCAGCGCCAGGTAGTTGATGTCGTGCCCGGCGCGATCACGATAAGGCCCACTCTGGCCGTAGCCGGTGATCGACACGTAGATCAGCCGTGGATTGATCGATTTGAGCGTTTCATACCCGACGCCCAGCTTGTCCATCACGCCGGGGCGAAACTGCTCAAGCACGATGTCGTACTCACCGACCAACTGCTTGACCACCTCCACCGCCTCGGGTCGCTTGAGATCGAGTGCGATGCTGCGTTTGTTACGGTTGAGGTAGGCGTGGCTGGTGGAGGTTCCGCCATCGTGCGGCGGTAGCACGCGCACCAGGTCCATGCGCGTGGGCGACTCCACCCGCAGTACCTCTGCGCCCATATCGGCCAACAGCAGCGAGGCGAACGGCCCCGGCAGCAGCGTGGAAAAATCGAGAATCTTCAGCGATGACAACGGGCCGGACATGGTGACTCCAGATAAGAAAAAGTGGCGTAGGCGACTCAGCCTTCCCAGACGATGACGACATCGCCGGGCATCGCTGCAATTGCTTCGGCATACCGCACTTCCAGCACATTGCGGCGAATCTTCATGGTCGGCGTCATGCTGCCGTTGTCCACTGTCCAGGCCTCGCCGACCAGATAGAAATGACTGACACGCTCGTGCGCCTCCAGCCGTTGATTGACTGCATGCAGATGCTCGGACAACGACTGTTCGAGCAAGCTGCGTGGTTGCTGGTGGGCCGCAGGTGACAGCTCGATCAGCGCCAGCGGTTGATCCAGGTTGCTGCCCATCAGGCACACCTGCTCGACCCAATGACTCTTGGCGATCTCGCCTTCGATGGGCGCCGGCGCCACGTACTTGCCCTTGCTGGTCTTGAAGATGTCCTTCACTCGCCCAGTGATGCGCAGGTAGCCCGCCTCGTCCAGCTGGCCACGATCACCGGTGTGCAACCAACCATCCTTGAGGGTTTCCTCGGTTTTCTCAGCCTCACGGTAGTAACCCTGCATCAGGGTCTCGCTGCGCAGCAGGATCTCGCCGCTGGCGTCGATGCGCACCTCCAGATGCGGCATCGGCCTGCCCACGGTACCGAAGCGCACCTGTCCGGGGCGATTGAAACAACCGTAGGCGAAGTGCTCGGTCATGCCGTAACCCTCGCAAATGGTCATGCCCAGGCGCATATACCACTCCAACAGCCCGGTGGAAATCGCCGCCGCACCGGACACCAGCACCCGCGCACGATCCAACCCCAAGCCCGCCCGCACCTTGTGCGCCACCAGCCGTCCCAGCAGCGGGATACGCAGCAGACGCTCGAGCTTGTGCGCCGGCAATTTCTCCAGCACGCCCTGCTGAAAGCGCGTCCACAACCGTGGCACCGAGAAGAACACGGTGGGACGCACCTGACGCAGGTCGCTGGCGAAGGTCTCCAGCGACTCGACGAAGGCCACCGGTGCGCCGCAGTAAAGGCTGTTGAATTCAACCAGGAAGCGCTCGGCGGCATGCGATAGCGGCAGGTAGGAGAAGAACTGATCCTGCGGCGTCATTTTCAGCTCCGCCGTGGCGTTGGCCGCAGAGAACGCCATGGCGTGGGCCGAGAGCATCACGCCCTTGGGCTGCCCGGTGGTGCCGGAGGTATAGAGGATCGACAGCAGATCCTCGCCGCGTTGCAGATGCGCGCCGAGCAGCGGCTCATGCGCCGCCAGCAAGGCATGCCATTGATGCTCGGCGGGCATGGTCGGATAAGGCATCGCGATGCGGGTGATATGCGGCGCGATGCCGGTGGCCAGCTTGTCCTGCTCATCCAGCTTGCCAACCAGGATTACCTTGCAGCCCGCGTGCTCCAGCACATAGGTGATTTGTTCCGGCGCCTGCAGCGGATACAGCGGCACGCTGACCAGCCCGGCGTGCTGGATCGCCAGGTCGCTGATAAACCATTCGGCGCAGTTCTTCGCCAGCAGCGCAACGCGCTCGCCGGGCACGCAGCCCAGCGCCAGCAGTGCGCTGGCCAGGCGGCGCGCCTGCTCGTCGACCTGGCGCCAGGTGAAGTCGTGCCATACGCCATTGACAGGCTGGCGCAGCCAGACCGCGTCGGGTTGTCGATCCAGCCAGTGGTCAAAGCGTTCGAGAGGCAGTTGCAGGGTCATGGAGGTTACCTTCTTGTCCTTGGGGTTCACCTGCTCGTTGCAATGCGAGCGTTGCTGACGATAGACCACAGCCTCTCGCAGGCGGGTGCAACCCACCACAGAGCGCTCGTGGCGGGTTGCACCCGCCCTACACCGTTACAACTTCATCCCGCGACTGATGATTTCCTTCATGATCTCCGACGTGCCGGCGAAGATGCGCTGGATACGCGCGTTCGCGTACATCTTGCAGATCGGGTACTCCCACATATAGCCCCACCCGCCGTGCAGCTGCACGCCCTCGTCGACCACCTTGCACAGCAGCTCGGTGGTAAACAGTTTGGCCTCTGCGGCGACTTCTGCACTGAGCTTCTTCTGGTTGTGGTCGAGCACGCAGCGGTCGGTGAAAACCTGAGCCACATCGATCTGGGTGCGCATCTCGGCCAGCTTGAAGCGGGTGTTCTGGAAATGCGCCACCGGGCGGCCGAAGGCCTGGCGTTCCTTGACGTACTCGATGGTGGTCTGCAATGCCGCCTCAGCGCCGGCCACCGCGCCGCAAGCATTGGTCAGACGCTCCTGGGCGAGCATGTTCATCAGGTAGAAGAAGCCGCCCTTGGCATCGCCCAGCAGGTTGTCCTTCGGCACCTTGACGTCATTGAAGAACAGCTCGGCGGTGTCCTGGCTGTGCATGCCGAGTTTCTTCAGCTTCTTGCCGCGCTCGAAGCCGGGCATGCCGCGTTCCACCAGGAACAAGCCCATGGCGTGCTTGTTGGCCGGGTCGGTCTTGGCTGCGACGATCACCACATCGGCCAGATAGCCGTTGGAGATGAATACCTTGGAGCCGTTGAGCAGCCAGTGGTCGCCCTTATCCAGCGCCGTGGTGCGCATGCCAGCCAGATCGGAGCCGGCAGACGGCTCGGTCATCGCCACCGCGAGGATGGTTTCACCGCTGATGATGCCCGGCAGCAATCGCGCCTTCTGTTCGGCATTACCGTACTCGGCGATATAGGGGCCGCACAGCGCCGAGTGCAGCGGGATCATGAAACCCGGTTCGTTGATGCGCGCCAGCTCCTCGCACATGATCTGCTCATAGCGAAAGTCCTTGAGACCCGCGCCGCCGTATTCCTCATCCGCCCAGGGCAGTAGGAAGCCCATCTCACCGGCCTTGCGCCACACGCTGCGGTCGACCACCCCGGCGGCCTCCCACTCCTCCTGATACGGCACCACCTCTTTATCGAGAAATGCCGCGAAGGCGTCGCGGAACAGGTTGTGTTCGGTGTCGAAATGGTTGCGTTGCATGGGGCGGGTCCTCCGCTGTTGTTATGCCCTTGAGGTTAAGGGCCGCTCCGCAGCCCCTCAATGACCCATACGCTCAGCCTCGGTTGACCCAATCGCTCGGCTGGCTTGCCCTGGTCGGGAGCAACTGCCTACCATCGACCACCCTCGTTATCGGAAGCCCAGCATGCGCGAACGCACCATCGCCAGCCACTTCGTCCGTGCTGCCCTGCGCGGCGCGGATCGCCACGGCCTGGCCTGCGACCTGATCCTGCGTCAGGCTGGCATCCAGCCCGCTGTTCTGGTCGAGCCACGCGCACGCATCGCCCCCGAACAGTTCGCCCGGCTGATGCAGTTGCTGTGGGAAGCGCTGGACGACGAGTACCTGGGTTTCGGCCGCCAGCCGAGCAAACGCGGCACCTTCGCCATGATGGGCCACGCCATCATCCATTGCCGCAGCCTGGAAAAGGCGCTGAGTCGTGGCGCGATGTTCTACGGGCTGTTTCCCCACGCACCGAGCATCAGCCTGCAACGCGAAGGCGACTGGGCACGGCTGAGTGTCGACGACAGCCCACTGTGGGACCCGGATCATTTTCTCGTGGAAAGCCTGCTGGTGATATGGCATCGCCTCGGCAGTTGGCTGATCGGCCAGCGCATCCGCCTGGAAGAAGCCACCTTCGCCTACCCCGAGCCCGAGCATGCCGCCGAGTACGAATTGCTGTTCCCCGGCAGCCGCCGCTTCGGCGCCGGCTGCACCAGCCTGCTGTTCCACGCCCGCTACCTGGTCATGCCGTTGCTGCAGGACGAACGCACGCTCAAGCAATTCCTCCAGCACTCCCCCGCCGACCTGCTGGCCCGCCCCGACGGCGGCGACAGCCTGATCAGCCAGATTCGTCGCCTGCTCGGCCGCGACTGTCGCACCTGGCCGGACCTGGAACAGGTCGCCCAGCAACTGCACACCAGCCCACAAACCTTGCGGCGTCACCTGCGCGAGGAAGGCTCCAGCTTTCAGGAACTCAAGGACCACCTGCGCCGCGACCTGGCCATCTACCACCTGGGCCGCGATGAACTGGCGATTCAGGACATCGCCGAACAACTCGGTTTCTCCGAACCCTCGGCCTTTCATCGCGCCTTCAAGAAATGGACGGGGCTGACGCCAGGGGCGTATAGGGCGCAAGAGGCTTGAAACGGCGAATCGACAGCGACGCTCAGCCTGCCACACGCCGTAACCTATGCCTCGACCGCTCGGTCATTTCGCCCTAAATAATTGCACCGCAGTGCCGACACAGCCGTCAGCACCTACTCAGAGATTCCGCCAATGTTCGCGACCCGCCTGAAACAAGAGCTGCAAGCCTTACGCGAAGAACTGTCCTCGGTCGAACAGGTGCGCACCAGCCTCGATCAAGAGATGCTCGCGCTGATTCTCGATCCACAGGGTCGCATCGAGTCGGTGAACGCCAACTTCGAGAAGGAAATGCTCTACCGCGCCGATCAACTGCGCGGCCGCCCCCTGCTGGCGCTGATCCCGGAACATGTGCACAACCTGGACTTCCACCACCGGGTACGCCATGCCCTGGAGCGCGGCGAACATCTGGCCGGGGTCATCCGCCTGAAACGCGGCAACGGCGAAGAAGCCTGGCTGCGCTCGATCCTGCAGCCGCTACGCGACAGCCAGGGCCGGGTGCAGCGCTTCTCGATCTATGCCAGCGACCTGACGCGTACAATCGAGACCTCGCGCGAGCACGAAAACCTGATCAGCGCGCTGCAGCGCTCCACCGCCGTCATCGAATTCAACCTGAACGGTGAGGTGCTTACCGCCAACCAACGCTTCCTCGATTCGATGGGCTACAGCCTGACGCAGATTCAGGGCAAGCATCACAGGATTTTTTGCGACCTCGCCGAAGCCAACTCTCCACAGTACCAGCGGTTCTGGGAGCAACTGCGCCGTGGCGAATTCGCTACAGGTCGTTTCAAACGTCTGGACAGTCACGGACGCGAAGTCTGGCTGGAAGCCTCCTACAACCCTATCACCGACGCCCACGACAACCTGTATAAGGTGGTCAAGTTCGCCACTGTGATCACCGACCAGGTCAACCGCGAAGCGGCCATCGCCGAGGCCGCCAGCATTGCCTTCGAGACGTCGAAAGGCACGGATGACAGCGCCAAGAACGGTGCGTCGGTGGTGCAGCAGATGCTCGACACCATGCGCGAACTGGCCGCTCGCATGCAGGAGGCCGCGCAGGGCATCGAGGCACTGGACAAGCAATCCCAACTGATCGGAGCCATCGTCAAGAACATCAGCAGCATCGCCGACCAGACCAACCTGCTGGCCCTCAACGCTGCCATCGAAGCGGCGCGTGCCGGCGAGCAGGGCCGTGGTTTTGCCGTGGTGGCCGATGAGGTTCGCCAATTGGCTTCACGTACCAGCTCAGCGACGGAAGAAATCGCCCAAGTGGTCGGTCAGAACCAGCAACTGACCGAACGCGCGGTAGAGCTGATCGACCGAGGCAAGACCCAGGCCGAGTTGGGCCTGGAGCTTTCTGCCCAAGCCGGCCAGGTGATCACCGAAATTCAGGATGGTGCAAAGCTCGTGGTAAACGCGGTGGAGCGCTTCGCGACGCAACTCTAGAGACGTGTGCCCTTCATAGTCGCCCGAGTATTTTGCCGGTCCTGAGGCAGCAGCGGCTGTATTCAGTCGTACAGGCGTACCCTGAAGCAGGCGCCGCCCAGTTCGGAGTCGTCCAGGCTCAGTTCGCCGTCGTAGCTTTCGACGATGTCTTCAACCACCGCCAGGCCGATGCCCTGCCCCGGGTTCTGCGCATCCAGACGCTCGCCGCGCTGTAGTACCCGCGCACGCTGCTGCTGCGGTACACCGGGGCCGTCGTCCTCGATGGTGATCAGGCAACCTCCGGCCAGGGGTTGCAGCCTGACGCGTACACGATTCAGGCAGAGGCGGTACGCGTTCTCCAGCAAGTTGCCGAGCAGTTCCATCAGCGCACCACGTTCCATGGTGATCTGGCTGTGCTCGGGAACCTCCAGCGTCGCTTCGACGCGCTTGTCGCGATAGACCTTGTCCAGCGAGCGGCACAAGCCGTCGAGCACCGGCCAGACCTGCTCGCGATGGCGTACCAAGCCGCTGCGGCGCAGGCTGGCGCGCTGCAGCTGATAGCCGACCTGCTGACTCATGCGCTCGATCTGCGCCTGCATCAGCTGTGCCTGCTCGCGATTTTCGGAGTGCACGGCAAGGGTTTCGCCGATGCCCTGTAGCACGCTGAGCGGCGTTTTCAGGCTATGGGCGAGGTCTTCCAGCGAGTCGCGATAACGTTCGCGCTGACGCCGCTCGCTGTCGAGCAGACGGTTGAGGGAGTTGGTCAGGCGCAGCAGCTCGCGTGGATGCTCGTCACTCAGGCGCTGGCGAGTACCCGCCTCCACGCCATCAAGTTCATCGCTGAGGCCGCGCAGGCTGCGAAAGCCCCAGGTCAGGCCGAACCAGAGCAGGCCCAGCAACACCAGCAAGGCCATGCCCAGCCACAAACGCAACTGCCAGGCAAAACCGTTGAACAGCCCCTGGTATTCGCGCGTCGGCTGCATGGTCACGATGCTCAGCGCGGTTTGGTCGCCGCGCAGAAAATCCACTTCCACGTCGTATACGAAGTATTCCTGGCCGCTGTCGTCGCGAATGCGGATGAACTCGTGGCCGCGACCGTCGTAACGCGGCAGGTAGCGCACCAACTCGTCGATGGAGGAGCGTGAGCGCCAGATCAGCTGGCCCTCACGGTCGAAGATGAAACCCAGCAGGTGCGAGTCGAGGTTGTCGAATTCCTCGTCGGGCATCTTGTCCGGCATGTGCAACTGGCCGTCATGGATGCGCGCAGCAGATATCAGTGCAGCCGCGTCAGAGGCTAGACGTTTCTCCACGGTCTGTTCCAGGGCCATGAGAAACACACCCTGTAGCACCGGCATCAGCAACAGCATGAACAACATCGCCAACGCAGCGCTGGCCAACATCAGACGCAGTCGTAGCGAACCGAGACGCATGCGCAGCTTGCGTAGAACGACGCGAGCTCGACTCACGTGCAGCGCTCGTTGAACATGTAGCCCTGACCACGCACGGTTTCTATCGGCTTGCCGCCCAGCGGTGCCTCCAACTTGCGCCGCAAACGGCCCACCAATACCTCTATGACATTGGGATCGCGCTCGTCGTCGCCTGGATAGAGTTGCTCCATCAGGCGCTCCTTGGCCACTACCTGCTGGTGATGCAACATCAGGTACTCGAGGATGCGATACTCGTAGGCGGTCAGTTGCAATGACTGTTTATCGACTGTGGCTTGCTTGCGATTGAGATCCAGCACAAGGGACCCTGCCTCGATGGTCGACTTGGTGAACCCGGAAGAACGTCGTAGCAGCGCGTTCAGGCGTGCCTCCAGCTCTTCGAACTGGAACGGCTTGACCACATAGTCGTCGGCACCGCAGGAGAGGCCTTCGACCTTGTCCTGCCAGTTACCGCGTGCGGTAAGGATCAGAATTGGAAAGTTCTTGTCCTGGCTGCGCAGCTCACGGATCAGGTCGATACCGCTCATACCGGGCAGACCGAGGTCGACCAGGGCCAGGTCATGGTTGAAAGACTCAGCTCGGTACAGTGCTTCTTCGGCGGTGCGCACGGCATCCACCACATGCCCGTTTTCACTGAGGCGAGTGAACAGATGGTGACGCAGCAACGCCTCATCCTCCACCACCAGCAATTTCATTAGACTCTCCCTGATTTAAGGTGTAAAAGGGCCGGGCAGATGCCCGGCCTGGTAATGCCAAGTCGCCATCAGAAGGCGAAGTTGGCGCCGAGGTAGAGCTGCGCACTGCTATGTAGATCCAGCGACCCGGCCTTGCCTTCACCATGCGGTTTCATTTCCGTGCTGGCGTTGGTACGCAGGTAACGATAGCCGGCTTCGATCGATGTATTGCTGTTGAGTTCCTGCAGGATACCGGCCTGCAAACCTGCAGCAAATCCGATGTCGCTGTCACGGGAGAACCCGCGGCTTTCCTGCTCGAGCTTGACCAGGCCGGCGGTTACACCACCGAACAGCTTGGTGTTGTTACTGCCCAGCGGTACGAACATGTCGTAGCTGCCGAGCAGATTCTGCTGACGCAGTTTGTAGCCATTGTGACTGTCGGAGACATTCTCGTAAGTCGCGTAGTAGCGGTTATCGGCGGTCTTCTGGCCGGCACGCAGACCCCAGGTGCCCTCGCCATTGATCACCTTGTCCAGTTTGGGATTGCCGAGGTTGGCGTTCAACGCGTTGGACTTCTGGATGTTGTTGTCAGTCTGCCCCCAGGTCAGGCCGACGAAATTGTCATTGGCCTGAGCAGCGGTTGCGCCCAGGGCCAGGCAGGTCGCGAATGCGATACGGTTCAGGGTGATTTTCATTGCATCATTCCTCTCGTTGCAGTTTTGATCAACTCGGCAACAAGTCTGCGGGAAGGCTACTGAATCCCTGCTGAACCCTCCTTGAACCTGCACTGAACGAGCGGCAAACAGCCTAGATACGCCGTACCAGAGCCCCAGCGGCGACGAATAACGAGGCCAGAACAGCCAACAACGCCAGCCAGCCGGCGTGCTCCCAGACATAACCACCGACGTAGCCCACCAGGCTGGAGCCGAGGTAATAGGCACACAGGTACAACGCCGAGGCCTGCGCCTTGGCCCCCTGTGCATGGATACCAACCTGCCCGCTGGCAACCGCATGAGCCGCGAAGAAACCCAGGGTGAACAGCGCCAGCCCGATCACCACAGCGCTCAGCCACGGCCCTGCGCACAGGGCCACCCCAAGCAGCATCAGACCGATGCCGCCATGCAACACCTGGCGTGCGCCGAAGCGTGGGACCAGACGCCCTGCCCATCCGGCGCTGAAGATACCCAGCAGGTAGACGGTGAACAGCAGACCGATCACCGTCGCCGACAGGTTGAATGGCGCGCCGGCCAGACGAAAGCCGACATAGTTGAACAGCGCAACGAAGCCGCCCATGAGCAGAAAGGCCAGGGCGAACAGCACGCGCAGACGCGGGTTGCTCAGGTGCAGGACGAAGTTGCGCAGCAGCCCGCGCAAGGACAGCGGCTGGGCGGTGAAATGCCGAGAGGGCGGCAACAGCCAGATAAACAGCACCAACGCCAGCAAGCCGAGCCCGGCAATGCCGCCAAGCGCCCAGGGCCAGCCACCCAGGTCACTGAGCAGACCGGCCAGCAGGCGACCGAGCAACCCACCCAACGCCGTACCGCCGATATACAGCCCCATCGCCGCCGGAAGCGCTTCGGGGTCGAACTCTTCGCCGACATAGGCCATGGCCAACGCCGGCAAACCGCTCAGCGCCAGTCCCAGCAGCGCACGCAGAATCAGCAGGCTGCCCCACTCTTCTACCAGTGCGCAGGCGATCCCCAGCATCGCTGCCAGGCCCAGCGCCGCAGCCATGACCGGCTTGCGCCCCCAGCTCTCGGCCAGCGCACCGGATACCAGCAGGCATAGCGCCAGGCTCAGTGTGGTCAGCGACAGCGCCAGGCTGCTGCTGGCCGCAGAAACACGAAAGTGCGCCGCCAGCAGAGGTAGCAGCGGCTGCACGCAGTAGAGCATGGCGAAGGTAGCGAAACCGGCACAGAACAGCGCCAGAGTGGCGCGCCGATAACCGGCGCTGCCACGGCTGAGATGGGAAGCGGACATGGGCAGAACGACTCACGAGACATGGGGCAGGCAAGCAATGGATCACAACCCGAAAGCCGATCCAGCGCGCATGCCCGCGAATGAAATCAAGAGCAAATATTAGCACGCTATCGATAATCCGATCGCGCCTGCACAGGCTCGGACAATCGGCCTTGCCTTGATTCGGCTCAACGGACTTTGCCCTTACTAAAGCTAAGGTCTAGCCTCAGATACGGAACACAATGGAGCCGAGCGAATGGATACCCCGCCCGAGGGCAGAGACGCGAAAGGCCGGGAAACCCGCCTGTTCATCTTTCTCGTCGTCTGCCTCTTTCCCCTCCTTTCGGTCGCCTTGGTTGGCGGATACGGATTCATCATCTGGTTCATGCAGATGCTACTGGGACCACCTGGTCCACCCACCTGATCGTTGTTCACCAGACGGAGCCACGGAACATGGCCGCCCCCCTGCATATCGCCAGTCTGCTGGTACACGTACGGCCCGAACTGCTAGCAGCGGTAAAGGCCAACCTGCACCAGCTCGATGGCCTCGAGCTGCACCAGGAAAGCCCTCAGGGCAAGCTGGTGGTGGTGCTCGAAACCGAGCACGAGCGCCAAATCCTCACGCGCATCGAACAGATCAATGCGTTACCGGGTGTGCTCAATACCGCGCTGGTCTACCACGAACTCCTCGAAACAGAAGGAGACTCAGAATGAAGCTGTCTCGCCGTGAATTCGCCAAAGCCAATGCCGCTGCCATTGCTGCGGCTGCCGCCGGACTGCCGCTCATCAGCACTGCCAGCAACCTGATCACCGAGGCGGACATGACCCGCCTGGACTGGAACAAGGCGCCCTGCCGCTTCTGCGGTACCGGCTGCAGCGTGATGGTGGCCACCCGCGACAACCGCGTGGTGGCCACCCACGGCGACGTCAAGGCCGAGGTCAATCGCGGCCTGAACTGCGTCAAGGGCTACTTCCTGTCGAAGATCATGTATGGCGTCGACCGCCTCACACAGCCACTACTGCGCATGAAGAACGGTGTGTACGACAAGCAGGGCGAATTCCAACCAGTAAGCTGGGAGCAGGCCTTCGACATCATGGCGCAGAAGATCAAGCAGGCCATCGCCGAGCATGGCGCGGAGGCCGTCGGCATGTTCGGCTCCGGCCAGTGGACGGTGTGGGAAGGCTACGCCGCCAACAAGCTGATGAAAGCCGGCTTTCGCAGCAACAATATCGACCCCAATGCGCGCCACTGCATGGCCTCGGCGGTGATGGGCTTCATGCGCACCTTCGGCATGGACGAGCCGATGGGCTGCTACGACGATATCGAGGTCGCCGACACCTTCGTGCTGTGGGGCTCGAACATGGCCGAGATGCACCCGATCCTCTGGAGCCGGGTCACTGATCGTCGCCTCAGCCACCCGAACACCAAGGTCGCCGTGCTTTCCACCTTCGAGCACCGCAGCTTCGATCTCGCCGATATCCCGCTGGTGTTCAAACCGCAGACCGATCTGCTGATCCTCAACTACATCGCCAACCACATCATCGAAAGCGGCGCAGTGAACAAGGACTTCGTCGGCAAGCACACCAAGTTCGCCCGTGGCGCCGATGACATCGGCTACGGCCTGCGTGCCGACAACCCGCTGGAGATGCAGGCCAAGAACGCCGCAAAGGCCAATACCTGGGAAGACATTTCCTTCGAGCAGTTCGCCGCCTTCGTCAAACCCTACACGCTGGCGCGTACCGCGGAGGAGAGCGGCGTGGCGGCCGAGCGTCTCAAGGCCCTGGCCGAGCTGTACGCCGATCCCAAACGCAAGGTCATGTCGTTCTGGACCATGGGCTTCAACCAACACACCCGCGGCGTCTGGGCCAACAACCTGATCTACAACCTGCACCTGCTCACCGGCAAGATCAGCGAGCCGGGCAACAGCCCCTTCTCCCTCACCGGCCAACCATCGGCCTGCGGCACCGCGCGCGAGGTGGGGACCTTCTCCCACCGCCTGCCTGCCGACATGCTGGTAGCCAATCCCAAACACCGCGAAACCGCCGAGAAGATCTGGAAGCTGCCGCCCGGCACCATCCAGGAAAAGCCCGGCTTTCATGCCGTGGAACAGAGCCGCAAGCTCAAGGACGGCGTGCTCAAGGTCTATTGGACGCAGGTCAGCAACAACATGCAGGCCGGCCCCAACATCATGCAGGAGGTCCTGCCGGGCTGGCGCAATCCGCAGGCCTTCGTCATCGTCTCCGATGTCTACCCCACCGTCTCGGCCCAGGCCGCCGACCTGATCCTCCCCAGCGCCATGTGGGTTGAAAAGGAAGGCGCCTACGGCAATGCCGAGCGCCGCACGCAGTTCTGGCACCAGTTGGTGAAGGCCCCGGGCGAGGCCAAGTCAGACCTCTGGCAACTGGTGGAGTTTTCCAAGCGCTTCACCACCGATGAGGTCTGGCCCGCCGAACTGCTGGCCAAGGCCCCGGAATACAAGGGCAAGACGCTGTATCAGGTGCTGTTCGCCAATGGCCAGGTCGACCAGTTCCCCAGCGAGCAGATCGAGACCGGCTACGCCAATGACGAGGCTGCGGCCTTTGGCTTCTATCTGCAGAAGGGGCTGTTCGAGGAATACGCCCAGTTCGGCCGCGGACATGCCCATGACCTGGCGCCGTTCGACAGCTATCACGCAGCACGTGGCCTGCGCTGGCCGGTGGTCGATGGCAAGGAGACGCGCTGGCGTTACCGCGAGGGCCTCGACCCCTATGTGGAGAAAGGCAGCGGCGTGCAGTTCTACGGTTACCCGGACAAACGCGCATTGATCTTCGCCCTGCCCTACGAGCCGCCAGCCGAGGCGCCGGATGATGAGTTTCCGTTCTGGCTCAGCACCGGCCGTGTGCTGGAACACTGGCACACCGGCAGCATGACCCAGCGCGTCGAGGAGTTGCACGGCGCCGTGCCTGACGCGCTGGTGTACATGCACCCGGATGATGCCAAGGCGCTCGAGGCGCGGCGCGGCAGCGAGGTCAAGGTGATCAGCAGACGTGGAGAGATCCGCGCCCGCATCGAAACCCGTGGCCGCAACAAGCCGCCGCGCGGCCTGGTGTTCGTGCCCTTCTTCGACGCCAACAAACTGATCAACAAGGTCACCCTGGACGCCACCGATCCGATCTCCAAGCAGACCGATTACAAGAAGTGTGCGGTGAAGATCGAACTGGTCAGCCTGGCCTGAGGAGAGCCGTCATGAGCCTGCGTTTCCTGCCTCTGCTACTGCTCACCGCCTTCAGCCTGGCCGTCGCCGGTGAGCTCAATTACCCACTCGATGCCCCCGCTCCGGACGGTCGCCGCCCAGGCGGCACCCTCAGCCAGACACTCCCAGCCCCAGTGCTGGGCAATGAGGAAAACAAGGATCTGCGCCGCGAGCGCAACTACCCGGAACAGCCACCGACCATCCCGCACAGCATTCGCGGCTACCAGGTGGACGCCAACGGCAACAAGTGCCTGACCTGCCACAGCCGGGCTGGCAGCGCCCGCAGCCAGGCACCGATGATCAGCATCACCCACTACATGGACCGTGACGGCCAGCCGCTCGCTGCGGTGTCACCGCGACGCTACTTCTGCACCCAGTGCCATGTGACTCAGCAGGACGTTAAGCCCCTGGTCGGCAACAGCTTCCGCAATATCGACCACCTGCTCGATGACGAAGCAGCCGGCACGGCAAAACCCTGAGGAGGCCTTCCATGAAGTCGTTAATGGCCCTGTTCAAGGAGTACTGGGGCATCCTGCGTCGCCCGAGCGTGCATTACAGCCTGGGTTTTCTCACACTCGGTGGTTTCATCGCCGGAATCATCTTCTGGGGCGGCTTCAACACTGCGCTGGAGGCCACCAACACCGAGCAGTTCTGCATTTCCTGCCATGAGATGCGCGACAACGTCTACGTCGAACTGCAGGACACCATTCACTACAGCAACCGCTCCGGCGTGCGTGCCACCTGCCCGGACTGCCACGTGCCGCACCAGTGGACGGACAAGATCGCGCGCAAGATGCAGGCGTCGAAGGAGGTCTGGGGCAAGATCTTCGGTACCATCAACACCCGTGACAAGTTTCTCGCCCACCGCCGCGAGCTGGCCGAGCACGAATGGGCGCGGCTCAAGGCCAACGACTCGCTGGAGTGCCGCAACTGCCACAACTTCGATTACATGGACTTCACCAAGCAGAGCATGCGGGCCCGGCAAATGCACTCCAGCGCCCTGGCCAGCGGCGAGGCCACCTGCATCGACTGCCACAAGGGCATCGCTCATCAGTTGCCGGATATGAGCGGCGTGCCGGGTTGGTAAGCGCCATGGCCTCCCCACAGCGTGTCACAGGCCCACAAAGCGGAGACCTCGGCATTCGTTATGCATACGGAATACCCTGCGCGTTTCTAGTCTCCGCGCAGTTGCTGCAACTCTTTGAGCAGGCCTGCGGCAGTCTGCTCACCGACCAGGCGCTCGCGCAACTTGCCGTCCGCATCGACGATATAGGTCACCGGTAGCACGTCATTACGCGGCAGCTCGAAACGCGCCGCCGGGTCCTGCGCCAGCACGGTGAACCGAATGTCAAAACTGTCCGCTGCACGCTTGAGGTCATCGCCCTGCAGGGCGTCGAAATTGACGCCGATCACTCGCGCCGACTGGTTCTTCAGCTCTTCTTCCAGGGCGTTGAGCTCGGGAATTTCCGTGCGGCACGGTGCGCACCATTCAGCCCAATAATTAATGACTAGCCACTGGCCATCCAAGCTCTCAGCCGTTACCTTTCGTCCATGCTGATCAAGGCCGTAATCTTCGGCACAAGCCGTCAGCAGCAGAGCGGCGCAGATACCCATAACAGCCTTGCCGACATTCCGGAGCCCTAAGCCCATGTACTCGATCCTCGTCCACCCGGGGTTGATATGACGCTGGATGCCCTGCGCCTGGAAGTACCGGACATCCGCGAGGACAACAGCGTATCGCCGGCGGAAATTGTCCAGCGACTCGCGACGGCTCGCCACCTGGAGCAGGAAAATGGCCTGCAACACGTACTGGGCCTGTTGTTTTCGCTCAATCGCAGCGCCCTGACCTTACTGGAAAGGCAGCGTGCGCTGCAAAACTTCAGTGACGAGTACCGCCATTACGCCGGCCTTGCCAATCGCCAGCATCCGCCAAGCACTCTGTTCGTGCGTTTCTGCGGCGAGCTGGCGATCGGTTTCAAACGCCTGCTGCTGCAAATCCTGCAGGGGCGTCAACCATCGATGCCGCACCTGGCCTGGTGCCTGTACATGGCCCAGCACTTCCTTGCCCAGCAGTTGCTGCGCCACTATCAGCTGTACCAGGAGCCACCCGCAGCGCTCTGGCGCGACAGCCACTTGCTGTATTGGATCGGCGAGCATCAGCAGTGCCTGGACGAGCCAGTGGCGGCGGCCTTCGAGCCGAAGCCGGCCAGCACCCTGCGCGGTCTCTACCAGCAGATGCTGCTATTGGCCCTGAGCAACCCCTTCCACCTCGATGAAGGCGAGTGCCTGACTCTTTTCAGCGCACTGGCGCCTCTGGCCGCGCTGGCCAGGTTGCAAGCCTGGGACGAGGAAGACGAAATCGAAGGTCCGGTAGTCGACCTCAGCGAATCACAGGCCTGCCTGAGTTTCGAACAACGTATCGAAGGCGAGGCCGCCAACCTGCGCCGCTTCGAACTGGGAGCTCTGCTGATCGCGCTGCATGAACCAGCGCCACTGCAAAGCACGCAGGAGCGTCAGTTGCTTGAACGAGTACGTCAGCACTGGCTGGGACGCCAGCAACGTCGCCATGAACGCGCCGAACTGGACGGACAATGCAGCCTGGTGGTCGGCCTGCCAGCCATTCATGCGCAACTGCTGGACAAGCTGCCACAACGCACCGAGGCACAGATTCTCGACGCCAGTCCAGGCGGCGCGCGCCTGCTGTGCAACGCCAACGAGGGCGGGCAACTGCAGGTCGGGCAACTGGTTCTGCTGCTTACCAATGGCACACCGACTCTGGCATTGGTGCGCTGGCGTCATCTCAATAGCGAAGGCTTGCACCTCGGGCTGCGCTATCTGAAAGGCCTGCCACGGCCGGTCTGGCTGCGACGCGCCCCCAATGCGCAGACTCATCCGGGTGTATTGCAGAGTACCCCGGCACCGGGCAACGGCTGGCACCACGGCCTGTGGCTGCCCAACGGCCAGTTTGCCTCCGGCGAGCACCTTTGGCTGCAACTGGTCAGCGTGCATAATCAGGCGATCCTCCCTCTTCCCGAAAGCAACCTGCAGACCTCATCGGTTACTCGTCACCCGCTGCGCCTGGCCTGATACGCGAAACTGCGACTCCAGTCACGCGGTCTGTCCGCCGAGTGCACAGTTTCGCCAGCAGGTGGCTGCTTATAATTCCCGGTACTAACGTCTCACCTAGCCTGGAATTTCACCATGTCCCAAGCGCAAGACAAGCTGATTGGCTCCGTGCCCTCGCGCATCGTCGACGCCGCTCACCTGCTGGTCACGCCCTACGAGGGGCGCGTAGCCGAATACAACGTCGCCACCTGGCTGCAACTGCCGGGGCTGGCCAACCTGCCGGTGTCGCTGCTGGTGAGTTATCGCGATGGAGACAAGCGTCGCGAGGTCAATGTCGACCACGGCAAGGTCAATGCCCATGGCAAGATCCTGCTCTCCGGGATCGCTCGCATGCCGGTGCGGCTGAAGATCGAAGACATGCAGGTGCGCCTGCGCTCGGCGGTGCCGGCGCAAAGCCTGGTAGTCGAGGAATTCTTCGTTCAAGCCGTCGAATTGGCCAACAGCGAGAGCCGCCAGGCCATGGCCTGAGACAGAACTGGAACATCAAACCCCGCGCATCGACGCGGGGTTTCGCTTTCAGCCTGAGGAAACTCCGGAGCTGGGCGTAACCTGCGGATTTGAGTCGTCAGCGTCTGGCTGCAGGTTTTCGGCAGCAACATGCTCGAGCAGCGACTCCGGCCAACGTGCGAAGTGCAGCCCAGTGATTCGGTTGAGCCGCGTCAGCGCTTCCTGCGGATCGCGTCGATGAAGGTGGATTACCCTGTTTTTTACCGTCATTACTGCCTGCGTCCTCAGCGATCCCTGCCTTGCTGGCAGTTCGATAGCAACTGACCTTGCATTTGCTAGAAGCGTGCCAGCCCTTCTACAACGCATTCATTGCCGCCACGCCTTTGCTCAGAGCGCATCAGGCCTGGGCAACGCCTGAAAGTGACGTTTTTCGTCACCCTCCATTACGCTTCCTCAGCCCTTCCCCGGCAACCAGTCCGCCAGACTGGCGCCGAACTGCTCCTCGCGCTCCGCTTGCATGCGTTCCATTCCCTCGCGCAATGCCGGATACCAGGGCTCGTCAAGCTGAGCGGGCAGTTGCGAGAGGCTCGGCAACGGCCAAGGGCTGCACTCGAGTAGTTGATGCAGGGAAAAATTATGCAGGTCACGGCACAGCACCCAACCTCCACCGCTGGCCTTGCATGCCAGGTGCTCGCGCTCGAGGAAGTCCATCACCTGGCTCCACTCGTCCTCGGGTAAACGCCAGCCAGCACGCTGCATATCACCATAATGCAGGACTTCGCCCTTCTGCTGACGCTTGAGCAACAGGCGCAGCACCACTAGCAGAATCAATCCCTTGGGGATGGGTTCGCGGCGCCAGTGCCGTGGTTGCGAGAGGCCGTACACCAGCTCGGCGCCCAGCAGCACGATCAACCAGGACAGATAGATCCACAGCAGAAACAGCGGCACCGTGGCGAAGGCGCCGTAGATCAGGTGGTAACCGGGAAACAGGCGCACGTATAGGCCGAACAGTGCCTTGGCCACTTCGAACAGTACGGCGCTGAACAAACCGCCCAGCAACGCATGGCGCAAGGGCACCCGAGTATTCGGGACCGCCGCATAGAGCAAGGTAAAGGCTGCGATGCTCGATAGCAGCGGCGCGAAGGCAAGCAGGGTCTTGGCGCCCAAGACGGCATCCGGCCCGGAAATCAGCGACAGCGAGGCGATATAGGTACTGATCGCAAAACCTGCCCCCAGTAGCAACGGCCCGAGGCTGAGGATCGCCCAGTACAGCAGAAAGCTGGACATACCGCGGCGCGGCTGACGCACCCGCCAGATCACGTTGAAGGTCTTTTCGATGGTCACCAGCATGAGGAAGGCGGTGACAGCCAGCAGCCCCACGCCGAACCAGGTCAACTGCCGCGCCTGAGTGGTGAACTCGCGCAGGTACTCCTGCACCGTCTCGCCAGTGGAAGGCACGAAGTTATTGAAGATGAAACCCTGGATGTCCTCGCCCACGTCCTTGAATGCCGGAATCGCCGAAAGCATGGCGAAGGTCACGGTCATCATCGGCACCACGGCGAACAAGGTGGTGTAGGTCAAGGCAGCCGCATTGCCTGCGCCACGGTTCTCCACGAAACGCTTGTAGAGACTCAGCCAGAACCCCAGCCAGTCCTTAAAACGAACCCGCATGCCCTCTCCTTAGCTCTCAAACCTTACAGACAGTGCGCCGCGTGAAAAGGTCGCAGCAAAGCGACCCAGCGGTTTGCGTGCATCCGCGCACCAGGCGGTTAGAATAGCCGCCACCTCAAGCCGGATGCGAGCCACCATGACCGACCTGACCCTCTACCACAACCCGCGCTGCTCGAAATCCCGCGGCGCTCTGGAGCTGCTGGAAGCCCGCGGCCTGCAACCGCAGGTAGTGCGCTATCTGGACGCACCACCCAGCGCTGGCGAACTCAAGAGCTTGCTCGGCAAGCTGGGCATCAGCGCCCGCGAACTGTTGCGCAGCGGCGAAGACGAGTACAAGGCACTAGGCCTGGGCGATACCGGTTTGAGCGAGGCGCAGCTGATCGAGGCCATGGTCAGGCATCCCAAACTGATCGAGCGCCCGATTCTGATCGCTGGCGACAAGGCCGTGATCGGCCGCCCACCGGAAAAAGTGCTGGAGCTGCTGGCATGAGCGCGCCTTATATCCTCGTGCTCTACTACAGCCGCCACGGCGCCACCGCGCAGATGGCCAGGCAGATCGCCCGTGGTGTCGAGATGGCCGGCCTGGAAGCACGTCTGCGCACGGTGCCGGCGGTATCCAGCGAATGCGAGGCCGTTGCGCCGAGCGTGCCGGAGGACGGCGCCATGTATGCCACCCTGGACGACCTGAAGAACTGCTCGGGCCTGGCCCTGGGTAGCCCGACCCGTTTCGGCAACATGGCCGCACCACTCAAGTACTTCATCGATGGCACCAGCAACCTGTGGCTCACCGGCGAACTGGTTGGCAAACCAGCCGGCGTGTTCACCTCCACCGCCAGCCTGCATGGCGGCCAGGAGACCACCCTGCTGTCGATGATGCTGCCTCTGTTGCACCACGGCATGCTGGTCTGCGGCCTGCCCTACAGCGAATCGGCCCTGCTCGAAACCCGCGGCGGTGGCACGCCCTACGGCCCCAGTCACCATGCTGGTGGTGACGGCAAACGCGCGCTGGACGAGCATGAAACAGCCCTTTGCCGCGCACTGGGTCAACGCCTGGCGCAAACCGCCAGCAAACTGGAGCGCTGAACGTGGCCCGAGCGAAGAAACCCTTGCCCAGCCTCGAATGGCTGGAGCCACGGGTCAAACTCAGTCGAGCGCTGAGCCTGTTCAGTTTCATCGCTTTACTGACCCTGCTGCTGGTGTGGAATCTGGGCTTCGCCGATCTGCATGGCGCGCGGGTCGGCGTAGTGCTGGCCATTCAGCTGCTGCCGCTGGCGCTGCTCGCCCCCGGGATACTGATGGGCAATGCCCGCGCCCACGCCTGGGCCTGCTTCGTGGTCAATATCTACTTCATCCAGGGCGTACTGGCCGCCATCGATCCGGCGCGTGCACTGTTCGGCGCGCTGGAGGCGGTAATCAGCTTCGGCCTGTTCTGCACGGCGCTGCTGTATACGCGCTGGCGCTTCCAGTACGACCGCAAGTTGGCAGGGGAATAAGCAACAGTCTTAAGCCGCGCTATTCAGGGGGCTTAGTTGGTACGCACGGGCGCTGAATCGGGCTGTAGTGGGGTTTGGAGACAGGCAGAGCGATGCGCCGACCGACGTATGTTGGCTTGCGGCTTGCCGCTACCAGCCCAGCGTTTCCTTGAGAAAGGGAATGGTCAGCTTGCGCTGGGCCTGTAGCGAAGCCTGATCCAGGCGCTCCAGCAACTCGAACAGCGCGCTCATGCTGCGTTCGCCACGGGTGAGGATGAAGCGACCGACCTCGTCGCTCATCTGTAGGCCACGACGCGAGGCACGCAGCTGCAGGGCGCGTAGCTTGTCTTCATCGGACAGCTCATGCAGCTGGAACACCAGCGAAAGGGTCAACCGCGACTTCAGATCGGGCAGTTGAATGGGCAACTCGCGCGGCGACATGGTGCCGGCCAGCAACAGACGCCGGCCGCTGTCACGCAGACGATTGAACAGGTGGAACAAACCCTCCTCCCAATCGCTGCGGCCAGCCACTGCATCGAGATCATCGAGACAAACCAGCTCGCACAGCTCGAGGTTGTCGAGCAGTTCCGGGCCGTGTTGCACCACCTCGCCAAGCGGCAGGTACACCACCGCCTCGCCGCGCTGCTCGAAACGCAGGCAGGCGGCCTGCAGCAAGTGGCTGCGCCCCACGCCCTCAGTGCCCCACAGATAGATCAGGCTTTCCGTCCAGCCGGCATCGGCCTCGCACAGACGCTCGACATAGCCCAGGGCCGCGGCATTGGCGCCGGGGTAGTAGTTGGCGAAGGTGGCGTCGTCACGCAGACGCACCCCCAGAGGCAGCTGGATTGGTTTCATGCAGGGCTCGGCGGCTCATCAGAACCGCTGTTGGACTCTCCGTAAAGACCGGAAAGTTTATACAAATCATGGGCATGGCGCAGCAGAACCATGATCACTGCGGCAACCGGCAAGGCCAGCAGCACGCCGGTGAAGCCAAACAGCTGGCCGCCAGCGAGGATGGCGAAGATCACTGCGACCGGATGCAAACCGATGCGATCACCCACCAGCATGGGCGTCAGGACCATACCTTCGAGCAGTTGGCCGATCATGAACACCACACCGATGCCGATCAACGGATAGGGCTCAAGACCGAACTGGAACAACGCGGCAGTCAACGCCGCACCGATACCGACGATGAAGCCCATGTAGGGCACGATGCTCGCCAGGCCAGCCAGCACACCGATCAGCAACCCCAGCTCCAACCCCACCAGCATCAGACCAGAGGCGTAGATGATGCTTAGCGCCAGCATTACCATCAACTGGCCACGCAGGAAGGCACCGAGCACCTCGTGGCATTCGCCAGTCAGCTTGACTACCAATCCTTCGCGCTGGCGCGGTAGCAGACGACGCAGGCGCTCGACGAGCACATCCCAGTCGCGCATCAGGTAGAAGCTCACCACCGGAATCAGCAGCAGGTTGCCCAGCCAGGCCAGCAGCGCCAGGCCCGAAGACGTGGCCTGAGCCAACACCATCTTGAGCACATCGGTGGTCTTGCCGATGTTATCGGTGAAGACCTGCTTGAGCTGATCGATCTGCAGCAGGTCATCCTGCAAACCCAGATGTGATTGCGACCAGGGCAACGCCGTGCCCTGCAGCCAGTCGAGCATTTCCGGCGCCAGCTGGTACAGACGCACCAGCTGTCGTCCCAGCATGGGCACCAGCACCAGCAACAGGATCAGCAGCGCCAGCGCGAACAGCGTGAACACCACCACTACGCCGCCGGTGCGCGACAGGCGGTGCCGCTCGAGGCGGTCGACCAGCGGGTCGCCCAGATAGGCCAGCAGGATACCGATCAGGAACGGGGAAAGAATCGGGTGTAACAGGTACAGCAGCCAGCCGAGCAGGAACAGCCCAGCCATCCATAGCCAACGGGTGGAATCGGTCATGCTCGCGTCCTCAATGCGAAACGGCGCCAGGAAGGCGCCGCGGAACTGGGCTGTGGTCTACCCGACAGGAATTCTACCAACGAAAGCGCAACTGATCGGTGCGCGGTTTCACCTGCGGAGCCTCGGTTGTAGCGGCCTCCGGGTTCTCTACCGGCTCAGCGGCATCGAGCGGCTCGCTGACTTCCTGCAACTGCCCCAATGCCAGTTGCGCACGCAATTGCTCCGGGCTAGCACTGACCTGATAGACCAGGCGCTGGCCATCGATCTCCTGCAAACGCGCGGCGAAGGGTTCGAGCAAGCGCTCCAGCGCCGCGAAACGACCCAGGTCTGCACCTTCGATTACCAGCGTCAGGCTTTGCGCAGCACCAGGTTTGACCAGAAAACGCGGGGCCAGGCGCTCGGCCACCGCCAGCAGCACGGCATCGGCCAACGCAGCCTGATCGGCGCCTTCGGCTTTGCCCTGTTCACGCTCGTCGCCCAACCACAGGCGCCAGGTGGCCTGCCAGTTACCGCTGCTCTCGGTCGCCTGCACGGCCAGCAAGGCATCGGCGCCATAGCGCTCGGAGGCCTCGCGCAGTGCCTGCGGATCGTTGGCCAGCAAGGCATCGGCATTGCCCAGCGCCTGCTCGCTCAGGTCCGCCAGCGGCAGACGCAGCGGCAGGCCACGATGCTGAGCAGCATCGCGTAGCAACGCCGATGCACTCTGGCTTTCGCCAACCAGTTGGCTGCCTTCCGGCGATTCGTTGAGCCACCAGGTGAGAATGGCCGGACGGTTGGCGCCCCACAGGGCCAGGCCTGCCTGGCGCAGTTGGTGATCGGTGCTGGCTGGATCGAACTCGACCAACAGCGCTTCACCTTCATAGCCGTACTGACTGACGATCTGTTGCGGGTCCTTGCGCAGACCTTCCAGCCCAGCGCTCTGCAGCGCCTTGGCATCACCGGTCAAACGCAGCACCAGAGTCTGCAGGGCCTTCTGCATGGCCGCGTCACGGCTTTCCGGCTGCTGATCCGCCACGGGTTCACGCACCTGATAAAGACCGGTAACCGGCGCGGCCAATGCCGGAAGGCTCAGGAGCGACAGACAAAAGAACAGCAGACGGATGGGCAAACGCATTGGGGCGGACTCTCGCAAGGGATGGCTGCACGGAGGGCGGCCACAAAGGCCTATACCTTAAACAGCCGCTCAAGCCCCGGCAACCAGAGCCCGTGCCTGCGACGAAGCGCATGCACGCGAGTGGCCGCTACCGGGCAAGCCTGATAAAATCGCGCGCCTTCGCCAGCCGGTACGCGCGCCGGGCTCCTTGGATGAGCCTGCGCCACGTCGGCGCCTACACGAACTCCCCATCCAAAGGCCCGGATCTATGAGCAAGCAACCCTCCATCAGCTACAAGGACGCAGGCGTCGACATCGATGCCGGTGAAGCCCTGGTCGAGCGCATCAAGGGCGTGGCCAAGCGCACTGCGCGTCCGGAAGTCATGGGTGACCTGGGCGGCTTCGGCGCCCTGTGCGAGATCCCGGCCGGCTACAAGCAACCCGTCCTGGTGTCCGGTACCGATGGCGTCGGCACCAAGCTGCGCCTGGCGCTGAACCTGAACAAGCACGACAGCATCGGCCAGGACCTGGTCGCCATGTGCGTCAACGATCTGGTGGTCTGCGGCGCCGAGCCGCTGTTCTTCCTCGACTACTACGCCACCGGCAAGCTCAACGTCGACGTAGCCGCCACCGTGGTCACCGGCATTGGCGCCGGTTGCGAACTGGCTGGCTGCTCCCTGGTCGGTGGTGAAACCGCCGAAATGCCGGGCATGTACGAAGGCGAAGACTACGACCTGGCCGGTTTCTGCGTCGGCGTGGTGGAAAAGAGCGAAATCATCGACGGCTCCAAAGTCGTGACTGGCGACGCCCTGATCGCCCTGCCCTCCTCCGGCCCGCACTCCAACGGCTACTCGTTGATCCGCAAGATCATCGAAGTCTCCGGCGCCGACATCGAGCAGGTGCAACTGGATGGCAAGGCCCTGGCAGACCTGCTGATGGCGCCGACCCGCATCTACGTCAAGCCGTTGCTGAAGCTGATCAAGGACACCGGCGCGGTCAAGGCCATGGCCCACATCACCGGCGGCGGCCTGCTGGACAACATCCCGCGCGTACTGCCGCAAGGCGCCCAGGCGGTGATCGACGTCGCTAGCTGGAATCGCCCGGCCGTGTTCGACTGGCTGCAGGAAAAGGGCAACGTCGACGAGCACGAAATGCACCGCGTCCTGAACTGCGGCGTCGGCATGGTCATCTGCGTCGCTCAGGATCAGGTCGAAACCGCCCTGGCCAGCCTGCGCGCCAGCGGCGAGCAACCCTGGGTCATCGGCCAGATCACCGAAGCGGCAGAAGGTGCAGCCCAGGTTCAATTGAACAACCTGAAAGCCCACTGATGCCCTGCAATGTCGTCGTCCTGATCTCCGGGTCAGGCAGCAATCTGCAAGCGCTGATCGACAGCGTTGCCCACGACGGCAATCCGGCCCGCATCGCCGCGGTTATCTGCAACCGCGCCGGTGCCTATGGTCTGGAGCGGGCGAAACAGGCCGGGATCGCTACCGAACTGCTTGACCACAAGCAGTTCGACGGCCGCGAAGCCTTCGATGCCGCCCTGATCCAGGCCATCGACGCCCACCAGCCTGATCTGGTGGTGCTGGCCGGCTTCATGCGCATCCTCACGCCTGGCTTCGTGCAGCATTACTCAGGCCGCCTGCTGAATATCCATCCGTCACTGCTGCCCAAGCACAAAGGGCTGCACACCCATCAGCGCGCCCTGGAGGCCGGCGATACCGAGCACGGCTGCAGCGTGCACTTCGTGACAGAGGAACTCGATGGTGGCCCTCTGGTCGTACAAGCTGTGCTGCCAGTCATGGCAGACGACACGGCCGAAAGCCTTGCGCGCCGCGTTCATCAGCAGGAACACCAGATCTATCCTCTGGCTGTACGCTGGTTTGCCGAAGGCCGCTTGCGTCTTGGCGCTCAAGGCGCAATGCTGGATGGCCAGCCGCTGCCCGCCAGCGGCCATCTGATTCGAACCTAGGAGACTCTATGCGTCGTGCCCTGCTGTTCGCCCTGACACTGTTCAGCCTGCCCGCCCTTGCCGAGGACCTGCAGCCCTTCTCCGCCAGCTACACTGCGGACTGGAAGCAGCTACCGGTCAGTGGCAGCGCCGAGCGTAGCCTCAAGCGCGAAGATGACGGCCGCTGGACCCTCAACTTCGAAGCGTCGATGCTGGTCGCCGGCCTCACCGAAGAAAGCACCTTCCGGGTCGACAACCAGACCCTGATGCCACTGACCTACCGCCTCAATCGCAGCGGCCTGGGCAAAGGCAAGAAAGTCGAGCAGGACTTCGACTGGGAACAGAAGCAGGTCATCGGCACCGACCGTGGTGACGCCGTGCGCTTCCCGCTCAATCGCGGCCTGCTGGACAAGTCCACCTACCAGATCGCCCTGCAACAGGACGTCGCGGCCGGCAAGAAGAGCGTGAGCTATCAGGTGGTCGACGGTGACGAGATCGAAACCTACGACTTCCGTGTGCTGGGCGAAGAAGTGGTACGTACCAAGGCCGGCCTAATCGACGCGATCAAGGTCGAGCGCGTGCGGGACCCCACGCAGAGCACCCGCAAGACCGTGTTGTGGTTCGCCAAGGACTGGGGCCACCTGCTGGTGCGCCTGCATCAGGTGGAAACCGACGGCAAGGAATACCAGATCATGCTCAAGGACGGCACCGTCGCCGGCAAGCCGGTCGAAGGTCGTCGCGACTGATTGGCAAGCGCACAAAAAACCGGGCTAATGCCCGGTTTTTTTTATGGTTTTTTGCATTCTCGCGGAGAGGATACGCTTGACACCGGGCTGGCAATTAAGTGTTAGCTGTCGATGACTTGGCACTATCCATTAGCACGCCGCCTGGCCTGATGGGTTTCGCCCCTTACGGGCGACTCACTTTCTTTGCTTGTGCAAAGAAAGTAAGCAAAGAAACACACCCCTACATACGGCCCCTGCTGCGCCGGGGTTCCCTCGCTCCATCACCACTCCAGGGGCCCGCCACGAAGGGCCATCCCTGGCCCATCGTGGCTCTCGCGACATCCATGTCGCTCAACCCCTTACGCGGTGATTCCACTCGGCCTCCTGAAGGGGACTTGGGCGTCGTCTGTACCATCGCAGTTGAAGAGCAAAGGCAAGGCACAGACGCCGCCAATTTCAATTTCGCGAAGATTACGCAAGCTCGCGGCCCGGTCCCCTTCAGGAGGCCGAGTGGAGGTGTTGCGTAGGGGAGCGAGCCGCATGGATGCGGCGAGATACCGATGGCGGCCCCGCTTAAAGGGCCAGGGATGGCCCTTGTAAGCCGGCCCCCGGAGCAGCGCCGGAATGAGGAAACGCAGCGAAGCGAAGTAACAGCCGCAGGCTGGCCCGAAGGGTGAGCAAAGCGAATCAAGGTGTGGCGCCCGTAAGGGGCGCAACCCAAACGCTCAGCGCACGCGGTAATGGATAGTGCTAAGCCCGTGAGCAATACGCACACAAACTTGCCAGTCCGGTATCAACTGGCACTTTCCCCAAACTATGCGAAGAACTTTTTTATTGCCTGTTCCGGGCGCTGGCTGGCAGCACCCGGTAATAGCTCAATCCTGACTCACGGCACCGATCTTGTGGATCGACAGGTCGGCGCCGTTGTATTCCTCTTCCTGACTCAGGCGAATGCCCAAAGACACCTTGAGCAGGCCGTACACCACGAAGCCACCGACCAGCGCGACCACCACGCCCAGCGCAGTGCCGATCACCTGGCTGGCCAGGCTGACGCCTCCCAGGCCACCGAATGCTTCGAGGCCGAAGATGCCGCAAGCGATGCCGCCCCAGATGCCGCACAGGCCATGCAGCGGCCAGACGCCGAGCACGTCATCGATCTTCCACTTCACCTGAGTCGCGGTGAATGCCCAGACAAACAGAGCACCGGCAATCGCGCCAGTGGCCAGGGCGCCAATCGGGTGCATCAGGTCCGAGCCGGCGCAGATGGCGACCAGACCAGCCAGCGGGCCGTTGTGCAGGAAGCCTGGGTCATTGCGCCCTACCAGCAGCGCGGCGACGGTACCACCGACCATGGCCATCAGCGAGTTGACCGCCACCAGGCCACTGACGCCTTCGAGCGTCTGCGCACTCATCACGTTGAAGCCGAACCAGCCGATGATCAGAATCCACGAGCCCAGCGCCAGGAATGGAATGTTCGACGGCGCCATGGCCACCAGCTTGCCGTCGCGATAGCGACCATTGCGACGCCCCAGCAACAACACCGCGCCGAAGGCCAACCAACCGCCCATGGCATGCACCACCACCGAACCGGCAAAATCATGGAAGCCTGCACCGAAGCGAGCCTCGAGCCAGGCCTGGAAACCGTAGTTGCCATTCCAGATCATGCCTTCGAAGAAGGGATAGACGAACGCCACGATCAACGCCGTGGCGCATAGCTGCGGGCCGAACCTGGCGCGCTCGGCAATACCACCGGAGATAATCGCTGGAATCGCCGCCGCGAAGGTCAGCAGGAAGAAGAACTTCACCAGACCGTACCCATGGTTCTCCGTCAGCACCGCGGCCGGCTCGAAGAAGTTGATGCCGTAGGCGATCCAGTAGCCGATGAAGAAATACGCCAGGGCGGAGATGGCGAAATCCGAGAGAATCTTCGATAGCGCGTTGACCTGGTTTTTCTGCCGCACCGTTCCCACTTCAAGGAAGGCAAACCCGGCATGCATGGCCAGGACCATGATTGCACCCAGCAGGATGAACAGGGTATTGGAGCCGTGGATCAGCGTGGCCACGGCACTGTTGATGTTTTCCATCGAGAAAGAAAACTCCGGAGGCAGAAGAAAAAGCACCAAACAAAGGCACAAAACCGAAAATGCGCACCACAATGCAGCCAACACATGCAGCGCGCCCTCGAAAAGTGCTGTCTGACGGCCCCAAAATAGCGCCACCAAAGACTGACTGATCGATGCTTATTTCTTGTTAATCAAATGGTTATGCGCGAAATTGACCATCCTGAGCCGCACCGAGAAAGCCCCATCACAGGGCATTTCGCGACCTTCGCGCACCAGCAAAATGCAATCGCTATACCAAACACCAAACCGGTCACTTCACGACTATTCTTGCGGAACCCTCACGCTGCAGAGCACTCGTAAACAGTACATACCCAACGCAGAGGACTGCTCACCATGCCACGCAAAGCCGCTACTCCAAGCACCAAGGACGCCCTGCTGGATGAATTCCAGGCTCTGGTCAGCGACACCGAGAAGCTCCTGCAACATTCCGCCAGCCTCGCTGGTGAACAGGCCGAAGCGCTGCGCGATGACATTCGCAGCAGTCTTGACCGTGCCCGCGACACCTTGCACAAAGCCGAGTCCGGCCTGCGCGAACAGGGCAAGATCGCCGTCGACGCCACTGAGGATTACGTGCACAAGCACCCGTGGCAGGCGCTCGGCCTGTCGGCCGCTATCGGCCTGGTGCTCGGCCTGCTGATAAGTCGCCGTTGACAGCGCCCATGTCCAACGGCCCCTCGCCACGGCGCCTGGGTGCAGCCCTGTTGGGCCTGCTCCAGGGCCACGTGGCGCTGCTCGCTCATGAACTCGAAGACCAACGCAACCAGGCACTACGTGCGCTGCTCCTTGGCGGTCTGTGCCTGGCCTTCGCTCTGCTCCTGCTGATAGGTCTGTCCGCTCTGCTGCTGATCGTCTACTGGGATACGCACCGCCTGGCAGTCGCCACCGGCCTGTGCCTGTTCTACGGTTTTGGCCTGCTCGTTTGCGGCGCCTGGCTGCTGACCAGTCTGCGCAACGCCGAGCCGCCGTTCAGCGCCAGCCTTGAAGAACTGCAACGTGACCGCGAGCAACTGCTGCCATGACGCCGACCCTACCTCCAGGCGCCTCGCGCCGTGAACTTCGTAAAGCCGTGCTGCGCATGCGTCTGGAGATGCACCGCCAGGAACTGCGCCATGAAATGCTGCAGATCAGCCAACCACTCAAACAGGTACGCGAGTACGGACAGCGCCTGCGCCAGGGCAATGCACCCTTTTTGCTCACTGGTGGCGCACTGGCACTGGCCGGGCTGCTCGGAGGCAAACGCGGTTGGCGTCGCTGGTTACGCCTGGCATTGATCATTGCACCGCTACTTCGGCGCCGGCAAAGCGGCATCGACTGAAGCGGAAGCTGGTCTAGACCTGGGCTGGCCGCGATCTTGCTTGGTTGAGCAACCCAGCCGCCACCAGGCGGCTCAACCGCTCAGCGCTAAGGACACCCCAGGTGATCGACGGACTGCCTTTTGCCGTCTTCCAACCCTTCATCGACACCGCCACCGGCCGTATCGCCGGCGTCGAAGCGCTGGCTCGGTTGCGCGATGCCAACGGCCAGGCACATTCGGCCGGGCCGCTTTTCGCTGATCCGAAAACCCCGCCCGCCGCTCTGCGCCGCCTTGACCGGCAAGTGCGCGAAGATGCCCTGCGGCGCTTCCACCAAGCCCCCGCGGACTGGTTCCTGAGCCTGAACATTTCACCACGCTGGATCAGCCGCCTGCGCCCGGCGCAGCCACTGCCCAGCCTGATTCAACTGCAGCGCAGCGGTATCGACCCAGCACGCATCGTCTTCGAGATCACCGAACTGGGCGGTGCCAGCCAGCGCTTACCCGACGTGGTAGCGCGCTACCGTGAGGCCGGAGCACGCATCGCCATCGACGATTTCGGCGCTGGCTATTCGCAGCTCGACCGCGTGCTGGCACTGCAGCCGGACATCCTCAAGCTGGACATGCGCCTGTTCCAGGAGGCCGCTCGCGGCGGCCCTAGCGGCGAAGTGGTCAAGGCGCTGGCCCAGATGGCCGAAAAGACCGGTTGCTGGATCATCGCCGAAGGGGTGGAAACCGAAGCCGAGCTGAACTTCGCCCTGGAGTGCGGCGCCCGTTACGTCCAGGGGTTTCTGTTCGCCAGGCCGGAGGAAGAGCTGTTCGCCAGCGACGCCTTCGTCGGCCGTTTCGCGCGCCTGCGTGACAGCTACGTACAGCAGAAACTCGCCGAGCGCGCGCGCCTGGTCAGCCTGCGCCAGCAACTGGCCGAATTGATGTCCGAACTCAGGTTCTGGGCCGAAAGTGGCGCCCCGGCAACGAGCCTTAAGGCGCCGGACAACTATCCCTGGCTGTTGCGCATCTATCAGTGCGACCGCCACGGCACCCAACTCACACCCAACCTGCAGTGGCGCCAGAACATCTGGCAGGCCGATGACCGCTACCTTGGGCATAACTGGTCATGGCGTCCCTACTTCTATCAACTGCTGGCCGAAGGCTGGGAAGAGCGGCGCCTGACGCTCTCCACCACCTACCGCGATGCCACCACCAACCAGTATTGCCTGACGGCAGGCCAGTTCATCGACAATGGTCGTCGCCTGCTGCTGGTGGACATCGACGCTGCCGGTTTCTGAGGAGGCAGCTAGGCTTAAGCAACAGGTTGTCGGACTTCTCTCGGCACAGTCGAACCAGGCGTTTCTCGGATACATCCCTGCCCACAGAAGCTTCGCGCCGAACGGCTGAATGATCTGCCCCAGTCTTCGAGGCTGCGCTTATGCCCTGGCTAGCCCTGCGCCTGCTCACCCCGCTGCTGCTCAGCGCCAGCGTACTGGCCGCCGTGTCCCCGACCTATCACGGCGACATCGCTCCGCTTCTGGCCAACCGCTGCCTGGTCTGCCACAGCGGCGCGCAGGCCCCATTGGGCCTGCGCCTGGACAGCCTGGAAAATCTGTTGCGCGGCAGCCAGCGCGGGCCGGTGGTCCACGCTGGCGATGCCGCCGGCAGTGAGCTGCTGCGCCGCCTGACAGGCAGCAGCCAACCACGCATGCCGCTGAGCGGCCCGCCCTTCCTCGATGCCGCCGAGATCACCATGGTCGAACGCTGGATAAACGCCGGCCTGCCAGCAGGCAGCGAAATCGCCACCCGGCCTGCCGTCACCCTGCCAACGCCTGACGAGGCGATCGACTACCGCCACGTCGAAGCCATCCTGCTACGCCGCTGCGCTACCTGCCATTCCGCCAGCGGCCTGATGGGTCCGGCTCCCGAGGGTTATCTGCTGTCGAGTTACGCAGCAACCCTGGCCAGCAACGACCGCGCCCGCGTGGTGCCCGGTAACCCCGCAGCCAGCGAGCTGGTGCGGCGCATTCGTGGCCAGGCGCGACCGCGCATGCCTTACGACGGCCCGCCCTATCTAACGGATGCGGAAATCGACCTGATCGTGGCCTGGATCGAACAAGGCGCACGCGATGCTACCGGGCAGCCAGCAGCCGTGCCGGTGGGCGCCCGAGTACGTCTGCATGGCCGCCTGGATGATGCCGGCAAGCTGGACGGGCTGGCGCTGCTGATCGATGCCCGCACGCGCCTCGACGATGCACCACGCCCCGGCGCCTACGTGCAGGTGCGCGGCCGCCTCGATGCTGGCGGCCGCGTGCAAGTAGAACGTCTACGCCTGCGCTAGCTGCTCGGCAGGCGCCTCATGCGGACGATAAGCGGTGTGCACCACCTTGCTGTCGACATGATTGATGGTGGACAAGATCTGCGCGGCATCGGTCTGCGACGGCGCCATGGTCCAGCGGTCCAGCGCGTCGTTGCCGATGCGCAGCATGCCGGTATGGCTGAGGTCGTTGAGGTCAACCACCGGGTCGACGTCATAAAAACCCAGGGCGCGACGCAGTTGCTCGATATCGGCGCGCGCGCCGGTAAGGAACTGCCAGCCCGGACCGATATGGTGGCGCTCGACGTACTCGCGCAGACGCTCGGGGCTGTCCAGCTCCGGTTGCAGCGTCAGCGAATACAGGTGCACATCGCGTCCGGCACGTTCACCGAGCATCTCCTGCACCAGGCGCAGGTTGGCGGTGGTGGCCGGGCAACTGTTGCTGCACTGGGCGTACATCATGTTGATCGCCACCACCTTGCCGCGCACCAGGTCGTCGTAGAAGCGCACTTCACGCCCCTCGTGGGTCAGCAGCGGTACATTGGGAAAGCGCGTACCGCCCACCCCGGCCAACGGCGCGGCTGGCTGCTGCAGGCTACTGCCCGAGTGCCAGGCGGCCCAACCGAACGCGGCAACGCCAAGCCCTGCCAGCACCTTTCTTCGCGTATTCATGGCAAACCTCCTGCTGGCTCAGACGATGTCAAAACGCAGCATCATGGCGTGGTCTTCGTGGATCAGGTTGTGGCAGTGCATCACGTACTTGCCCTTGTAATCGCGAAAACGCATCAGCACGCGCAGAACCGTACGGTCGGAAATGTTGAACACATCCTTGCGGCCGCGCTCATGCACCGGGATGACCACGTTGCGGCCATCGGTGGTCTTGCTCAGCAGACGGCCCTCCTCGAAATGGATATGTACAGGGTGATCCCAGCCGTCATCGACGCTGTACAACTCCCAGATCTCCATGGCTCCCATGGGCACCAAAGCGCGCGGAACATTGAGATTGATGAACTGACCATTGATCGCCCACATGTTCTGTCGGCGCTCGAAGAGGAACCTGCGCACCGGCAGTGCCGCCAGCTGGGCGGTCGTCGGCAACGGCGGCAGCGGCCGCAGGGTGCTGGGCACCCGGCTCAGGTCCTGCTCCGGCGGCTCACGGTCGACCACTATCTTCAATACCCGATCGCCGGGCGCAACCACCTGATAAGGCCGACGAGTGTCTTCCGGGCGGTGGGTCAGGCGGTTGGCCAGGTACAGCTCAGTGCCCACCGGGTAGCGCGAGAAATCCACCACGATATCGGCTCGTTCGGCCACGCCCAGGCGCACGTTGGTCTGGTTGAGCAGTGGTTTTTCCAGCAGGTTGCCGTCGTTGGCGATGTAGGTGAAAGGCTGGATGACGTTGTTCGGCCGCACCAGGTAGAACTGGTAAAAGCGGCTCGGCCCACCGTTGAGCAGGCGCAGGCGGTACTTGCGCCGTGCTACCCGCAGCACTGGCTGGATCTTGCCGTTGACTATGGTCTTGTCGCCGAGGATGCCCTCGGGGCTGACCTGGTCGTAATAAAGGATGCCGTTGGGGTCGAAACGCCGATCGCAGAAGCTCAGCGGGTAGTCGTAGGGGTGGCTGGGCAGACGCAAGGCCGCGGGGTTCGGGTCCTTCTCGTTGCCCGAGTCGAGATGATCGAACAGCAGGAAGAAGCCCATCAGCCCGCGAACGATGTTGGGCGCGGTGAAGTCCAGGGTATGGTCGTGGTAGAACAGCGTACCGAGGGCCTCGCGGTAATCGCCGATGCCGTTTTGCAGTTCGTCGTAGCCGGCGTAGATGTTGGAGTAAAGGTGGTCCTTGAAACCGCCTGGCGCGGTCAGATTGGGCCCGGCCTTGGTGGCGCTGTAGTAGTCGCCGGCAAAACCGTCACTCTCCGAACCGACGTGGGCATTGTGCAGGTGGGTGCTGATCTCCGGCGTACCAAAACCAGTGTGGTTGGCCGGCAAGTCATTGTAGATGCGGCAGATCATCGGGTGGCCGTAGTGCGAGTGCACCACCGGGCTGAGCACGGACAGATCCGCAACGGCGGCCTGGAAGGTCCATACCGGCTGTGGCGGATAGGCCGGATTGAACACCCAACCCTCGCGCTGCGCTGCATGCAACTCGTAGTGCTCGGCTTGCGGGCCGAACTCGGCCCAGCGCTGATGCGCCGGCCGCCCGGCCTCGCCGGCGACGGTGTTGGCAAGCTCGGTAGGCGGCGGATTGAGCGTGCTGCCGTAAAGCAGCGCCGGCTCATTGGGCAGAAACTCCTGCCAGGCAATGGTCGGCGGGCTAGGCGGCACCACCGCCTCGCTACGACTGGGCGCCAGGATCAGCGGCGCCGCGGCCATTGCCGCACTACCTTGAAGAAAACTGCGCCGTGATAACTGCCCAGGCGGCGCCAGCTCTCCATCAGCGGGGCAAAGAGTGCTCTGCGCCTCGGTCGGACCCGAACTGGGTGATAAAGGTTTCATGCTGCATCTCCCCGACGTCCGGCTGTCGCTCCTGTGTGTACGCCTTAACCCGCACACGGGCGATGTACGCACGTCGTCTGAAAAACGGTCGACTCGACTGAGGCCTCCAGGCCGAGACAACTACCAACGACCAGACGGCCCACAGGGCCAGCACGCCAGAGCGAGTCGACTCGGCTCCAGCAAGGTCGGTGCACGGGAAATAGGCAGATGAACAATGAAGGCGTGGCAACTGCGCCTCGCTGAAACGGGGTGCATGGTCCGGCACAACGGCAAGCTGTCCATGACGTTCTCCCTAGCAACCTCTACTACCAGTACGCGGCGCCCTCTCCTTCACCGCACACCGTCAAATAACAAACGTTCACAACTGTTACTTAAACCCCTTCATAGCAATTAGTCAAATACCCGTCACAACACGCAAACCACCTCAATATAAGCAATAAGTATATACCTAAAAAGCCAATAAATTGACGATTGAATAATTATCACCTCCTCTCGAGCTCTCCGAATGCAGAATCCACCCAGCCGTCATGCCAACACGACGCACCTCATCCCTACCTCGGGTTGCGCAGCGCTGCGCGAACGCCGAAGCTAGGAAGCCTGGATCAACTTGGCGAGGATCAGCCTTGGATTGGCACACCCTGCTCACCCGCGAACGTCTCGGTAAACCTGCGCCCAGCTCTGCAGAGCTGGGACGCAGTCCCTTCCACAAGGATCATGACCGCATCATCTTCTCGGGTGCGTTCCGCCGCCTCGGGCGCAAGACTCAGGTGCATCCTGTTTCGAGTAACGACCATATCCACACCCGCCTGACCCACTCGCTGGAGGTCAGCTGCGTCGGCCGTTCGCTGGCCATGCGCGTCGGTGAGATGTTGCGTGACGACCTGCCCCACTGGTGCACGCCGAGCGACCTGGGCATGGTGGTGCAGTCCGCCTGCCTGGCCCACGATATCGGCAACCCGCCGTTTGGTCATTCCGGCGAAGACGCCATTCGCCATTGGTTTCAGCAAGCCGCCGGGCGCGGCTGGCTGGATGCGATGAGCGATGCCGAACGCGGCGACTTTCTCAATTTCGAAGGCAATGCCCAGGGCTTTCGTGTGCTCACCCAGCTGGAATATCACCAGTTCGACGGTGGTACACGGCTGACCTACGCGACCCTCGGCACCTACCTCAAATACCCCTGGACGGCCCGCCACGCGGACGCACAGGGCTACAAGAAGCACAAATTCGGCTGCTACCAGAGCGAGCTGGCGCTGCTCGAACAGATCGCCGCCAAGCTCGAACTGCCGCAACTGGAAACGCAGCGCTGGGCACGTCACCCGCTGGTCTATCTGATGGAGGCGGCGGACGACATCTGCTACGGCCTGATCGACCTGGAAGACGGCGTGGAAATGGAGCTACTCGACTACACCGAAGTCGAGGCGCTGCTGCTCGATCTGGTAGGCGATGACCTGCCGGAGACCTATCGCCAGCTCGGCCCCAAAGACTCGCGCCGGCGCAAGCTGGCGATCCTGCGCGGCAAGGCCATCGAACACCTGACCAACGCTGCTGCCAGCGCCTTCGTCGAACAACAGCACGCCCTCCTTGGCGGCGGCCTGCAGGGCGATCTGGTCGAACACATGCATGGCGCCGCCAAGCACTGTGTACAGAGCGCGAAGTCACTGGCGCGCGAGAAGATCTTCCACGACAAGCGCAAGACGCTGCACGAGATCGGCGCCTATACCACGCTGGAAATTCTCCTCAACGCCTTCTGCGGTGCCGCACTGGAGCAGCACAGCGGACGTGCGCTGTCGTTCAAGCACCGGCGTATTCTCGATCTGCTCAGCTACTACGCGCCTGAACCAGGTTGGCCCCTGTATCGCTCGTTCATGCGAGTGATCGACTTCATCGCCGGCATGACGGACAGCTACGCTACGGAGATGGCGAGGGAGATGACGGGCCGTTCGAGCCCGACCTGACGAAAAGAGCGCATGAAGAACCTGATTCGCAACAGCTTCACCTGGCATGCCGGTCCGCCGGCCTGGGGCCCGGCCGTGGTCGCCGGGCTGGGCTGCGCCTTGCCGCTGGTACTGGGCCTGTTCACCGCTCACAGTGGTTTTCTCTGGGCTTCGGCTGGCGCCTTTCAGGCCGCCCAGGCAAATCCACTGCACCGTTTCGGCATGCTGCGCATGCTACTGCTCACCGGCCTGGGTGCTTGCAGCGCCGGCCTGGGTTTCTGGGCCGCCAGCCACCCGCTTATCAGCCTGGGCATTTTCGCTGCTTTCGGCCTGCTGCTGGCCTGGCTACAACGTTTCGGCAGCGAAGCCGGCAAGTTGGGTATCGGTCTGTGCATCTGCCTGTGCCTCGGCCAGGGACAATTCGGCATTGGGAATCTGCACAACCCTTATGCAGTGGCCATGCTGTTCGTTCTCGGTGGGCTCTGGGTCATGCTGCTGGCCTTCGGGCTGCGTGGCCTGCATGGCCTGCGCATGTGGCCGTACATGCCGCGTTTCCTGGCCATCCTCAAGGTACTCAAGCGTCACGCGCAGCGCCTGCCTCGTCAGCAATGGCGCCTACATGCCCTGGCCTGCATGCTGGCTTTTGCCGCGTCAGGGCTGATCGTCAATCTGGCCGGTTTGTCACGTGGTTACTGGCTGACGCTGACAGTCATCACCACGCTACAGCTGGAGTTCCAGGGCAGCCTGGTGCGAGCACTGCAGGCGAGCCTGGCCAGCCTCGCTGCCGCCGGCTTGCTGATCCTCTTCGGCCACAGCCTGCAAAGCCCACCCACGATGGTCATGACCTTACTGGTGCTGGTGATTCTCAGCCGTGCGCTGCAGGCCAATCACTACGGCTTGTTCGTGCTGCAGACCAGCCTGTGCTTCGTGCTCCTGGCCGAGAGCCTTGCACAGGACTGGCACCTGGCGGAGGTGCGCCTGCTCAACGCACTGATCGGCGTGGCCTTGAGCCTGACCGTAGCTCTTCTGGTACATGGCCTGCGCCTGCAACTGAACAAACCGAGCAAGGCCGAGGACAGTTCTCAGCAGCCTTTATAGCGTTTAGGCAGATTCGCCCACTCTTCACTATGCTGTTCAAGCCTGCAGCGCCCGCAAGGAGTGAAGTGCGATGCCCAATACCGCTGTTCCCAGAGAACGCCGTCTCCCTCTGCACGTTCATATCAGTGTCTTGTTCACACTTCTGCTGCTGTTCACCGGTGTCGCGCTGGGGTTGTTCAATTACCAGCAGACCAGTCGGCTGATCTTCTCCAGCAGTTCGACACTCTTCGAGCGCATCCAGCACGATGTCCAGAGAGATCTGGACAGTACCTACCGCCCCATACGCCACCTGCTCAGCCTGCTGGCACTGCACCCGGCCACCGAGGCCGACACGCTCGATGAACGTCTGGAAATGCTGCCGCTGTTCGTCCAGGCCCTGCGCGACAACCCCAAACTGGCCTCGATCTATCTCGGCTATGAGGATGGCGACTTCTTCATGGTCAGGCCGCTGCGCAGCGACATGCTCAAGCAGCGCTTCAACGCACCGGACAAAGCGGCCTATCAGGTCTGGGCCATCGACCGGGGCAGCGCCGGGACCGACAGCGATTACCTGTTCTATGACGGCTCACTGAACCAGCTCAGCCGCCGGCAGAAACTCAGCGAGCCTTACGATCCCAGGCAGCGCGACTGGTTCAAGCGCGCCCGCGGCGATGGCGGACAGATCACCACCGCGCCCTATCTGTTCTTCTCCACCCAGGAAATCGGCACCACGCTGGCCAGACGCAGCGGCCTGACCACCGTGATCGGCGCCGACCTGACGCTCGATGACCTCTCCGCCACATTGGCAAACCACCGCGTCACCCCCAACAGCCAGGTGGTGCTCGCGGACAACGACGGCAACGCGGTGGCCTACCCCGAGAGCAGCCGCCTGCTCAAGGAGGTCGACGGCAAGGTATCGCTGGTCAAGGTCCGCGAACTCAATCCGGCCCTGGGTGAACTGCTGGCCGGGCAGTTGAACGAACGAGACGAGGGCATCGTCGAACTGGCCAAAAAGCGTTGGGCCATGGCTCACCGGCACATTCAGGAGGGTGGCCCACAGGGGTTGCATCTGGCCCTGCTGGTTCCCGAGCAAGAGTTGCTGGCCGAGGCTTATCGTATCCGCTGGCAGGGCGCGCTGATCACGCTCACCACCCTGCTGCTGTGCCTGCCACTGGGCTGGCTGACTTCACGCCTGGTGGTCAAACCGCTGCGCAGCCTGGTGCAGGAGGCGCAGGCCATTCGCCGTTTCGACTTCGCCCATCCGGCCAGCGGCCGCTCGCCAATTCTTGAGGTCGACCAGCTGGCGGTATCGATGAGCAGCATGAAGGACACCTTGTCGAGCTTTCTCGACATCGCTGCCAGCCTCTCGGCGGAAACCCAATTCGACGCGCTGATCAAGCGCGTGATGGACGCCACCGTCTCCATCAGCGCAGCCCAGGGCGGTTTGCTTTATCTACTGGACAACGACAGCGGCCGCCTGGAGCCACAAGGCCTGGTGATCGACGGCCAGAGCCGCAGCCTTACCGATCTGGGCATCCAAGGACTGGCCCATGACGATCCGACCTTACCCAGCTGGCTGCAACGTCCAGCAAGCGGCGGCGACAGCGTCGCCACCTCCATCGGCTTCGATCAGGCGGGTAAATTTCAAGGGCTGCTGTCGGCCATGGACAGTCCGCGCCTGCACCTGATTGCTGCCGGCCTGCATAACCGTCAGGGCGACACTGTTGGCGTGCTGGTACTGTTGCAACGCGATACCGGCGAGGATAACGAAAGCATGCTCAGCCCGGATCGCGTCGCCTTCGTCGACGCCGTCTCAGGCAGTGCAGCCCTGTGCATCGAGAGCCAGCGTCTGCTGGCCAGGCAGAAGCAGCTGCTCGATGCCTTCATCCAGCTGATCGCCGGCGCCATCGACGCCAAGAGTCCCTACACCGGCGGCCACTGTCAGCGCGTACCGGAAATTACCCTGATGCTGGCCCGTGCGGCGGCCGAGAGCGACGCCCCCGAGTTTCGTGACTACAACCCCAGCGACGAGGAGTGGGAGGCGCTGCATATCGCCGCCTGGCTGCACGATTGCGGCAAGGTCACCACCCCCGAATACGTGGTGGACAAGGCGACCAAGCTGGAAACCCTGTACGACCGAATCCACGAAGTACGCATGCGCTTCGAGGTACTCAAGCGCGATGCCTGGGTCGCCTATTGGCGTGGTCGTGCCGAAGGGGGTGAAGAAAGCGCACTGGCGGCTCTGCGCGACCAGCTGCTGAGCGATCTGGACGATGAGTTCACCTTCATCGCGCGCATCAATCTGGGTGGCGAGGCCATGGCCGATGACGACCAGACCCGCCTCAAGCAGATCGCCGAACGACGCTGGCTACGCACACTGGACAATCGCCTGGGCGTTTCCTGGGAGGAAGCCAAACGTTTGGAATACTCGAGCCTTAGCAGCCTGCCGGTGGAGGAGCCGCTGCTTGCTGATCGCCTCGACCATCTGATCGAGCGCGCCGACCAGGAGGTGATCGCGCCAGACAATCGCTGGGGCTTCAAGCTGGAAGTGCCGCAATACAAATTCAACCGTGGCGAACTGCACAACCTGAGCATCGCCCGCGGCACGCTGACGGCCGAAGAGCGCTACATCATCAACCACCACATCGTGCAGACCATCCTGATGCTCGACCGCCTGCCCTTCCCCCAGCATCTGCAGAATGTCACCGAGATCGCCGGTGGGCACCACGAGAAAATGGACGGCACGGGCTATCCCAAACGCCTGACGCGCGAACAGATGAGCCTGCCGGCACGCATGATGGCGATCGCCGATATCTTCGAAGCCCTGACGGCAGTGGATCGCCCCTACAAGAAGGGCAAGACGCTGTCGGAGGCACTGAACATCATGGTCGGCATGTGCAAGGGCGCGCACATCGACCCCCAGCTGTTCGCTCTGTTCATTCGCGCAGGCATCTACCGGCGCTACGCCGAGCGTTTCATGCTGGCCGAACAGATCGATCAGGTGGACGAGCAGATGCTGCTGGAAAAGGCGGGAGTGCTGTAGGGTGCACTCCACGCACCGAGCTTCTGCATCAGGTCAAACGCTGGGTGCGCGCGGCGCACCCTACCTGACGACTGGCGCCAGAGACCCGGCGCCGAGTAGCAGTCAAGCCTGGTTGATCGGATTTTCCGGGTACCAGACGTCCTGCAACGGGCTGAGTTCGAACTTCTCCAGTTCGTCACGGCCTTTCAGCCAGGCCTCGACGGCAGCACGCTGCTCCTCGTTGACCGAGCCACGCTTGGCCAGGCAGACCAGACCGAAGTCTTCGCCACCGACGTAATCCAGACCATTGCCGGCGATGGCCTGATCGAGGAACTGATCGACGAAATCGTCGAGGGTCTGGTCGCTCAAGTCGGCCTTGAAGTTCAGGGTCAGCTCGAAGCCCAGCTCCTGGAATTCATCGACACAGAGCTTCTTGCGCAGACGGCGGGAACGGTTGGTCGCCATGAAACAATCCTCAAAGGTAATAACGCGCGGCACTCTAGCAGTTTCGCCGGCAGAGCGCCCGCTTTGTGTCGCCCTGGCGCCCCCTCGAACATGTTGAACGCCAGCTGTTTGTCGTAACTGTTTTTAACCCGGCCGAGCCGACTGCAAGCAGATTCTTGCGGCATAATGCCGGCAACTTCTCCCCGAGTCGGACTGTCGTTTATCTGTCTCCCTCTTTACTCCCGCCTGACAGCGGAAGGTTCTTGTCGATGATTCAGCGGTTTCGCCAACTGGCGCTGAGCGCCCTGCTTCTCCCCCTCGCCCTGTCCTGCCACGCTGCCAGCGCCGCACTCCCTGCCAAGGTCGAGCAGGCGCTGAAGGCCAACAAGATTTCCAACAACTCGCTGTCGGTGATGACCGTGCCTCTGGGCGGGCAGGCTGGCGGCCTGCAGTTCAATGCCGATATCTCGGTCAACCCGGCCTCCACCATGAAGCTGGTGACCACCTACGCCGCCCTGGAATTGCTGGGGCCCAACCATCAATGGAAGACCGAGTTCTATGCCGATGGCCCGCTGAAAGATGGTGTGCTGCATGGCAACCTCTACCTCAAGGGTGGCGGCGACCCGAAACTGAACATGGAGAAACTCTGGCTGCTGCTGCGCGATCTGCGCATCAACGGCGTGCGCCAGGTTCAGGGCGACCTGGTACTCGATCGCAGCTTCTTCGTTGCCCCACAGTTGCCGGCGTTCAATGATGACGGTGGAGATGCCAACAAACCTTTCCTGGTCAAACCCGACTCCCTGCTGGTCAACCTCAAGGCGCAACGCTTCATCACACGCGCCGAAGGTGGCAAGGTGCATATCGCCATGGACCCGCCAATCGCCACAGTCCGTATCGACAATCAGGTTCGCGTGCTCAAGGCTGCAACCTGCCCGGCATGGCCTGACATTCGCTACAACGCGGTGGAGCAGTACGACGGCACGACCCTGATCGTCAGCGGCCAACTGGCTGAAGGCTGCAGTGCGCAGACCTACCTGTCGTTGCTCGACCATCCCAGCTATGCAGCAGGCGCAGTGCGCGGCATCTGGCAGGAGTTGGGCGGCAAGATTCTCGGCAAGGACCGTCTGGGCCCTGTTCCGGAAAAAGCCCGCATGCTGGTGCGCGCCTTCTCCCCGGATGTGGTGGAAATCGTCCGCGACATCAACAAGTACAGCAACAACACCATGGCTCGGCAGCTGTTTCTCAGCATCGGCGCACAGTACCGCACGGAAGCCGACAAGGATGACGCCATGGCCGCGCAGCGCGTCATTCGCAGCTGGCTGGCCCGCAAGGGCATCACGGCGCCGCATCTGGTGATGGAGAATGGCTCCGGCCTGTCACGTGCCGAACGCATCAGCGCACGGGAAATGGCGCTGATACTCCAGGCAGCCTGGCGCAGCCCTTACGCTGCCGAATTCCGTAGCTCGATGCCGCTGGTGGCGATGGATGGCACCATGCGTCGCCGTCTGCAGCGCACGCCGCTGGTAGGCGAGGCGCACATCAAGACCGGCACCCTGAACAACGTGCGCGCCATTGCCGGCTTCAGCCGCGACAGCAATGGCCAGGACTGGGCCGTGGTGGCTATCCTCAACGACCCGAAACCCTGGGGCGCCACCTCGATCCTCGACCAGGTGCTACTGGAAACCTACAAGCAGCCCAAACGCTGAATATTTGTGGGAGGGCCGTAGGGTGGATGACGCTTTACCCATCCACCGGCGATGAACTCATGGTGGATGAAAAGAGCGTCATCCACCCTACGCAGGCCAGACAACCTCACTCTACCGCGCACTGAAACGCCAGGCGCGGTGGATCTTCGGGTTGCGGGCGAAGTCCGGATCCAGTGTCTGCGCGCTGATTTCTTCGACCTGGTAGCGTGCCACCAGGCTCTCATCCAGCTGGAACTTGCGGAAGTTGTTGGAGAAATACAGCACACCGCCACGGGCCAGCCGCGCCATGGCCAGGTCGAGCAGTTCGACATGATCACGCTGCACATCGAACACGCCTTCCATGCGCTTGGAGTTGGAGAAGGTCGGCGGGTCGATGAAGATCAGCTCGTACTCACCGCGATCCTCTGCCAACCAGGCCATCACGTCGCCCTGCTCCAGACGGTGCTTGTCGGAAAAACCGTTGAGCGCGAGATTGCGCCGCGCCCAGTCCAGGTAGGTTTTCGACAGATCCACGCTGGTGGTGCTGCGCGCGCCGCCCTTGGCTGCATGCACGGTGGCCGTGGCGGTGTAACAGAACAGGTTGAGGAAGCGCTTGCCCGCGGCCTCGCGCTGCAGACGCAGGCGCAACGGACGGTGATCGAGGAACAGTCCGGTATCCAGATAGTCGGTGAGGTTGACCAGCAGCTTGACCCCGCCCTCGCTCACCTCCATGAACTCGCCCTGCGCAGCCTGACGCTGATACTGCTTGGTGCCAGCCTGGCGCTCACGACGCTTGATCACCACGCGGCTCTGCGCCACGCCCAGCGCCTGTGGAATCGCGGCCAAGGCATCGAGCAGGCGCGCCTGGGCCTTGTCCGGGTCGACCGAACGCGGCGCGGCATATTCCTGGACGTGTACGTAGTCGCGGTACAGATCGACCGCCACGGCATACTCGGGCATGTCGGCGTCGTACAACCGGTAGCACTCGATACCTTCGCGACGAGCCCACTTGCCCAGTTGCTTGAGGTTCTTCTGCAGGCGGTTGGCGAACATCTGTCCGCCTTCGGACAAACGCGCCTGCTGTGGCGCTTCGCTCACCGGCTTTTGATCGTCCTCGCGCGCACGCCGCTCACCGGTAACGAACTGCTCGGTCTGCACCTTGATCAACAACAACTTGCAAGGCAGTGCGCCGTTCCAGAACGCATACTGCTTGTGGCTGCGCAACCCCATGCGCTTGCCCAGTTCGGGCGCGCCTGTGAATACCGCTGCCTCCCAGCCCAGGCAGGCCTGACGCAGACGCTCACCTAGGTTCTGGTAGAGGTACAACAGGCTGGCTTCGTCACCCAGGCGTTCGCCATAGGGCGGGTTGCTGATCACCAGGCCCTTCTGATTCTGGTCCGGGCGCGGCTCGAAACTGCCCAGCTCGCCCTGATAGATCTTCACCCAGTCCGACAGGCCGGCGCGTTCGACGTTATTGCGCCCAGGCTGAATCAGGCGCGGGTCGGCTTCATAACCACGAATCCACAGCGGCGGCTTGGCCAATCCCGCCGCAGCGCGCTGCTCAGCCTCGGCATGCAGCTTCTTCCAGATTGCCGGCACATGGCCCAGCCAATTGGAGAAACCCCAGCGCTCGCGCTTGAGGTTGGGCGCGATGTCGGCAGCCATCAGCGCCGCCTCCACCAGGAAGGTACCCACGCCACACATCGGGTCGGCCAATGCGCCACCCTCGGCAGCAATGCGCGGCCAACCGGCACGAATCAGGATCGCGGCAGCCAGGTTCTCTTTCAGCGGCGCAGCACCCTGCTGCAGACGGTAACCACGCTGGTGCAGGCTGTGCCCGGAAAGATCCAGGGAAAGCACTGCTTCACCGCGATCCAGGCGCAGATGCACGCGCAGGTCCGGGTTGAGCTTGTCGATGCTGGGGCGCTCGCCGCCGGCCGTACGCAACCGGTCGACAATCGCATCCTTGACCTTGAGTGCGCCAAAGTGAGTGTTGTCGATCCCCGAACCATTGCCACTGAACTCCACCGCCAGGCTGCCGGACGGCTCCAGATGGTCGCGCCAGTCCACTGCCTGCACGCCGTCATAAAGCTCGTCGGCGTTGTTCATGGCAAAGCGCGACAGCACCAGCAACACGCGGTTGGCCAGGCGCGACCACAGGCACAGTCGATAGGCCACCTCAATTTCGGCATGGCCACGGACCGCGGCCGTTTGCTCACGCGCGTCTTCCAGCCCCAGCGCTTTGGCCTCTTCCAGCAACAGGCCCTCGAGCCCCTTGGGGCAGGTCAGCACGATTTCGTAACGATCGGACATGGATGTTCCACTGCCTATGGCAATCAGGGAGGTGCAGCGGCGCACCTCGACTCAAAATAAGTGACAAAAGGTCACAGCGCGACCCTTCGTCGGAATAAGCAAGCACTCTCATTTGCACTAGCAAAATGACGGCATCGGCGCGCACAGCCAGATATGACGGCGTCTGGCTGAAAGATGCTGGACGTATCTCCAGCGCCCTTATGGCCTCACCCGCATTTAGGTTACGCCCTTATGACAAATCGATCATTCACAGGCCTCAGTGCATTCGTTAGAACACTACCTAAGGCTTTCGCCGCAACGGCGCAGGCACAGAAAGTTCGCCACGCCGGCAGCGGACTTTCGCAGGCAGAAGATTTCTGCCCGGCCTTGCCACAAGGCCAACGGGACATAACAGTCAACAGTGAGGGCAACACCCTATGAGAAGACTTAAGCGTGATCCGTTAGAAAGAGCTTTTTTGCGCGGCTATCAGTACGGCATCAATGGTAAATCCCGCGAACTTTGCCCCTTTACCCTACCTTCGGTTCGTCAAGCCTGGCTCAATGGCTGGCGTGAGGGCCGTGGCGATAACTGGGATGGGCTGACCGGCACCGCCGGTATTCATCGACTCAACGAACTTCACGCTGTCGGCTGATCAGGATCACCCCCGACTTCACCATGCCGACCCCCTCCGGGCGGCGGGCGCAAGCCCAAGGGCTCCTTCGGGAGCCCTATTTATTTATGCGGCTTATTTACGCAGCGCGGCAATCGCATCCACGGCCTCGCGAATCAGCGCCGGCCCCCTGTAGATGAAACCCGAATAGATCTGTACCAGGCTCGCACCCGCAGCGATCTTCTCCGCTGCATGCTTGCCTTCAGTAATACCGCCGACCGCAATGATCGGCAGACGGCCCGACAGTTCACCTGCAAGCACCCTGACGATATGCGTACTCTTGTCGCGCACCGGAGCGCCCGACAAGCCGCCGGCTTCATCCCCATGGGCCAGCCCTTCGACACCTTCCCGGCTGAGCGTGGTATTGGTGGCGATCACCGCATCCATATCGGCCCCCAGCAGCGCTGATGCCACCAGCGCGGTCTCTTCATCACTCATGTCCGGGGCGATCTTGATCGCCAGCGGCACGCGCTTGCCATGCTCCTGTGTCAAGTCTTCCTGACGACGACGCAGCGCCTCGAGCAACTCCTTCAACGAGTCGCCGAACTGCAGACTGCGGAGCCCCGGAGTGTTGGGCGAGCTGACGTTGACCGTGACATAACTGGCATGGGCATACACCTTGTCCAGGCAAGCCAGGTAATCGTCCACCGCCCGCTCGACTGGCGTATCGAAGTTCTTGCCGATATTGATACCCAGCACACCATTGAACTTCGCTGCCTTGACCCGCTCGAGCAGATGATCGACGCCATGGTTGTTGAAACCCATGCGGTTGATCACCGCCTCGGCCTCTGGCAGACGAAACAGTCGCGGCTTGGGGTTGCCCGGCTGCGGACGCGGGGTAACGGTGCCGATCTCAACGAAACCGAAGCCAAGCTGGGCGAAGCCGTCGATGGCATCGCCGTTCTTGTCCAGCCCTGCCGCCAGACCGACCGGATTGGCGAACTGCAATCCCATCACGCTTACTGGCAGGCTGGTCGGTGCCTTGGTCAGCAGGCCATTGAGCCCCAGGCGACCACCTGCACCGATCAGATCGATGGACAGCTCATGGGACGTTTCCGGGGAAAGTTTGAACAGCAGCTCGCGGGCCAGGGAGTACATGGTCAGGCTCAGCTCGACAGGTAGAGGATTGGCAGCCGACGATTATAGCCGCGCCGGCACCCTCGGCGCGAGGCAAGCGCGCCAGGTCAGTCCAAAGGGCGTAAACTCAGCAATTCGCCGGAACTACTGAACTCCAGTACGAAGGAGCCAAAGATACCGGCGTGAGTCAGATACGGCCGCAGATGGTGGGCCGGCAAACTGACGCGGCGCCCGTCCCGGCTTTGCGCCATAATCCGGTTAGCCTGGCCACGATAGATGGCCTGCAATCGTTCGGCCGATAACGCAATATCCAGCACCAAGCTGGGCATGGAGGCACCCTCGCAAATGAATGCGGCTATTTTGCCACAGACCTGCAACGCGACAGGCACTCCCGCGCCGCGCTACGCTATATGGGCAATAGCCATCCGCGTCTGCCACACTGCAGCAGACGCTTCAGGAGCGATCTGCCGGCCATGAGCCTGTCCGAATCCTCAACTCTCAGTAGCCGCCTGGCCGCTCTGGCCCAGCGAATGGGCCTGCTCGGCCGCAGCTCACGGCAGATATTCGCCAGGGCCAGTGCCCTGCGCCTGCCATTCAAACCGTTGCCTGCAGCGGTCGAAAGCATTGGCTGGCACGACGGCCCGCAATTGCAGCTTCTACTCAACCTGCCTCGCGGCGCACTTTCCGGCCCGGTACAGGAAGACAAAGCCCACGCACATTCAGCACTGACTCAAGTAGTAGAAGCCCAAACGCAGCAACTGCAGTCGTTCGATCTGCGCCTGATCGACGGCTTCGCCTGCCGTTGTCCGGCGCCAGGCTACGCGAGCTTCGAAGACTACGCGGCGAGCGAACACTGCAAGCAGGTGCGCATTATCAGCTACAAGGATTTCGTTAAAACCACCGGGCAAGCGTTGCCGCGCTTTCTCGCCGGTGAGCCAATCGAGCTACGTCAGGCCAACTGGCGCGGCTCGCGCACCTTCTGGTCAGGAGAGATGCACGGCGAAGCCTTCGCTGGAGCCATCGCCTATGCGCGCAGGCGCGAACTGGAAGTGCTGCTACCAGCCAATCTGGTTCGCTATCGCTTGAATGAAGCGGGCCTGGATAATCTGCAAAAGCGCTATCACGTACTGGCCATGCCAGAAGCGGCCTGGAGCGATCCCAGCTTCATGGGGCTGCTGCTGGACAACGGCATCCCCTATGCACGCCTGTCGCTGCTGAAGAAAGCCGGCACCCCAGAGTTCCTTCTCCTGCCCAAGGAGCATCAGCAAGCAACTGCGCTTGGCGAAGGATTGCGCCTGGCCGGCGCACCAGACGTGCCGAGCCATCTACGCCAGCTAGCCGTCCAGCCAGCCTGAGCAGACTGACGAGCTATTCGTCGCAACCGCGCAACAGTCGCCCAATCATATCCAGCGAATAACCACGATAGGCCAGGAACCGGCCTTGTTGAGCACGCTCACGAGCATCACTCGGAAGCCGACCGGCAAACTTGCGCTGCCAGGTTTCACGCAACTGCTCGAACCAGTCGATCCCACTCTCACGCAACGCCTGATCGACATCGCCACGCGCGAGTCCACGCTGGCCAAGCTCCTCGCGAATACGCAGCGGACCGTAACCAGCACGCGCCCGATAAGCGACAAAGCTTTCCAGATAGCGGGCCTCGGACAACAAGCCCTCCTCTGACAGCCGCTGCAAGGCCGTGTCGATCATGTCTTCGGGGGCGCCACGCTTGCGCAACTTGCGCGTAAGCTCGACACGCCCATGCTCACGTCGCGCCAGCAGATCCATCGCCGCCCGCCTGACGGCGAGCGGGTTATCCAGCACGACGGTCATGCTCTGACGGCTTAGAAGTCGACTTCAGCATCAGCCAGATCGGCAGCCGGCGCCTTGGCAGGAGCGCTGCTGACCAGCAGTTTCTCGCGAATCTGACCTTCGATCTCGCGCGCCACTTCCTGGTTCTCTTCGAGATACTTAGCCGCATTGGCCTTGCCTTGACCGATCTTGTTGCCCTTGTAGCTGTACCAGGCACCCGACTTCTCGACCAGGCCCTGTTGCACGCCGAGATCGATGATCTCGCCATTACGGTAGATGCCCTTGCCATAGAGAATCTGGAACTCGGCCTGACGGAACGGTGGTGCGACCTTGTTCTTGACGACCTTCACGCGAGTTTCGCTACCCACGACCTCTTCGCCTTCCTTCACCGCGCCAGTACGACGGATGTCCAGGCGAACCGAGGCATAGAACTTCAGCGCGTTACCACCGGTGGTGGTTTCCGGGCTACCGAACATCACGCCGATCTTCATACGAATCTGGTTGATGAAGATCACCAGGCAGTTGGCGTTCTTGATGTTACCGGTGATCTTGCGCAGCGCCTGGCTCATCAGGCGCGCCTGGAGCGGAAGCAGTATTTGGATGGGTTCAGGTAGGGTCGCTCCTACGAGGCCAACGCGCTGCAAAGCCATACTGTTCATGCCTTTCACCCTTGCGGAAGCCAAATCTCCATCTACGCTTCCTATCTGAACCAACTTCAGGTAGGAACGTGATGAGCGGGAAACTGGAAAATTTCTTGAATGGTATCAAAACCTGCTGTCCTAAGGACATCCTGACCTGGGTGGAAAAGCATCCTCCAAAGCGTCGGGCGCCCTTCATCCGCGAATTTTTCATGATCGCTCACGACCTTGATCCGGAATGGCATCGGAACTCTGGGGTGATTACCAATGCATGTCGGACATTTCTCTTTCATCGCCGTAGTGCAATATCAAAAACCACAGGCAAGCCGGTCAAAGAAGTTACCGTAATCTCTGACTACACAGCAGTTCGTCATTACTTAAACAGGCTTCAAAAAGCCAAGAAACTGCCTAGTAATGCGCTGATCCCCCCAATCACCAAATCGTCAGACGTATTCTCGGAAAAAGAATGCAATATCCTTGGTTATCTGACTTTGGAACATGCTGTTCAAGCAGCCTCCATGGAAATCGCTTTGAGCGAAATTGCGCAACAAATCGAAAAACATAGAGCTGTCATTCTCTCCAAATGCAAACATGTTGTTGCAGAAGGTTTTGCGCGTTATTTGAAAACCCCAGACATTATTCGCAGAAGCGATGTAATTGCCATTCGACCAACAAAGGACAACTTAGATCCTAACCTGAGAGGCTTTGGCACCGGCCAACATATTAGTTTTTTCTCACCCTCCCACCCAAATGGCTTCATTAACTCTGTTGCGTACCTAGCCACAGAACAAGACGGCCTTTTTACTCGCAAATCATTTCCTGGATCACATCACATTTACTCCTGGTCTTTAATGGAAATTAAATCATACTTGGGAATCACTGACGAATTTGCTGTTGCGGCGATGTGCATCATTATTGATGAGCTTGGAATTAACGTCATCGACTTGGCAAACGCCCAAGTAAAGAAAACGAAAGATGGGCAATTCGTCACCATCCGCGAGGATGGTGGGATCACCGTCACCACCCTTAAACCCCGGGCTAACAAATTAATTGAGCGTCATGCACCAAAAGCTTCGAACGAGATTAAAGTCGATGCAGAAAGTATAGACGCTAATACTACGCTATGGATGCTGTTACAAATGAGAACTCAGCACTCCAAGGCTTTGAACTCCAACTATCTTTTCGTCATGGATGGGTCTAGCCCCACTCGTCAACGGGATGAGCATCTCTACCGTATCTTAAACACGAGACGAAAAAGCACTTTCAAGGCAATCATTGATTCGCTTCCCCCATGGGTAGCTGAAGCTGAGCCTACCATGCCCAAAATCAGAGTTTCACGTGGCCTGCTTAAGTGGATCGAGAGCGGTGGCGACACTCTGGAAACAAGCCTATACCTTGGCAACTCGTTACTGACCGCCTTGCGAAACTACGTACCACCGTCAATCCAAGAGTTTGTATACCGAAAGAAACTCCGTGACCATCAAAATATTCAGCTCCTTATAGCCGAAGAAATTACACCCTATACAAGTCACCACAGTGGTGAAAGTTATGAGATAGCCCAAGCCCAGCTCATTTACGCCGTGAAGCAAATCAGAGCTACCTCCCCCCAAGCAGCAGAAAGCAATCCAAGCCATATAATTTACTTTCTCTGCTCGCCTCAAACGATTGAGCTTGTCGTCTCATATGCAACATTCGGGAAAGACGACAATCTCACTTCAACATGCAAGACGATTATCACAAAGATCCAAGAAGAAGGCAGTCGCAAAATGATTAAACTGCTAGCCGATGCCAAACCTAAACGCATGGACTTTGATCTCCTTGAGGCATCCGTTAATGAATAACGAGAAATCTCAAAAAAACACACCATCGGCACCGTCATCCCAAGCCGTTCTTCCTAATTGGATTCACCCTGCCTCCACAAATAGAGAATGGTATGTGCCAAAAACCGGAACAAGCGTGTCTGCCTCAGATGATCCAAACACTAGACACTATGTAAAGATTAGCTTCGATTATAAGCTATTCGACGAGTCATCTACAGCAGATCTAGTGTGGAACTTATTTATCAGGGACTTACAGTCATCAGCCATTGCCTTGATTGAAAGCTCAAAATCGAAACGACCGAATGCGCTTGCTTCATTTGTGAGGACAGCCTTTGAAATTGCCGATCATGTGTACGAGGCACGGGCTCGCTCAAGCAATGCTCCTAAGATCGTAACCTTGGCCGACATCACTCTGGACGATGTGAAAACCTTCCTAGAAGCCCATGATTTAACATTCATGGGAATAAATATCGCCAAGCTTAATTCAGAATTAGGATCAGCATCCAGAGGACTGACAACTATTGCTCCCTTGATCTCCAATATGGGGATCCCCCCTATTACTAAAAAGATCATTATTCAGAAGCTCAAAAACAACAAGCTTGATATCTGCCGAGAATTCGCCTGCACCTACGCTGAAAAAGAAGAGGATGATAAAGATAGCCTCAGCATTTGCACACTACAAACTAAATGCACCAACCTAGCTTACCTGCACTCCACAAAGGAACAGCAATCTCATCCTTTTGAGGTTGGAGCACATGAAATTTCAGACATTCTAAACAACATACCCGGGAGATTTATCGAGAAAAACCAAACACCATTGATGCCTACAAACGTAGCATTCCACTACATCAGCAACGCGATTATCTTTCACCGCGACTATGCGCCACATATCCGAGAATATATTAAAAAGCTTGACGACCACTACAACAAGGAAATTATTGGACGGTACGCGGCCAGCACAATCAAATCAAACGTACACACCTTCAAGAAACAGACCTTAGAGGCGGTGCCAATCCCGAAGGCATTGCAGCACCTCAATATCAAAACGTATGGGAAATGCGGCAGAACCAGAGGTGGAATCAACTGCAATTCTATTTTGCGAGAGCACATTTCCACTGACGAGTTGATTTATTTCTACGCCATTACAACCCGCATCCTGATACATACTTTTTCAGCTTGCCGTGTGTTGAGCGCCTCCTTGCTCGACGCCAATTGCCTAACAATATCAAAACTGGATGGCTTATGGGACTTGAAACTTAAGATCCCGAAAGCCAGCAACAGCTATGAGCTTGAAATTATTAAGCGCCCAATCCCTAAAGTCATTTGGGACTTTATTTACGAATATATCGAATTCATGGAGGATCGCCATCCAGGGATGACTTCAATCTGGCCCTCTGGCGCACAGAAAGGGAAAGACCGAAATGAGACAACTTTTCGTAAAATACTTGATCAATACTCTGATTGGATTCAAACACCAACCACAGACGAAACACGATGGTATGCACGCCCTCATCAATTCAGACGTTTCTTCGCAGCCTTCTTCTTCTACTTGAGCGGAAGCACTGAAATTGAACCGTTGCGATGGATGATGGGACACATCGAACCGAATGTAACACTCTACTACGCTGACATCTCGAACCAACCTGAATGGGAGCGAGACACTCTCGAATTTCTAATTGACTTCTTGGAGGGCCACGTAGGCAAGGATGTCTGGGTCGACGAAGAATTACTGGACGATTTTTCCAAATGTGAACGAAAAATAAAACTAGGGGATCACACTTTGTTGTCCGAACACCTCCAAGAACTGGCAAACCATCACGACATCAAACTAAAGATTATGAACAACCAAAAAATCTTTATATATGCGAGCAGATAACATGAGCCGTTATTCGAAAGGCGAAACATCAAAAGCCAAGCTAAAGGAAAAACAGGCCAAAACACAAAGCTTGCTTAACAAAATCATATTGCTTAGGAAAGCAGTTCGAGACAACCAAAGAATTCCGACATTAGACGTATTCAAAAACAAGAGGGGCATCCCCTTCAAAGCTACTTTAGCGTGGGAGGACGGCACTCTAGAAGTATCATCCTGCTCATACAACACCTCACAAGAACCCTACAACAAAGAATATGCAGAACAACTTTCTGTAGCCCTAAAAGCATATAACGAATTGACCACCGCCGCCGAGGCGCCCCCACCTCAAAAACGAACAACAAAGCGCTCACAGCAAGAGGAAATCACCATTTTAAAAAACCAAATCGACTACCTTACCAACACAGTTGCTGAAATGTACCGCGCATATATTCAATTAACCTCAAGAGTAGACGAGCAAACGCGTCAAGATCTTAGATACCAGCAAGTTCTAAAGAGCCATACCCAAGCCCTTGATAGAGCGCACTTAACGCTGGTGAAACTATGATACATACAGCGAAATCTCCCCGTCTTGATTTTCTTTTCAACCATGGTCATACCCCCCCCCACCACTACCCCTTATATTTGACTCAAAGGGCAATTTCTGCTGGGAGATCAACAACTACCTAACACAGTATAGTGGTGGGCCCAACAGCTACGGAGCGCGCCCGTCACCCAAGACCGTATTTAGTCGAGCAGAAACATTAAATGTCTTTCAAGGCTATCTTGAATCTAACAAGCTAACCATCTTCGACGCCACCGACGAAACATTGTACGACTTTGTCAGGCACAAACAAAAATTTGAAAATCCCAACTCCACCACTTTAAAAAGAATTGTTAGATACATACTACTCCTACTGGAACACACCCAACAGGAAAACAAATTTGCAAAGCTCCTCACAACCGACCCTGGCGCTCATGAGTTTCAGATTAACGCCACAGAAGATTATTACAATTTCCAGAGGCGAAAAGTACGATTCCTAACACACCCATGTATAGAAAACCTAAAAGACACACCAATAAAACCAATAAGCTTTATTCGTAACAACGAGCTAAACGCGTGGCACGATGCCATTCATGAATACACATCTAATCAGTACATAATTGATAGATGGTACGCGCTTTCCACCCTTCTGGAATTTACAGGATGCCGGATCGAAGAAGCGATAAATATCCCCGCGAGTTCAATCATTCACGCCTTCAAGAACAACGATCTCGTCAGAAACATTCCAGTTCTCAAAGGCAAGTACAAGGGATGCTTGCGGCAAATTTTGATTCCTCGACCTGAGCTACAAGAATTATACAAATTCGTATCGCTTACCCATAGCCTGCATCCACACAGCCTGCTTCATGACAGAATATTTGTTAGCGAAGACAGCGGCCTCCCAATGTCACGCACGACCTTCAACTCGTATTATCGAGTTGTTGCAAATTCATCCAAGCACAAGGATTTACTTCAAGAGGTTTCCTACCACAATTTCCGCCACCGCTATTTCACAATCCTGGTTGCGAAAAATATAAGCAAACTTTCGAAAAAGTCCAAGGTGAACATCTTGGATGTGGCAATGGCAATTGTGCGTAAGGATTCACACCATGCTTCTAAGGACACCCTTTCGACCTACATTCACCTTACACAAGATCCAGAAATCCAGGAGATTCTTAAAGCAGAATCTAACGCTTCTGCGACCCTCACGGCAATAGAAAACCTTTTGAAGACAGACGACGGTAGATCATCCGAAGAGAAGCTGGCCGGAATAATGGTATTGATCAACGCCAAGTCTCCCTGAGATCTGCATTGCTTGGCGCCTGCGAATACAGTAAAAACTGATCTCTAAAAGTAAGAATAACTATGTCTATTATTGCCGAATACAAAGCCCTCGAAGCCCAAATCGCCGAGCAAACCGCTCGCCTCGAAGCCCTCAAAAACGACGGAAAACTGAAAAAAGAAATCGAGTTTGAAAACAAACTCCGCAGCCTGCTCGCCGAATACAACTACTCCCTGCGGAACGTGATCGCCCTGCTTGATCCAAGCGCTGGTAAGACCGCTGCTGTCCCTGCGAAAGGTGCTCGTCGCGAGCGAGCTATCAATGTCTACAAAAATCCGAACACTAGTGAAGTGGTAGAAACCAAGGGTGGCAACCACAAGGTACTGAAAGCGTGGAAGGCTGAGTACGGTGCGGAGGCAGTTGATACCTGGCTGCAATAAGCTTGTTTCGAGTTGATCACAGGATCGCGTAAGCGGCCCTTTTGGTTTGGGCGACACATGGATTCAAGAGCGGTTTCTGTGGTCGACAGCCACTCGCTCGAATAGGTGATGCACGGCCTGTTTCCCAAACGCGTGCTGGACACCATGACCGACAACGAAGAGATGTCGCTGGAAGTGCTGGATGACGAGACCAAGAGCCGGGCGTTTGCGTGGTTGATGTTGAAGATGCTGACGGCGGCTGGAAGTTTGGGGCAAGGTAACAGCGGCGCTGCTGTCTGACCTTCTTGAGCGCTGGTATTACTTGCTCTGGTTAGATTTCAGACAGTTTTGGCAGAAGGCTTGAAGGGTCGCAGGCGAGTTCGCCTGCGATGCGGTAGAGCTTCTCGACGGTGATGTTGACCTCGCCACGCTCGATGCGACCTACATAGCTGCGATCGAGATTGCACGCCAGCGCCAATGCGTCTTGGGAAATCCGGCAGGCCTTCCTCTGCATTCGGATGCGTTCCCCTAACGCTTTCGCCAACTTATCCATGACCGTCTCAACTCAGCTTGAGGCGGCACTATCGTGCGTTTGCGGACGCAGAGGCCACGGATTATAATCCGCATTTTTGCGCTAATTCTTCTGGTGCCTCAATGAAATCGGCCTCGTTTATCTTCGACAGGCGTCTGTATGAGCTGCTTCAGGAGCCAGGGCGTACAACGTTTACGACCCGTGAACTTCGCGATGCTTATGCCGCTCGCTTGAGTGGCACACATTTCCGTATCGCCGATGTGCGCCGCTATGTGTATGAGCAGATCCGCCGATTAGTGCGCGCAGGCTGGGTTGTGCTGGATAAGGATCGTCGTGTTCGAGGACAGGTCTACCACCTGCAGCCGATTCCAGTACATCTCCAACTGGAACTGATCGACAACGGTTTTGAGAACAGCCTTATGGCTGCCGGAGTGCCCGAACCAGACACGGCAGTACTCGACGTGGAAGCTTTGCCGCTTAAGTCGTCAGCCAATACGGACTTGCAGTTGGAGGCGCTCCACAAGGAAATCCGCTTGGACTTTCTTTCTTCAATGGGCGAAGCGGAGCGATTCAAACTGCTTCTGGACGAAATGCCGCATCTACGGGACAAGCTTGAAGGCGATTACCTGGAAGCCAGGGATCGCAGCTCTCGCCTCTTGGGGCATCTGCGCGCCATCGAAAAGACCCTCAAAACGCTCGCTGCACCACGATGAGCAGCTCGCTACGGAGCTGGCAGAACAGCTGCATCACTCGGGCGTTGGAGCACTTTACCGTCACGCCGCACTTCTTCTGCCAGGCAACGCCGGGAGCCGGAAAGACCCGCATGGCTGCAGAACTGGCCAGCCGACTGCTTGAGCAGGACAGAATCGATTTGGTGCTGTGCTTTGCGCCGTCCTGCCAGGTCGTGGAGGGTTTTCGTTCGACCTTTGCGGCTGTGCTAGGCAGGCGTCTCGACGGCCAGATAGGTGCCGTGGGCGCGGCTTATACCTATCAGGCTATGGAATACCGTGATGAGGGATTCTGGCAGCTTCTTGATGACTACCGTGTGCTCGTGGTTTTCGACGAGATCCATCATTGCGCCGGCCACGATCCGCTGCTCAGCAATGCCTGGGGGCAGCAGATACTGCATCGGATACAGGATCGGGCTGCCTTCACGTTGGCCCTGTCTGGCACGCCCTGGCGTTCGGACGATAAGGCCATCGCATTGGCTCGTTACTCTTCGCCCGAGGGGCATTTGATCTGTGACTACCGTTATGGCTTGAAAGACGCCATTGCCGACGGCGTGTGCCGATCCCCTCGCATTGTTCTGCTCGACAATCAGAAGGTGAAACTCACGGAAGAATTGGGTGCGGATAGCTCCGTTAGGCTGTTTCCCAGCATCGCCAAGCTTTTAGGGGAGTCACCTGTCACCTATGAGGAACTGCTGCGCCATGATGAGGTGATCAATCCAATCCTAGACCTTGGCTGCAGCAAACTGAGCGAGCTACGCCAGATCAAACCTGATGCTGCTGGTTTGGTGGTGGCCACAGACATCGAACACGCCCAGCAAGTTGCACTCGCACTGGAAGCCATGGGTGAAGAGTGCCGCATCGTGACGAACAAAACCCCGGATGCGCAGCAGGTGATCAATGCATTCCGGAGCAGCGCCTGCCGCTGGATTGTGGCCGTCGGAATGATCAGCGAAGGCACCGACATTCCCCGCCTGCAAGTGTGCTGCTATCTCAGCCGTATCCGCACCGAACTGCATTACCGGCAAGTGCTGGGGCGAGTGCTGCGGCGCACAGGTAAGTCCGACGACCAGGCATGGCTATTTATGCTGGCGGAGCCGACGCTTCAGGGCTTTGCGGAGCGAATTGCGGATGACCTGCCGGATGACTTGGCTGTTTTGAAGGATGTGCAGATACTTGGTTTAACTCCAGGCTCTAGACCTGAACCAATGGGTACTTTGGGGCATGTCGAAGATATCGACGGTGCTGGGTTAGGTAACGCGGAGCCGGGCATTGGGTCGCAGGCTACGAACATCATTTCGCTGGGTGGCTTTGCAATTGAGCCCGCTTACCAAGTCAGCTTTTCCCAGCATTATCGGCAGCAGCTACTGGCTTGTTTTTGATGCTCAGCCAGTCGAGGCTGATCCAATGATGTTGGTGTTCATGAATCCATAACCGGCCGGCGTCGTGTGGAACGTAATCGTGAGGTGTGCATGGAGATTAAGTCGCAGGCATTGGTCGATGTCGTTGAGGGTGTGATCTGCGACGTGTGCCGCTCTGGCACGCGTATTCCCGGCTATGGTCCCCAATACGGCAAGCTTGAAGCCCAATGGGGATATGGCTCCCAGCATGATGGGGAGCACTACCGGGTGCATCTCTGTGAGCCCTGCTTTTTCAGGGTGCTGAGTGGGTTGCGTCGGGAGCGCATGGTCAATGGTATGTTCGGTGATGATCAGCCATTGGCTTCCGAAGATTTTGGTCTGGTCAGCAAAGACAACTACTGGGGAAAGAGCTGATTGTAGGATTGAAAATCCATCAGCCGCACCACGTCGAATCGCGGGCAAATGAGGGGTAAGCGCGCGACTTGCCCGTTCTGGTCTCGTAGGTTGGAATAACTGAATAAGGAGGTAGCCACTTTGACCCTTCCACATGAAAGAACCCGGAGTGTTGTCAAGACCGAAGCTTTTCTCCGCGACCTCTCTCGTAACACCGAACTACCTGATGACATTCGCAGCTATGCGAAAAGCCTGCTCAGGCACTACCCGTCCGCTGACCAAGTTTTCTCGCTGGGGCGCCTCGAAGAATGCCTGGTAAACGGCCCTCAAGATGATGAATATCGGCGAAGGGTAATTGCGTTCCATCAGCCGCTTTTCAGTTCGTCGCTAGACTTCACGCTATAGGCGGGAACGCCACGATGCTCAGCACTGATAAAGCCCAGTCGGTATCTGTCCAGGTTGCGCAACGGGTCAAGCGCCTACCTAAAGGGCAGCCGTTCAGCATCAGCCGTTTCACAGGGTTTGGAACGAAAAACGCCGTATCCAAAGCAATAGCTCGACTGGTCAACCGCGGCGAGCTCGAACGGGTGTATCGCGGGATTTATATGCGCCCGAAACCCGGACGTTACATTGCCAGGGCTCGCCCCAATCCGTGGACATTGCTTAGCCTGATTACCAGGCAGAAGCGTTTGTCTCTGCAGATCCATGGGGCCAATGCAGTCAGGAAATTTGGCCTCAGTACCCAGATGCCGCTCATTCCGATCTATTACACCAGTGGGGCCAGCCGATCAGTATTTATAGGGAAAGCTGAGATCCGGCTGGTACATGCGGCACCAATGGTCATGCAGCATGCCGGGACCGAGGTAGGGGTGGCTATCAGTGCACTGTTTTATCTCGGTAAAGGCGGCTCAACTTCGGAATGCATTACAGCGATCAAGAAAAGGCTCAGACCGGAAGACCTAGCCACATTGATGACCTGCAAACTACCGAAATGGATGAGCACGGTGTTGAAGGTTGAAGGTGTGAAATAGCGGAATCGCTGCCTTACGATCAGTTGCCCGCGCATGGGGGCATTGTCGTCAACGATCCCGGCGATCTCCCTACCGACCAGTCCCCTTGGAGGGTCAAGTGGCACGAGCCCGGTGCACGGCGAACGCCTGGGCACCGGGCTATCGCCATCACACGTAATGCTTGTTCCCTTTGCGCTCAAGCGGACGGCCTTTAAATACGTGCGGGCCGTCCATCGTCAACTCGACCTTGTCCCCTTTGCGGGTTAGCCAAGGCGTGGCTTCCGATCCAGTTTTGGAGGTAACGCCACTGGGACTGATGCGAATTTCGTCGCCATCGATCTCGATCGTCCCCAAGACGTAGGTGTAAACCAGGCTACTGAAAAATCCTCCTTTGCATTCGAAGGCACACTCTACGACCTCGTCCCCGTACCCCGAGCGGCGCTCTCGACGAGCACGACGTGACGATGTGTTGAGCACGCATATCCAGCGGGTCTGGGACGAAAACTTCCACGTCTACGGTGCGCGCAAGGTCTGGCGCCAACTCAGGCGTGAAGGCGTGGTAGCGGCGCGCTGTACGGTGGAGCGACTGATGCGTCGGCTGGGGCTCAAAGGCGTCGTACGCGGCAAACCGGTCAAGACCACCGTCAGCGACAAGGCGACTCCGTGCCCGCTGGACAAGGTCAATCGCCAGTTCCGCGCCGAGCGGCCAAACGCGCTCTGGGTATCGGACTTCACCTACGTCAGTACCTGGCAGGGCTTCGTCTATGTGGCCTTCGTCATCGACGTGTTCGCCCGACGGATCGTTGGCTGGCGGGTCTCCAGTTCGGCCCGTACCGACTTCGTTCTCGATGCGCTGGAGCAGGCCTTGTATGCCCGCCGCCCGGTCGATCAAGGTGGCCTCATCCATCACAGCGACCGCGGCGTGCAGTATGTTTCTATTGGTTGATGCGTCGACGGGGTAAACGAAAGAGTTACTAACCACAGGAGCTATAGCTCTGAATGTTCAGGTGAGCCCCTCCGCCATATGACGAAGGGGCTTATCTGTCTTAAATCACGCGTTTAACGCTCAGGTAATCGCCCTTGGTCTTCAGCGTGATGGTCACGTCGCGGTTGCTGCGGTTGCGCCAGAACCAGCCGTGTGTACCGTCGAAGATGGCGGTGAATTCACCCTTGTCGCCCTTGATCTGCTTACCCTTGCTATAGCTGTGGTAGTAGCCCTTTGGGCCGTTGTAGGGTTCGCCATGGGTGTCGTGGTTGACCGGAACACCATTGGTCGTCCACTCGTAGCTGACCGTGGCCTTGTCCAGCATCTCCAGTTTGATTTCACTGGCCTCGCCCGGCTTCAGCGTGACGGTCACTTCATCTGACTTCAGGGCTGGCTCAGGCTCAGCTACGGGTTCGGCCACAGGTGCTGCTGCAACAGGCTCTTGCACTACCGGCTGAACAGGCGCGGGAGCTTGAGCGACTGGAGCCGCAGCTGGCTGAACCGCTGCATCCGCTGCCGCTTCTTCGGCCAGGGTTATCTTCATTTCGCCCATCTGGGTCAGGCCGAGTACGCGACCAACGCCCGTTGGGTCGATGGCGTACTCCGAAGGCATCACCACGGTGACCAGTAAGGCTGCGGCAACACCCACGGCGATCACAGTGGAGCGCAGCAGTTGGTGGCTGGTAGGCAATTCGCTTTGGGTCGGAAGCTGGGTATTGAACATGCTGAGAATTCCTTACTGAGAGACGATCAGGCCGGTGAGCTGGTAACCCATCAAGAGGAAACCGGCGCTCATCATGGCGACGTTGGCGGTGTAGGCATGACGCCAGAAGCTGGCGGTGCGCCGCCAGTAGCCCATGACAATCAGGATGGCGCTCAAGGCCAGGAGCTGGCCGATTTCGACGCCGACGTTGAAGGCAATCAGGTTGGCGATCAGGCCATCTGCCGAGATCTCGTATTCCTGAATCTTGGTGGCCAGACCAAAGCCGTGCAGTAAGCCAAAAATCAGCGTAGCTGCCTTGGTATTGGGCTGATAACCGAACCAGCGCTGGAATGCCCCGAGATTATCGAGCGCCTTGTACACCACCGAGAAGCCGATGATGGCGTCGATCACGTAAGAGCTGATGCTGATTTCAGTCAGCACACCCAGCAGCAGGGTGACCGAATGACCCACGGCGAACAGGGTGACGTAGAGCCCCACGTCCTTCAGGCGGTAGAGAAAGAAGATCACCCCGAAGAGGAACAGCAGGTGGTCGTACCCGGTCATCATGTGCTTAGCGCCCATGTAGATGAACGGCAGTAACATCACCCCGGAGCTTTCCTGGATAAAGCCCTTGTCGCCCTCGGCAACAGCGTGGGCCAGTGCGTCAGGCATGCCGAGAAACAGCAATGCCGTGAACAACAGCAACAGTAGTAGCGAACGATTCGGACGCACAGCAGCTGCGTCCATTGCGCCCATAGATAGCGAATGCATAGTTGAGTCCTAAATTGCAGTGGTCTTGGGCCGCACAGCGGCCTGTGTCAGATCACGAATGTGGCGCGCGGTGGCCGCTCGATCAGGAAGATCGGGCTTGGAGGAATGGAGTAATGAGGGGCTGGTATCGGCTGCGCACGTTCTGGCAGCGTGCTGATGCTCAGCCGTGCGGTCAGGTGTGGTGTTTCATGCAGATGGTCGGCGGTCAGCGGCGAGTGGCAGTGATCCCCGTACGCCGCACAGGCCAGCGTCTCGTCACCATGCGCATGCGAATGAGCACCGTCATTGCCACCCAAGGCAGGCTGGCTCGACCCCATAAACAGCGCAGAGGTATGCCCGGCCCAGGCCATCAAGATGGCGAGAGCAAGCGCAAAAATCACCTTGGTGCTGATGGGATTGCTGAGCATGTTGTGGTTCTTTCGATGCCTAAGCGGGTGGCTTTTCTGGAGGGTTGGTCGGTTTGACCATATCCCCCCCTGGGGGATAGCATGCGAGCGTAATTCATCGACGCACGAGACTCAAGGCATGAGCGATCACGAACACGGCCACCAGCACCAAAGTCATGGCGACATCATCAAAAGGTTGAAAAGAGCGGAGGGCCACCTGCGCAGCATCGTCACCATGATCGAAGAAAGCCGGGCCTGCGTCGACATCGCCCAGCAGCTGCATGCCGTGGAAAAAGCCGTCTGCCAGGCCAAGCGTGTGCTTATCCAAGACCATATCGACCACTGCCTGGAACATACGGTCGAAGCACTTGCGATAGGCGAGCGCGCATCACTCGAAGACTTCAAGCAAATCACCAAGTACCTCTAGGCCCCTCCCATGTCGAGTTTCGCCGAACTGCTGCAACAGGGGGCCTCGCAGGCCTGGCTGTACTTCCCTAGTGCCATATTACTGGGTGCCTTGCATGGCCTTGAGCCTGGGCATTCGAAAACCATGATGGCGGCGTTTATCGTGGCCATTCGTGGCACGGTGAAGCAGGCCATTCTGCTAGGCCTTGCCGCAACGCTTTCGCACACCGCTGTAGTCTGGCTGGTGGCCATGGGCGGCATGTACCTAGGGCAGAATTTGGATGCCGAAACTACCGAGCCGTATTTCCAGCTCGCGTCCGCCGCCATCATTATCACTATCGCCCTGTGGATGCTCTGGCGCACCTGGCGTGGCGAGCAGATGTGGCGCTTCGAGGAAGGTGATGAGCATCAACACGAGCACCACCACGATGAAACGCAGCGCATCGACACCGGACATGGGCGTATCGAGCTATCGATCTTCGAGGAAAGTACTCCACCGCGCTGGCGGCTGAAGACCTTGAGTGGCCATGTCTGGCCGGCTGCCGAAGTGAGCCTGCTGACGACTCGCCCCGATGGACTGGCCCAGCAGTTTTGCTTCGTTGACCGCGGTGATTACCTAGAGTCAGTCGACGTGATTCCCGAGCCCCACGAATTCACCGCGCGCCTGAGTCTGGGCCATGCCGGACATTCCCACGACTATGACCTGGAGTTCCGCGAGCACGACCACGGTCATGAGCACTCCGAGCTGGAAGAGCTGGAGCTGTCGCTGGACGGCTATCAGGATGCCCACGAGCGGGCGCATGCCAACGACATCCGCAAGCGCTTCAGCAACCGCAATGTCACCACCGGCCAGATCGTCCTGTTCGGCCTAACAGGCGGGCTGATTCCCTGCCCGGCCGCGATCACCGTGCTGTTGCTCTGCCTACAAGTGAAAGAAGTCGCCCTGGGTGCCGTCCTGGTGCTGTGTTTCAGCATTGGTCTGGCCATCACCCTGGTCACCGTTGGTGCCGCCGCCGCTATTGGCGCTCGGCAAGCCTCCAATCGCTGGCCCTGGCTCGGTGCTGTCGCGCGTCGCGCCCCTTACCTGTCCAGCCTGCTGATCATTGGGGTGGGGATTTACGTTGGCTTCCACGGCTGGATCGGCCTGAACGCCTAGCCGATGTGGGAGTTATCCGGTTATTTCGGCCTGTTCTTCGCCGCCTTCGGTGCCGCCACGCTGCTGCCCATGCAGTCGGAGGCGGTGCTGGTCGGGTTGCTGCTGACCGACCGCTACGCGGCCTGGGCACTGCTGGCAGTGGCCACCACGGGCAATGTGCTGGGTTCGGCACTGAACTGGCTGCTGGGCCGTTCCATCGAGCATTACCGGCACAAGCGCTGGTTTCCCGTCAGCGAAGGCAAACTGAAAAAGGCCCAGCAGGCTTATCACCGCTTCGGTCGCTGGTCACTGCTGCTTAGCTGGGTGCCGATCATTGGTGATCCGCTTACCGTGGTAGCCGGTGTTATGCGCGAACCATTCTGGAGCTTTCTGTTGATCGTGCTGCTGGCTAAGACCACTCGCTATCTGGCACTAGCTGCCATGACGCTTGGGTGGTTTGGGTGAGCCTGCAGAAGCGCGACACCAACCTAGATCTGATCAAGTGGCTGGCGATGCTGACCATGCTGCTGGATCACCTGCGCTACATCTGGCCTGACAACGGATGGTTGTTCATCGTTGGGCGCTTAGCCTTTCCAATGTTCTGCCTGGGGATCGCCGCCAATGTCGCGCGCTCGCAAACAGGTGAGCTGTATTCCGATAACAACGTTCGCTACATGGGCTGGATGACTGCGTTTGCAGTGATCTCGGAGTTGCCCTATCGCCTGCTTTCTAACGACAGCAGCACGCTCAACGTTATGCCTTCGCTGCTGTTGGGCCTGCTTATCACCTGGGGAGCACATCACCGTGGTCGCGACGGTTTGATCCTGGCTTTGGCCGGCGTGACTGTCGCGGTGTTGATGCAAGAGAGCCTGATGTACGGCGTTTTCGGCGCACTGCTGCCGGCAGCGTTGCTGCTGGCCATTCAGCGCCCTGGGCTTGTGTGGCTATTGCCTGCCTCACTTTGCGTACTGGCCAACAGTCGCAACCGCTGGCTCGCCGAGTGGGAGTTGCAGCCCTATACGTTGCTGATCCTGGCCACAGCGTTCGCTGCGCCCTTAATTGGGCTATGGCTACTGCGCCGAACGCGCCATTTCAGGATCTGGCCGGTCAAGCGCTGGGGCTACTGGTTCTACCCTAGTCATCTAGTAGCACTGCACCTGATCCGCACGCTCAGCTAGCGTGGGTTCAGTTCAGAGCGTTTTCACACAGTCTGCTAGGGCGCCAAGGGCTGTCTGCAAACCAAAGGAGCACTACGAGGGGACAGCAGGACCAAGGAGCGAGCGGGGCAATCAACCCGCTCGCTTGCCAGGGTTAGAGAACTTCCAGCGGGTACTCGACAATCAGGCGGAACTCATCCAAATCCGACTCGAAGTCGGTGGCGCGAGTCGTGGCTTGTCGAATGCGAAAGGACATGTCCTTCAACGACCCAGACGCGCTTCTGGTTGGTCAACGGATCGCCGTTGTCATCACGGCGCATATAGACTTCGTTGGCGTTGCTGTAGTCGGCATCCCAGCCCTGGGCATATCGAGTCATGAAGCTCAATCCAGGCACACCGAAAGGCTCCATATCCAGGTCATAGCGCACTTGCCATGACTTCTCCTTCGGCGAGTTGAAGTCGCTGTACTGGATGGAGTTGTCGAGGTAGATGGAGTCCGATTGGCGCAAGTAGTCGAAGTCATCATCGCCATTGTTGCGCTGGAGACCCACCAGCACTGTATGAGCGCCGAATTGGATGCCGACCTTGCCGCTCCAGATGTTGTTATCGAAGCTCCCGAGGAGCTGCCTCCCTTCATCGACCGCCTTGTAGTAGTTCAGCCCGCCGATCAAGGCGACATCGTCCGCAAGCGGGTAGCTCAGCGTGGTGCCCGCGTAATATTGATTCCAGGCATCCTTGAGGCGGCTGGTGTAGAGACTAAAGCCGACGTTGTCATTAAGCGTGTAATCACCACCGAAATAGGCGATCCATGGCGAGTCCACTTCGCCCGCGTAGAAGGTAGCGAAGCCGTCGCGCATGCTGCTGGTATTGGGTTGGCTCATCGAGTGGAGGCGACCGCCCTGAAGCGACAGTCCTTCCACGCTGCTGTTGACCACGGTGACACCTCGGAAACTCTCCGGTAAAAGCCGTGCATCACCGTATTGGACGACCGGGCTGACGGGAAAGACGTCGCCTGCCTTGATCTCGGTATCCATGAACCGAGCTTTCACCGCGCC
>NZ_JACKQK010000014.1:0-140383 GCF_014892995.1 Pseudomonas sp. EggHat1
GGTTGGTGCCATTGCCGCCGGCGCCGCCGAGTTCTTTCGGGGTGGTCAGGGCGATGTCGAGGATGCCGTCGGAGGAGACAGCGCGGCCTTCACGGCCACCAAAGGCTTCAGCGGTTGCACGGTACAGAACGTTTTCGATAGTCATGGCATTGATCCTTGTCGGTGGGGTGGTGATGGATTGGCTTGCTAATCTTTTGTGCGCTAACCGTTTCCATGAAGCGAACTATATTGCGCAAAACATTAGTGCGCAATATAAATTAATGGAAGATTTGGTTATAGACGTTAATTTTTTAGGAATAAGTTGGCGCGGTAGGGGTTGCGGCCATGCTTTGCAGCAGATGCTGTAGGTGATTTGCCAGATTCAGAGCGAATCGAGGCTCAGAATGAGCCAGTGAGCGAGGTGTGAATAGACGATGGAGGCCGTTGAGCACGGCGTGAACAGGGTTTCGCCTAGCAGGGGGATAGCGAGAGCAGGCGATGGCTGGCATCGCCTGGGTTCAGAGGGCGTCTTGCAGGTGGCTGCGCAGTTCGATCAGGTCGCCACGCAGCTTGCCCAGTTGTTCCATGTTCAACGCAGAAGCCTTGAGGATACAGGCAGGCAATGCTTTGGCTTGTTCGTGCAGGGCGCGACCTTTGTCGGTCAGGTACAGCTGCACCACGCGCTCATCCTGACTGCTGCGCTGGCGTTGCAGCAGGCCTTCGCTTTCCAGGCGCTTGAGTAGAGGCGTCAGCGAGCCGGGGTCGGTCAGCATGCGCGCGCTGATCTCACTGACGGTGATGCCCTCGTTTTCCCACAGCACCAGCATGGCCAGATACTGCGGATAGGTGAGACCGAGCGCCTGCAGCAGGGGCTTGTAGGTCTTGGTCATCATCAGCGAGGTGGAATAGAGGGCGAAGCACAGCTGGTTGTCCAGCATCAGCTCGGCGCAGGGTTCCACTTGGGAGGTCATGGCATTGGCCTGTGCAAAGGGGGTGGCAGTGATGCGGGGCAACCCGCACCACCGGTGACATCAGCCGCAGGATACGCGGGTGATCACTCGCTGATCGTCAACGTTGAGGTTAAGGCGTTGACCATTGTATTCCAAGGTCACCACGCTGTTTGGCGTGAGAATGCGAGCGGTGCTCGCTCCAGCTTGCTGGCGTGCCTGTTCGAGCAGTTCGGGTGTTGCGGTCTGGCCTTTGAAATGCTCGACAGCGGACGAAGTGCAGCTGTCCGGTGCAGGGCCGTTCGGCGCGGCTGCGGGTGCCGGCTTCTCAGCGGTGCTGCTGCAACCGGCTGCGAGCAGGGTGGCGCCTAGGATGAGGCAGATACGAGTTTTGAAATTCAATGCAGGAGCTCCTTGGGTTATTGCGCGCCTTCCAGGCGCGCCAGACGTTCTTCGAGGGCGGCGATGCGCGCATCGAGTTCGACCAGTCTATCTTCACTAGGTGCCGCAGCCTCCACGCGAGCAGCAGGGCGGCTGGCCAGCAGGCTTTCCAGATCTGCAGATTCGCCCAGCAGATGCATGTAGCGATCCTCGCGCTGACCACTCTGGCGCGGCAGCAGTAGCGCCAGACCTCGACCGATAAGACGCTCCAGCTGATGCTGGACCTCCGCGACATCGTCGAAATCGTGCATGCGATTGCTGCGCGTGAGCAGCTCATTGAGCGTCTGCGGGCCGCGCAACAGCAGCAGGCCGAGCAGTACAGTCTGTGGTTTGACCAACTCCAGCTGCTTGTCGCAACGCTGTTCCCAGCGGTCGGCACGGCTGCCCATCACCAGGTGCACCAGCTTGCGACCTTCCAGGCTGCGCAAGTAGCGCCCGACTTCACCGGTTTCCAGGTTCATCAAGGGTTCGCGACTGGTTTTCTGGTTGCAGGCTAGTTGCACGGCATTGAGCGTCAGCGGATAGGTTTCCGGCGTGGTCAGCTGCTTTTCGATCAGGCAGCCGAGGATGCGCACCTCGACGGCGTGCAGCGGGGTTTCACCAACCAGCGGGGAAGGGGTGTGCGACATGGATCAATCCTGGCAGAAAGAACCCGCATAGGTTAACGGCATCCGCGCTCAGCTGACAGGCTTCAATGTGTGTTCGAGCATGTCCAGGCTGGCGCCGAGCACCTGCTGGCGCGATTCCTGGCTGGCCATCATGCGCGCCAGCAGCAGGCTGCCCAGGCATTGCGCGAGAATCGTCCAGGCCAGTTGCGGGTCACCGATGATCTCGGCCCAGGTGCTCTGCAACTGCAGGATCTGCTGCTCGGTACGCAGCCGGACGCGTTCATCGGCACGGGCGATCTCCGCACCCAGGGTCGGTAGTACACAGCCTTTGTCCGGCTGCTCGACATGCGCCAGGCTGAGATAGGCTGTCAGGCAGCGTTGCAGCTTGTCACGCCCGGCGTCACCCGGTTCGCCGCCAAGCCGGCTCAGGCTGTTGCGCAGCTCGCGTTCGATCAGCTCGACGAACAAGTCATCCTTGCTCGGGAAATGGCTGTAGAAGGCTGCGCCGGTTAGACCAATGGTCTTCATCAGCGCGTCCACGCCGGTCACGGCAAAACCTTGCTGCTTGGCAATAGCGCCGCTGCTGGCGAGCAGGCGCTCGCGGGTTTCGGCCTTGTGTTCGGCGCAATAGCGCATGGATGACTCCGTTCTATGCTTGGTTGACCTGCCCGAGAGCATAGCATAACGTTCGTTCAGCTAACGATCGTTAGTTAATGGAGGAAGCCATGCACGAGAACAAGAAGGTCGCGTTGATCATTGGTGCGGGTGATGCCACCGGCGGCGCCATCGCCCGGCGTTTTGCCCGTGAGGGGTATGTCGCCTGCGTCACCCGGCGCAGCCTGGATAAGCTGCAACCGCTGCTGGAGGAAATTCGCGGCGAAGGCGGTGAGGCGCACGGTTTTGCTTCCGATGCACGGCGCGAGGAGCAGGTGGCTGAACTGGTCGAGAGCATCGAGCGTGACATCGGGCCGATCGAGGTGATGGTGTTCAATATCGGCGCCAACGTGCCTTGCAGCATCCTCGATGAAACTGCACGCAAGTACTTCAAGATCTGGGAAATGGCCTGCTTCTCAGGCTTTCTCACCAGTCAGGCGGTGGCCAGGCGAATGGTCGCCCGTGGCCGTGGCACCATCCTGTTTACCGGCGCGACCGCGGGTCTGCGTGGCGCCGCCGGATTTGCCGCTTTCGCCGGGGCCAAGCACGGTATCCGGGCGCTGGCGCAGAGCATGGCGCGTGAGCTGGGGCCGTTGAATGTCCATGTCGCCCATGTGGTAGTTGATGGTGCCATCGATACCGCCTTTATTCGCGACAGCTTTCCCGAGCTCTACGCCAAGAAGGATCAGGATGGCATTCTCGATCCCGAGCACATTGCCGACAGCTATTGGTTTTTGCATGCACAGCCGCGCGACGCCTGGACCTTCGAGCTGGATCTGCGGCCGTGGATGGAGCGCTGGTAATCTGTGCTGAGCCCACAATCACAATAACGAGCGAGTGAAACTGATGAGCAAGACGGTGGAGTTCTTCTTCGACCTGGGCAGCCCGGCATCCTACCTGGCCTATACCCAGCTGCCTGATCTGTGTCGCGTCGCAGGCGCTGAACTGGTGTATCGACCCATGCTGCTCGGCGGCGTGTTCCAGGCCACTGGCAACGCCTCACCGGCGATGATTCCGGCCAAGGGCCGTTACATGATTCGCGACCTGGCGCGCTTTGCCGAGCGTTACGGCGTGCCGATGCGCTTCAATCCGCATTTTCCGATCAATACCCTGACGCTGATGCGCCTGCTGGTGTCGGTGCAGATGCATCAGTCGGAACGTTTCGACGATGCCTTGCAGGCGCTGTTCCGGGCGATCTGGGTCGACGGGGTGAACATGGGGGATCCGGCCAAGATGGCAGGTGTGCTGGTTGCCGCTGGTTTCGACGCGGCCGTCCTGCAGGTGCAGATCGCTGAACCGGCAGTGAAGGACGCGCTCAAGGCGACTACCGAGGAGGCGGTCAAGCGCGGCGTATTTGGCGCGCCGACCTGCTTTGTCGGCGGCGAGATGTTCTTCGGTCAGGATCGCCTGGATTTCGTTCGCGAAGCACTTCGCGGCTAGGTGCTTTTCGCCCAGGGCCTGATGCCTGGCACAATGGCCGGATCATTTTCCGGCCATTCGAGTAACCGATGAACCCCGAAGCGCTGAAACTCCTGGTGACCCGCCGTATGCCTTACGGCAAGTACAAGGATCGACTGATCGCCGATCTGCCGGGCCACTACCTCAACTGGTTCGCCCGCACGGGTTTTCCCAAGGGCGAGCTGGGTCAGCTGCTCGCGCTGATGCAGGAGATCGACCACAACGGCCTCAAGCCGTTGCTCGATCCGTTGCGCGACCGGTCGTAGCCCGGATGCAATCCGGGGACAATTTTCGATCTCTCCCGGATTCCATCCGGGTCACGACTCGCAGGGCGCGTCACGCGCACCGCCCCTGCACGTTGCCAAAGTAGCCAGTGCAGGCCATCGGTGCGCACGGCGCACCCTACGTCTGAGTTGGCCTCAATGCCAACTGCGGCCATGATCCAGCTTCTGGTCCACCAGCCATTTGCCATGGGCGATGGACGCGTGCTGGGCCTTGTTCAGGTCATCCATGAAGGCGTAATCCACCGGCAAGGTCTGGCGTTTGCTGGTGTTGCCGTTGGGATCGGTAATCTGGCAACCGCCGGCCCAGGGTGTCGGCAGACCGGGGTGTTCCATGACACAGGCGTGGATGGTGTGGTCACGGTGGGTGCAGGTAAGCGCGCTCATGAGGCCACCTCGTGGATCAAGGCGCCGCTCTCGGTGTCGACGCTACACCGAGGTTCCAGCTGGGAGCCGGTGGCGGCGCCGCGTGGATGAGTGATGCGTCTGCCTCCCAACCTTAGCGCAAATGCTGGCGAACCGAATGTTGGCCGACAAACGTGCCACTTTTCTCGCGTTGTCGCCCGCGCCCACCCTGATTCTCGAGGCTCTGGGCATTGTGCGTACCAAGGGCATGCAACCAGCATCGGTGCGCCCTAGGATATCTCGCGCACCCCGTCCGTGCGCCGTGCTTTGGGCGCGAAGCGGGCAGCCAGGCGCATCGACAGTGTGACCAGGCGTTGGTACAGCGCCGGCATGCTGCGTTGCATCCAGTCCAGGGCATGGGCATCGGCGCCGATAAGGATGCGCCGCTTGTTGGCCAGCACTCCATTTACGATGACCTTCGCCGCCTGTTCCGGCGTGGTGCGCAGCAGCTGGTCGTTGAATTGCTGGCGCGCCTGCTCGGCTTCCTGGCCGGTGACCTTGGCCAGGCTGTCGTTCATCCGCGCGGTCTTGGCGATGTTGGTGCGGATGCCGCCGGGGTGCACGCAACTGGCGGAAACGCCGCAGGCGGCCATGTCCAGTTCCTGGCGAAGCGACTCGGTAAAGCCGCGCACGGCGAACTTGCTGGCGTTGTAAGCGCTCATGCCGGGCTGGGAGAACAGGCCGAAGACGCTGGACACGTTGACCACATGGCCCTGGCCCGCCGCCTTGAGGTACGGCAGGAAGGCTTTGGTACCGTTGACCACGCCCCAGAAGTTGATGCTCATGATCCATTCGTAATCGGCGTAGGCGTTGCCTTCCACGGTGCCGCCCTGGGCCACCCCGGCATTGTTGAAGATGGCGTTGACCCGGCCGAACTCGTTGACGATCTGCTCGGCCCAGGCTTCGACGGCGAAGCGATCAGCAACGTCGACCCGCTGCTGGCTGACGCTGACGCCGAGCTTGCGTGCCTGCTCGACGGTTTCCTGGAGACCCTCGACATTGACGTCGGACAGCGCCAGGTGGCAGCCCTGGCGCGCCAGCTGACAGGCGAGGGCGCGGCCGATACCTGAGCCGGCGCCGGTGATGGCGGCTACTTTGTTCTCGAAGGATTTCATGCGCTGACCTCCTGCGCGTCGAGGCTGATGGCATTGCTCTGCGCCGGGTGAGCGGCGTGCTGGCGACTGAAGTGATAGGCATGCGGATCGAAGTGGCGGGTCAGCATGCGATAGCGCCAGGTGAAACCGGGCCACACCGTGCAGTTGCGCCCGCTGACCGGATGCAGGTACCAGCTCATGCAGCCGCCGGCGTTCCATACGGTGTTGCCGAGAGTGCCCTGGATCTTCTTATTGAAGGCGTCCTGCGCCTCGCGCTTGGGCTCCAGGCTCTGCAGCCGACCCTCTTCGAGTTGCTTGAGGGCGCCGAGCACATAGGTGATCTGCGACTCGATCATGTAAACCATGGAGTTATGACCCAGGCCGGTGTTCGGGCCCATGAGGAAGAACAGATTGGGAAAGCCGGCAGTCATGGTGCCCTTGTAGGCTTCCGGGCCCTCGGGCCAGGTGTCGAGCAGGTCTACACCGCCACGGCCGAACACCGTGCCGCGTGGTAGCGGGTCGCTCGGGGTGAAGCCGGTGCCGAAGATGATGGCATCGACTTCGCGCTCCTGGCCGTCGACGCTGCGCACGCCGCTGGGCAGGATTTCGGCGATACCGTCGGTGATCACCTCGACGTTGGCCTGAGTCAGCGCCGGGTAGTAATCGTTGGAGATCAGCACGCGCTTGCAGCCCATGGTGTAGTCCGGGGTGACCTTGGCGCGCAGCAGCGGGTCCTTGATCTGCTTCTTGATATACAGCTTGGCGATACCCTGGGCCATGCGCAGCAGGCGCGGGGCGAAGGCGAAGGCTATCACCCGGCTTTCGAGAATGCCGTACAGCGCGCCGCGCCAGAGCTTCTGCGCCAGCGGGAAGCGCCTGAAGCGCATGCGCTCGCCATCGCGGATGGCACGATCGGGCTTGGGCATGATCCACGGCGCGGTGCGCTGGTAAAGATCGAGCCGCGCGACCTGCTGCTGGATCTGCGGCACGAACTGGATGGCCGATGCGCCAGTGCCGATTACCGCCACGCGCTTGCCGGTCAGGTCATAGTCGTGGTTCCACTGTTGCGAGTGGAAGACCTCGCCAGTGAAATGCTCCAGACCCTTTAGCTTGGGAATCGAGGGCGTCGACAGGGCGCCCATGCCGGAGACCACGAATTGCGCGCTGTACTGGTTGCCGGCGCGGTCCTGCAGATGCCATAGCTCGGCGTGCTCATCCCAGCGCATCTGCCCCACTTCTGTGTCCAGCAGGGTCTTGTCCTGCAGGCGGTACTTCTCCCAGCAACCTTCCAGGTACGCCTTGATTTCCGGCTGCCTGGCGAACATTCGCGTCCAGTTCGGGTTGGGCTCGAAGGAGAAGGAATATAGATGCGATTGCACGTCGCAGCCGCAGCCCGGGTAGTTGTTGACGCGCCAGGTGCCGCCGACACCTGCTTCCTTTTCGAACAGCAGGAAGTCCTGCTCGCCCTGTTGCTTGAGGCGAATGGCCATACCGAGGCCGGAGAAGCCGCTGCCGAGGATGGCGATCTTGCATCGGCGGACAGCGCTAGGGGGTGACACGGGCGCATTCATGACCGAACTCCTGCTTGTCGTTCTTGTTGGTGTCTACATCTGTACGTCAAGAGGCTTCAGTTGCTGAACCCGAGGCGCTCGCGCCAGCGATTTTCCAGCTTGTCGGTGTCGTGATCCCTGGGGTGGAAGCCTGGGCGGTAGTAGTCCAGATACGGACCGAGCAGCCTGGTGAAGAAGCCATTGCGCGGGCCGAACAGCTTCTTCAGGCCGAAGCCCCAACTGCGCCAGTTGAACAGTTGCCCGTCCTTGCGCAGCAGGTGAATCTGGAACCAGCCGATCACGCCGAGGAACATCAGGGTGGTCAGCATCATCACCAGCGTACGGGTGAAGTAGCCGCCGTAGACCTTCTGGTAGACGTCGTAGCACACGGCCTTGTGCTCGTTTTCCTCGATGGCGTGCCACATCCACAGTTGATAGAGCTTCGGGTCGTTCATCTGGGTGGTGAGGTCCTCACGGTTGAGTAACTGCTCGGCCATGGTCGCGGTGAAGTGCTCAAGGGCGCAGGTCGCTGCCAGGCGTTGCTTCTTGGTGCTGAAGCGGGTCGTCCATTCGAGCAATACCTTGATGCGCAGCTCGAGGCGCTCCAGGTCGATATCGTGCTCGTTGGCGTAGTCGTTATAGGCCGCATGCTCCTTGGAGTGCATGGCCTCCTGACCGATGAAGGCGCTGATGTCTTTTTTCAGCTGCGGCTCGCTGACCTGGTCGCGTACGGCGCGCACGCTGTCGACGAAGAACTTCTCACCGTAGGGGAACAGCGACGACAGGTTGTTCATGAAATGGCTCATGAACGGGTCGTCGTAGAACCAGTATTTCGGTGTATCGCTGAAACTGAAGTCCATGCGACGCACCGGAAAGCTGGATTTGGGCTGGGGGAGTGGAGTACTGGCGCTCATCGTTCGAGTCCTCTTCTGGGGCGTTGGTGCTCCCGATTGTTGTGCGGCTTGGGCTGGCAGCACTCGGTGCCGAAGGTGGTTAATCTCGACAGACCAACTGTGTCATTGAACGATGTAACTATCGGGCGTGCGGGCGCTGAGCGCCGCCAACTTAAGGCGGGTCTGATGGGTAGATATCAGGGGGGAAGGTGCGCAACCCGCAGCGCCAGAAGCGGCGGATTGCGCTGACGGCGGGGCTTACGGCGTGTTACGGCGCAGCTCGGCCACTTCGCTGCGCAGTGCGCGCAGCTCGTCGAGAATCGCCTGTGCGCGAGCCGCTGCGGCCTGCTCCTCGGCATCTGGCTCGTGGGTGCTCTGCATCGCGTTGACGATAACGGCGATGAACAGGTTGAGCATCATGAATGTCGCGACGAGGATATAGGGCACGAAGAACAACCATGCCAGCGGATGTTCCTCCATCACAGGACGCACGATGCCCATCGACCAGCTTTCCAGGGTCATCACCTGGAACAGGGTGTAGAGGCTGGCGCCGATGTTACCGAACCATTCGGGGAAGCTTTCACCGAACAGCTGGGTGGCCATTACCGCGGCGACGTAGAACACCAACCCCATCAGCATGACGATGCTGCCCATGCCAGGCAGCGAAGCGAGCAGTGCCTGCACTACCTTGCGCATGCTCGGATTGATCGACACCAGTCGCAGCACCCGCAGCACGCGCAAGGCACGCAGAACGGCGAAGGGGCCGCTGGCCGGTACCAGAGCGATGCCGACCACCAGGCAATCGAATACGGCCCAGGGATCGCGCAGCAGGCCGATGCCGCGCGCGACGAAGCGCAGCGCCAGCTCGATGACGAAGCAGGCGAGGATGAAGGTATCGAGGATCAGCAGTGGCGCGCCCCAGTCGGCCATGATCGACGGTGAGGTCTGCAGGCCGAGAATGACGGCATTGACGATGATCAGCAGGGTGATCAGGCGTTGTACGGGCGTGCCGTCGATGACAGCGCCCAGGCGCTGGCGCCAATCGCTGGATGGATTCAGTTCGAGTTCGTGCATGGGAGTCTGGTCAAGGTAATCGGTGATGCCGGGCATTGCCCGGCTTAATCAACAACCCACTTGCGGGTTGGCAGGTGCTTCGGCTCAATGATCGTCGAGCGCGAAGGCCGTCAGCGTGAAGGTGGGGATGCCGGCGTCCTGCAGTTTCTGCGAGCCGCCCAGCTCAGGCAGGTCGATGATCGCGGCGGCCTCGAAGACCGCTGCGCGCATGCGTCGCACCAGGTTGGCAGCAGCGATCAGGGTGCCGCCGGTGGCGATCAGGTCATCGAAGATCAGCACCGAATCGCCTTCACAGAGACTGTCGCTGTGCACTTCGAGGAAGGCTTCGCCATATTCGGTCTGGTAGCCCTCACTGAGCACGTCGGCCGGCAGTTTGCCCTGCTTGCGAAACAGCACCAGGGGTTTGTTGAGTTCGTAGGCGATGATCGAGCCGATCAGGAAGCCACGCGCATCCATGGCACCGATATGGCTGAACTCGGCTTCCACGTAACGCTGGATGAAACTGTCGGCGACCATGCGCAGGGCGCGCGGCGACTGGAACAGTGGGGTGATGTCGCGAAAGATGACGCCCGGCTTGGGGAAGTCCGGTACCGGGCGGATCAGGGTCTTGATGCTGAATTCGTCAAAGATCATCGTGGGTCCTAATGCGTTGAGCCCGCGAATACCTTGCGAACTCAAACGTCGAGATTACCGCCAGCCAGAGCACACAGCTCGATCGGGTCGAGAATGTGTACTTCCTTGCCTTCGGCTTCGAGCAGCTTGTTCTGTTGGAAGCGGGTAAATACGCGAGACACCGTCTCTACCGCAAGACCCAAATAGTTACCAATTTCGTTGCGCGACATGGCCAGGCGGAACTGGTTGGCCGAGAAGCCGCGTGCGCGGAAGCGGGCGGAGAGGTTGACCAGGAAGGTGGCGATACGTTCGTCGGCGGTTTTCTTCGACAGCAACAGCATCATCTGCTGATCGTCGCGGATTTCACGGCTCATGATACGCATCAGCTGGCGGCGCAGCTGTGGTAGCTGCAGGGCCAGGTCGTCGAGGCGTTCGAAGGGAATTTCGCAAACCGAAGTGGTTTCCAGCGCCTGTGCGGAAACTGGATAGCGCTCGCCGTCGACGCCAGACAGGCCGACCAGCTCGCTGGGCAGATGGAAGCCGGTGATCTGCTCCTCACCGCCATCGCTCAGGCTGAAGGTTTTCAGCGCACCGGAGCGTACGGCGAACACGGAGCCGAAGGTATCACCCTGGCGGAACAGGAATTCGCCCTTCTTCAGCGGGCGTCCGCGTTTGACGATGTCGTCGAGCGCGTCCATGTCTTCCATGTTCAGCGAAATGGGCAGGCACAAGGCAGCCAGGCTGCAATCCTTGCAATGGGCTTGATGCTGCTTGTGCAGCTTGATGCTCTCGGACATCGTTGGGCTTCCCGGATATACACGCAATGTTCGTAAGGGTACCGCAGGGCTTGGGTGGCGGCCAGTCATATAAGGCTGACCGAGCGCTCAAGTTTAGCCGCAGGGTGCCGATTCAGACTGTAGAACCATAGTCCAACGCAGGGAGCAGCGCGATGCGCATACCATCAAGTGGGCCGCTGAGTAATCTTGCCCAGGGCGTTCAGCGACAATTTATCGCAGTCGAGCGGACCCCCGAGGAGGTGCGCGAGGGGCTCCGTGTGAGTCTGTCCGAGTTAGGCAAGAGCATGTCGGCCAAGTCCGACAAGAACGAGGACATCGATAACAGCGATCTGCCCAAGGCGATCAAGGACCTGCTCAAGATGATCCGCGAGTTGCGTGCGCAGATCGTCGAGAAGCAGGCGCAGATCGAGGCGATCATGAGCGATCAGAGCCTCGATGCGGAAACCAGGCGCCAGCAGCTTGAAGGGCTGCAGACCGAGCTGGCGTCGCTCAACAGCGCATTGACTGCGGCCAATGCCAATCTGATCAAGCTGATGCGTGATAACGACTTGTCGAGTGAGCAGATGCAAACCGCTGCCACGTTGGCGATGGGTTGATCCGGCGCCAGTGACGGAGTCCGTCACTGGCGCCGGCTGCTCATGTTCAGATCACCCGGGAGAAACGCTGGCGTACCTGATCGTTGAGATAGCGGTCGAACAGCATGCACAGCGAGCGCACCAGCAGGCGCCCGGCCGGGCGCACCTGAATCCCTTCTGCGCCCAACTCGATCAAACCGTCGCGGTCGAGTTGCTGAAGTTCAGGCCAAAGTGCCGCGAAGTAGTCGCGGAACACCACGGCATGGGCCTGTTCGATGTCAGCGAAACGCAGCTCGAAGTGGCAGATCAACTGCTGGATGACGGCTCGGCGCAGACGGTCGTCGGCATTGCAGTGCAAGCCGCGGCGCGTCGCCAGCTGGCCGTTGCCCAGGGTCTGCTGATAGTTGGCGATATCGCTGTCGTTCTGGCTGTACAGATCGCCGATCTGGCTGATGGCAGAAACGCCCAGGCCGATCAGATCGCAGTGGCCGTGGGTGGTATAGCCCTGGAAGTTACGCTGCAACGTGCCTTCTTCCTGGGCGATGGCCAATTCGTCGTCGGGCAGGGCGAAGTGGTCCATGCCGATGTAACGATACCCGGCGCGGGTCAGTTGTTCGATGCTGCTCTGCAGCATGGCCAGCTTGCCTGCTGGGCTCGGCAGGTCGTCGGAGCTGATGCGGCGTTGCGGCATGAAGCGTTCCGGCAGGTGCGCGTAGTTGAACAGCGACAGGCGATCCGGTTGCAGAGCGATGACCTCGGCCACGGTGCGGGCGAAGCGCTCTGGCGTCTGCTTGGGAAGGCCGTAGATCAGGTCGATGTTCACCGAGCGGAACTGCAGGGTACGCGCTGCCTCGACGATGGCGCGGGTTTCTTCCAGGGTCTGCAGGCGGTTGACCGCGCGCTGCACCTCAGGGTCGAGATCCTGCACGCCGATGCTGACGCGATTGAAGCCCAGTTCACGCAGCAGGCCCATGGTCGACCAGTCGGCCTCGCGTGGGTCGATCTCGATGCTGTAATCGCCGGAGTCGTCATCCAGCAGGTTGAAGTGCTGGCGCAAGTGCTGCATCAGCCGCCGCAGCTCGTCGTGGCTGAGGAAGGTCGGCGTGCCACCACCGAAATGCAGCTGTTCGATTGGCTGGTTGCGATCGATGTGGCGGCTGATGATCTCGATTTCCCGCTCGAGTTTTTCCAGATAGGGCAGGGCACGGCCGCGGTCCTTGGTGATGACCTTGTTGCAGGCGCAGTAGTAGCAGATGTGCGCGCAGAACGGCACGTGCACGTAGAGCGACAGCGGGCGCTGTGCCTTGCGGCTGTCGCGCAGCGCATGCAGCAGATCGAATGGGCCGATATCGTCGTGAAACTGTACGGCGGTCGGGTAAGAGGTATAGCGCGGGCCGGCGAGATCGTAGCGGCGGATCAGGTCGGCATCCCACTGGATGGCGTCGAGCATGGGAAATAATCCTGGACAGGCTGTGCGGCCAGTCTAGGGATGCGCCTGGGCGGCGGCCTTGACCTGAATCAAAGGCGCGTTGAGCACCGCAGGTGTTGTTGCTGCGTAGCCCGGATGCAAACCGGGGATGTTGGATACCTTGCTCCCGGATTACATCCGGGCTACGTCTGCTCGTACTTTGGCGTGCCGCTTGAGGCTTGCTGCTTGTAGCTGCTCTAGTGCCCCATCAGCCAGTGTTGGTGGGGGCCGGGTAGGGTCCATACGCCGAACAGAATGACCAGCAGGCCGCCAGCCATGCGCACGCCTCGCTTGCGCAGCAGGGTGGTGATGCGCTCGGCGGCCAGCCCGGTGGCCAGCAGTACCGGCCAGGTGCCCAGGCCGAACGCCAGCATCAGCAGGGCGCTGTTGACTGCATTGCCCTGGCTGGAAGCCCACAGCAGGGTGCTGTAGACCAGCCCGCACGGTAGCCAGCCCCACAATCCACCCAGAACCAGGGCGCGCGGCAGGCTGCTGACCGGCATGAAGCGCCGTGTCAGCGGCTGGATATGCCGCCACAGGCCGCGGCCCAGTGCTTCGATGCGTGTCAGCCCGCTCCACCAGCCGGCCAGATAAAGCCCCATGGCAATCAGCAGCAAGGCAGCCATTGTGCGCATCGCCACTTCGGCTTTGCTGCCGGCAATGGCCCAGCCGGCCAGGCCCAGGAGCAAGCCCGCCAGGCTGTAGCTGAGAATGCGCCCGAGGTTGTAAGCCAGTAGCAGTTGCAGACGCCGGCCGCGTTGCTCGGGCGGAATCGCCAGAGTCAGCGCGCCCATCAGGCCGCCGCACATGCCGAGGCAATGGCCGCCGCCGAGCAGGCCGAGAATCAGTGCAGACACCAGCAGTGGTGCCAGCTCAAGCATCAGGTTTGTCCTGCTTGTTGTGTTCTTCGGCCTGCTCGACGCCAGCCTTGTGCAGCGGATCTTCATCGTCGAACAGAATGCTGTGCGCCGGGCCGTCGAGATCGTCGTACTGACCGCTGTCCACCGCCCAGAAGAACAGCCAGATGGCGAAGCCGACCAGGCCGATGGCAACGGGGATCAGGATATAGAGGGCGGACATGCGGTCTCCATGGTGGCATCTGAGTAGGAGTGAGCTCTGCCCGAGAACCGCTTCTTCGCGAGCAGAGCTCGCTCCTACGTGTTCGGGGTGCTGCTGAGGCGCAGGGCGTTGAGTACCACCAGCAGCGAGCTCAGGGACATGCCCACGGCTGCCCAGATCGGCGTGATCCAGCCCAGAGCGGCGAAGGGCAGTACCAGACCATTGTACAGCGTCGCCCAGGCAAGGTTCTCAATGATGATGCGGCGCGTGCGCTTGGCCAGTTTCAGGCCATCGACCAGGCTGCTCAGACGGTTCGACAGCAACACGGCGTCGGCGCTGGTTTTCGCCAGGTCGGACGCCGAACCCATGGCCACGCTGATATCGGCAGCGGCCAATACCGGTACGTCGTTGACGCCATCGCCGAGCATCAGCACGCGACGCCCTTGGCCGTGCAATTGCTTGAGCACGGCTAGCTTGGCATCCGGGGTCAGGCCGCCGCGGGCGTCGTCGATGCCCAGTTGGCGCGCGACTTCGCCCACCATGGGTGAGCTGTCGCCAGACAGCAGATGGATATGCCAGCCGCGGGCGCGGGCGGCGGCGATCAGTTGCGGGGCATCGTCACGCAGGCGGTCGTCGAGGACGAACCAGGCCAGCGGCCCCTGTTCATCGCCCAGCAGCAGCCACTGGCCATGCTCGCTGGCAATCGGCGGCACGGCCTTGCCGCTCAGGGCGCATACGAAACTGGCCTCGCCAATGCGCAGCAGACGGTCATCGACCAGGCCCTGCAGGCCCTGTCCCGGATGACTATCGACGGATTGCGCAGCGCGAGGTGCCTGGCTGAACGCGCGAGCGATGGGGTGTTCCGAGCGGTTCTCCAGCGCGGCAGCCAGGGCCAGGCAACTACCTTCGTCAAGATTGCGCAGCGGGTGGATGGCCTTGAGCGTCAGGCGGCCTTCGGTCAGCGTGCCGGTCTTGTCCAGCACCAGCGTGTCGATCTGGTTGAGCCCTTCGAGCACATGGCCACGCGTCAGCAGCATGCCCAGTTTGTGCAGGGTACCGGTAGCGGTGGTCAGGGCGGTCGGTGTGGCCAGGGCCAGGGCGCAGGGGCAGGTGGCCACGAGCAGGGCGAGCACGACCCAGAAAGCACGGCCGGAGTCGATCTCCCACCAGGCGAAGCCGACCACGGCGGCAGCTACCAGGATAAACAGCAGGAACCATTGTGAAACGCGGTCGGCGATTTCTGCCAGGCGCGGTTTTTCGCTCTGCGCTCGGTCCAGCAGGCGCACGATGGCGGACAGGCGAGTGGCATCACCGAGTGCTTGTACTTCGACGGTCAGCGGCCCTTCGACATTCAGTGTGCCGGCGGTGACGCTGTCGCCGATGCCGCGTGGCAGTGGCAGGTACTCGCCGGTAAGCAGCGATTCATCGACACTGGATTGGCCGGCAAGGATGCGGCCGTCGGCGGGAATTAGCGAGCCAGGTTGCACCAACACCTGCTCACCTTCGCGCAGCTCGCTGAGCAGGATGCGCTGGCTCTGGCCGTCTGCGTCCAGGCGCAGGCAGGAGGCCGGCAGCAGCTTGACCAGCTGCGCGGTAGCAGCTGCCGTGCGTTCTCGCGCACGGCGCTCCAGGTAGCGGCCGGCGAGCAGGAATAGCGCGAACATGCCGACTGCGTCGAAATACAGCTCGCCCTGGCCGGTGATGGTCGACCAGATGCCGGCGACGTATGCACCGCCGATGGCCAGCGAGACCGAAACGTCCATGGTCAGGTGGCGGGTACGCAGGTCGCGCAGGGCGCCGCGGAAGAACTGGCCGCAGCAATAGAAGACGATGGGCGTGGTGAGGAACAGGCTGGTCCAGCGCAGGATCTTGTCCAGCTCTGGTGATAGGTCGATGTTGAATTCCGGCCAGGTGGCCATGGTCGCCATCATCACCTGCATCCACAGCAGTCCGGCCACGCCCAGCTCGCGCATGCGCCGGCGGTTTTCCGCGGCCATGCGCTCGGCGGCCTCGTCGGCGCGCCAGGGGTGGGCGGCGTAACCGATGCGGCGCAGTTCGGCAAGCAGCTTGCTCAGGGCGATCTGGCTGTCCTGCCAGCGTACCTGCAGGCGGTGGTTGGACAGGTTCAGGTGCGCCTCGGCCACGCCTGGCACGCCGCGCAGGTGCTTCTCGATCAGCCAGCCGCAGGCGGCGCAGCTGATGCCTTCGATCAGCAACTGGGTTTCGCTCAGTTCGCCCTCGTGCTGGACGAAGGGCTGCTGCACATCGTTGCGGTCATACAGCGCCAGTTCGTCCGGCAGGGCGGCGGGCAGTGCCTGTGGGTTGGCCGCGTTCTCGCTGCGATGGCTGTAGTAATGCTCCAGGCCACCGGCGACGATGGCTTCGGCCACGGCCTGACAGCCGGGGCAGCACATTTCACGGGTCTGGCCGAGCACGTCGGCACGGAACTGGCTGCCGGCGGGAACCGGCAGGCCGCAGTGATAGCAGGGAATAGGGGCGGGCATTGGCTGGGTCAGTAGGAGGGATTGTCACCGATCATGATGGTCTGGCCACCGGTGATGTTCTCTTCCTCGAACAGACGCCAGTTCTGGCTGCCTTCCTGGCCGAGCAGCTCGACGAAGCGACGACCGCTGACTTCATCGACCATTTGCCCACGGTACTGGCCGTCAGCCGCCGGTTGCAGGATCACGCGACGGTCGCGTTCCGGCTGGGTCGGCGAGATCAGGTTGAGCACGATCTGCTGCGGTCTGCTGTTGCCCTCCAGCGACAGGGTGGCGACGCCGGTGGTGTTGTCCAGCACCAGCTCGCCATGCAATTGCAGGCGCTCGGCCAATTTTTCGCGCTCCAGCGACTGGTTGATGCCCTTGCCGACATCGTAGTAGTCGTCGGAGATCAGCCCTGGTGGGTTCTTGGTGGCGATGGTGAGCAGGGTCAGGCCCTGCACCACCGAGTAGCCCAGCAGGAACAGGATGAACCAGGGCCAGAACTGCTTGTACCAGGGTTTGACTGGCGATGGGGTTTGCTCGGTCATGCGTTTTCCGTTGTCAGCGGACGCTTGGGCCAATGAAGCGGCTGTCGGCGTCGTTCTTGATACTGGGGTCATCCGCGGATTGTACGTGGAAGACGATATTGTTGGCGCTCGACGGCAGCTTCTCCGGTGCGATGGACAGCTCGACCGGGAAGGAATACACCTCGCCAGCCAGGGCCCGCACTTCGCGCTTGCCTTCGTAGACCAGGCCGTCGAGGCCGTCGGCGCTGATCACGTAGGTCATGTCGCGCTGCGCCTTGTTCATGATCTTCAGGGTATAGACGTTCTCGATATGGCCGCGCTCGTTCTCACGGAACAGCACACGATCCTTGAGTACATCCAGCTCCACCAGCGGGCGATTGGCCACGGCCCAGGCGAACAGGCCGATCATGGCGACCAGCGCGACAGCGTAGCCGATCAGGCGCGGGCGCAGCAGGTGGGTCTTGCGCCCGGACAGGTTGTGTTCAGTGGTGTAGCTGATCAGCCCCTTGGGATAGTTCATCTTGTCCATGATGTCGTCGCAGGCGTCGATGCAGGCGGCGCAGCCGATGCACTCGATCTGCAGGCCATCGCGAATATCGATGCCGGTGGGGCAGACCTGCACGCACATCTTGCAGTCGATGCAGTCGCCGAGGCCCTGCGCCTTGTAATCGGCGTCCTTCTTGCGCGGGCCGCGTGATTCGCCACGGCGCGGGTCGTAGGAGACGATCAGGGTGTCCTGGTCGAACATCACACTCTGGAAGCGCGCATAGGGGCACATGTAGATGCACACCTGCTCGCGTAGGTAGCCGGCGTTGCCGTAGGTGGCGAGGGTGAAGAAGCCGATCCAGAAATAGGCCCAGCCGCTGGCTTCACCGGTGAAGATCTCGATGACCAGTTCGCGAATTGGCGTGAAGTAACCGACGAAGGTGATGGCGGTCAGCAGTGACACGCCCACCCAGATGCCGTGCTTGGCCAGCTTGCGGCCCAGTTTCTTGCCGCTCAGGGGTTGCTTGTCCAGCTTCATGCGCTGGTTGCGATCACCTTCGGTGACCTTCTCCGCCCACATGAATACCCAGGTGAACACGCTCTGCGGACAGGTGTAGCCGCACCAGACGCGACCGGCGAACACGGTGATGAAGAACAGGCCGAAGGCGCAGATGATCAGCAGCCAGGACAGCAGCATGAAATCCTGCGGCCAGTAGCTGGCGCCGAAAATGTGGAATTTGCGTTCGGGGAGGTTCCACCAGACCGCTTGGCGGCCGTTCCAGCTCAGCCAGACGGTGCCGAAAAACAGCAGGAAGAGCAGGGCGCCGCCAGCGAGTCGCAGATTACGAAACAGGCCAGTGAACGCGCGGGTATAGATCTTCTCGCGGCTGGCGTAGAGATCGACGCTGGCATTCTTGGCAGAAGGAGGGGTGACGTCCTGGACGGGAATCTGTTCGCTCATCAATGCATACCAAAGCGGTTGGTTGGCAGCCCAGGCCGATACGTGCCGGTCAGGGTCAATTCACGGTAGCTATATGGTACGCCTGAAAGGCAACGCCCGGGTGCGACCAGCGGTCGCGACCCGGGCGTTCATTGACCCTTGTCAAAGGAGTCGTTTTTATTTACTGCTCTTGTGCCTTGTGCGACAGGCTGTACACGTAGGCAGCCAGCAGATGCACCTTGTCATTGCCGAGGAATTCTTCCTGGGCCGGCATGTTGCCGTGACGGCCGTAGCGGATGCTCTGCTGCAGTTGTGCGTAGCTGCTGCCATAGATGAACGCTGCCGGGTTGGTCAGGTTCGGTGCGCCCATGGCTGCTGTACCCTTGCCGTCTGCGCCATGGCAGGCGAAGCAGGTACCGGCGAAGACCTTCTGGCCTGCTTCGATATCGGCTTCCACGCCTTCTGGCAGCTCGCGGCCAGCCAGTTCGGTGAGGACGTAGGCGGCGACATTGCGTACGCCATCTTCGCCGATCATCGGGCCTTGAGCAGGCATCGCACCCTGACGACCCTTGAGCAGGGTGGTCTTGATGGTTTCCGGCTCGCCGCCCCAGCGCCATTCGTTGTCTGTCAGGTTGGGGAAGCCGTAGCTGCCCTTGGCGTCGGAACCGTGGCACACGGAGCAGTTGGAGGCGAACAGGCGGCCACCCATTTTCAGGGCTTGCGCGTCCTTGGCTACTTCCTCGATCGGCATTGCAGCGTACTTGGCGAACAGCGGACCGTATTGCTCATCGGCGCGCGCCATTTCCTTTTCCCACTGGTGCACACCGGTCCAGCCGGCGTGACGCATGGAGCCGTCAGCGATCTGCACGCCAGAAGCGAAAGGCGTTTCTTTTTCGCTGTCTACGTAGTCGTAGCCGGGCAGCAGGCCCTTGAAGTTACCCAGGCCTGGGTACAGGGCCAGGTAGCCGAGGGCGAAGATGATGGTGGCGACGAACAGCATGAACCACCACTTCGGCAGCGGGTTGTCATACTCCTCGATGCCGTCGAAGCTGTGGCCGACGGTTTCTTCGGTGGTTTCCTGGCGCTGGCCCTTGCGGGTGCCGAAGATCAGCCAGGTCAGGGCGAAGATGGTGCCCAGAGACAGAATGGTTACGTACCAACTCCAGAACGTGGTCATTGGTTATTGCTCCTGGAAGAGTCTTGATCGCGCTTGGACTCGGGCTTGAGATCGTCGGCGAAGGGCAGGTTGGCTGCTTCGTCGAAGCTCGATTTGCGCTTGCTGCTGTAAGCCCAGAGCACCACGCCGATGAAGGCGATGAAGACCACCGCCGTGCCGATGCCGCGAATCATCCCGATGTCCATAGCGTCTTACCGTTTGTTCTTGATGGAAGTGCCGAGAACCTGCAGGTACGCGATCAGCGCGTCCATTTCGGTGTTGCCTTTCACGGCATCGCGAGCACCGGCGATATCTTCGTCGGTGTAGGGGATGCCGAAGCCACGCATGACTTCCATCTTCTTGGCGGTGTCGTGACCGTCGAGTTTGTTCTCCACCAGCCAGGGGTAGGCGGGCATCTTCGACTCAGGCACGACGTTGCGCGGGTTGTACAGGTGGGCGCGATGCCACTCGTCCGAGTAGCGGCCGCCGACGCGAGCCAGGTCCGGGCCGGTACGCTTGGAGCCCCACAGGAAGGGGTGATCCCAGACGCTTTCACCGGCGACGGAGTAGTGGCCGTAGCGTTCGGTCTCGGCGCGGAACGGACGGATCATCTGCGAGTGGCAGCCAACGCAGCCTTCACGGATGTAGATATCGCGACCTTCCAGTTGCATCGCGGTGTAGGGCTTGAGGCCTTCCACCGGCTCATTGGTGACGTCCTGGAAGAACAGCGGGACGATCTGGGTCAGGCCACCGATGCTGACGGCAATCACCATCAGCAGCGCCATCAGGCCGATATTCTTCTCGATGATTTCGTGTTTCATCAGTGAGCTACTCCGGCGGGAATCTGCGCAGCCGCTTCGTATTCAGCCGGCTTGGCGGCACGCACGGTGCGGAAGGTGTTGTAGGCCATCAGCAGCATGCCTGCGACGAAGAAGGCGCCGCCGATCATGCGTACGACATAGCCCGCATGGCTGGCTTCCAGCGCTTCGACGAAGGAGTAGGTGAGGGTGCCGTCTTCGTTGACTGCACGCCACATCAGGCCCTGAGTGATGCCATTGACCCACATCGAGGCGATGTACAGCACGGTGCCAATGGTGGCCAGCCAGAAGTGGGTGTTGATCAGGGCGATGCTGTGCATCTGCTCGCGGCCGAACACTTTCGGGATCAGGTGATACAGCGAGCCGATGGAGATCATCGCGACCCAGCCGAGGGCGCCAGCGTGCACGTGGCCGATGGTCCAGTCGGTGTAGTGGGACAGGGCGTTGACGGTCTTGATGGCCATCATCGGGCCTTCGAAGGTCGACATGCCATAGAACGCCAGGGACACCACCAGGAAGCGCAGGATCGGGTCGGTGCGCAGCTTATGCCAGGCGCCGGACAGACTCATCATGCCGTTGATCATGCCGCCCCAGCTCGGTGCCAGCAGGATCACCGACATGGCCATGCCCAGGGACTGTGCCCAGTCCGGCAGAGCGGTGTAGTGCAGGTGGTGCGGACCGGCCCAGATGTACAGGGTGATCAGCGCCCAGAAGTGCACGATGGACAGGCGATACGAGTAGATCGGACGCTCGGCCTGCTTGGGTACGAAGTAATACATCATGCCCAAGAAGCCGGTGGTCAGGAAGAAGCCCACGGCGTTGTGGCCGTACCACCACTGGATCATCGCGTCGGTCGCGCCGGCATAGGCCGAGTACGACTTGAACAGGCTCACCGGCATGGCGGCGCTGTTGACGATGTGCAGCATCGCGGTGACCAGGATGAACGCACCGAAGAACCAGTTGCCCACATAAATGTGCTTGGTCTTGCGCTTGACGATGGTGCCGAAGAACACCAGCAGGTAGGTGATCCAGACGATACCCAGGAGGACGTCGACCGGCCACTCGAGCTCGGCGTATTCCTTGGAGCTGGTGTAGCCCATCGGCAGGGTGATCACCGCCAGGACGATGACCGCCTGCCAGCCCCAGAAGGTGAAGGCAGCCAGACCGTCGGAGATCAGGCGCGTCTGGCAGGTGCGCTGGACCACGTAATACGAGGTCGCAAACAGTGCGCATCCGCCAAAGGCGAAGATCACCGCGTTGGTGTGCAGCGGGCGCAAACGACCGAAGCTGGTCCACGGCAGGTTTAGGTTGAGTTCCGGCCACACGAGTTGTGCGGCGATGAACACGCCTAGACCCATGCCAATGACCCCCCAGATCACCGTCATAATGGCGAACTGGCGGACCACCTTATAGTTATAAGCAGTCTGACTGATTGCTGTGCTCATGCTAGGGGTTCCACGGTTAATGGAGTTTTATGGGGCAAAAATCGGCGGCAAGTATGTAGAAAGCAAGTAGCCATTGCAACGTAACGTGCCGACACGAATAGGGTTTCAGGGCCTTTCGCGAGCCGTTCGCAACGGTCTCGGAAACAGCTCTGGCAGCTTTTGGCGCAACCAGTTTGCGCAGCGCTAAGAAAGGATCGCCTTAGAGTTGTGGCAAATGGCGACTGAAAGGCAGCTTAGCCCAGATCAAGGAGATTGCAGGGCTATTGGTCGGCAGGTGCGACACTGGGTCGCACACATATAAGGAGGGGCCGGCGACCGTGATTCGGTCGCCGGTGAAGTGCAGGGGTTACTTGCTCTCGCCCTGGCTCAGCTTGAGCACATAGGCGGCCAGCAGGTGAGCCTTGTCATTGCCGAGGAAGTCACCCTGGGCCGGCATGTTGCCGCTGCGACCATAACGGATGGTCTGCTGCAGTTGGGCGAAGCTGCTGCCGTAGATGAACGCGCTGGGCTGAGTCAGGTCCGGCGCCCCCATCACGGCCATGCCGGTGCCGGCCTGGGTGTGGCAGGCGGAGCAGAGGGTGGCGAAGATCTGCTTGCCGGCGGCGACGTCGGCCTGCGCATCTGCCGGCAACTCGCGACCGCCCAGCTCGGTGAGGACGTAGGCGGCGACATTGCGTACGCCATCTTCGCCGATCATCGGGCCTTGTGCCGGCATCACGCCCATACGGCCATGCAGGATCGTGGTCTTGATGGTCTCCGGCTCGCCGCCCCAGCGCCAGTTGCTGTCGGCCAGGTTGGGGAAGCCATAGCTGCCCTTTGCGTCGGAACCGTGGCACACCGAGCAGTTGGAGGCGAACAGACGACCGCCCATTTTCAGCGCGCGCTCGTCCTTGGCCACTTCCTCGATGGGCATGGCGGCGTATTTGGCGAAGATCGGGCCGTACAGCTCATCGGCACGATCCATTTCGCGCTGCCACTGGTTGACCTGGGTCCAGCCATCCTCGTAGCCCGGCAGCAGGCCCTTGAAGTTGCCCAGGCCCGGGTAGAGCAGCAGGTAGCCAACGGAAAACACCAGTGTGCCGAGGAACAGCATGAACCACCACTTGGGCAGTGGGTTGTCATACTCCTCGATGCCATCGAAGGAGTGCCCCATGGTCTGCTCGGTCGGGTTCTTGTGCACTTCGCTCTTGCGGGTGGCGAAGATCAGCCAGAACAGCGCGACCAGCGAGCCCACGGTCAGCAGGGTGATGTACCAGCTCCAGAAGGTGGTCATGCTTGGGTCCTCGAAACGGCGGGCTTGGGCTCATCAGCGAAGGGCAGGTTGGCCGCTTCGGTGAAGGCGTCGCGGCGTTTGCCGCTGTAGGCCCAGAGGGTGACGGCGGTGAAGGCGATCAGTACCAGCGCGGTGCCTATGCCGCGCAGGGTGCCGATATCGATTAGCTCGAACATGGCGCTCACCTCTTGTTCTTCACGGCGGTGCCAAGCACCTGCAGGTAGGCGACCAGAGCATCCATCTCGCTCTTGCCCTTGACCGCGTTGCTGGCAGCGGCGATGTCTTCTTCGCTGTAGGGCACGCCCAGAGTGCGCATAACGCTCATCTTCTTGGCGGTGTCCTTGCCATCGAGGCTCTGCTCCACCAGCCAGGGGTAGGCGGGCATGATCGACTCCGGCACGACGTTGCGCGGGTTGTACAGGTGCGCACGATGCCACTCGTCCGAGTAGCGGGCGCCAACACGGGCCAGGTCCGGACCGGTGCGCTTGGAACCCCAGAGGAAGGGGTGATCCCAGACGCTCTCGCCAGCGACGGAATAGTGGCCGTAACGCTCGGTTTCGGCGCGGAACGGACGGATCATCTGCGAGTGGCAGCCGACGCAGCCTTCGCGGATGTAGATGTCGCGGCCTTCCAGTTGCAGCGCGGTGTAGGGCTTGAGGCCATCGACCGGCTCGTTGGTGACGTCCTGGAAGAACAGCGGGACGATCTGGGTCAGGCCACCGATGCTGACCGCCAGGATCATCACCAGCGCCATCAGGCCGATGTTCTTCTCGAGAATCTCGTGTTTCATCAGTGGGCTCCTTCTACCGAGAACTGCGCAGCGGCTTCCATCTCGATTGACTTGGCGCTACGTACGGTCAGCCAGACGTTCCAGGCCATCAGCAGCATGCCGGCGAAGAAGATCGCGCCGCCGATCACCCGCACCACGAAGCCGACATGGCTGGCTTCCAGCGCTTCGACGAAGGAGTAGGTGAGGGTGCCGTCTTCGTTCACTGCGCGCCACATCAGGCCCTGAGTGATGCCGTTGACCCACATCGAGGCGATGTACAGAACGGTGCCGATGGTGGCCAGCCAGAAGTGGCTGTTGATCAGGGCCAGGCTGTGCATCTGCTCGCGACCGAACACCTTGGGAATCAGGTGGTAGAGCGAGCCGATCGATACCATGGCGACCCAGCCGAGGGCGCCAGCGTGCACGTGGCCGATGGTCCAGTCGGTGTAGTGGGACAGGGCGTTGACGGTCTTGATGGCCATCATCGGGCCTTCGAAGGTGCTCATGCCGTAGAAGGCCAGGGACACCACCAGAAAGCGCAGGATCGGGTCGGTACGCAGTTTGTGCCAGGCACCCGAGAGCGTCATCATGCCGTTGATCATGCCGCCCCAACTGGGCGCCAGGAGGATCAGCGACATCACCATGCCAAGACTCTGCGCCCAGTCAGGCAGCGCGGTGTAGTGCAGGTGGTGCGGGCCGGCCCAGATGTATACGGCAATCAGTGCCCAGAAGTGGACGATGGACAGGCGGTAGGAGTAGACCGGTCGTCCGGCTTGTTTGGGCACGAAGTAATACATCATCCCCAGGAAGCCGGCGGTGAGGAAGAAGCCCACGGCGTTGTGGCCGTACCACCACTGGACCATGGCGTCGGTGGCACCCGCATACAGCGAATAGGACTTGGTCAGGGTGACCGGAATCTCCAGGTTGTTGACGATGTGCAGGATGGCCACGGTAAGAATGAATCCACCGAAGAACCAGTTGCCTACGTAGATGTGACTGACCTTGCGCTGCATTACCGTGCCGAAGAACACGATGGCGTAAGCGACCCAGACGATGGTGATCAGAATGTCGATCGGCCACTCCAGTTCGGCATATTCCTTGGAACTGGTCCAGCCCAGGGGGAGGCTGATGGCAGCGAGCAGGATCACCAGTTGCCAGCCCCAGAAGGTGAAGGCAGCCAGTTTGGGTGCGAACAGCGTGGTCTGACAGGTGCGCTGTACCGAGTAAAAGCTGGTGGCGAACAGTGCGCATCCGCCGAAGGCGAAGATCACCGCATTGGTGTGTAGCGGGCGCAGACGGCCGAAGCTGGTCCACGGTAGGTTCATGTTCAGTTCGGGCCAGGCCAGCTGGGCAGCGATGAATACGCCGAGTCCCATGCCGACGATGCCCCAAACCACCGTCATAATGGCGAACTGGCGAACCACCCTGTAGTTGTAGGCGGAACGGGTTGTTGTGTTCATGTCTGGGCTTCCATCCACGGTTATGGCAGAGCGTCCGATACCCGTGGCACCCCTAGGCATGAGCAGGCCACGAACACCACGGATATCGACGCGAGGCAAGCATGAGCAAAGGGCCATCTGGGTTTATTGACGCCGGTCAATGTGAGCAGGGACTACCGTGGTTGTGGGACGAACCGCCGCAGGCAGCATTGGCTACCTTGATCCTTGCCCATGGCGCCGGTGCGCCGATGGACAGCGCATTCATGCAACACATGGCGCAAGGCCTGGTGTCACGTGGCGTGCGCGTGGTGCGCTTCGAGTTCGCCTACATGGCCCAGCGGCGGGTAGACGGGCGCAAACGACCGCCCAATCCGCAGGCGCAACTGCTGCAGCAATGGCGCGAAGTACATACCCAGGTGCGCCAACGGGTCGCAGGGCCTGTGGCGATTGGCGGCAAGTCCATGGGGGGGCGCATGGCCAGTCTGCTGGCGGACGAGTTGGACGCCTCGAAGCTGATCTGTCTGGGCTATCCCTTTTACGCGGCTGGCAAACCGGAAAAGCCACGAGTCGCCCATCTCGCTGAGCTGCGCACGCCAACGCTGATCATCCAGGGTGAGCGCGATGCGTTGGGCAATCGCGAGAGCGTTGCGGGTTACGAGCTTTCAGCGGCCATCGAGCTGCACTGGCTGCAAGCAGCCGATCATGATCTCAAGCCATTGAAGGCATCCGGCTTCAGCCATGAGCAGCATCTGCAGACGGCAGTCGGATCGATCGCGGCTTATCTTGGTGCAGGCTGAGCAAGCGCTTCATCCGCTTGCTGCTTCCCGTAGCCTGGATGGCATCCACGTCCATGCCGCGAACATCCCCGGATTCTATCCGGGCTACACAGGTTCATGTGGATGCTTGGTCCTCGCGTAGTCGGTGCAAAAGCGGTTGCGCTTGACCGGTCGGTCACGCAATGTGACAGCCAAGTGCCCGGGGCCGCTGCTGGGCAGGGCTGCAGGCTTTTTGCCTACACCGCGCACTGTCATGACCAGCGGTTTTTGTTGTGCCACGCAATGGGGCGGCATCTCATGACAGAAACATTTCGCCGCACTATTTCGGTGCATTTTGTTTTGGTTTTGTTGGTATCTGTTTGAAGTTAAAGGATTAATTGTGCTGGCTCGGGCCTTGCAGAGGATGCTGTAAGTCCGGGTGACAAGGAGTACGGCATGGCCCGCACCTTTTATGACGAGATGTACGACGCGAGCGGCGCTGTCCGCCCGCACTACCGCGAATTTGCCCGCTGGTTGGCAGAAACGCCGGACGATCTGTTGGCTCAGCGCCGCCGAGAAGCCGACCTTCTGTTCCACCGCGCCGGGATTACCTTCACCCTTTACGGGGATGATCAGGGCACCGAACGCCTGATCCCCTTCGACATCATTCCCCGCTCCATCCCCGCCAGCGAATGGCGCGTCGTCGAGCGCGGCTGTATCCAGCGCGTGCAGGCGCTCAACCTGTTCCTCGCCGACCTTTACCACGACCAGCGCATCATCAAGGCGGGCATCATTCCGGCCGAGCAGGTGCTGGCCAACGAGGGCTACCAGATGGCCATGCAGGGCCTCGACCTGCACCGCGACATCTACGCGCACATCGCCGGGGTCGATCTGGTGCGCGACGGCGACGGCAGCTACTACGTGCTGGAAGACAACCTGCGCACCCCCAGCGGTGTGAGCTACATGCTCGAAGACCGCAAGATGATGATGCGCTTGTTCCCCGAGTTGTTCGCCGCGCAGCGCGTGGCGCCGGTGGACCATTACCCCAATCTGCTGCTCGATGCGCTGAAGAGTTCCAGCCCGCTGGACAACCCCACGGTCGTGGTGCTGACGCCGGGCCGCTTCAACAGTGCCTACTTCGAGCACGCCTTCCTCGCCCGTGAGATGGGGGTGGAGCTGGTAGAAGGTGCCGACCTGTTCGTGCGCGACGACAAGGTCTACATGCGCACCACCGCCGGTGCCCGTCAGGTGGACGTGATCTACCGCCGCCTCGATGACGCCTTCCTCGATCCACTGGCTTTCAACCCCGATTCGATGCTTGGCGTCGCGGGGCTGCTGTCAGCCTATCGCTCACGCAACGTGGTGTTGGCCAACGCCATCGGCACCGGTGTGGCCGATGACAAGTCGATCTACCCCTATGTCGGCGACATGATCCGCTTCTATCTGGATGAGGAGCCGATCCTCAAGAACGTGCCGACCTGGCAGTGCCGCAAGCCGGAGGAACTGTCCCACGTGCTGGCCAACCTGTCCGAACTGGTGGTCAAGGAGACTCAAGGTTCTGGCGGCTACGGCATGCTGGTCGGTCCGGCGGCGAGCAAGGCCGAGATCGAGAGCTTTCGCGCGCGCCTGATCGCCAAGCCGGAGGCCTATATCGCCCAGCCGACGTTATGCCTGTCGACCTGCCCGACCTTCGTCGAGCGCGGCATTGCACCGCGTCACATCGACCTGCGTCCGTTCGTCCTGACCGGTCGCGAAACCCGCCTGGTACCTGGTGGCCTGACGCGCGTGGCACTGCGTGAAGGCTCGCTGGTGGTCAACTCGTCGCAAGGTGGCGGGACCAAGGATACCTGGGTAGTGGAGGACTGATCATGTTGAGTAGAACTGCCTCCGATCTGTACTGGATGTCGCGTTACCTGGAACGTGCCGAGAACCTGGCGCGCATGCTCGACGTCAGCTATTCGCTGTCGCTGATGCCACAGGACGGCCGTGGCGACGGCCTCGATGAGTTGGCCATGCCGCTGCTGATCACCGGCACCCTGGACGACTACCTGGAACGTCACGGCCCGCTGCACGGCGAGCGCATGCTGCACTTCTTCGCGCTCGATGCCAGCAACCCCGGGAGTATCTACTGTTGCCTGCAGGCTGCACGCAGCAACGCCCATGCAGTGCGCGGACGGATCACCGCCGACATGTGGGAGAACATCAACGCCAGCTGGCTGGAGATGCGCGGCATTGCCGAGCAGGGCCTCGGGCGCTACGGCATCAGCCGCTTCTGCGAGTGGGTCAAGGAGCGTTCGCACCTGTTTCGCGGCGCCACCTTCGGCACCATCATGCGTGGCGAGGCCTATCGCTTCATTCGCCTGGGCACCTTCATCGAGCGGGCCGACAACACCCTGCGCCTGCTCGATGCGCGCTACGAAATGCTCGGCGAGGAGATCGACGAGCTGGAAGAGCGCACGGCGCGCAGCTACTACCAGTGGAGTGCGTTGCTGCGCGCGTTGTCCTCGTTCGAGGCCTTCGCCGAGAGCTATCGCGGCTCGCCACGCACGCGCAAGGTTGCCGAACTGCTGCTGCTGCGCCCGGACGTGCCGCGCTCGCTGCGGGCCTGCATGGAAGAACTGAACCTGATGCTTGCCGGTCTACCTGGAGAGAATGGTCGACCGGCGCAGCGCCTGGCCGCCGAACTGGATGCGCGACTGCGCTACACCAGCATCGACGAAGTGCTCGACGAAGGCCTGCACGCCTGGCTTACCGACTTCATCCTGCTGGTGCGCCAGCTGGGCAACACCATCCATACGTCCTACCTGGAGGTCGCATGAGACTCTCGATCAGCCATGACACCACCTACCATTACGATGATCAGGTGCGCGCGAGCATCCAGTACCTGCGCCTGACCCCGCACGACAGCGAGCGCCAGCAGGTGCTCAGCTGGCAGCTCGATCTGCCGCGCCCGGTGCATGCCCAGCTCGACCCCTACGGCAATATCCTGCATGTGCTGACCCTGGACGAGCCGCACGAGTCCATCGTCATCGGCGCCCGTGGTCAGGTGGACATCGACGAAACCTGTGAGGCCGAGCATGAGCGCCAGTCGGCGCTGCCGTTCCTGCGTTTCACCCGACTGACCCAGGCCGACGACGCCATCCGCGAGTTCGCCGCGCAGCAGAGCAAGGCACGTGTGGATCGCAACGGTTTGATCGACCTGATGCATGCGCTCAATGCCCATATCGCCTACCAGCCGGGCATCACCGAGGTGGACACCAGTGCCGCCGAGGCTTTCGCTGGCCGGCGTGGCGTTTGCCAGGATCACACCCATGCCTTCCTCGCCTGCGCGCGTAGCCTCGGCGTGCCGGCGCGCTACGTGTCGGGCTACCTGTACACCGATGACGCCGAGCACCTGGCCAGCCATGCCTGGGCCGAGGCCTGGGTGGGCGACGCCTGGTACAGCTTCGACGTGACCAACTGCCTGGCGCGCCCGGAACGTCACCTCAAGCTGGCTGTGGGCCTGGATTATCTCGATGCCTGCCCGGTACGCGGCATGCGCCGTGGCGGCGGTTGCGAGCAGATGCACGCGCAGGTGCAGGTCGCGCCCTTGCTGCAGGTACGCCAGCAGTGAGATGCCGATAGGCGCACCCTACCCGCGGGTTACAGGGCGTTCTTGCGCTGGGCCATGTGCCGCAGGTAGGCGATCAATTGTTCCAGCTCAGCAGGTGGCAATACCTGCTCATTGAACGCCGGCATGCGCCCCTGCGGCCAGCGCCGCAGGCTCTGCGGGGCACGGATGTATTGGCGTAGAAAATCGCCTGTGAAGTATTCGGTCGGGCTGTGCGGGATGTTCAGGTCTGGGCCGAACTCGGAGTCGCCCGCGCCATTGAGGCGATGGCAAGCCATGCAGTTCTTCTGATAGGCGGCGAAGCCTGCCTGGATTTCAGAGTCTGCATCCGTGGCCGGTAGCAGGACAGGGAAGCGCTGCTCGACGGGCGCCAGCTGACGAATCCTGGCGACCTGAAATGGCCACTGCTCCGGGCCGATCTGGCTGGCGGCGGGATCGGTCCAGACCAGATAGAAGGGACCGGCGCTGGGTTTACCCTTGGCCAGCGGTGGCCAGGGATGTTGTGGATCTTCGATGGCCAGCCAGGCTTTCGCTCCTTCCTTGGCCAGCAGGATCGCGGCGGGTAGTTCTGCGGCAAAGCCGTCCTGGGCCACGGCCTGCAGGTGGTCGCCGGGCGCAGCACCCTCCAGCAATGCACTTATTGGAACGGCGCGGTACTGCATGGGACGCTTGTAGCTGACGTCATTGACGATATCGATATCCCGAGCTTGCGGGTGGTTCAGCAGTTCACTGCTGCTCCACGTGTGCTGGCCGTTGTTGAGCTGCACCTCGAACTCGGCAGCCTGCGCAACGCTGCTCAGGATGGTCAACGTCAGAAGCAGGGCGGCTTTCATTCGTCGTTGTTCAGCAACGGCAGCAGCTCGTCATAGGCGCCGGCATTGATCACCCGGGTGTAGCCCATTTCTTCCAGGCTCTGCTGGGCCAGGGCCGAGCGACGTCCGCTGCGGCAATACAACACCAGCGGCCGATCTTTATCCGGGGCGACGCTGGCGATGTGCGCGGCGATATCTTCGTGGCCGATGCGGATCGCACCAGGCAGCGCGCCCTCTGCGAATTCCTCGGCGCTGCGTACATCGATCAGCAGACTATCGCTTTGCTGCAGAGCGGAAATGGCCGCTGTCTGGTCGATTCCACTTGCTTGGGCAGTGAACAGAACGAGCAGGCCGGAGAGTAAGAGAATCAGGCGCATAGCGTGCTCCAGAGTAAATTGATGAGCCCGGCATCATTGCCCGAGCCTTTCGTGCAGTCTAGGATGCCTCGCTCGACGTGACGGGAGTAGTAGATGTTAGCCGAGCTGTTCGCTGTTTTGGCCCCGGTATTGATTGCAGCGGGCATTGGATATGGCTGGACGCGCAGCGGTCACGCCTATCCCACCGATTTCGTCGCGCGCCTGGTGCTCAATATCGGCACGCCCTGCCTGGTGCTGTCGACACTGAGCCGGGCGGAACTGGATCTTGGCGCGTTCTCGCAGATGGCGCTGGCCTGCGTACTGGTGACCTGTGCCATGGGCGCCATTGGCTGGTTGCTGAGTCGTTTGTTCGCCATCGACTGGAAAGTCCTGGTGCCGGCCTACCTGTTCCCGAACTCGGGCAACATGGGCCTGCCGATGGCGCTTTTCGCCTTCGGTGAGCCCGGCCTGGCGTTGGCGGTGGCGTTCTTCCTGGTGCTGTCGGTGGGGCATTTCAGTATCGGTATGCTGCTGTCCGGGGCTGAGGGTTCACTCAAGGGCTTGTTGCTCAACCCGATCATGATCAGTCTGGCGCTGGTGCTTCCGGTGCTGTTTCTCGATTTCGAACTGCCGCGCTGGCTGGCCAACACTGTCGACCTGTTGGGTGGGATGACCATTCCCATGATGCTGATCACGCTGGGCGTTTCGCTGGCCAGTATTCGCGTGCAGCACCTGGGCAATGGCCTGTTGCTGGGCTTGCTGCGCATTCTCTGTGGTGCGGCACTGGGCTGGATCATCGGCTGGGCTGTCGGCCTGCAGCCGTTGGCGCATGCCGTATTGGTGCTGCAATCGTCGATGCCGGTGGCGGTGTTCAATTACCTGTTCGCCGTGCGCGCCGGTCGTTCACCGGAGCAGGTCGCCAGTCTGGTGCTCTGTTCGACGCTGCTGGCCTTCGTGCTGATTCCGCTGCTATTGGCGTGGTGGATACCCGCACTGCGCTGAGCGCGCTACGGCGTCGGCACAGTGGCGGGAGCTGTGGAGGTTCAACTGACCAGACGGGTCAGATTGGGAAGGATCAGGATGACCGCCGTGGCGAAAAGGATGACGCCAGCCTGGCGGTATTTCGGCTGTTTGAACATGGCCGTATGCCTTTTGTTGTTGCCTGCCATCCCTGACGTCAACCCTTAGGGTCGTCGCCAGCGACGTCAAGAATTGCTCCCGGCAATTTTTTGTTATGGGGGTGGCGTCGGGCGCCTGCCGCACTGCCTGGCGGGTCGCTGCGTCACGTCTGGGCGTTGTTCTGATTCACCACCCCGGCATGACCCGGCGGCGGCTCCCTGCGCCGCTTTCTGCTGCGCGCATGAATAACTCTAGGGTTGGCGTCACAACCTACTTAGATGACTTGGTTTCTAGCCAAGGCTTTCTAGAAAGCTCGAGCTATGTGCGTCATCGTTGAACATGCCGCAGACCTTGAGGCAGACGGCTTGCTCGCCCTTGCAGTTGTCAGTTCGAGCAAACGACCGTTCGTCTGAGCTCAGCGGTCAATGGTGCTGAGCGCTTAGGTCATTGAGCGCTGATGTCCCGGCGTTATGGTAAGCAGGCTCAATAAGAACAGGCGTGGCCAGGGCATGATGTTCCGCCAGCGCCGTAATAGTCTCCGAGGACGCCATGACCGAAGCATATATTTTCGACGCGGTGCGCACGCCCCGTGGCAAGGGCAAGAAGGACGGTGCGCTGTACAGCGTCAAACCAGTCCAGCTGGTTGCCGGCCTGCTCAACGCCCTGCAAACGCGCAATGACCTGGATACCAGCCAGGTGGACGACCTCGTTCTGGGCTGCGTGACACCGGTGGGCGATCAGGGCGCCGATATCGCCAAGACCGCCGCCCTGGTCGCGGACTGGGACGTCTGCGTCGCCGGCGTGCAGCTCAACCGTTTCTGTGCGTCGGGGCTGGAAGCGGTGAACATGGGCGCGATGAAGGTGCGCTCCGGCTTCGAGGATCTGGTGGTGGTCGGTGGCGTGGAGTCCATGTCGCGTGTGCCCATGGGGTCGGATGGCGGCGCCTGGGTGATGGACCCGGAAACCAACATTCACAGCAACTTCGTGCCGCAGGGCATCGGCGCCGACCTGATCGCCACCCTGGAGGGCTTCAGCCGCGCCGATGTCGATGCCTTCGCCCTGCGCTCGCAGCAGAAGGCCGCGCGTGCCAGTGCCGATGGTGCGTTCGCCAGGTCGCTGGTGCCTGTGACCGACCAGAACGGCATCGTGCTGCTCGACCATGACGAGTTCATTCGCGGCGACTCGACTCTGGAAGGTTTGGGTAAGCTCAAACCGAGTTTCGAGATGATGGGGCAGATGGGCTTCGACGCCACCGCGCTTCGCGTATACAGCCATGTCGAGCGCATCGAGCACGTGCATACGCCGGGCAACAGCTCCGGCATCGTCGATGGCGCGGCGTTGATGCTGATCGGCTCCGAGGCCAAGGGCAAGGAGCTGGGGCTGAAACCCCGTGCGCGCATCGTCGCCACCGCAGTGACCAGCACCGATCCGACCATCATGCTCACCGGCCCGGCGCCGGCCACGCGCAAGGCACTGGCCAAGGCGGGACTCTCCATCGACGACATCGATCTGTTCGAGGTCAACGAAGCCTTTGCCTCGGTGGTGATGAAATTCATGAAGGACATGGGCGTAAGCGAGGACAAGGTCAACGTCAACGGCGGCTCCATTGCCATGGGCCACCCGCTGGGCGCCACCGGCTGCGCCATCCTCGGCACGCTGCTCGACGAGCTGGAACAGCGTCAGCTGCGTTACGGCCTGGCCACGCTATGCGTCGGCGGTGGCATGGGTATAGCCACCATCATCGAACGTATCTAAGGAGCTTTCACGGGCTACTGCGCTCGGCCATGCGGCGTTGGAAATCCTCCGGAAATGCTCATTTGCTACAGCAAACTCCGCTTTCCGAATGGATTTCCGCCTTGCCTGACCGTCGCTCGTGACGCCCCTGAAGCGCTCCCCGAACATTGGGAAGTGAATGAAATGACTGACGCCATCCGTTACGAAAAGGGCGAGGACAATATCGTCGTCCTGACCATGGACATGCCTGGCCAGAGCGCCAACACCATGAACGCGGTGTACCGCCAGGCCATGGGCCAGATCGTCGATCGCCTGGAGCTGGAAAAGGATTCGATCGCCGGGGTGATCGTCACCTCGGCGAAGAAAACCTTCTTTGCCGGCGGCGATCTCAATGAGCTTATCAAGGTCACTCAGGCCGAGGCCCAGGGCTTCTACGAGATGATCCTGAAGATCAAGGGCCAGCTGCGCCGCCTGGAAACCCTCGGCAAGCCCGTGGTCGCCGCCATCAACGGCGCAGCGCTGGGCGGCGGCTGGGAAATCGCCTTGGCCTGCCACCACCGCATCGCGCTGAACGAGAGCCACGTGCAGCTCGGCCTGCCGGAGGTCACCCTCGGCCTGCTGCCGGGCGGCGGTGGGGTAGTGCGCATGGTGCGCCTGCTTGGCCTGGAAAAAGCGCTGCCGTACCTGGCCGAAGGTAAGAAGGTGCGCCCGGACGCGGCGCACAAGGCCGGGCTGATCCACGATCTGGCCAGCGACCGTGACGAGATGCTGGCCAAAGCGCGTGCCTGGATCGCCGCCAACCCGGCTGCCAAGCAGCCGTGGGACGTGCAGGGCTACAAGATCCCAGGCGGCACGCCCAGCTCGCCGAACGTGGCGCAGATGCTGGCCATCGCCCCGAGCGTGCTGCGCGACAAGACCGAGGGCTGCTTCCCGGCACCAGAGAAGATCATGTGCGCCGCCGTAGAAGGTGCGCAGGTCGACTTCGATACCGCTCAGGTCATCGAGGCGCGCTACTTCACGGAGCTGACCTGCGGTCAGGTGGCGAAGAACATGATTGGCACCTTCTGGTTCCAACTGAACGAGATCAACGCCGGCGGCTCGCGCCCGCAGGGCTATCCGAAAACCCAGACGAAGAAGGTCGGCGTGCTCGGCGCCGGCATGATGGGCGCCGGTATCGCCTACGTATCGGCAGCGGCCGGCATCGAAGTGGTGCTCAAGGATGTTTCCGTCGAAGCTGCGGAGAAGGGCAAGGCCTACTCGGCCAAGCTGCTGGACAAGAAAGTCGGCAAGGGCCATATGAGCGCCGATCAACGCGAAGCCTTCCTGGCGCTGATCAAGGCCACCGATAGCGAGGCAGACTTCGCCGGTTGTGACCTGATCATCGAAGCTGTGTTCGAGGACCGTGCGCTCAAGGGCAAGGTCACCGCTGCCGCCGAGGCCGCGGCGCTGAGCGATGCGCTTATCGCCTCCAACACCTCGACGCTGCCGATCTCCGGCCTGGCGACTGCCGTGGCCAAACCGGAGAAATTCATCGGCCTGCACTTCTTCAGCCCGGTGGACAAGATGCCGCTGGTGGAGATCATTCGTGGCGAGAAGACCAGCGACGAGACGCTGGCGCGTGGCTTCGACTACGTCATGCAGATCAAGAAAACGCCCATCGTGGTCAACGACAGCCGTGGCTTCTTCACCTCGCGGGTGTTCGGCACCTTCACCAATGAAGGCCTGGCCATGCTGGGCGAAGGCGTCAGCGCGGCGATGATCGAGAACGAAGCGCGCAAGGCCGGCATGCCGGTCGGCCCGCTGGCGATCAGCGATGAAGTGTCGCTGAGCCTGATGAATCATATCCGCCAGCAGACCATCAAGGATCTGGCCGCCGAAGGCAAATCCATCCCCGAGCACCCGGCTTTTGCCGTGATCGATCTCATGCTGGGTGAGTACAAACGACCGGGCAAGGCGGCCGGAGGCGGTTTCTACGACTACCCGGCGGGCGGCAAGAAGCACCTTTGGCCTGAACTCAAGGCGCGTTTCGAGAGGGCCGATGCGCAAATCTCGCAGGAGGACGTACGCGACCGCATTCTGTTCATCCAGGCCATCGAGACGGTGCGCTGTGTGGAGGAGGGCGTGCTGAAGTCGGTGGCCGACGCCAACATCGGCTCGATCTTCGGCATCGGCTTCGCCGCCTGGACCGGCGGTGCACTGCAGTTCATCAATCAGTATGGGGTAAAGGACTTCGTTGCCCGTGCGCAGTACCTGGCCGAGCAGTACGGCGAGCGCTTTCTGCCGCCAGCTCTGTTGCTGGAGAAGGCCGCCAAGGGCGAGGCGTTCTAAGCAGCAGGCTCAGCCGGGCTCCGTAGGGTGCGCCGTGCGCACCAAGCATCAGCAAGCACGCAACGAGAAACGGCCCGCAAGGGCCGTTTCCATTTGGGTCAGTCTTCCAACTGGTCGCGAAGCACCTGGCCGCTCTTGCCGTCGATGCGAAACTCGTAGAGACGGCCATCCTGTTTCAGGCCTTCGCCTTCCCAGTAGCCATCATTGTCGGCTTCGATCTTGTGCAGTTCGGTATAGCCAGCTGCACGTGCCTTGCTCAGGGCATCCTCGATGCTGATCCAGTCACTGCCGGGGCGGTCCGCCAGAGCATTACCGGCCAACAGGAGACTGCCCGCGAGCAGGGTGATCAGGTTGCGTGTACGCATGGACTAGTTCCTCTTTCCGTTGAAGATACCCGGAGGAGTCTAGATCATCGTGACTTCACGCTGCCTGGCACCAGCCCTGGCGAATGCACACGGCCTCGTGGATCGCCAGCATCTCGCTGTGACGGGTCGGCATACGCAGGGTCAGCATGCTGCCATCATCGAGCTGCAGGGCGGCTTCGGTTTCGAACTGCAGGCTGCCATCTTGCAGGTGGGCGTAGGTGACGCCGTAGGCGTCCAGGCTGAGTTGGCTGTGCATGGCTGCTCTCCTGGGTTGTCTCAGCTCGGACGAACGTCGCGGGCTGCAGTTGCAGCGTGCTCGGGACGAACCGGTGCAGTGGCCTGGAAGGCGGAGGCGGCGGCGAAGCTGGCGAGTGCAGCGTAAATGCTCATGATCGATTTCCTTCTGTGCTGATGGGCAGGGCCCGATGACGAAATCATCCGGCACATGCACGAGGCGCAGAAGTGAAAGGTATTTATGATGACTATCGAGCATGCTGATAAGACGTTGCGTGGCGTCTCTGGCCGGGGGGCAATCTTTGGCTGAGTTGTGCGAGGGGCTGTTATATGAGGGAGAAGTTACGGCGCGGGACGAGGTGAACATGAACATCCTTGTTCATGGTTTTGTTTCAGCGAGTGGCCAAGGCGTAGTTGTTCTGCATCCAGCTGTGATGATGTTTTTCGCTGCGGTTCATCGACCAGTTGGTGAGTGCCAGCATGGCCACGGTGCCGCCGATAATCATGAGGGGGTAGGCTGCTGTTAGTTCGGCCAGTGAATACTTCCAGGCCAGCGGGCGGCCAACACCGAGAAGGGCAGCATAGAACCAGGACACACCGGATAGTGCGCCGGTAAAAATAGCCAGGTGGCGCATATTCGCTGACAGCTTGAGCAGAGACCCGGCTTTTTGCAGCGCTGGCAGTACGGCGTTGTGCAAGACCATGCCGTTGAGGGTCAAGAGTACGACAATACTGATCTTGGCTTGCAGTTTGGGGTTCATGAAGTACTGCATACCGGCGCTGGAAGCGTCGAGCGCAATGATGGCGATACCGCTGATCCACAGGGCGATAAGCGAGATGCCAACCACGCTTTTCAGGTGTGCCAGATGTTCGCGACACTGTTTGGCACCTTCACCTTTGAGTAACTGTTTAATCATGGCGAAATCGCTGGTCAGTATCAGGCCAATGGCGACGCAGCAAGCGATAAGATGTATATAAATGATCCCTAGACGTAATAGTTCCATTGCTTCTTTATTCTGGAGAACGGAGATGAGAAGGGTGTAAAGGTCCATGTAGATACCTCGGACTCTGCAAGAAATAAATAAAAAATAGCTACGTGTCAGAGCTTGTTTGTTGGCACTGACTTTGATTTTTTGTGTGGTTACTGATCGCTAATCACTTTCTGGTAATCATGAACTGCAGAAAACCTCTTTTATCTGGGCAATAGCAAACCACCGACGCAATCTCTTGCAGTCAAGGAATCTTCCAGATTCGGGGGGGCGATGGAGCGATGGACAGGGTTTGTGCTCGAGCCGGGGGAAGGCCCACGACTATGAGAGCAATGGTAAGCGCTGTAGTTCATTTTTTGATCAACCGTTCGTCGTTCATGGGCTCTCGTGCTGTGACCTGTTGAGCATTCTTTAATCAATCAGGTCGTTTCGGTGGTCCCGAGGTCTTGGCTCGCTCATGCGCTAACGACGCTTGGTGGGGGTATGTTCGGCAGGCTGTAAAATTTTCTTGACGAGGGCCGGGCTCCACTCGGAACGTGGTGTGTGGGACTTCTATCGACGCCCAGGGCTATGGCGCTATTTCATTGGGCTGCATGATGTGTTAAGAAAAACGCACAAATAACCCGCCCGCGTGTTCACCACAGGAAACCTCATGTCACTGCGTATCTGCATCCTGGAAACTGACATCCTCCGCCCCGAACTGGTCGACCAGTACCAGGGGTATGGCCGCATGTTCGAGCAGTTGTTCGCTCAACAGCCGGTTACGGCAGAGTTCAGTGTCTATAACGTGGTGGAGGGCCATTACCCGCCCGATAGCGAGACATTCGATGCCTATCTGGTGACTGGCAGCAAGGCCGATTCTTTTGGCAGCGATCCCTGGATTCAGACTCTCAAGGCCTATCTGCTCGAGCGCTACAAGCGCGGCGACAAGCTGCTGGGCATCTGTTTTGGCCATCAACTGCTGGCGCTCTTGCTCGGCGGCAAGGCCGAGCGTGCTGAGCAGGGCTGGGGTGTCGGCGTGCACAGCTATCGCCTGGAGAACAAACCCGAGTGGATGAGTCCGGCTCTGGACGAGCTGCAGCTGTTGATCAGTCATCAGGATCAGGTCACCCGCCTGCCGGAGAAAGCCACGCTACTTGCCTCCAGCGACTTCTGTCCGATTGGCGCCTACCACATCGAGGATCAGGTGCTGTGCTTCCAGGGGCATCCGGAGTTCGTTCACGACTACTCGCGGGCATTGCTCGACCTACGGCAGCAGCATCTTGGTGAGCAGGTCTATCAGCAGGGCGTGGACAGCCTCAAACACTCGCAGCAGGGCAGTGCAGTGGCTGAGTGGATGATGCGCTTTGTCGCTCAAGGCAAGAAAAGCAAAGCCTGAGCCTGATTCGATTCATGAAGAAGCCCGGTTTCCGGGCTTCTTCATGCCTGCTGGGTGAGCACGAAGTAAGGCGAGAGCTGTTCGCTTCTGCCCGGCGGTGGGCTGCTGCGTTGCCGCTTGAGACTTTCGGCCAGGTCCAGGTGGTGAGCCAGTTTGTGGCTGCATTCGATATTGCGTGCCACGGCGCCGGCCGAGCCTTTTCCAATACCGCTGAGTGCGAGCAGTGTGGTCAGCAGGGATAGGCTGGCGAGCATTAGCAGGCGAGTGCGTTGAGTTCTGATCATGGCCGTTCACTCAGCCCTGCGAGAGCGCGCCGAGCAGGGCGGGCAAATGAGTGATCAGGCTTTGCAGTGGGCCCGGTTGTTCAACGGTTGGAGCGCTTGGCTGCAAGGTGGCGTAACTCACCACCAGCACCGTCGAGGTGCTGATCAGGTAGAGGCCGATGGCAGCGAGGGCGCCGTTGCGGGCCGCTTGAGAGAGGCGGGACATATTCTGTGCTCCAGGTCAGGAGTTGGCGTGGGCACAGAATCGCCGAAGTCATTTCGATTGAATAATGGATGCTCTGCAGAGTAACTATCGATGAATTTGATAGCTGGCGCGGGTTGCCTGCTCGCAATGGCATCCCGCGTCACGGCTCACGCAGACGCCAGCTCCTTGTCCATGCTGCTGATGCATTCGCTCATGGCCTGCTGACAGCGCTCCATCAGTGCGGGCATGTCGTCCAGGCTCAGACCGGCAGTGGGGATTGCCGGTAGCGAGCGAATCAGGATGCGGCCGCTGTTCCAGCGATTCAGGCGCATGGCCTTGCTGTAGTTGCTCACGCATACCGGGATGATCGGTACGCCGGCCGTGATCGCCATCTGAAACGCGCCCTTCTTGAACGGCAGCAGGCCTCGGCCAAGATTGCGCGTACCTTCCGGGAAGACCCAGATCGAGGTGTCGCGATTGCGCAGGGTTTCGGTGGTGGTCAGCATTGCGCGCTTGGCCGCGACGGCATTGCTGCGATCGATCAGCACGTTACCGGCCAGCCAGTAGAGCTGACCGAAGAATGGCACCCATTTGAGGCTCTTCTTGCCGATGCTCACGGTGCGCTCCGGTACCACGCGGCCAAGCACGTAGAGATCGAAGTTGGACTGGTGGTTGGCGATGATCACGCAGGAACGCTGGTGTTCCAGCAGCGGGCGTACGTCGGTCTTCAGCTTCAGGCGCAGCAGGCACAGGGCAGGCAGCGAATAGAGGCGTGCGCAGAGGCGGCTGTTGTCCGGGTTGAACGGGCGGCACAAGCCAAGCAGCAAGCCGAGCAGGCCTGCCAGGATGAAATGCACGCCCATCAGCAGCATGCGCAAAACGAAGAGCATTGGGGAAAACCGTCAGAGGGAGGGGCGCGCAGTGTACGGGCGTTCACTCTGTCGGGCAATTGCTCGAAACTACCGCTTGGCGTGCGTAACGTCCTGAATTGTCGCAGAACTTGTCGGTTTCCATGCCCATGCAGAAAGGGCGCCTCACGGCGCCCTTCAATGCTTACTCGGTCTCGGTCTTGGCCGGCTTGCCCGGCAGCAGGCCGTCTGCTCGGAACATCGCCTTGATACCGCGTAGCGCCTGACGGCTGCGGTCCTGGTTCTCGATCAGGGCGAAGCGCACATGGTCGTCGCCATAGTCGCCAAACCCCAGGCCGGGTGAGACGCAGACCTTGGCTTCTGCCAGCAGCTTCTTGGCGAACTCCAGCGAGCCCAGGTGAGCGTAGGCGTCGGGAATCTTGGCCCAGATGTACATCGAGGCCTTGGGTTTTTCCACCATCCAGCCGATCTCGTGCAGGCCTTTGACCAGCAGGTTACGACGCTGACGGTACTGTTCGGCGATATCGCGCACGCACTGCTGGTCGCCTTCAAGCGCAGCGATGGCCGCCACCTGCAGCGGGGTGAAAGTGCCGTAGTCGTGGTAGCTCTTGATCCGCGCCAGAGCGCTGACCAGCTCGGGGTTGCCGACCATGAAACCGATCCGCCAGCCGGCCATGTTGTAGCTCTTGGACAGGGTGAAGAACTCCACCGCGATGTCCTTTGCGCCGGGTACCTGCATGATCGACGGCGCCTTCCAGCCGTCATAGACGATGTCGGCATAGGCCAGGTCGTGAATCACCAGTACGTCGTACTGCTTGGCCAGGGTTACCACGCGCTCGAAGAAGTCCAGCTCCACGCACTGTGCGGTGGGGTTGGAAGGGAAGCCTAGGATCATCATCTTCGGCTTGGGAATCGATTCGCGAATCGCTCGTTCCAACTCGGCGAAGAAATCCACGCCTGGCACCAGCGGCACGGAACGCACCTGGGCGCCAGCGATCACCGCGCCGTAGATATGGATCGGGTAACTGGGGTTGGGTACCAGTACGGTGTCGCCATGGTCCAGGGTGGCGAGCATCAGGTGCGCCAGGCCTTCCTTGGAGCCGATGGTGACGATGGCTTCGCTTTCCGGGTCGATCTCCACCTCGTAGCGGTCCTTGTACCAGCGCGAGATGGCGCGGCGCAGGCGGGGAATGCCGCGGGAAGTGGAGTATCCGTGGGTGTCTTCACGCTGGGCGACCTGCACGAGCTTTTCGACGATGTGCGGTGGAGTCGCGCCGTCGGGGTTGCCCATGGAGAAGTCGATGATGTCTTCACCGCGACGGCGTGCGGCCATCTTCAGTTCGGCGGTAATGTTGAAGACGTAGGGGGGGAGACGATCGATGCGCGCAAAGCGGCGCTTGGCGTTGTCAGCCATGATTTCCTCGGATACGTAAGCGCCCGGAACCGTCCGAGCGACGTTGGCCACTGCGGTGGCCGGCGCTAAAGATAAGGGCTGCTGAACTGCGCTGTCCAGCGCAGTTGCAGGCTAAAACAGCGAATCAGTCGATTCAGCTCAACTCATCTTTCAAGCGCAGCAGCAAGGCGCCCAGTGCCTCCACATCGGCGTCTTCGGTACGCCAGGAGCAAAGGCTCAGGCGAAAGGCGGGGCGCCCCTGCCAGACAGTTGCTCCGAACCAGACTTCGCCAGACGCCTGGGCCGCTTGGCGAATGGCGATGGTCTGTTCGTCCGTATCGCCACGCACCAATACCTGGTTCAGCACAACCCGGTTCAGTACCTGATAGCCGGCGTTGCGCAGTGTGTTGGCCAGCTCTTCAGCCTGGCGGATGTGGCGGTCGATCATCGCTTTCAAGCCAGTGCGGCCGAGGTGGGCCAGGGCCGCCCAGATGGCGATGCCTCGGGCGCGACGAGAGAACTCCAGTGTCAGGTTCTTCTGCGCATCCTTGCTCGCCGAAGCGTAGGCTGCATCACTGTTCATCGCGGCGGCCAGTGCATCGGCGTCACGGCAGATCGCCATGGCGCTGTCGTAAGGGGTGTTCAGCCACTTGTGTCCATCGGTCGTCCAGCTATCTGCCAGCTCGACGCCCTCGAGCAAATGCGCTGAGGATGAGGCGCGTGCCCATAGGCCGAATGCGCCATCGACATGCACCCAGGCGTTGGCCTCGTGGGCGATGGCAATCAGTTCGGCAAAACAGTCGAACTCGCCGGTGTTGACCTCTCCGGCCTGCAATATCAGTAGCGTGCGTTCATCCAGCTCAGGGAGCCGGGTCGGATCGATGCGCCCGTACTCGTCCACGGGCGCATAGTGCAGGTGGTTCATGCCGAAGCCGAGCACGCGCAGCGCTTTCTTCACAGTGATGTGTGCCGTTTCTGCGAGCACGACACGGATCTGCGGTGCGCCGAGCAATCCGTCACCGTCGAAATCCCAGCCCTGGCGTGCCAGCAGCATGCGCCGTGCGGCAGAAATACAGCCCAGGGTGCAGGCGGTTGCGCTGGTGCCAAAGCCTACGGCGCTCTGATCTGGTAGCCCCAGTGCTTGGCAGACCCAGCGTCCGGCAATTTTCTCCAGCCGATCAGCGACTGGAGAATTGTCGAAAGACGAGGCGCATTGATCCCAGGCCAGTACCAGGCGTTCGGCAGCTGCTGCCACTGGCAGCGTCGCGCCGATGACGAAGCCGAAGTAACGCGCGGCATTACTCGCCACGGTGGCTGGTGAGCCAATTTCGTCGAGCTGGCGTAGCACCTGATCGGCATCGCTGCCGTCCTCCGGCAGTGCCTGGTCGAAAGCGGCCAGGGCTGCGATGGTCTTGTCGTCGGGAAAGACCCGTTGCACGGCAAGGCCGTCCAGATAGGCGAGAGCTCGTCGATCAGCTTCTGCCAGCAGATTGCGTTCGTTCATGGGCTGTGCTCGGTAAAGGGCTGAGACCGTTTACCCTAGCCGAGGCCATCGGGGCGCGGCATACACAGGCGCCAACGAAGGCGGCTGCTACAGTTGCCTGAGTGATACAGTCTGAACCGATACAGTGCACTGTTTTAACGGTACAGTTGCTCAGTCGCCCAGCATGTCGTGCATGGCGATGATCTGCTCGGCCACCTGGATCAGCTTCTGCTGGCGACTCATGGCCTGGCGGCGCATCAGGGTGTAGGCCTCTTCCTCGTTGCAGCTCTTCATCTTCATCAACAGGCCTTTGGCCAGTTCGACACGCTTGCGCTCGGCCAGCTGGGCATCGCGTGCCTGGAGCTGGGCACGCAGTGCCTGATCGCTTTCGAAGCGGGCCATGGCGACGTCGAGGATGGGTTGCAGGCGTTGGGCATGGATGCCTTCGACGATGTAGGCGCTGACGCCGCTCTGGATGGCCTGACGCATCACGCCGGGGTCGTGCTCGTCGGTGAACATGACGATCGGGCGCGGCTGGTCACGGCTGACCAGTACCACCTGTTCCATCACGTCGCGGCCTGGGGACTCGGTGTCGATCAGGATGACGTCGGGGCGCACGGCCTCGACCCGCTCCGGCAGGTCGATGGTCAGCCCGGATTCGTCGATGACCTCGAAGCCCGCCTCGATCAGCGCGCACTTCAGGCGGCCGACCTTCTTCGGGGTGTCGTTGATCAGAAGGATACGCAGCATCGATGGCTCTCCCGGCGGTTACAGCGCGACAGCCGGGCTGTCGGCCAGGGCGTGGAGGCGGAAGCTGCGCGCGTACGCGGCAGGGGCGCTGCCGTCCCAGCAGGTTCCGTCCTGCAGGATGGAGCTGCGCATTTCGCCTGGCACGGCAATCCCTAGTGCTGTAGCGGCCTCGCGGTACAGGGTCAGTTGCTGAACCTCGCGGGCTACACCCAGATAGTCGGGGTCGTTGCGTAGCAAGCCCCAGCGGCGGAACTGAGTCATGAACCACATGGCGTCGGACAGGTAAGGTTGGTTGACCAGGCCATCGGCATGAAAGCGCAGCGGATGCTCGTCCTGCCAGGCATGACCGAGACCGTCTTGATACTGGCCGAGAAAACGGGGAGTGATTGCCGAAACTGGCGCGTTGACGTATTCGCTGCCGCTGAGCAGCAGGGCGGTGCTGCGTCTGTTTTCTTCGCTATCGTCGATGAAACGTGCGGCGTCGAGCACTGCCATGATCAGCGCGCGGGCGGTGTTGGGGTTTTGTTCGGCGAAGGCGCGGGTGCAGCCAAGCACCTTCTCGGGGTGATCCGGCCAGATTGCCTGGATGGTAGTGACGGTACAGCCGAGCTGTTCATCGACGGCCTTGGCGGTCCAGGGTTCGCCGACGCAGAAGCCGTCGATGCGCTTGGCCTCCAGGTGTTCGATCATCTGCGGTGGCGGTACCACGACGCTGTCGACATCGCGCAGTGGGTGGATGCCCTGGCTGGCCAGCCAGTAGTAAAGCCACATCGCATGGGTGCCCGTGGGGAAGGTCTGAGCGAAGGTCAGTCTTGCCCTGTTCTGGTGCACGTGCTGATGCAGTGCTTCGCCACTGATCACGCCAGCGGTTTGCAGCGTGTGCGACAGGTTGATGCTCTGGCCGTTCTGGTTGAGTCCCATGAGCACTGCCATGTCGGTTGCCGCTGCGCCACCCAGGCCGAGCTGCACGCCATAGATCAATCCATACAGGCTGTGGGCCGCATCCAGTTCGCCGCTGAGCAGTCTGTCGCGCAGGCCGGCCCAGGAGGTCTGCCGTTGCAGTTTGAGGCTCAGTCCGTATTTTTCGGCAAAGCCCTGGGTAGCCGCGACTATCACCGAGGCGGAATCGCTCAGGGCCATGAAGCCGATGTTCAGCACGCTCTTTTCCGGTGCATCGCTGCCGCCGACCCAGGCCAGGGCGTCGCCGCGAGGGATATGCTGTTCGCTCATGTCACTTCCTTCATCCACGCTTGGGTTCCGAGCCGCCGGTTGAGGTTTGCAGGGCTGTGCGGGTGGCCCACAAAAAAGGCGCCGTACCGACCACCGCCCTGAAGGGCTGAGTTCGGATACGACGCCGTTGTCGTTCGGGCCTTGTCCGTCGCCGGAGGGGCTCGCTGCATGGAGAGAAAGCAAGTCATATGCCAGTGTGCAGAATGTACACCGTTGGATGATGCGTTCAGCGCTCTAGCATCTGCTTCACGTTGCTTTGCGGTATCTGCTGCTTGCGGCCCTCACTATCGGTGAATTCAAGCATGCCGGTGTCCCTGTCCAGTTCCGGCTTGCCGTCGCTGGTGAGCATCTGGCCATCGGTGGTGGTGATGATGTACTCACTGCTGCAACCAACCAGGCCGAACAGGCAAAGGGCGGCGATGATCCATGGCTTCATGACGTACTCCTGAATGATTATCTGGGGGCTCCCATTTCAGAAGGTAGACGGTGGCGCACTGGCTGCAAGCCGGGTGCGGCAAAATGATCTTTGTGCGCGTGCATGAAAAAGCCCCGCACTAGGCGGGGCTCTGTCTACGACGCTTTGATCAGGCCTGAACGACCGGGATCTGGACGTTCGCCGCCGCTTCGCGGAAGTCGGCGATCTGGTCGAAGCTCAGGTAGCGGTAAACATCGGCAGCCATGCTGTCGATGTTCTTCGCGTACTCCATGTACTCCTCGACGGTCGGCAGCTTGCCGAGAATCGAAGCGACCGCTGCCAGTTCGGCAGAGGCCAGGTACACGTTGGCGCCATCGCCCAGACGGTTCGGGAAGTTACGGGTCGAGGTCGAAACGACGGTCGAGTTCGGCTCAACCCGTGCCTGGTTACCCATGCACAGCGAGCAGCCCGGCATTTCCATGCGCGCGCCAGCCTTGCCGTAGATACCGTAGTAGCCTTCTTCGGTCAGCTGGTGAGCGTCCATCTTGGTCGGCGGCGACAGCCACAGACGAGTCGGCAGCTGACCCTTGACCTGATCCAGCAGCTTACCGGCAGCGCGGAAGTGACCGATGTTGGTCATGCACGAACCGATAAACACTTCGTCGATCTTCTCGCCCTGAACGGTCGAGAGCAGGCGGGCATCATCCGGGTCGTTCGGTGCGCAGAGCACCGGTTCGTTGATGTCGGCCAGGTCGATTTCGATGATTTCGGCGTACTCGGCGTCCTTGTCGGCTTCCATCAGCTTCGGATCGGCCAACCAGGCTTCCATCGCTTGAGCGCGACGCTCCATGGTGCGGGCATCGCCGTAGCCTTCGCTGATCATCCAGCGCAGCAGGGTGATGTTCGAGCGCAGGTACTCGGCAATTGCCTTTTCCGGCAGTTTGATGGTGCAACCGGCTGCGGAACGCTCGGCAGAGGCGTCGGACAGCTCGAACGCCTGTTCAACGGTCAGATCGTCCAGGCCTTCGATCTCGAGGATGCGGCCGGAGAAGATGTTCTTCTTGCCTTTCTTCTCGACGGTCAGCAGGCCTTTCTGGATGGCCACGTAAGGGATGGCATGCACCAGGTCACGCAGGGTGATACCCGGTTGCAGTTTGCCCTTGAAGCGCACCAGTACCGACTCCGGCATGTCCAGCGGCATGACCCCGGTGGCAGCGGCGAAGGCAACCAGCCCGGAACCGGCCGGGAAGGAGATGCCGATCGGGAAGCGGGTGTGCGAGTCACCACCGGTGCCGACGGTATCCGGCAGCAGCATGCGGTTCAGCCAGCTGTGGATGATGCCGTCGCCAGGACGCAGGGACACGCCGCCACGGGTGCGGATGAAATCCGGCAGGGTGTGGTGGGTGGTGACGTCGATTGGCTTCGGATAGGCCGCAGTGTGGCAGAAGGACTGCATGACCAGGTCAGCGGAGAAGCCCAGGCACGCCAGGTCTTTCAGCTCGTCGCGGGTCATCGGGCCAGTGGTGTCCTGGGAGCCGACGGTGGTCATCTTCGGTTCGCAGTAGGTGCCAGGGCGGACGCCTTTGCCTTCCGGCAGGCCGCAGGCTTTGCCGACCATCTTCTGCGCCAGGGTGTAGCCCTTGCCGGTATCGACCGGGGCTTCCGGCAGTTTGAACAGGTCGGTTGGGCCCAGACCGAGCTCAGCACGGGCCTTGTCGGTCAGGCCACGGCCAATGATCAGCGGGATACGGCCGCCAGCGCGAACTTCGTCGAGCAGAACCGGGGTTTTCAGTTCAAAGGTGGTGATGACTTCATCGGTACCGTGCTTGCAGACCTTGCCGGCATGCGGGTACAGGTCGATCACGTCACCCATGTTGATGTTCGACACATCGAATTCGATCGGCAGGGCGCCGGCGTCTTCCATGGTGTTGTAGAAAATCGGGGCGATCTTGCTGCCGAAGCAGAAGCCACCAGCGCGCTTGTTCGGCACGTACGGAATGTCATCGCCGAAGAACCACAGCACCGAGTTGGTGGCGGATTTGCGGGAAGAACCAGTACCGACCACGTCACCGACGTAGGCGATCGGGAAACCTTCGCCGCGCATCTGCTCGATTTGCTTCATCGGGCCGATGGAACCTTGTACGTCAGGCACGATGCCTTCGCGGGCCATTTTCAGCATGGCCAGGGCGTGCAGCGGAATATCAGGGCGCGACCAGGCGTCCGGGGCAGGGGACAGGTCGTCGGTGTTGGTTTCGCCGGTAACCTTGAATACGCGCAGGCTGATCTTGTCGGCCAGGGTCGGGCGCTTCTTGAACCACTCGCCATCGGCCCAGGACTGCAGCACGCCTTGAGCGTGGGCGTTGCCCGCTTTGGCTTTTTCGGCAACGTCGTGGAAGGCGTCGAACATCAGCAGGGTGTGCTTGAGCTGTTCGGCAGCGGTAGCCGCCAGCTCGGCGTCATCCAGCAACTCGACCATGGTGGCGATGTTGTAGCCGCCCTGCATGGTGCCCAGCAGCTCGACAGCGCGTTGCTTGCTGATCAGCGGGGAAGTGGCTTCGCCCTTGGCAACGGCAGAGAGGAAACCGGCCTTGACGTAGGCAGCTTCGTCCACGCCTGGCGGTACGCGGTTGGTGATCAGGTCTACGAGGAATTCTTCTTCGCCAGCCGGCGGGTTTTTCAGCAGCTCAATCAGGCCTGCGGTTTGTTCGGCGTTCAGCGGCTGGGGCACGATACCCTGAGCGGCACGCTCTGCTACGTGTTTGCGATAGGCTTCAAGCACAGTTATTACCCTCATCAGTGGTCCCAAAGGGTTGTCCGGGACGCGATCCAGATACTCATGACCAGGCGCTTTTCGACTTTATGAGCCGATCAGCCGAGGTTTCACGAGTCTCTTGTAGAAGCTGCTTTCAAAGTTTTACGCCGGCAGGACGGTTTCTGATGAGGGCTGACGCAGACGCTCGGGGGGACTCCAAGTGGCTGCGTCGCCATCGTACCTGCAGGATCGACTGTGCTCGTGACGCTTTGAAAACAGCTTCCAACGGACATTGGCGCCGTAAAAGGCGGGCCGATTCTAATGGAAAGCGCAGATAAAGTTAAGCCGATGTCCTTGTATCGGCTGGCTGCTGAAAAAGGATTGGGAGACAACCCAAGATCGATGGCAGCTCCGCAAAAATGGCGGAAAAAGCGCGGTTTAGCTGTTCTGAATGAGCATTTTGAGGCCATTTTTAACGCAGTAGTGCCAGCGCAGGTAGTTTTCAGTGGCCTGTCGGCAGGGGTGATCTGGATTAGACAAAGGGCTAAGATGCCAGGCCATTCTGCTGTCTATTCTGTTTTGCCATGTCCAATCAGCGCATCAAGACGCCTTGTGTGGGGTTGTGTTCGACCGTTTACGGCGATGTCGTATGCCGCGGTTGCAAGCGCTTCCACCATGAGGTGATCAACTGGAACAGCTACAACGACGACGAGAAGCGTGCGGTATGGACGCGGCTGGAAGTGTTGCTGGTGCAGGTGATGACCGCCAAGGTGGAAGTATTCGATGAGCAGCGCCTGCGTGGTCAGCTGGAGCAGCGGCAGATTCGCTTCGTGCCGCAGCAGTCGCCCTATTGCTGGGCATACCAGCTGATCGCGCGGGGCGCTCGGGTGATCAATCAGCTGGAAGCCTACGGCATGGTGATGCTGCCCGAGTTTCGCAACTGGGCGCTACCTGAGCTGCGCGATGCTATCGATCGTGAGTTCTTCCTGCTTTCCGAGGCGCATTACGAGCGCTACATTGCGCCGAAGTTTTTGCGCGAAGGGCTGGAACTGCGGGTTTAGCGTTTGTAGGAGCCAGCTTGCTGGCGATCTTTAGCGCCACAGATCGCCAGCAAGCTGGCTCCTACAGATGAACATGCGTCCTTGTCGTCAGCGTTGGGCAACGAGCTCTTCGAGGTGGGCGATGATTTCGTCCGGCTTGAGTACCAGCACGTCACTTTCCAGTGCGTCGAGTATGACTTCGGCCGTATTGCCGATCAGCGCGCCGGAAAGCCCGGTGCGTGCCACGGTGCCGATCACCGTGACGGCGGCATCGAGCCGGTGGGCAACTTGTGGAATTACCACGTCGGCCGGGCCCTCGAGCACGTGCAGGCGTTCGTCACTGATGTCGTACTCGGCCTGGAAGCTGCGGCACTGCTCGCGGTAGCGAGCCTCGATGGTTTCCTTGAGCTGGAAGGTCGGGTCGGCAGCAGACAGCATCGGTGTCGGATGCGCGGTAGTCACGTGCAGGGTGCCTTTGGCCAGGCCGGCGATATCGTAGCCATGGCTGATGATCCCGGCGTGCAGTGTGCGGTGATCGCCATCGGCGTTGCCCACGTCCACGGCAGCAAGGATATTGCCGCCAGTCCAGGGGCGCTCGGTCTTGACCATCAGTACCGGGCCCGGGCAGTAGCGCAGCAGTTTCCAGTCCTCCGGGGTGAGCAGGGCTTTTTTCAGCGGGTTGTCCGGCAGGTGCTGCTTGATCACCAGTCCGCAGCCTTCTGCCTGCTGCACGGTAATGATGGTCTGGTGCGGGTTGTCATGCCAGGACTGCTGAGTGGAGACGCTGAAACCTTCTTCGCCGAGGCTGCTGCTGAGATCTTCGAGCCAGGCGCTGTGCTCGCCTTTCTTGTCGCAGACCAGCAGGTGCAGATGCGATTGGGTGACTCCAGCTATCAGTTTTGCCCGCTTCAGTGCGAGGCCTTCGGGGTGTTGGGGTTCCATCACCACCAGAATGCTACGGATCGCTTGCATGGTCGTCTCCCTGAAAATGAATAGCGTTTATTCAACTATAGGTGCGTCGTTGAACGCGGCTTCTTGACCTGCATCAACGGCGTGCTGGTCGTCCGGCCTGCCACTCGTATAATGGCCCGCCATTTTCAACCTCGCCAGCACCTAGAGCGCTTCAAATATGATGTCAAATTCCAAGCATGTTCCGAGTAATGGTGAGGAACCTGTGTCGATCCTGCAGGAAATTATCGAGTTTCTCGGTGGCGTCGCCACGCCGGATGCCTGGCTGGATGAGGCCTTGCGCCAGCAGGAAATTCTCCTGCTCGACCACCGCAATCTTGAATACAAAGCGGCGCAGACGGCCCTGAGCCTGATGGGGCGCTACCTGACGAAGACCGAATTGACCGCGAGAATGTCGCGTTTGGCTCGTGAGGAACTGGTGCACTTCGAGCAGGTGAGCAAGATCATCCGCGGACGTGGCATCGAGGTTCGCCATGTTTCCGCTTCGCGCTACGCCGCCGGCCTGCGCGCGTTGCTGCGTGGAGGTGAAGTGGAGCGGCTGGTGGATGTGCTAGTGGTGGGCGCCTTTATCGAGGCGCGCTCATGTGAGCGCTTCGCCGCGCTGGTGCCGCGACTGGATGCTGAACTGGCCAAGTTCTACGCCGGGTTGCTGGAGAGCGAAGGGCGCCATTATCGGGGTTATCTCAAGCTCGCCTACCTGTATGGTGATGCGGCCGATGTCGATGCACGTATCGAGGTGGTGCGGGCGGTGGAGCGGGAACTGATCACCACGCCGGATGAGCAGTTCCGTTTCCATAGCGGTGTGCCTGCAGAGAGCGGCTGCGAAGCGGCCATCTGATGACCCTCTCCCGCAAGCGGGAGAGGGGGAGCAAAGCCCTGCAGTGTCGTAGCCCGGATGAAATCCGGGGCGATCTTGAGGGTTGCTTCCCCGGATTTCATCCAGGCTACGGTTAGGTTGGCGTGAGTTCGAACGGCGCCTGCTTGAAGCCCTCGTCATCGACCTGCAATGCCCAGCCCTGGCGGTCCCAGTCCCCCAGCACGATACGTCGTGCAGCTTGATCGTTGACTTTCAGCTCATGCACCGCCGGCCGGTGGGTGTGGCCATGGATCAGCGTGCGTACGCCATGTGCGGCCATCACCTTGATCACTTCTTGCGGGGTGACGTCGACAATCTCGCTGGCTTTCATCTGCGTCTGTGCGCGGCTTTCGTTGCGCAGCTTGCGCGCCAGCTTCTGCCGCGAGCTCAGTGGCAGGTTGCGCAGGATCAGCAGCGATAGCGGATTGCGCAGCCAGCGCCGCAGCTTCATATAGCCGATATCGAGGGTGCACAGGCTGTCACCGTGCATCAGCAGCACCGGCTCGCCGTTCATCTGCAGCTTGTGCGGGTCACTCAGCAGGGTGCAGCCCGCCTCACGGCAGAAGCGCTTGCCGATGAGAAAGTCGCGATTGCCATGCATCAGATAGATACGCGTGCCGGCGTCGCTCAGCTCGCGCAGGGCAACGGCGATGTCATGCTGGAAGGGCGTCATGCCGTCGTCGCCGATCCAGACTTCGAAGAAGTCGCCGAGGATGTACAGCGCCTCGGCCTGGCGCGCGCGCGTGGCGAGAAAATGCAGAAACGCCCGGGTGATGTCCGGGCGTTTCTCTTCGAGGTGCAGATCGGAGATCAGCAGGATCATTTCGTTCAACAGACCGATGAAAAAGGTAGCGAGCGACGGCTAGGCTAGGCGCGGGTGGCCGAGGGCGCGGAGTTTACGGGCTGTAAATGAGCAGCCCGAGGCCGGCCGCAACGACGCATAGCCTAGCGCAGTAGTTTTTCGTCGGTCTGTCAGACGACTTCGGCCTTCTCGATGATCACATCGTCAACCGGTACGTCCTGGTGGCCGGATTTCATGGTGGTGGCGACGCCCTTGATCTTCTCGACCACGTCCATGCCTTCGACCACTTCACCGAACACTGCGTAGCCCCAGCCCTGTACGGTCGGTGCGCTGTGGTTGAGGAAGCCGTTGTCGGCGACGTTGATGAAGAATTGCGCGGATGCCGAGTGCGGCTCCATGGTGCGGGCCATGGCGACGGTGCCGACCTTGTTGGCGACGCCGTTGTTGGCTTCGTTCTTGATCGGTGCGCGGGTCGGCTTCTGCTTCATGCCAGGCTCGAAACCGCCGCCCTGGATCATGAAATTGCCGATCACGCGGTGGAAAATGGTGCCGTCGTAATGGCCTTCCTTCACGTATTGCTCGAAGTTGGCCACGGTCTCCGGGGCCTTGTCGGCGAACAGGTTCAGGGTGATGACGCCGTGGTTGGTGTGCAGTTTGATCATGATCGTATCCGTGATGAGGCAGGTTCGAGCCTGTGGCTCGGGGAGAAACAGCGCCTGTCAGGGTGGCATGCACCCTGTCAGGGGCTTGACAGGTTGGTTATGATACGGACTTTGCCCGAAGCGGCCTACCCTGTGCCGCGCCAGTATTGTTAAGGACACCATGAGCAAGCCTACCGTCGAAAAAGCTGCCAACTTCCTGCGCCCCATCGTCCAGGCTGATCTGGACAGCGGCAAGCACGCCAAGATCGTGACCCGCTTTCCGCCGGAGCCCAACGGTTATCTGCACATCGGCCATGCCAAGAGCATCTGCCTGAACTTCGGCCTGGCCGAAGAGTTCGGCGGCCAGTGCAACCTGCGTTTCGACGACACCAACCCGGCTAAGGAAGACCAGGAATACATCGACGCGATCAAGGCCGACGTCGAATGGCTGGGTTTCAAGTGGGCCGGCGAGGAGCGCTACGCCTCCAACTATTTCGACCAACTGCACGCCTGGGCCATCGAGCTGATCAAGGCAGGCAAGGCCTTCGTCTGCGACCTCAATGCCGAAGAGATGCGCGAATACCGTGGCAGCCTGAACGAGCCGGGCAAGAACAGCCCGTTCCGCGAGCGCTCCGTGGAAGAGAACCTCGACCTGTTCGCCCGCATGAAAGCCGGTGAGTTCCCGGACGGTGCCCGTTCGCTGCGCGCCAAGATCGACATGGCTTCGCCGAACATCAACCTGCGCGACCCGATCCTCTACCGTATCCGCCACGCCCATCACCACCAGACCGGCGACAAGTGGTGCATCTACCCGAGCTACGACTTCACCCACGGCCAGTCGGACGCCATCGAAGGCATCACCCACTCCATCTGCACCCTTGAGTTCGAAGATCACCGCCCGCTGTACGAGTGGTTCCTGGCCAACCTGCCGGTACCGGCGCAGCCGCGCCAGTACGAATTTGCCCGGCTGAATCTCAACTACACCATCACCAGCAAGCGCAAGCTCAAGCAACTGGTGGACGAGAAGCACGTCAACGGTTGGGATGACCCGCGCATGTCGACGTTGTCCGGCTATCGCCGCCGTGGTTATACCCCGGCGTCGATTCGTGCGTTCTGCGACATGATCGGTGTCAACCGCGCCGGTGGCCTGGTGGATATCGGCATGCTGGAATTCGCCATCCGCGATGATCTGGACGCCAACGCCGCGCGCGCCATGTGCGTGCTCAAGCCGCTGAAGGTGGTAATCACCAACTATCCGCAAGGCAAGGTCGAGAATCTGGAGCTGGCGCGCCATCCCAAGCAGGACATCGGCACCCGCGTGTTGCCGTTTTCCCGCGAGATCTACATCGACGCCAGCGACTTCGAGGAAACCCCGCCGGACGGCTTCAAGCGCCTGATCCCCGGTGGTGAAGTGCGCCTGCGTGGCAGTTACGTGATCCGCGCCGACGAGGCCATCAAGGACGCCGCGGGCAACATCGTCGAGCTGCGCTGCTCCTATGACGAGAACACCCTGGGCAAGAACCCCGAAGGCCGCAAGGTCAAGGGCGTGATCCACTGGGTGCCTGCGGCCGAGAGTGTCGAGTGCGAAGTGCGCCTGTATGATCGTCTGTTCCGCTCGGCCAATCCGGAGAAGAGCGAAGAGGGCGGCAGCTTCCTCGACAACATCAACCCGGAGTCCCTGGTGGTGCTGACCGGTTGCCGCGCCGAGCCGTCGCTGGCTCAGGCCACTGCCGATGATCGCTTCCAGTTCGAACGCGAAGGTTATTTCTGCCTGGACAAGGATTCGACCGCCGGTGCCCTGGTTTTCAATCGCACCGTGACCCTGCGCGATTCCTGGGGGCAGTAATGGCACTGTCGATCTACAACACGCTCAGCAAGGTCAAGGAAGCGTTCAAGCCGCTGGAAGGCAATCACGTGCGCATGTACGTGTGCGGCATGACCGTCTATGACTTCTGCCATATCGGCCACGCCCGCGTGATGGTTGCCTTCGACGTGGTCACCCGCTGGCTGCGCGAGCGCGGCTACGATGTGACCTACGTGCGCAATATCACCGACATCGACGACAAGATCATCCGTCGCGCCAACGAAAACGGCGAGCCGTTCGAGGCGTTAGTCGAGCGCATGATCGCGGCGATGCACGAGGACGAGGCGCGCCTGTCCGTGCTGCGCCCGGACATCGAACCGCGCGCCACCGGCCATATCGCCGGCATGCACCAGATGATCCAGACCCTGATCGACAAGGGCTACGCCTACGCGCCGGGCAATGGAGACGTGTATTACCGCGTCACCAGGTTCGAGACCTACGGCAAGCTGTCGCGCCGCAAGATCGACGAGCTGAAGATCGGCGCGCGTATCGAGGTCGACGAAATCAAGGAAGACCCACTGGACTTCGTCCTGTGGAAGGCGGCCAAACCGGGCGAGCCGAGCTGGGACTCGCCCTGGGGCAAGGGCCGTCCGGGCTGGCATATCGAGTGCTCGGTGATGTCCACCTGCTGCCTCGGTGAGACCTTCGACATCCATGGAGGCGGCCCGGATCTGGTATTCCCGCACCACGAGAACGAGATCGCGCAGAGCGAGGCGGCCACTGGCAAGCAGTATGCCAACGCCTGGATGCACGCTGGCGCCGTGCGCGTGGATGGCGAGAAAATGTCCAAGAGCCTGGGCAACTTCTTCACCATCCGCGAGGTGCTGGAAAAGTACCACCCGGAGGTGGTGCGCTACCTGCTGGTGTCCAGCCACTACCGCAGCCCGATCAATTACTCGGAAGAGAGCCTCAAGGAAGCCAAGGGCGCCCTGGAGCGCTTCTACAACGGCTTGAAAGGTTTGCCTGATGCAGCGCCCACCGGTGGCGAGGCCTTCGTCGAGCGCTTCGGTGCGGCGATGGACGACGATTTCAACTCGCCGGAAGCCTGCGCGGTGTTGTTCGAGATGATTCGTGAGGTCAACCGCCTGCGCGAATCCGATGTGCAGGCCGCTGCCGGGCTGGCCGCTCAGCTCAAGCAATTGGCCAGTGTGCTTGGCGTGCTGCAACTCGAACCCGAGGCTTTCCTGCAGGCGGGTGCCGCCGGCAAGGTCGATGCTGCTGAGGTCGATGCACTGATCGAAGCGCGTCTGCAGGCCCGCGCCGACAAAAACTGGGCGGAATCCGACCGTATCCGCGACCAGCTCACTGCGATGGGCGTGGTGCTGGAAGACGGCAAGGGCGGCACCACCTGGCGCCTGGCCGAGTAAGCATCGCGCTCAACGAAAAAGGCCGCTCTCGAGCGGCCTTTTTCATTTTTCGGTTTCTCCTGCACTGCGAGCGGGCTGCCTAGTCCTGTAAGGGGCGGTCCAGGTAGGAAGCGAAAGTGTGGCGGTCAGATTTCCCATAACTTTTGCCGATGCGACAGTCAGTTACGCCAGTTCGACAGCTCGTCCGCCAACTGTGCTGCTGACGGGCGCTTTTCGTTAGTATGCGCGCCTTATCGTGTCCGTGGCGCCACAAGCGCCTGGCGATGCCTGCAGTGGTTCGAGCCAAACGCTCGGGCGACGTTTCCCCGATCCCTCAAGGAAACCCCCGCAACTCTTCGATTTCCTGCTTGTGGTATTTCCCTTTATGACTCGTTTGAAAAGCTCGGACCTCCTGGCCCTTGGCTTCATGACATTTGCGTTGTTTCTCGGCGCAGGCAATATCATCTTCCCGCCCAGTGCTGGCCTTGCCGCCGGGGAGAATCTGCTTCCCGCAGCACTCGGCTTCCTGCTGACCGGCGTTGGCTTGCCGCTTTTGACTGTGGTGGCCCTGGCCCGAGTGGGCGGCGGTATGGACCTGCTCACTGCTCCCCTGGGTAAGGTCGCGGGTGCAATCCTCGCGGTAGCGGTTTACCTGGCTATCGGCCCTCTGTTCGCCACGCCGCGTACCGCCGTGGTGTCCTTCGAGATGGGTATTGCGCCATTCACCGGTAACGAAGGTGCGCCGCTGCTGATCTATACCCTGGTGTATTTCGCGGCCGTGCTGTTCCTCTCGCTCAATCCCGGTCAACTGGTCGACCGTATCGGTAAGTTCATCACGCCGGTACTGCTGGCTGCGCTGCTGGTGCTTGGCGGCGCTGCGCTGTTCGCGCCAGCTGGCGAGATTGGCGTGGTAGCCGACAGCTACCGTGAGGCGCCGCTGGTGCAGGGTTTCCTGCAGGGCTACCTGACCATGGATACCCTGGGCGCACTGGTGTTCGGCATCGTGATCGCCAGTGCGATTCGCGACCGTGGTGTCAGCGACGCCGGCCTTATCACGCGTTATTCGGTAATCGCCGGCGTTATCGCGGCCATCGGTCTGTCGCTGGTGTATCTGGCGCTGTTCTATCTCGGCGCTACCAGCCAGGGCATTGCGGGTGATGCGCAAAATGGCGTGCAGGTGCTGACCACCTACGTGCAGCACACCTTCGGCACTGCCGGCAGCCTGCTGCTGGCTGTTGTCATCACCCTGGCCTGTCTGACCACCGCGGTTGGCCTGTTGACGGCCTGTGGCGAGTTCTTCAGCAAATTGCTGCCGGTTTCCTACCGCACTGTGGTGATTCTGTTCGGCGTGTTCAGCCTGGTGGTGGCCAATCAGGGCCTGACTCAACTGATCAGCTTCTCGATTCCGGTTCTGGTGGGCCTGTATCCGCTGGCTATCGTGCTGGTTGCCCTGAGTCTGGCCAACCGGCTGTGGGTTTCCCAGGCGCTGGTGTTCGTGCCGGTGATGGCCGTTACGCTGATTTTCGGCGTTGCCGACGGTGTTGCCGCGACCCCCTGGGCCGACAAGGTTCCAGCCTGGTTCGGGCAACTGCCTCTGGCCGGTCAGAGCCTGGGCTGGCTGCTGCCGGTGGCGGTGACGCTGGTTCTGGTGGTGGTGCTCGACCGCATTCTGGGTCTGCGTCAGAACGCAACCACTGCATAAGACGCGCCCGAAACAAAACAAGGCTGCCCACGAGGCGGCCTTTTTTGTCGAACAAGGAAAGAGGCAGCCTGGCTATAATCCGCAGCAGTCTTGCAAGGAGTTGGCATGCTCAACAGCTATCCGTATCTGCCTCATTTTCTGGCCGCTCTGTGGTTCGTTCTGTGCTGGGGCGGCTATACCCGCTATGCCTCCTTGAAGGCGCGAACCACACCCTGTCTGGCCAGCGTCCTGCACTTGTATCGTGAGGACTGGATGCGCCGCATGTTGCTGCGTGACAATCGTATTGCCGATGCCAACGTGATCGGTAACCTCGAGCGCAACGCCTCGTTCTTCGCCTCCAGCACGCTGATTATCCTGGCCGGTATTCTCACCGTGCTGGGCGCCTCCGACCGTGCCCTGTCGCTGCTGGCCGACATTCCTTTCGTACAACAGGCCAGTCGTGGTCTATCCGAGATCAAGCTGCTGTGCCTGGGCATCATCTTCGTCTATGCCTTCTTCACCTTCAGTTGGTGCATGCGCCAGTACAACTTCGCAGCGGTGCTGGTGGGCTCGGCGCCGATGGTGGGGGAGCGGCATGTCACCGAGCAGGAGCGCAAGGCTTTCGCAGAGCGCACAGCGCGGGTGATCTCGATGGCCGCCAACCAGTTCAACTTCGGTTTGCGCGCCTACTATTTCGGTATGGCAACCCTGGCCTGGTTCATCAACCCCTGGTTCTTCATGCTGGTGACTGCGGGTGTGGTGGTGGTGCTGTATCGCCGAGAGTTCCATTCGGATGTGCTGGAAGTGATGGTGTATACCCCAACGCCGGCCGCCGAGGTGGCCAAGGAGAAGAGTGAATGAGCCTGCCGTTCTGGTGCGTCTTTATCAGCGCCTTGTTGATCTTCATCGCCAAGGCCCCGGTGGCCAAGGCCATGGCCAAGGAGGGAGGTGGTCGTTACGACAACCATCACCCACGCGCCCAGCAGGCGCGTCTGACGGGGTTCGGTGCGCGTGCCCTGGCGGCGCATTTGAACAGCATCGAGGCCTTCCCACTGTTCGCGGCAGGTGTGCTGATGGCACACACCACGCAGACTTACGGCTTTCTGGTCGACATTCTGGCCGTCACCTTCGTCGTCAGCCGCGTGCTGTACCTGCTGTTCTACTGGTGGGATCTGCACTGGCAGCGCAGTCTGGTATGGGTGGTGGGCCTGGCCTGTAGCCTGCTGCTGATGATCAGCCCAGCGCTGAAATGAAAGAAGGCCCGCATTGCGGGCCTTCCTGATTTTGAGTGGAGGTTACTGGCCGTCGACTGCGTCTTTGGCTTCGTCGCCGGCATCCTCGATGGCGTCGGCCGCATCGCTGGCCGCATCCTCAATTTTCTCGCCAGTGGTAGGTTCATTACCCAAGGCTTCGTTGGTCTTCTGTTCGATGGCGTCGCCGGTGTCTTTGGCTGCATCGCCCAGGTTCTCCATCGCTTCGGAGACTGACTCCTTGGCCGACTCCATCTTGTCTTCCGGGGTTTTCTCGCAGGCGGCGAGACCCAGGGCAGTGGCAAGCAGCAGGGCATAAGTCAGAGGTTTGTTCACGGTCATCACTCCATGTGTGAGAGTTATAAGTGGCTGGGCTGACCCCAGAGCACACAGTCACTTCGAATGCCGGCGATGCCAATAAGTTCCCCTGGACTTGAGAGCAAGCCCCGGACGGGTGTGAGTCCGGGCGCAAGGCGCTATCATGCGCAGCCTTTTTTCGCGGCAGAGCAGCAGTGTGATGAGTGAGCAGTCGATCGAGGAGCGGGCGCAGCGGTTTCTGGCCGCGTTGCGTCATTGTCAGGTGCTGGGCATGAGTGTCGAGTCGGCCGATGGCAAAGGACTGACGCTGCGCTTGCCGTACGCGCCGCATATTGTCGGCAACCCGGACACTGGTGTGATCCACGGTGGCGCCATTACCACGCTGATGGACACCACCTGCGGTATCTCCACAGTCTGCGTACTGCCGGAATTCGAGATCTGCCCGACACTCGATCTGCGCATCGATTACATGCACCCGGCCGAGCCGGGCAAGGATGTATTCGGTTTCGCCGAGTGTTATCGGGTCACGCCCAACATCATCTTCACTCGTGGCTATGCCTATCAGGACGACCCCGAGCAGCCGATTGCCCACGTGGTTGGTGCCTTCATGCGCATGGGCAAGGCAGTGCAGGGCGGCGGTGAGCTGAAGCAGAATATCCAGCAAGGCGGTGGCGCATGAGCGAGCTGAGCCTGGAGCAACTGGTGGCGCGTGCGCATCAGCAGAACGATTATGACCCCCTGATCAATCTGATCCCCTACGCCAAGCTGCTTGGTATCGAATGCCTGCGTCTGGGTGACGACATGGTCTTTCGCCTGCCTGCCAACCGCGACTGCATCGGTAACCCGGTACTGCCGGCGTTACATGGCGGCGTAATCGCCGGTTTCATGGAACACGCAGCCATGCTCCATCTATTGATGTTCATGGGCATTCCACATTTGCCCAAAATCATCGACTTCTCGATAGATTACCTGCGCGCCGGCCATTATCGTGACACCTATGCGCAGTGCCAGGTCTGGCGGCAGGGGCGTCGGGTGGCCAACGTGGCGATCACCGCCTGGCAGACCAAGCAGACCGAACCGATTGCCACCGCCCGCGCCCACTTCAAGGTCGATGAGCCCTGAGTTCTTGAGACTTGCCTGGCGATTGGGGCGGATCGGCAGCGCAGCGAAATCATGACAAGGACCCTGTAGATGGATGCGTTGCTGATAATTGGTGGCCTGGTGCTGATGCTGGCCGGTCTGGTATGGCTGGTCATGCGCGCGTTCGCTACCAGTCTGTTGTGGGGCTGGGGCAGTCTGATCCCCCCGCTCACCTTGATCTACATCGTGCGCCACTGGCGGCGAGCGCGTAGCGCGGTCACTCTCATCGGGCTTGGCATCATCCCGCTGGTGGTGGGCTTGACCTTGCTGGCGAGCAAGGATGCCGAGCGTCTGGCGGCGATCGTCCGTCTGGACTGGCTCAAGCCCGAGGTGCAGGTGCCGGCAGAGCTGGCCATCAATCTGGACGGTGAGCTGAACGGCCAGCCATTTCGCCCGCAGCAGGGTGAACTGATCGATGGTGTGTTGGTGCTGCGTGAAGGCCTGGATTTCTTCGCCCTGCGCGAACTGAGTATCCGCCTGCCGCAGCCAGTCGATGGTCGGGTGCGTATCGACGTATTGCCCCAGGATAGCGGTAACCTGCCAGAGGTAGAGCTGAACTGGCTGTTGCCGGAACAGGATCTGCCCGAGGCTCGTCGCCTGAGTCGTGGTTACACCCTGCATCTGGACCTGCTGCCGCAGGAACCGAATCGTCTGGTTGGCGATTTCCACCTGGTCATGCCGCCACGCTTCAAGACCAGCCTGAGTGGCCGGGTGGAGCTGTATCGTGATCGCCTGCGCTATGTCGATGGCAAGGTCGATACCCGATACGACTCGCGTGACACCATCGCCCATGTCCTGCAGGACTATCTGCAACGACGTTTCGCTACGCGCGAGGTGCGCGAGTTGAAACTGCCGGTGTTCACCTTCGAGGGCGATACCCTGGAATTGCAGGTTGACGCACAGATCGACGGGCGTAACGAGCGCTTGCCAATTCGTTTGCACAAGCGCTCTGAGCAAGGCTGGGTGGTGGAGGGTGATCGCTTCCCGGCATTGCCCTCCGTTGCGGCCAAGCAACCGGCACAACAAGCTGAAGCGACTGCTGTCGAGGAGCGCCTGAGTCGTCCGGTCGACCGTCGTCAGCGTTTCAGCCTGGCGCGTTTGCAGCGCAATCCGGAACAGTACCGCAACCTCAGCATGCGCCTGAGCCGCGCCAGTGGCGGCACGGTGGAGGGGCGTTTCGTCGGTGTCGATGACGATGGCAGCATTCGCCTCACTCAACAGATGGGCAGTGGCGGCGGCCAGGCCAGCTTCAGTTTCAAACCGGAAGAAATCGGTCGCCTGGAACTGCTGGAGCCGTAGGGCGGGTGCAACCCGCCATATTCGGCTTGCGGGCAGTTTTTACCTGCCCGAGACGATGATGCGCCTGCTCCAAGCCCTTGAAATTCATCCAGCAGGCCCCATCTGTAGGTCATCGCCGCGATAGCGGTTCCTGTCCTACAGATGGAGTTAGCAGACCATGAGTGTGGAAACTCAAAAAGAAACCCTGGGCTTCCAGACCGAGGTGAAGCAACTGCTTCACCTGATGATCCATTCCCTGTACTCGAACAAGGAAATCTTCCTGCGCGAGTTGATCTCCAACGCGTCCGACGCCGCTGACAAGCTGCGTTTCGAGGCGCTGGCCAAGCCCGAGCTGCTCGAAGGTGGCGCCGAGCTGAAGATCCGCCTGTCCTTCGACAAGGATGCCAAGACCGTCACCCTCGAAGACAACGGCATCGGCATGAGCCGCGAGGAAGTCATCGCGCACCTGGGCACCATCGCCAAGTCCGGCACTTCCGACTTCCTGAAGAATCTCTCCGGCGATCAGAAGAAGGATTCGCACCTGATCGGCCAGTTCGGTGTGGGCTTCTATTCGGCCTTCATCGTCGCCGATGAGGTCGAGGTGTTCAGCCGCCGTGCCGGTAGCCCGGCCAGCGAAGGCGTGCATTGGTCATCCAAAGGCGAAGGTGAGTTCGAAGTTGCCACCGTCGAGAAAGCCGAACGTGGTACCCGTATCGTTCTGCATCTGAAGAGCGGTGAAGAAGAGTTCGCCGATGGCTGGCGCCTGCGCAACATCGTCAAGAAGTACTCGGATCACATCGCACTGCCCATCGAACTGCCGAAGGAACAGCACGGTGAAGACAAGCCAGCGGAGGTCGAGTGGGAAACCGTCAACCGCGCCAGCGCCCTGTGGACCCGTCCGCGTACCGAGATCAAGGACGAGGAATACCAGGAGTTCTACAAGCACGTCGGTCATGACTTCGAGAACCCGCTGAGCTGGAGCCACAACAAGGTCGAAGGCAAGCTGGAGTACACATCGCTGCTCTACGTGCCGGGGCGTGCGCCGTTCGACCTGTACCACCGCGAAGCGCCCAAGGGCCTCAAGCTCTACGTGCAGCGCGTATTCATCATGGATCAGGCCGATCAGTTCCTGCCGTTGTACCTGCGCTTTATCAAAGGTGTGGTCGACTCCAACGACCTGTCACTGAACGTCTCCCGCGAGATCCTGCAGTCCGGCCCGGTCATCGACTCGATGAAATCGGCACTGACCAAGCGTGTGCTGGACATGCTGGAGAAGCTGGCCAAGGACAAGCCGGACGACTACAAGACCTTCTGGAAGGCCTTTGGCCAGGTGCTCAAGGAAGGCCCGGCGGAAGACTTCGCCAACAAGGAGAAGATCGCCGGTCTGTTGCGTTTCGCCTCCACCGCAGGCGAAGGCGACGAGCAATCGGTTTCGCTGGCCGAATACCTGGGCCGCATCAAGGAAGGTCAGGACAAGATCTACTTCCTCACGGGCGAAAGCTACGCGCAGATCAAGAATAGCCCGCACCTTGAAGTCTTCCGTAAGAAGGGCATCGAAGTGCTGCTGCTTACCGACCGCATCGACGAGTGGCTGATGAGCTACCTGACCGAGTTCGACGGCAAGCAGTTCGTCGACGTGGCCCGTGGTGACCTGAACCTGGGTGAGCTGGACTCGGAAGAGGACAAGAAGGCTCAGGAAGAAGTCGCCAAGGCCAAGGAGGGGCTGATCGAGCGCCTCAAGGGTGCGCTGGGCGAGCAGGTCGCCGAGGTTCGCGTCTCCCATCGCCTGACCGACTCGCCGGCGATTCTCGCCATCGGTGAGCAGGATCTCGGTCTGCAGATGCGCCAGATTCTCGAGGCCAGCGGGCAGAAGGTTCCGGACGCCAAGCCGATCTTCGAGTTCAACCCCGCGCATCCGCTGATCGAACGTCTGGATGCCGAGCCGGACGAGGACCGCTTCACCGATCTGTCGCACATTCTCTTCGATCAGGCCGCGTTGGCTGCGGGTGACAGCCTGAAAGATCCTGCCGCTTACGTGCAGCGTCTGAACAAGTTGTTGGTGGAACTTTCTGCCTGATAGGCCAGGTATTGGAACAAGCCCGCTTCGGCGGGCTTTTCTATGAGCGCGATTGATCGGCTTTAATTGACAAGCGCGACCCTGTCGTTTCAGATGCTGGCAATTGGCTGGCTTTCTGCAGTGCCTTGGGGTGGTATGTCGATTTTCGAGTTGTTCTTCTTGATGGGCGCGGACCCGAGTGTCCTTGTGCTCAGTAGTTACGACACTTCCCTGGTGCTGCTGTCGCTGGCTATTGCCGTATTCGCCGCCGGCATGGCGCTGCAGCTGGCCGGTGAAGCGCGCGACAGTTCGCATCCGGTCGCCAGGCAAATCACCATTCTCACCGGTTCGCTCGCGCTTGGCGGCGGCATCTGGTCCATGCATTTTCTCGGCATGCTCGCCTTCGAACTGTGTGCGGCGGTGCGATTCGATCTGGGCATCACGCTACTGTCGATGCTGCCGAGCCTGGCTGCTTCATGGGTCGCGCTGAGCCTGCTGGCGCGGCGTGACTTGAGCCTGTTGCAGCTGTGTGTAGGTGGTGTACTGGTCGGGGCCGGTATCGGCGCCATGCACTACAGCGGTATGGCGGCGATGCAGATGGCGCCGCTGCTGCGCTATGACCCCTGGATGTTCGCCCTGTCCATCGTCGTTGCCGTTGCCCTGGCCATTCTGGCGTTGTGGGTACGCTTCGGTCTGGAGGGGCGTTTGCCGACATTATGGGCGCTTCTGCTCAGCGCCCTGGTGATGGGCCTGGCAATCAGTGGCATGCACTATACCGGCATGGCGGCGGCGCGTTTCGTCGGTACGCCGGAGTCCGAGGCTCCGATGGCAGTGGTCGACAGTGGTTATATCGCCATTGCCATCACGCTGCTGACCGTCGCTCTGACGGTCTTCGTGGTGGCGGTCAATACGCTACTGCGTTACCGCCGCATGAGTCTTCAACTCAAGGCCAGCGAGCAGCATTTGCGCTCGATCTTCGACACGGCTCTGGATGCCATCATCACCGTCGATCACACCGGCACGTTGCGCTCGGCCAATCGCGCGGTCTCGCGTCTGTTTGGCTGGGCACCGCAAGAACTGGTGGGCATGCACATGCGCTCACTGATGCCGGCTCGCTACATTGAGCAGGTCGAAGTCCTACTGGCCGATTACCTCAGGACAGGTCGCCTGACGATGCCGGCTGGTGAGCAGGAACTGATGTGTCTGACTCGTGACGGCAACGAGAAATCGGTACGCATCAGCGTTGGTATCACCCATTCAGGTAGTCGTCCGCTGTTCGTGGTATTCGTCGCCGATATCAGCGAAAGACATGCCATGGAGAAGGCCCTGCGTGACAGCGAGCAGCAGTACCGTTCGTTGATCAGCAACATTCCTGGTGTGTCGTTCCGCTGCACGCTGGATCAGGACTGGACCATGATATTCATCAGCGATGCGGTGCAGCCCCTCACCGGTTGGAGTGCGGAGGATTTCATCAGTCGCCGCTGTTCGATTGCCGAGATGTATCACCCGGACGACTATCAGCGAGTCGCAGACGAGGTGATGCAGGCCATCGAGCAAGGCCGCAACTACGTTGTCGAATACCGCTTGTTCGACCGCGATGGCGCGGAACACTGGATCTGGGAGAGTGGTAGCGCAGTTTGCGACGAAAACGGTTTGCCGCGCTGGATCGATGGCGTATTGCTCGACCAGACCGAAACCAAGCGGCGCAATGCCGAATATGAAGGCAAGGTCACTGCGATCAGCAAGGCGATGGCTTTGATCGAGTTCGACCTCGAGGGCAATATCCTCGACATCAATGACAATGCACTGGCGTTGTTTGGTTATGCCAAGGAGGAGGTGGTAGGGCGCCACCACGGCATGCTCTGCGATCCTGAACTGGTGGCGAGCGATGCTTATCGCCAGGGCTGGATGGATCTGCGTGCAGGTCATTTTCGTGCAGGTGAATACCACCGCTTTGGTAAGGGAGGACGGGAAGTCTGGATTCAGGCCAGCTACAACCCGATCCTCGATACCGACGGCAAGCCGTTCAAGGTCGTCAAGTTGGCGACCGACCTGACCCCGCGCCGGGTCATGGAACAGGATCTGCGGGCTGCCCGTGATCGCGCCGAGGCCGCCGCTGCCGCGCGAAGCAGCTTCCTTGCCAACATGAGCCATGAAATTCGTACGCCGATGAATGCCATCATCGGTTTTACCGACCTGCTGCTGGAAACGCCGCTTTCCAGCGAGCAACGTCGCCATCTGAGCACCGTACAGCATTCGTCGCGTTCGTTGCTGGGCTTGCTCAATGACATCCTCGACACGGCCAAGCTCGACCGTGGCGCCATCGAACTGGAACAACTGGATTTCTCCCTGCGCGAGCTGTGCGAGCAGGTGCTCGCGACGCAGCGGCTGACGGCCGAGAGCAAAGGCCTGCAGCTGCATCTGGATTACCCGGCAACGACCCACGAGTTCTTCTGTGGTGACCCACTGCGTTTGCAACAGGTCCTGACCAACCTGCTCGGTAATGCGGTCAAGTTCACCCTGCACGGCGAGATTCGTCTGAAAGTGACGGGTGAGCCGGGCGTAATGCGCCTGGCGGTAAAGGACACCGGCATCGGAATCGCAGCCGATCGCCTGGAGAAGATCTTCGAGCCTTTCGCTCAGGCTGATGCCTCGATGAGCCGGCGCTTTGGCGGTACCGGCCTCGGCACCACCATTTCCCGGCAGCTGGTCGAGTTGATGGGTGGGCGCTTGCGGGTCGAAAGCACCGAAGGGCAGGGCAGTTGCTTCAGCGTCGAGTTGCCGCTGCGTGCCGGCAAGCGTCTGGCCTCGCAGCAACGTGCCGTGCTGCCTGAGCTGGGGCAGTTGAACATCCTCGCGGCTGATGACGTGCCGCAGAACCTCGAGCTGCTGCAACTGACCCTGGAGCATTTCGGCCATCGCGTACACTGCGTCGCCGATGGTGAAGGCGCACTGCAGGCATTCACCCAGCAGCGCTTCGATCTGATCCTGATGGATGTGCAGATGCCGGGTGTCGATGGACTTGAAGCCTCGCGGCGGATTCGTCAGCTGGAAGCGGCCGAGGCACGAGAGCCGATTCCGATCATTGCCCTGACCGCCAGCGTGCTCGACCAGGATCGTCAGGCAGCGCTGGACTCGGGTATGAATGGCTTTGCTTCGAAGCCACTGGATGTCAACGCGCTGCTCTGGGAAATCGCCCGACTGCTCGGGCTGACCGATGTACCCAGCGCAGTGGTCAGTGCCACCCGGGTTGCCGACGATGGCCTGTTCGACTGGGTCCGTGGCAGCAGCCTGTGGGGTGGGCCGCTGCGCATGGCGCAGGCGATCAATACCTTCATTGCCGAACAGCATGATCTGGCGGCGCGCCTCAGCCAACTGCTGGCGGCGCGCCACTGGTACGAAGGTGAGGCGCTCGCGCATCGACTGCACGGTGCCGCCGGCAATCTGGCGATGGGCAGCCTGGCCGGTTTGGGGCAGTTGGTCGAGCGGGCGTTTCAGGCTCAGGACGAGCAGGCTTTACCTGCACTGATCGCGGAACTTGAGCAGGCTCTTCTGACCGTCAAGGAGGTGGTGCCGCAGGTGCCTGAGGCCGTATCTTCGGCTGAAAGCTCGGCTGTCGACTTGCGCTCGCTGCGTGAACAGGCAAGTCAGCTGCGACAGGCGCTGCAGCGGGGCGGCCTGGATGATGAAAGCCTTGCCATCATGGAGCAGGCCGCCAGGGGTACAGCCTATGGCGCCGCTCTGAACGATATGCGTCAGGCGCTGGATGACTTCGATTTCGATCAGGCCCTGCGTGTGCTCGATCAATTGTTGCTACAACTGCAAGACGAGGAAACGACCCCATCATGACCCTGGTTGCCGATACGCGTCCGCTGTTGCTGCTGGTCGATGACGAACCCACCAACCTGCAGGTGCTGCGCCATATCCTGCAGGAGGACTATCGCCTGCTGTTCGCCAAAGAGGGGGCGCGCGCGCTGGAAATGGCCGAACGTGAACGGCCCGACCTGATCCTGCTCGATGTCATGATGCCGGGCATGACCGGCTATGAGGTATGCGAGCAGCTCAAGGGCAGTCCTCAGCTGAAGACGATTCCGGTGATCTTCGTGACCGCCCTGGGCGATGTCGAAGATGAGGCGCGCGGTTTCGAGGTTGGCGCGGTGGACTACATCACCAAGCCAATCAGCCCGCCCATCGTGCGTGCTCGGGTGCGCACTCATCTGTCGCTGGTACGTGTCGATGAACTCAGGCAGACCCGCCTGCAGATCGTCCAGCGGCTGGGCATGGCTGCCGAGTACAAGGACAACGAGACCGGCCTGCACGTCATTCGCATGAGCCATTTCTCCAAGGTGCTGGCGCTGGCCGCCGGCTTCAGCGAAAGCGCGGCCGAGGAACTGCTCAACGCGGCGCCGATGCACGATGTCGGCAAGATCGGTATTCCCGACGCCGTGCTGCGCAAGCCGGGAAAGCTGGACGAGGAGGAATGGCAGGTGATGCGCCAGCACGTGGAAATTGGTGCGCGTATCATCGGCGAGCACAGCTCAGGGCTACTGCGCACGGCGCAGCGCATTGCCCTGTCGCACCATGAGAAGTGGGATGGCAGTGGTTACCCCAATGGCTTGAGTGGCGAGGAGATTCCCCTGGAGGGCCGCATCGTCGCCATCGCTGACGTGTTCGATGCGCTGACCAGCGTGCGCCCCTACAAGCAGGCCTGGTCCGTGGAGGATGCGGTCGTTTTCCTCCGTGAACAGAGTGGGCGCCACTTCGATCCACGCCTGGTCGAGCTGTTCATCGCCTGCCTGCCCGAGATTCTGCAGATCAAGGAGCGCTGGGCCGAACAACCAGCCGCTTGAAACCTCCTGTCTGAAACCCGCCCCATCTCGACTTGGTGATTGTCGACGGTGAGGCTATTGTCAGGGGCCTACCAATACAAGGGCAGGCCTCACCATGCAGAAGAAGACACTGGTTCCCCTGTTGTGCGCCGCATTCGCGGGTTTTGCCGATGCGGCGGTCGTGACCAAGACGGTTGCGTACGAAATCGATGGCGAAGCCTTCGAAGGTGTACTGGTCTACGACGATTCGGTCACCACGCCGCGCCCCGGGCTGCTCGCCGTTCCCAACTGGATGGGCGTGAACGACGATACCGTAGCCAAGGCCGCGCGGGCGGCGGGCGACAAGTACGTGGTGTTTCTCGCCGACATGTACGGCAAATCCATCCGTCCCGGCAATGCCGAAGAGGCGGGTGCTGCGGCCACTGCCGTGCGCGCAGATCGCCCGCTGATGCGCAAGCGTGCTCAGGCTGCAGTCGAGGTGCTCAAGGCGCAGAACGGCGAAGTGGCACTGGACCTCAGCAAGCTGGGCGCCATCGGCTTCTGCTTCGGTGGCGGTACGGTGCTGGAACTCGCCCGTTCTGGGGCGCCGCTGCAAGGCTTCGTATCCTTCCACGGTAATCTGGATACGCCCAACCCGGCGGATGCCAAGAACATCAAGGCGCCGGTACTGGTGCTGCATGGGGCCGATGACCCCGCCGTACCGCAGGCGCAGGTCGATGGCTTTGTTGCCGAGATGAAGGCGGCCAAGACTGACTGGCAATTGGTGAGCTACGGCGGCGCCGTGCACTCGTTTACCAATCCCAAGGCCAACGTGCCGGGTCGCAACGAATACCATCCGGTGGTCGCCGCGCGGGCATTCAAGGCGATGAACGATCTGTTCGATGAGGTATTCGCCGAGCAGTGACGCCTGCTTTGCGCAAGCGTTGAACGAAAGGCTGCGCCCAGTGGGCACAGCCTTTTTTCATCTTACTTCGCGGGCAGTACGGCGATATCGATGATGCCGTCCGGCAGGTCGGCTATGTCGCCCAGGGTGGTGGGCTTACCACTGGCCAGATCCAGCTGGTGCAGGGTCTTGCCGGTCAGCACATAGGCCATGTTGCCACCCATGCCATCGCTGGCGATGTCCATGGCGGCCGCCTTGAGGCCATCGGCGACCTTGCCGACCAGTTGCTGCACGCCATCGTTTGGCGGGTTCTGCAGCATCAGGCTGCTGCTGGCCAGGTCGATGTTGTACAGCGCGGTGCTCTTCGTGCCGGCATAGGAGTTGGTGTAGGCGCCTGCAACGACTTTTGCCTGCTTGCCGGCGTAGGGACCGTCGGTGGCATAGGCAAGCTTGCCGTCCACGGCCGCTTCACCGCTATCGACATTTACCCGCAGGTTGGTGCCGTCCGGGCTCATCAGGCGCAGGCGATCGGCCACCGGATTGAAGTCGACCACGGCCTGGCCGCTGCCTGGCAACGCGGTTTGCAGCTTGCTGCCTGCGGTGGCCTTACCGCTGACTTCGTCCAGGGTGTAAAGCTGATCGGTGCCGCTGAGGAGGTAGACCTGGCCGCTGGCCGGGCGCACATCCAGGCCGCGCAGGTCGCTGGCGCCGCTGACGGCCATGCTGGCGGTGACCTTGAGGCTGGCGACATCGACTTTGAACAGCTTGCCATCGGCGCCCAGTGCGAGCAGTTCGGTGGCGCTGGCGGCACCTGCGCTCAGGGTCAGGAGGCTGGCAGTGCAAAGGGTAGTGATGCGTTTCATGGTTGTTCCTCATAAAGGTTTCAGCATCGAGACGAAGCCGGTTGGCCGGTTTCGCAGGTGCCTCGACGAAACACCTGTGAGCTATACCCACGAGGAATGGCGTTGGATGTCGGCGGATGAAAATATTTTTCACAGGGTAATCGGCTGCTGCAAAGGTTGCCGGCCTTGCGGCCGGCAACCCACTCAGTTGGCGCTGGCCAGCACGGCGCGACCGATGTAAAGCACCGGACCACTAGGTCGGTTGTATGGCGAGCCGCCTTCAGGTTCGAGGGTCAGCTCGAACAACTGCCCGGCCTGTACGGCGCCGATCTGCTCGGCAGGCAGACGCAGTGGCTGGCCGGCTTCGACCAGACCCAGCGAACGTGGACCGTCGGCTGGGTCGATCAGCGTCCAGAATTGCAAGGCGCGGCCTTCTGGGACCTGATCGGCGACCAGCGGATCGAGCGAGAGCGTGCCATCGCTGCCGACCTGGATCACCCAACCCGGCTTGGCCGCTTCGCCCGGTTGCTGCAGCACCACGGTAAAGCGTTCGCCAGCGATATCCGGGGCGCGCAACAGCGGCATCAGCACGGCAAGCAAAAGGGCAACGGCTAGCGCGGCGGCAGTCAGACGCCAGGTCAGCAGGCTGTTCCACCAGTTGGCCAGCGGGGTCGAGCGAGGCTCGTCGAGTAGACCCAGGCTCTGCCGAATGCGTGCCCAGAGTGCCGGGGAGGGTGCATGTGCCGGTAGCCGGTCGCTCAGTTCGAGAAAGTGCCGTTCCCATTCCAGGGCCATACGGGCGGCACTCTCATCCTCTTCGAGCAATTGGCGCACCTCGGCTGCTTCATGTTCGTCGAGCAAGCCGAGCAGGTACTCGCCAATCAGGGCACGGCGTTCTTCGGGATCGTGCGTAATCATGCTTGCAGACACTCCTGCAGCGCGCGCAGGCCGGCGCGGATACGGCCTTTGATGGTGCCCAGCGGTGTGCTCAGGCGGCTGGCGATCTGCTCGTGTGTCAGACCCCGGTAGAACGCCAGCAGAATTGGATGGCGGCGCGGTTTTTCCAGGCGCTGCAGGCAACTACGCAACAGGCGCTGCTCGGATTGCTCCAGCGTTTGCGCTTCGGCCTGCGGGCTGTCGTCGAGCACACGCTCGATGAAGTCATCGTCCACTTCGACATGCCGGTTGCCACTGCGCAAGGCATTGAGCACGCGGTAGCGCAAGATGCTGTGCACCCAGGCGCGGCCGCTGCCCAGTTCGCGCCGATAGCGCGCGGCGTGCTGCCAGATGCGCACGAAGGCGTCGTGCAGGCAGTCCTCGGCAATGTCCCGCCGGCCCAGCATGCTGATGGCCAGGCCGAGCAATTGCCCGGCCTCTTGCCGGTAGAGCGTCTGGAAGGCACGTTCGTCGCCGCGTGCGCAGGCTTCCAGGGTACTTTCGTAATCGAACTCGCGATCTGCCATGGGTCATCCGTTGGCCTGAAAAATCCGCATGCAGCTTATACCCGGCTACTGAGCTTCTGGATCACGCACAGGTAACAAAAAACTGCGAAGGCGTTGTCGTGTATTCACACGGGTGAGGCTTCAGGGTTGGGCCTGGGCATAGGCATCATCGAGTGAAACCCAGCGCTCCAATGGACCCTTGCGCGAGACGTAGCGAATCTGTAGCCAGCGCCCCTGTTGATCCAGGACTTCGCAGACGTCCCCTGCGATCAGGTAAGCCTTGCTCCGGCTGTTTTCTTCCGGTCGTTCGTGGAGGTAAAGGCGCGGAGCGGGCACCGTCCAGGTGAGTGACTGATCATCATCGTCGAGCGCGCGGCTGGCGATGATCCGACCTTGAGGGTCGAGTGTCTTCTCGAACACCGGGAAAAATACAGGTGCATCCGGATCGTAGTCGTGGCGCACCTGCAGCGTCTTGTACAGCCAGGGGGCACCGGACTCATCGAAGCGGTAGGCGTCGTAGTACCAGCGTGGCCCGCTGCGGCAGTGGCTGTAGAGCGCCCGCTCCTCATTGTTGGGCTGCAGCTCCGACAGCCATGAGCAATTGACACGTTCCATCAGCGTCGGCGCCATCTCTAACCACTCGAAGCGTTGTAGGAGCGGGCGGTAGAGGTAAACGTGGTAGGCGGAGTTGACCATCCCGGCCGGCACGCTGATCGCCAGATCCGGGTGGCCGTCGAAGTCGTAGTCCTCGACGGCGAAGCTCGGCGCTTCAGCGTCGTTGCCTTCGGGGATGCTCAGCTCCAGGCGGCTGCCGTCGGGTTGCTGAAGAAAATAGCGTTCGCCGTGCTGTTGTACCTGGGCATGCTGCCCGGGCTCAGGCTCGAAACTGGGTAGGTCGGCCAGGGCTAGCGTGGGCAACAGCAGCAGGCCAGCGAGGGGGCGATACAGGGGCAAGATGGCAATCCTTTGCGAACGGCAGGCGCCTTTCAGCGCCTGTGTTTGAACAGCAGTCTCAGCGCGGCAGTTCGATGCGCGTGGTTTCACCTGGGACCTGCGGCCAGTCGCCCGCTGCCCAGCGCTGGCGCGCCTGGTCGATCAGTTCCGGCGTAGTGGCGACGAAGTTCCAGTTGATTCGCCGTGGACCAATGGGTTCGCCGCCGATCAGGGCCAGGTGGCATTCGCCGCAGGCGCTGAGCACGGGCGTTTCGCCTGCCGGGATCACTGCCATGGTGTGCCGGGGCAGGGGCTCGCCATCCAGCTCCGCTTCGCCATCGATGAGGTACAGGGCTCGTTCGCTGTGTTCGGCGGGTATCAGCAGGTTGGCACCGGCGGCCAGGCGCAGCTCGGCATACAGGGTCGGTGAGCGAACCGGCACCGGCGATTCGAGGCAGAAGCCACTGCCGGCGATCAGGGTGATCTGCACGCCCATGGCCTCGCTGCGGGGTAGCGAAGCGGCTGGGTGATGGCTGTAAGCCGGTTCGCACTGTTCCTCGGCTTCCGGCAAGGCCAGCCAGACCTGCAGGCCGTGCGCTCGCTTGTTCTGCCCGAGCTGCTCGGGCGGCGTGCGCTCGACATGGGCGACGGCGCGCCCTGCGGTCATCCAGCTGACATCGCGGGGGCCCACCAACTGGTCAGATCCCAGGCTGTCCTTGTGCTGCAGCTGGCCTTCGAACAGGTAGGTGAGGGTGGATAGGCCGATATGCGGATGCTGGGCAATGTTCATGCCTTTGCCGGCCGGGTAGTCATGCTCCAGCATGTGATCGAAGAACACGAAGGGGCCGATGCTGCGAAAGCGTGCCGAGGGCAGGGGACGCAGAATCGGTTGGCCGGAAATGTCCTCGGCGCGCGGGCGGATCAGCTGCAACTCGCTCATGCCTGAGCTCCCGCCAAGCGGGTTTCGACCTGGATGTCGGTGGTGGTCATCAGCTTGTGGATCGGGCATTTGTCCGCCACGCGCAGCAGTTGCTGGCGCTGAGTCTCGTCCAGTGGCCCCTTGAGCGTCAGATCGACGATCAGGCGGTAGTTGCCCTGGCGCTCCTCGCTGTCGTCACGCTCGACGTGCACGTCGATGCCTTCCAGCGGAAGGCCGCGTTGGCGCGCATAGAGCAGCAGGGTCATGGCCTTGCAGGTGCCGAGGGCTGCGTCGAACAGATCGTGCGGTTCCGGTCCGGCGCCATCCCCGCCCTGCTCGGGCGAGACGTCACCGGTGAGCAGGTGCGAGCCGATTTCGATCTGCTGCTGCAGGCCCTTGTTGTTGTGAATGCGGATCATGGCGCTTCCCTTGAGGTGTGACGAATCGACAGAGGCCAGCCTAGCCCAGTCGGCACCGATCACACCAGCGCCGAGAGCCTCACGTCCGCTCCCAGCACACGCAGCAGTTGGCCGCGTTCATCGACAATGGGGACTGAAACGGTAAAGCAGAAATCGTCCGTCGCCGAGGAACGGTAGACCTGGGTGATATGGCTCTCCATTCGCTCGGCCACGGCGCGGAACCAGGGGCGCTGGCTCCAGTCGTGGCCGCGACAGCTGGCACCCTCACCGTGGGCCACATCGGCGGCGAAGATGTTCTCGGAAATCTGTACGCCGCGGCTATCTACCAGGTAGAACAGCTCGAAACGGCTGTCGCGCGCCAGGGTATCGGCAAGCAGTCGTTCGGCCGCCGTCATGTCGCTGACCAGCTCGGCACGTTTGGCCAGTTGTTCGACGCTGGCGCGCACGGCTGCGTGAATTTCCAGGCGAAAGTCGCCGAGCCCTGCGAGCAGGCGATCACCGTCTTCGCGCACAGCCTTGCTGTGATGCAGTACCTGGCCGGCCTTGCCGAGCAGTTCACTGGCGACCTGGGCGATGTTCTGTACATCGCCATTGATCGAGCGCACGGCCTGGCCGATCTGCTCCGTGCCTGCGGCGATCTGGCCGACCTGAGCGTCCAGGCGATCCATGGCCTGGCGCGTACTGTCCAGCCCGCTGCTGACGGCGAGAATACCGGTGCGGCCGTCGGCCACGGCCTGGTTCATGTGCTGGCCGGCATCGCCGAGCTGCTGCATGCCTTCGCGAAAGCGCTCGATGATGCCACTGACCTGGCCGGTGGCATCGGTGGTATGGCCAGCCAGACGCCGCACTTCCTCGGCGACCACGGCGAAGCCGCGACCATGTTCACCCGCGCGAGCGGCCTCGATTGCGGCGTTCAGGGCGAGCAGGTTGGTCTGCTGGGAGATGCTGGCAATCACGCCGATGACCTTGCTCACTTCATCGAGCTGTCCGGCCAAATGCTGGATCACCTGAGCCAGTTGCGCTTCGCTGGCGTCGATCACTTCGACCTGGCGCAACACCGCCTGGCCGCTTTGCTGGCATTGGTTGAGGGTGGCGGAAACCTCGGCGGACAAGCGCGCGACTTCGCCAGCACCGGGCACCAGTTCGGCGTCCAGTGTGGTGGTGACCTGCTCGCTGGCGCTGGCGATCAACTCCGAGGACTGTGCCAGCGTCTGCCCGCTTTGTTGGTTGGCAGCGGCAATGCGCGCCAGTTGTGGCGCATGCGCGGCGATGCCGACGGCGGCGCCGAGGCTGGCACGAATGCGTTGCTGGAGACCTGCGCTGAAGTCGTTCAGGCGAGTCATCCATTGATAGTGTTCCGGGAGGCGAATGGTGAGGTCGTGCTGTTGGAACAGAGCGTCCAATGCGGCCTCGTCCTGGGCCTTGCGGGCTGGCTTGCGCAGCAACTGCAACATGATGATTCCCCTGTCTGGTCTGCCTGAGTCACTGCAAGCCAGGTGCCATCATCGGCTGACGTACCCATGGCCGTTTCAGGCCGTTAGCCAGCTATTAATGTTCCCGCTTGGTGCAGCCCCTGATTGCCTGCTTCTTTTGGGGGCGCTGATGCGAATGGCGTGGGGTGACCTCCGAACTTGCCGGGCCGCTAGGCGGTCTATGCTGCTCGTACCGTCAGGAGGACTCGCCTTGCTCACATCTCGAACGATGCCATGGATACTCGCGCTCAGCGCCGCTATCGCCTGCAGCGCTCAGGCCCGCGAATACCGTTACAGCGACTCCCACCTGCATTACGTGGACTTCTTCCAGGAAAGCGCCGGCATGGACGAACTGCTGGAGAAAATGGCGGAAAACAACGTCGATCATGTGATGTTCTCCGGCATTCCGGTGGCCAAGAAATGGGATGAGGACGAGCCCAGGCGTCCGCGTTATTACGCCGGTGATGACGCCAATGCCTATTGGTACAGCGCTACCGACGTGTTTATCGCCGCCGCCTACAAGCGTCTGCCCGCCGAGCAGCGTAAACGCTTCCATCCGTTTCTTTCCGGCTTCAACCCCAACGACAAGAACGCCGATGCGCATATCCGCCGCATGCTGGAGCTCGATCCCGGCCTTTGGCAGGGCATCGGTGAGGTCTTCACTCGTCACGACGATCTCACCGCGTTGATTCATGGCAGCGCACCGCGCGCCAACAACGAGGCGCTGGCGCGGGTTTTCCATCTGGCTGCCGAATATGACCTGCCGGTGATGCTGCATTCGAACATCACCTCCAAGCGCGAGCGCAATCCGCTTTATCTGGAAGAGATCGAGGCGCCGCTGCGCAATCATCCGCATGTGCGTTTCATCTGGGCGCATGCTGGCACCAGTGCCGAGATTCATCGTCATCAGGAGAAACTCGACTTCCTCCTGGAGACGGTCGAACGCATGCTCGGCCAATACCCGAACCTCTATATTGATCTGTCCTGGACCATGCTGCGTCCCTACCTGCTGGACGAAAACGGCACGCCTGATCCGCAGTGGGTGCATCTGGTCAGCAGTTACCCGGAGCGCTTCATGCTGGGCTCGGATGTGGTCGGCCGTTTCGGCAGCCTGGGCGAGTACATGAAGGGCTTCGACCCGTTTCTCGATGCGCTGCCAGAGGACGTCGCGCACAAGGTGGCGCGTGACAACTTCCTTTCCGTGCTGCCACGCAAGGTGCAGGCCGAGCTGGATCCGTAGAGTGGACGTCACGCAGTGACGATCTCCCATGCCCTTCTCCTTCTGGGAGAAGGTGGCGCGTAGCGCCGGATGAGGGAGGCCTGCCCCTTAGTGCGACTGTCATCAGGTTGTCATCCGGGCGTCATAGGCTCGCGCTCATCTCAACGAGGAGCGCACCATGCATTACACCCGAGTGGCCATGATGGCCGGTCTATTCGCCTGGGCAGGTCTGAGCCAGGCTGACGTCCGTGTCGAGGGGCCAGTGGAATACGGCATCTTCAGCAGCCAGTATCAGGACTACCAGCCAGGCGAGCGGGTATTGACTCGCAGCAACCAGGAAATCGAGCGCACCGAGCAGATTCCCGCCAAGCTCGGCACCAAGTTCGGCATGCGCTACAGCCTGGCCGGCAAGCGCGAGGGTGATACGCCGCTGACGCTGCTGTACCTCACCCCGGGTGTGGTCACCCCGGATGGTCAGCGTCATGACAAGTTCGAAGTACAGCAGAAGCTGGTAGTCGGTGCCCCGCAGGACGTGATGGCTTTCGAATTCACCGAACATCACGAAGTGGTGCCCGGCGAGTGGCATTTCATCGTCTATCAGGGCGACCGCAAACTGGCCGAACAGCGCTTCATGGTGCGCTGATCACCAGCTGGATAAGCATTTTCGCTGCGCATGCTCCGGTTTACTGGGGCCGCACATCCGTCCATTCCATGGATCGTTCAGCGCATGTAGCAATGCCTGACGCAGGTGAGCGTCGGGCATGACGCCAGCATGCCGATCCAATTGCCCATGATGGGCCAAGGGGCGCTGGCGTCACATCTATGTTGCCGGCGTTTCTCCCGATCAAGCAGGGCGATGGTCAGGTCACTGTCTCTCCTGGCTTTAGCGAGCCAATTCGTGCCCTCATCCAGCCGGGTGCAAGCGCGGTCATCATCCAGCGTTGCAGCATGCCTTGCTTGAGGCGCGATGCAAGCGACTCACCATACTCGGCTGTATGGCTGCTCTGCGTGGCCGGCAACGCCTGCCCATGGTCAGCCTGTCTCCGGGCCGACTCGTGGATGATGTGCGATGCGCCAACTCATAGGCTTTCGTCCGTGCCTGCGCGCTCAGTGTGTCTATGACTGGAAGTAACAACGGGATGAAGCGTCGCGCGTTCAGCACTGGCGCTGGTTCGTCGATCAGCCAATGACCAAGGCGCTGCGCCGATAGAATATTTTCCTTTTTCCTTATAAAGCGCGCGGACATAAGGCCGATAAGCCGTCAGGGATCAGCGCAATCCTCCCGATCCTTGGCCAGGTATGGCTGAGGATGTCTCGATTTTTGCGCGCAATGGGAGCTTCAAAAATGTCGCTGCGTAATCTTTCAATCGCCCCCCGTGCGGCTCTGGGGTTCGGACTGGTCGCTCTGCTGGTTGTGCTGCTTGGAATATTTTCATTGATGCAGATGGGGGAAATGCGCGAGCGGTCCGACGAGGTCAATGAGAATTGGCTGCCAAGCGTCTTGGCCATTGGCGATGTGTCCAAGAATATCTTGCGGTTGCGTGCCATTACCTTGCGTTCGATGCTTAATCGCGATTCGGCACAGGTGCAGGCTAATCTTCGGCTGGTTGAGGACGTGCGCGCATCCCTTGCCAAGAGCCAGGAGGCCTATGAACAACTGATTTCCAGCACTGAGGAGCGCGGCATCTACGACGAGTTCAAGCGCTCCGAGGCGGCATACTTGCAGGAGCAGACTCGAATCGTGGAGTCGCTACGCCAGGGTGATTTCGATGCTGCCATCGAGGTGGCTGGCGGCGTGCTCAACGAGCATGCCGATGCCATGATGCAGGGCCTCGCCAAGCTGATCGAGATGAATCGTGTGAGCGCTGTGGCAGCAGGCGAATCGGCCAGGCAGGTGGCGGAGTCAGCACGTATCTGGGTCATCGCCATGATGATTCTGGCGACTCTGGCTACCATCGTGCTGGCGATGCTGTTGACACGCAGCATTGTCGCGCCGTTGAGTGAAGCGGTGCGGGTGGCCGAGGTGGTGGCATCTGGCGATCTGACGCGGGTGATTCATGCTGAAGGTAGCGACGAGCCCGCGCGTTTGCTCAGCGCCCTGAAAAGCATGCAGCAGAGTCTGCGCAGCACTATCCAGAGCATCGCTGATTCGTCCAATCAACTGGCGTCGGCATCCGAAGAGCTACATGCGGTGACCGAAGATTCGACTCGCGGCCTGCATCAGCAGAACACCGAGATCGAGCAGGCTGCTACGGCAGTCAACGAGATGACTGCTGCAGTCGAAGAGGTAGCGCGCAATGCCGTAAGCACCTCCGAGGCGTCACGTGAATCCAATGCTACTGCGCTGCAGGGACGCGAGCAGGTACGCCAGACCGTGAGCTCGATCAGTCAGCTGGCCGATGATGTAAATGGCACCGCGGGTGAGGTCGAGAAGTTGGCCGAGCGGGTTCGTGAGATCAGCAAGGTGCTCGACGTGATCCGCTCCATCGCCGAGCAGACCAACCTGCTGGCACTCAACGCTGCCATCGAGGCGGCGCGGGCCGGTGATGCAGGGCGCGGCTTCGCTGTGGTGGCTGACGAGGTGCGCGCGCTGGCGCATCGCACTCAGCAATCCACCCAGGAGATCGAACAGATGATCGGCGCCATTCAGAGTGGCACCGATCAGGCGGTCGGTTCGATGCAGAGCAGCAACAGTCGCGCCCGTTCCACCCTTGAGGTAGCCCAGGCTGCGGGTACGGCACTGGAGCTGATCACCCAGGCGATTTCCTCGATCAACGAACGCAACCTGGTGATTGCCAGTGCGTCGGAAGAGCAGGCCCAGGTAGCCAGGGAAGTGGACCGCAATCTGGTCAACATTCGCGATCTTTCGCTGCAGAGTTCGGCGGGTGCCAACCAGACCAGCGCGGCCAGTCAGGAGCTGTCGCGCCTGGCGATCGATCTGAACAACTTGGTCGCGCGCTTCAAGGTCTGAAGCGGGGCCCATTCCCCCTCCCGCCAGCGGGAGAGGGGAGAAAGCAGTACGAACGAAAACGGCGCCCGAAGGCGCCGTTTTCTTTACCGCGGCAGCTGTTACTTGCCGGCCCAGCGCTTGAGCACCAGGGTGGCATTGGTGCCACCAAAACCGAAGCTGTTGCTCATCACGGTATCGAGCTTGGCGTTCTCGACGGTGCTGAGCTGGATCGGCATGTCGGCCACTTCCGGGTCGAGTTCGTCGATGTTGGCCGACGCGGCGATGAAGTTGCCTTCCATCATCAGCATGCAGTAGATCGCTTCCTGCACGCCGGCAGCGCCGAGGCTGTGGCCGGAAAGGCTCTTGGTAGAGCTGATGGCCGGGGCCTTGTCGCCGAACACGGCGCGCACGCCTTTGATTTCCGCAACGTCGCCAACCGGCGTCGAGGTGCCGTGGGTGTTGAGGTAGTCGATCGGGGTGTCAACGGTGGCCAGCGCTTGCTGCATGCAGCGGATCGCACCTTCACCGCTCGGGGCGACCATGTCGTAGCCATCGGAGGTCGCGCCGTAGCCGACGATTTCCGCGTAGATCTTGGCGCCACGGGCCAGAGCGTGTTCCAGCTCCTCGACCACGACCATGCCACCACCGCCGGCGATGACGAAACCGTCACGCTTGGCGTCGTAGGCGCGCGAAGCCTTTTCCGGGGTTTCGTTGTACTGAGTGGAGAGGGCGCCCATGGCGTCGAACAGGCAGCTCTGGCTCCAGTGCTCTTCTTCGCCGCCACCGGCGAAGACCACGTCCTGTTTGCCCAGCTGGATCTGCTCCATGGCCTGGCCGATGCAATGCGCGCTGGTGGCGCAGGCCGAGGAGATGGAGAAGTTGACGCCCTTGATCTTGAACGGAGTCGCCAGGCACGCCGATACGGTGCTGCCCATGGTGCGGGTCACGCGGTATGGGCCGATGCGCTTGACGCCTTTTTCGCGCAGGGTATCGATGGCTTCCATCTGGTTGACGGTGGAAGCGCCACCGGAACCGGCGATCAGGCCGGTGCGCGGATTGGAAATCTGCTCTTCGCTGAGGCCGGAATCCTTGATCGCCTGTTCCATCGACAGATAGGCGTAGGCCGCAGCGTCGCCCATGAAGCGGAACAGTTTGCGGTCGATCAGCTCTTCCAGGTTCAGGTTGACCGAACCGGAGACATGACTACGCAGGCCCATTTCGGCGTAGGAGGGGTTGAAACGGATGCCTGATTTGCCCGCGCGAAGGCTGCCGGCAACGGCTTCTTTGTCATTGCCCAGGCAGGAAACGATGCCCAGACCGGTGATCACTACACGACGCATGTGCAAGTCCTTCAGAAACTGTCGGTGGAGGTGAACAGGCCGACGCGCAGGCCTTCGGCGCTGTAAATTTCGCGACCGTCGACGGCTACGGTGCCATCGGCGATGCCGAGGATCAGCGAGCGGCTGATGGTGCGCTTGATGTGAATGTTGTAGGTGACCTTCTTGGCGGTCGGCAGTACCTGACCGAAGAATTTCACCTCGCCACTACCCAGGGCACGACCGCGGCCCGGGTTGCCTTGCCAGCCGAGGTAGAAGCCGACCAACTGCCACATGGCGTCGAGACCGAGGCAGCCCGGCATTACCGGGTCGCCCTCGAAGTGGCAGCCGAAGAACCACAGGTCCGGATTGATATCGAGCTCAGCGACGATTTCGCCCTTGCCGTACTTGCCGCCGGTTTCGCTGATGTGAGCGATGCGATCGATCATCAGCATGTTTGGGGCGGGCAGTTGCGCGTTCCCCGGGCCGAACAGTTCGCCGCGGCTGCAGGCGAGCAGGTCTTCCCGGGTGTAGGCGTTTTGTCTTGTCATGCGAGCTCCTCAATTGTCCCCACGCTTCTAAGGCTGGGCGAATCGTCCTGGCCGACGACGTCTGGATAGGCGTCTGCCGGCAGCCTAGTCATAGACTGTTGCGTTGTGGTGAAAGTCACAGCGCACTGAGTACAGTTGTACTCTGCTGGCATTGGAATGTCACAGGCACAGCAGTTTCCCCTTGTAACGCCAGCTTGTCACGGGCGCCACTCGCCTATGGTCGGGCTGGCAGCCAGCGCAGCAGAATGCGTTGCAAATCCGCTCGTTTGAACGGTTTTGCCAGGTAATCGTTCATTCCCGCCTCCAGACAGGCTTCGCGGTCACCCTGCAGGGCGTTGGCGGTCAGGGCGATGATCGGCACCTGTTGGTATTGCTGGAACTGACGGATCTGCCGCGTTGCCTCGTAGCCGTCCATCAAGGGCAGCCTGCAGTCCATCAGGATAGCGGCGTAATCGTGTCGGTAGCAGTTCTGTACGGCCTGCTGACCATCGCCGACCAGACTGACCTGATAGCCAAGGCTGCGCAACATGGCCTCGATGACCGTCTGGTTGACCGGATTGTCCTCCACCAGCAATACCGCCTGACCGTCGCCGCTGCCCAGGTTCTGGTTGTCACTGCGTTGTGCGGTTTCGTTGCGGGCCAGAAAGGGCAGCGGTATTTCCAGGGTGAACACCGAACCCGCGCCCAGCTGGCTTTCTGCGCGCAGGGTGCCGCCCATGCGTTCGGCCAGGGTGCGGGCGATCGGCAGACCGAGGCCGGTGCCACCGTAGCGGCGGGAAATCGAGGTGTCCGCCTGCTGGAAGGCATCGAACATATGCTCCAGGCGCTCGTCGTCGATGCCGATGCCGCTGTCGCGTACGGCGCAGGTAAACCACAGCACCTGGTCATCCAGCTTCTGCCAGCGGGTTTCCACGCGAATCTGGCCTTCTTCGGTGAACTTCAGTGCGTTGCCGATCAGATTGACCAGAATCTGCCGGATGCGCGTGGGGTCGCCGCGCATCTCCATCTGATCCAGGCCTGGCTGGGTTTCCAGTAGCAGTTGCAGACCACGTTGCTGAGCGCTGTGCTGGAATACCTGCACCGAGCCTTGCAACAGCTCTAGCAGGCTGAAGGGGATGGCTTCGAGCTCCAGGGCGCCACGTTCTATCCGCGAGAAATCGAGGATGTCGTTGATCACCTTGAGCAGGTGCTCGGTAGACTCGGTGGCCAACGCGGCGTATTCATTCTGCTCGTCGTTCAGGCTGGTGGTTTCAAGCAGTTGCAGCATGCCCAGCACGCCATTCATGGGCGTGCGCAGTTCGTGGCTCATCATGGCCAGGAAGTCAGACTTGGCCCGGTTGGCCTGCTCGGATTCCTCGCGCGCCTGGATCAAYTCGGCAATCGCCTGCTGCTGCTCGCGACCGCTCTGCTCGAGGGCGCAGGCGAGGTTATTGATATGCCGGGCGAGGTCGGTCAGCTCGTCATTGCCGCGCTCGATCAGCGAGGGGCGATAGTCGCCGCTCTGAATGCGTTCCAGGGCTTGGCCCATGGCGCTCATCGGCTGCGCCAGACGCCTGGCCAGGCGTCTGGCGAGGAGGAAGGTCAGCAGTAGCGCCACCAGTGACAGAATACCGGCCTTGAACAATATCTCTTGCTGGCGCGCATTGAAGGTGTCGTTGGACATGCCCACCACCACCCGGCCCAGGTAGCCGTCGCCGAGTGCCTTGCCCAGCGGTGGCAGCACTTGCGTGCGTGCAGGTTGGCCCTGCAGGCGAATTGGTGCCTGGAACACCTCGACCTGTGGCGTGCTGTGGCCTTGTTCCTTGGGTCGTTCGACATACACCAGAATGTTGTCGTCGCGGTCGCGTACTTCGGCGAAACGCACGTCCGGGGTGCTGAGGGTGGCACGCAGCAGGCTTTCCAGGGTACTGAGGTTGTCGTTGAGCACGCCGTATTCGGTGGCTGGCGCCAGTTGATTGGCAATCAACTGGCCGATATGACCCTGCTCCAGGCGCAGATCCTGCAGGCGGGTAAAGGTGAGAAAGCCGGTCAGCAGCAGGGTCAGCAGCAGGGCAGGACCGACGCTGATCAACTGGGTGCGGGTGTGAATGTTCCAGCCGCGACGCTTGTTCATGGCTCTACCGTCCCTGGAAAGCGGCGCTGCTGCCTGACGAGAGGCGCAGGGCGGGGGCAAGGGGCTGCCTGTGGGCACGAATCGTCCTTGGCAATTATGGTCAATCCGGCATGTTAACTGACCCGACGCGCTTTGCCAGCGTCAGGCGTCTGCACTCTGCGGTAATTCTCGTTTGCCCCTCTCTGTGGATGGCCCGCACTGAACTTTTGCCCTGGCCGGGTACTCTCGGCTCCGTATAATGCCTACAGACCGCCATCACGCATGGCCTCATTCGGAAGACCTATGACACAGCTCCAACCCATTGCCGTACTCGGCGGCGGCAGCTTCGGTACCGCCCTGGCCAATCTACTGGCGGAGAACGGCCAGCGCGTCCTGCAGTGGATGCGTGACCCCGAGCAGGCCGAGCAGATGCGTCAGAGCGGCGAGAATCCGCGCTATCTGAAAGGCGTGAAGCTGCACAGCGGTATCGAGCCAACCAGCGACCTGAGCAGCGTGCTGCAGCAGGCCGAGCTGGTGCTGGTCGCATTGCCTTCCAGCGCCCTGCGCGATGCTTTGCAACCGGTTGCGGCGCAATTGGCCGCTAAGATGCTGATCAGCACGACCAAGGGCATCGAGGCCAAGACCTTCAAGCTGATGAGCCAGATTCTCGAGGAGATCGCCCCCGACGCGCGTATCGGCGTGCTGTCCGGGCCGAATCTGGCCAAGGAAGTGGCGGATCACGCGCTGACCGCCACGGTGATCGCCAGTGAAGACGAGGAGCTGTGCCTGCGCGTACAGCAGGCTCTGCATGGCAGAACCTTCCGCGTCTACGCCAGTGCCGACCGTTTCGGCGTCGAGCTCGGCGGCGCGTTGAAGAACGTCTACGCCATCATGTCCGGTATGGCGGCGGCGCTGGGCATGGGCGAGAACACCAAAAGCATGCTGATTACCCGCGCTCTGGCGGAAATGACCCGTTTTGCGGTCAAGCTCGGCGCCAACCCGATGACCTTCCTCGGTCTCGCGGGTGTCGGCGACCTGATCGTCACCTGTTCGTCACCAAAGAGCCGCAACTATCAGGTCGGCTTCGCCCTGGGCGAAGGCCTCAGCCTGGAAGACGCGGTGCAGCGCCTTGGCGAAGTCGCCGAAGGGGTCAATACGCTCAAGGTACTGAAGGCCCGTGCCGAAGAACTGGACGTGTACATGCCGCTGGTCGCTGGCCTGCATGCCATCCTCTTCGAGGGGCGTACGCTGGCCCAGGTCATCGAGTTGCTGATGCTGGGTGAACCCAAGACCGACGTCGATTTCATCCCCACTGCGGGTTTCTGAGCCCGGCAGCCAATCAAGGAGAGTGAGTCATGAGCGATGAAAAGCAGGAGTTGGAGCGCGAGTCGATTCTGCTGCGCATTCTGTGGATGGTGATTTTCGTCATCGTCTGGCAACTGGCCGAGCTGCTGCTCGGCGCCGTGGTGCTGCTGCAACTGGGTTACCGCCTGTTCTACGGCGCGCCGAACGCCAGCCTGCTGGGCTTTGGCGATAGCCTCAGCCAATATCTGGCGCAGATTGGTCGATTCGGCACCTTCAATACCGATGAAAAACCCTGGCCGTTTGCCGATTGGCCGACGCCGCGGGCGCCTGAAGGCGAAACCGCGCACAGCATCCCGCCGGCGCCGCACCCTGTGCGCGACGAGGAGCCCAAGCTGTGAGGCTATGGCTGCTGCGCCATGGTGAGGCCGAGCCGCAGGCAGCCAGTGATGCTGCCCGCGAGCTGACCGCCCATGGTCGCAAGGAAGTGCAGCAGGCCGCCGCTCAGCTCGCCGGTCGGCCTTTGACCGCCATCGTCGCCAGCCCCTACGTGCGTGCCCAGCAGACGGCCGAGCTGGTCCGCAGCGAGCTGGGGTTCACCGGCAAGATAAACACCGTGGCCTGGCTGACGCCGGACAGCGATCCGCGTGATGCCCTGAAGTATCTCGATGAGCGTGAGCGTGCCGAGGTGCTGCTGGTCAGCCATCAACCGTTGATTGGCGCGCTGGGTGGTCTGCTGGTGCACGGTCATCGGCAGGAACCGCTGCCCATGCGTACCGCCAGCCTGGCTGAACTGGAAGGTGATATCCCGGCTGCCGGGCTGATGGAGCTGCTGGCGCTGATCCACCCTCGCTGATTGATCACGCCGTGGCGCCCTGGCGGCGTCACAGGCGTCCCGGCCGATGTAGCGCTGGCACGTGCATGTGTGTCCAGGCGAGAAACATTTCTTAACTTGCGCCTCTTTTGTCTGCATGGAATATTCAACCAAGCAAGTGCTTGGTTGATTCCTACAAAAACAACAAAGGAGGAAGCCCTGTGGCTGATGCAATCCGTTTGCCGCTCGAGCTGTTTTACGAACGTGAAGCAAGGCACCCGAACAAACGCTACATGGTGCAACCTTTGGGGGGCGGCCAGCTGCTGGAGCTGAGCTGGGCCGATGTGGGCGAACAGGCTCGTCGTGCAGCCAGTTGGTTGCGTAGTCGCGAGCTGCCACAGGGCAGTCGCATCGCCATCATCTCCAAGAACTGCGCGCACTGGATCGTTGCCGATCTGGCGATCTGGATGGCGGGCCACGTATCGGTACCGCTGTATCCCAACCTCACCGCCGACTCCATGCACCAGGTGCTGGAGCATTCCGAAGCAGCCCTGGCCTTCGTCGGCAAGCTCGATGACTGGGCTTCGATGGCACCGGGCCTGCCGCAGGGCTTACCGACCGTGAGCCTGCCGCTGCATCCGCAAGGCAGCTTCGACTACAGCTGGGATGACTTGCAGCGCAGCGCGCCGATTCAGGACGACCCCAAGCCCGCAGCCAACCAGCTGGCCACCATCATCTACACCTCCGGCACCACGGGCACGCCCAAGGGCGTGATGCACAACTTCTCCAATTTCGGTTTCGCCGCCAGTAACGCCATCAAGCTGTTCGGCGTGGGTGAGGATGATCGACTGATCTCCTACCTGCCGCTGTGCCACGTAGCCGAGCGCATGTTCGTCGAGCTGGCCTCGCTCTACGCCGGGCAGACGATCTTCTTCGCCGAGAGCCTGGATACCTTCCTCGAAGACCTCAAGCGCGCGCGGCCTACGGTGATGTTCGGTGTGCCGCGCATCTGGACCAAGTTTCAGATGGGCGTATACAGCAAGATGCCGGCACAAAAGCTCGACCGCCTGCTGCGGCTGCCGATCATCGGTCGCTTCGTCGGTCGCAAGGTACTCGCAGGCCTCGGTCTGGACGCCATTCGTTATGCGCTGTCAGGCGCCGCGCCAGTGCCTGAGACACTGCTTAACTGGTATCGCCGCCTGGGTATGGAGATCCAGGAGGTCTATGGCATGACCGAGAACTGTGGTTATTCCCACGTCTGTCTGCCGGGCAAGTTCAAGCAGGGTTGGATCGGCCAGAACAACCCGGGCGTCGAGGTACGCATCGGCGAGGATGGCGAAGTCCTGGTACGCAGTGGTGCGACTATGCAGGGTTACTACAAGGACCCGATCAAGACCGCCGAGACGCTGACTGACGATGGTTTCCTGCGTACCGGCGACAAGGGCGAGCAGGACGCCGAAGGCAACCTGCGTCTCACCGGCCGCATCAAGGAAATCTTCAAGACCAGCAAAGGCAAGTACGTGGCGCCGGCGCCAATCGAAAACCGCATCGGTGAGCACTCGCGTATCGAGCAGGTCTGCGTGGTCGGTGACGGCCTGCCGCAACCCATAGCCCTTTGCGTGCTGTCCGATGTGGGGCGCCAGGAGGCGGCCAACGACAGCCGCGATGAACTGGAAAACAGCCTCAAGGCCTTGCTCGCCGAGGTCAATGGCCGTCTTGATCATCATGAGCGGTTGCAAGGCTTGGTGTTGGTCAAGGAGGTCTGGGCAGTGGAGAACGGTTTCCTGACGCCGACCCTGAAAATCAAACGCGCGGTGATCGAGGGCACCTACGGCGAGCGCTTCGCCGAGTGGCAGCAGCGCAGCGAAGCCGTGCTCTGGCACGATTGAGCCTGAATGGGCCGGGCTGACCGGCCCTGTCTTCAACGCACAAGGAACGCTCCCATGGGATTGTGGCAACGAACGCCTGATATCGATGCACTCAACACGACCCTGAAAAACAGCATTGGCGAGGTACTGGACATTCGTTTCGAAGCCTTCGACGACGAATCGCTCAGCGCCAGCATGGTGATCGACTCGCGTACCCATCAGCCCTACGGCTTACTGCACGGTGGCGCCTCGGTGGTGCTGGCGGAAACCCTCGGCTCCACCGCCAGCTACCTGTGCATCGACAGCAGCCGTTTCTACTGCGTCGGTCTGGAGGTCAATGCCAACCATCTGCGCGGTTTGCGCAGCGGGCGTGTGCATGCAGTGGCGCGGCCGGTGCATCTGGGTCGTACCACTCATGTCTGGGACATTCGCCTCAGCGGTGATGACGGCAAGGTCAGCTGCATCTCGCGGCTGACCATGGCCATCGTTGCCCTGGGTGATCAGCCCCCGAAACTTTAAGTTTCTGCCTGCAATTTCATCCAAGATTTGCCCGGTCCGTGGCGCTACAGTACGCGCCATGGACCAGATCACTCATATTCAAAGCAGCTTGCCCGGCGTTCGCCTGATCGATGCCGAGTACCGTCGCTTCGCCTTTCCCCGGCACTTTCACCTGGAATATCACGTAGGCCTGCTGATACAGGGACAGCATCGCTACGCCTATGGCGGTGAGCGCCGACATGTCGGGGCGGGGGACGTGCTGCTGATGGCGCCGGAAGGGATTCATGACGGTGCCTGCCTGGATGGTCAGAGCTACCGCATCCGGGTGATGGCGTTCGATCCCTCCTGGTTGGATGAGGCCAGTCGGACCCTGAGTGAGGGGCGTCAGGGCGCACCACGCTTGATCACCAGCAGCTTGCGTCATCCTCTGCTGTCGCAGCACCTGCAACGCTTTCATGCGGCGATGCTGGGCGGCTCGAGACTGGCCCAGGAAGAGGCGCTCTGGCAGGCGCTGGCCCACTTGCTGGAGATGGGGTCGACCTTGCGTGTCAGCGAGCCACATCGCGTCTTCGATCAGCAGACCTGGCAGCGTCTGCGCGATTGGCTGGAGAGCCGCCTGGACGATCCGCCCACGCTGGAGGAAATCGCTGCTTTCTGTGCCATGAGTCCCTGGCAGGCATTGCGGCGTTTCCGCCAGCACACCGGCTTGCCGCCGCATCAGTGGCTGACGCAGCTGCGTCTGCAGCGGGCGTTGCCGCTGCTGTTGGCAGGTGAGCCTCTGAGCGAGATTGCCTTACGGCTGGGCTTCTACGATCAGGCGCATTTCTCGCGGCTGTTTCGCCGCACTTACGGTCTGCCACCGGCGCGCTTGCGTCAGGGCTGATTCAGCCGCCTGTCTCACCCTTTTCATTTCCTGGAGATCACCATGCAGGAGACGTCCGTCTTGCTGTCGCTGGCTGCCGTGTTCGCGGTGGCCCTTATCAGCCCCGGCCCCGATGTGGCACTGGTGGTGCGTACCGCGCTGCATCAGGGCCAGCGTGCGGGCCTTCTTAGCGCGTTGGGCCTGGCCTGCGGCATTCTTCTGCACGGCACCCTGGTGCTCAGCGGCGTGGCTCTACTGCTCAGTCGTACCGAATGGTTGTTCGATCTGGTGCAGATCGGCGGCGCACTCTATCTGGGCTGGCTGGGGATCGGCGCGGTGCGTGCCTGGTGGCGCGGCAGTGCTGGCCCGAGGCGCCTGGATGGCGAACTGACGCCCTCGCTGTTCGGCCCCTGGTTGCGTGGTGTGTTCACCAATCTGGGCAATCCCAAGGCGTTGGTGTTCTTCCTGGCATTGCTCAGTAGTCTGGTGCCGACTGACATGTCGTTGCCCGGCAAGGTGGCATGTGCCGCATTGCTGTTCGGCCTCAGCTTGTTCTGGTTCAGTCTGCTCGGTTTGACCCTGAGCCGACCACTGATGCGTCAGCGGCTGATGCAGGTGGCGCCGACCATCGACGTCGTCTGCGGCCTGGTATTTTTGCTGGTAGCGGCCAGTATCGTCGGGCGCCTGTTGCTATAGCGGTGACCATTGCGCCGCCATCAATGGCCGTTACGGTCATTGCCGCGCGTCGGCGGCTGCCGGAGAATCCGGACATATTTGCTTTCTTGAGTCTGATGCATGCCGCAGTCGATATTCTTCGCTCATGCCAACGGTTTTCCGTCGGCCACCTACGGCAAGCTGTTTGCCGCGCTGGCACCGGATTTTCAGGTGCAACATCTGGAGCAGCATGGCCACGACCCGCGTTTTCCGGTCAATGACAACTGGTCGAATCTGGTCGATGAGCTGATCCATCACCTCGAGGGCGGCGATGAACCGGTCTGGGGCGTCGGCCATTCGCTCGGCGGCGTGCTGCACTATCACGCCGCCTTGCTTCGCCCTGAGCTGTACCGCGGCGTGGTGATGCTCGACTCGCCGGTGTTGACCCTGGCCGATCGAATGGTGATTCGCGCCGCCAAACGCTTTGGTTTTATCGACCGCATCACGCCCGCCGGCCGCACCCTAGGGCGGCGTGAAGCCTTTGCCGATCTGGTCGAGGCGCGAGACTACTTCGCCGGCAAGAGCCTGTTTCGCCGTTTCGATCCCGAGTGCCTGGACGCCTATGTCAGTCACGGCCTGCAACTGGGCGAGCAGGGACTGCGCCTGAAATTCGATCCGGCCACCGAGATCAGCATCTACCGCAGCGTGCCACACACGTCACCAGGGCTACCACAGCAGTTGGCGGTACCGCTGGCAATGGTGCGCGGCCGCCACAGTCGGGTGGTGTTGCCGCATCATGCGCGCCTGCTGCGGCGCATGCCGCGCGCGGAGTATCACAATCTGCCAGGCGGCCATATGTTCCCTTTGGAGCGCCCACAGGCTACCGCCGACCTGCTGCGTCAGCTGTTCACCCGCTGGACCGGTAGCCAGGAGCAACATGCATGAGCATGGATTTCGAGGAAGTTCGTCTGAGCCTGCCGCATATCGAGTTGGCGGCTCATCTCTATGGTCCCGAGGATGGCTTGCCGGTTCTGGCGCTGCACGGCTGGCTGGATAACGCGGCGAGCTTCGCGCGGCTGGCGCCGAAACTCGAGGGGTTGCGTATCGTCGCCTTGGACTTTGCCGGTCATGGTCATTCCGAGCATCGCTCGGCTGGCGCCGGTTACGCGCTCTGGGATTATGCCTATGACGTGCTGCAGGTCGCCGAGCAGTTTGGCTGGGAGCGGTTTTCCATCCTCGGTCATTCCATGGGGGCGATCACTGCGGTGTTGCTGGCAGGGGCGATGCCGGAGCGGATCGCGCGCCTGGCCCTGATCGACGGCCTGGTGCCTTTTACCGGTGAGGCCGAGCAGGCGCCGCAGAAGCTGGGCGAAGCATTGCGCGCCAGGCAGGTACTGAATGACAAGCGCAAGCCGGTGTACGCCGAAATGGCGCGCGCTGTCGAAGCGCGTATGAAGGGCGTCGGCGCGGTCAGCCGTGAGGCGGCCGAGTTGCTGGCGCAGCGTGGCCTGATGCCGGTGCCGGGCGGCTACACTTGGCGCACCGACAGTCGCCTGACCTTGCCGTCGCCGCTGCGCCTGAGCTGGGCGCATGCCCAGGCGTTCGTTCGTGCGCTGCAATGCCCGGTCAGCCTGGTGTTGGCGGAGCAGGGCATGATGGGGGCGCAGTCTGCCGTACGGACCTTGCTGCAGGATCTGCCGTTCGAGGTACACCGTCTGCCCGGTGGGCATCACCTGCATCTGGATGATGAAACCGGCGCTCAGCTCGTAGCGGATTGTTTCAATCCATTCCTGTGCTTGCCTTGACTTGCCTGCGGCCCTGGGGAAAGGTGTGGCGGTCTGCCATGGAGGATCGCATGATCGACCCGTTAGAAGTCGCCACTCGCTGTTTAGCAAGCTCACCCGTCGTGTTTCTTCAATGGACTGCCACCTCATGAAGGGGGTTGTGCAGTTTCTTTCTGCGGTGCTTGCCACGGTCTGCAGCGGTGTCGCACTGGCGGCTGATCTACCTGGCAGTCGCGACCTCGAGGTATTGCCACGTTTTCCTGCCAGTCACATCGTCGCGTTCAAGGAAGCGGCCGATGTCGAGCGTATCTACCCGCAAGGCTCCATTCGCCGCATCAGCGGGCGGTTGCGTTATGAGCGGGAGATTCTGGTGCAGGGCCAGCACAGCGCGGTGACCTATGAACTGCCGCGCACCCACAGTGCCGATCAGGTATTCACTGCGGCGCGGGAGACATTGCTGGAGCAGGGCGCCGAACTGCTCTATTGGTGCCAGGGCCGTGAGTGTGGCGCGAGCAGCCTGTGGGCCAACTCGGTATTCGGCAATGCCACGCTGTATGGCTCCGACGACCAGCAGGCCTATGCGCTGTTGCGCCTGGCCGAGCCGAATCACGAAAGCCTGCTGGCGCTTTACAGCATCACCCGTGGTAATCGCCGCGCTTACCTGCATGCCGAGCAACTGGACGCCGAAGCCCCTCTGGGCGTATTGCTGCCGACGCCAGCGACCCTGCTCCGTCAGTTGCGCAGCGATGGGCAACTGAAACTGCCCGACGAAGCCAGGGCCGACAGCGCCTGGGTGGAAGTGCTGGCGCGCAGCCTGAACCTCGACAGCACCTTGCGCGTCAGCCTCGCCGGCAGCCAGGCCGAGGCCTGGCGCGAGGCGTTGATCGACCAGCGCGTGCGCGAAGCGCGACTGGAGTTGGGTGAGAGCTCGGATGAAACACTGAGTGTGCGTTTGTTGCGTTAAGCTAGCATTCGCAATCGCCTGTCGCAGAGCGCCCGTAAGGGCGCTTTGTCGTTTCGTCGAAGGGAGTTTCGCTTGATGGCCACTAATGATCGTCTGCTGGTGCAGATTCTTCTGCTCGGCCTGCTGGCCGCCAGCCTCTGGGTACTGGCGCCATTCTGGTCGGCGCTGTTCTGGGCCGCCGTGCTGGCCTTTGCCAGTTGGCCGCTGATGCGTCTGCTGACGCAACTGCTCAATGGGCGCCTGTCGCTGGCAGCGGGCATCCTGACTGGAGTCTGGGTGGTCATGGTCGCGGTACCGCTGGTCTGGCTGGGCTTCAACCTGGCTGACCACATCAAGGATGCCAACGCCCTGGTCAAGGACCTGCAGGTCGAAGGCCTGCCGCCACCGCCGAGCTGGCTGGCCAGCATTCCGCTGGTCGGTGATCGCCTGGTGGAGCTGTGGCGCACCATCGACCAGCAGGGCGCTGCCTTCTTCGACACGCTGCGGCCCTACCTGGGCCAGGTCGGCAACTGGCTGGTGGCGCGTAGCGCGAAGATCGGTGGGGGTATGGTCGAACTGGCCCTGAGCCTGGTACTGGTGTTCTTCTTCTACCGTGATGGCCCGCGCCTGGCGGTGTTCGTGCACAGCCTGCTGGAGCGGCTGATCGGCGAGCGTGCCGATCATTATCTGGAGCTGGTTGCCGGTACCGTGCAGCGTGTGGTCAACGGCGTGATCGGCACCGCCGCAGCGCAGGCCGTGCTGGCCTACATCGGTTTCGTCATCGCCGGGGTGCCGGGGGCGCTGGTGCTGGGCCTGCTGACCTTCGCTTTCAGCTTCATCATGATCCCGCCGCTGATCTGGGGCCCCGCCGTGGCCTGGCTGGTGTGGCAGGGGGAGATCGGCATGGCGATCTTCCTGGGTATCTGGGGCTTCTTCATCATCAGCGGGGTGGACAACATCCTCAAGCCCTACTTGATCAGTCGTGGCGGCAACCTGCCGCTGGTGGTGGTGCTGCTCGGCGTGTTCGGCGGCATCCTGGCGTTCGGCTTCATGGGTCTATTCCTTGGCCCGACGCTGCTCGCGGTGGCCTACAGCCTGCTCAGCGATTGGGTGACTGAGAAGGCGCCGGACAACCAGGCAGCCCTCGACCAGCTGCCGCCGGACAAACAGGCATGAGACGTATCAACCGTTGAAACTAAGAACTTCTATCAAGAGACCAATGGCGGGCGTACCGCGTTGTTGACGGGGGGAGGCTGACCTAGGCTGAAGCATGGGCGTCAAGAAAGAGGCACTTATGCGCAGTCTGTCGATTTCTCTCATTGTTTTCGCCGGTTTATTGGCGCTTGTGTGGTGGTGGCAGCGACCCCAACCGATGCCCGTGCAACTGATCGCGGTGGAGCGCGGCCCGGTGGAAACCCTGGTCGCCAATACCCGCGCAGGCACCCTGAAATCCTGTCGCCGCTCGCGACTGTCGTTCAATGTCGGCGGCCAGGTCAGCGAGCTGCTGGTCGACGAGGGTCAGCAGGTCGAACTCGGCCAGGTGCTCATGCGCCTGCGCCAGGACGACCGCCTGGCGCGGGTCGAGGAGGCCAGTGCGCGTCTTGAGGTGCGCCGTAGCGAGCGCGAGCAGCTGTGCCGCAAGGCCGAGTTGTATCAGCGCGATCACCGCCGCCTGCAGCACCTGGGTGAACGCAAGCTGACCTCGCTCGAGCGCCTCGACCAGGCCGAGACCAAGGCGCGCCTGGCGCAATTGGCCTGCACCGCGCAGCAGGTGCAGATCCGCGAGGCCGAGGCCAACTTGACGCTGCAGCGCTCGCTGCTCGACCAGGCCGTGCTGCGCGCGCCCTTCGCCGGAGTGGTAGCGCAGATCAACGGCGAGCTGGGCGAATTCGTCACCCCTTCGCCGCCGGGCATCCCGACCCCGCCGGCGGTGGACCTGATCGACGACAGCTGCCTCTACGTCGATGCGCCGATCGACGAGGTGGACGCCGGCCGGGTGCGTATCGGCATGCCGGTGCGGATCAGCCTGGACGCCTTTCGCGGCCGTCACTTCCACGGCCAGGTCAGCCGCATCGCGCCCTTCGTGCGTGAGCTGGAGAAACAGGCACGCACCGTCGACGTCGAGGTGCGCTTCGCCCAGTTGCCGGTGGACGTGATCCTGCTGGCCGGCTATAGCGCCGACGTGGAAATCCTCCTGGAGCAGAGCGCCGGCAGCCTGCGTATCCCCACCGAGACCCTGCTGGAGGGGCGCCGGGTGCTGCGCTACGACCCGGCCACCGGCGTGTTGCGCGAGGTGGAACTGAACACCGGGTTGGCCAACTGGCGCTGGACCGAGGTGCTCGACGGCCTGCACGAGGGCGAGCGGATTCTCGCCAGCCTCGACCAGGAGGGACTCAAGGACGGTATCGCGGTGATCTCGCGCGGCGCGGAAACGCAGTGATGATCCGTCTGCAGGGGGTGACGCGCGGCTTCGCCAGCGGCGAGCAGCGGGTTGTCGGCCTGGCGGCGCTGGACCTGCAGATCGCCGCCGGCGACTACCTGGCGGTGGTCGGTCCGTCCGGCTCGGGCAAGTCGACCCTGCTCAATATCCTCGGCCTGCTCGACGTGCCGGATGCCGGCGAATACTGGCTGGGCGGCGAGGCTACCGCGGCGCTCGACGAACGCCGCCGCGCCGAGCTGCGCAGCCGCCATATAGGTTTCGTGTTCCAGGCCTACCACCTGATCMCGCGCCTGAACGTGCTGGAAAACATCGAGCTGCCGATGCTCCTGGCCGGCATCGACCCCGCCGAGCGCCGCCGTCGCAGCCGCGAGCTGGCCGAGCGCCTCGGCCTCGGCCAGCGCCTGGGCCATCGCCCGGCCGAGCTGTCCGGCGGTCAGCGCCAGCGGGTGGCCATCGCCCGCGCCATGGTCATGCGCCCGGCACTGCTACTGGCCGACGAGCCCACCGGCAACCTCGACAGCCAGGCCGGCGGCGAGGTGTTCGCCCTGCTCGAAGCGCTCAACGCCGAGGGCCAGACCCTGGTGGTGGTGACCCACGACCTGCAGCATGCGGCGCGCGCGCGGCGCCAGCTGTGGCTGCACGACGGCCAGGCGCGGCTACCGCAACTGCGGGTGGCCTGATGCGCGCCGCCGACCTCTGCGTCCTGTGGCTAGGCGGGCTGCGCGGGCACTGTTCGCGCAGCGCCATGTTGCTGCTGGCCATCGCCATAGGCGTGTTCGCCGTGGTGTTGCTCAGCGGCCTGGGCGAGGGAGCCCGGCGCTTTGTCATCGGTGAGTTCGACCAGCTCGGCCGCCATCTGCTGATCGTGGTGCCGGGGCGCAACCAGACCACCGGCGGCATGCCGCCGGTCACCGGCCTGGCGCCGCGCGAGCTGACTCTCGGCGATGCCTTGGCCATCGCTCGCCTGCCGCAGGTGCGCCGGGTGGCGCCGCAGCAGTCGGGGCGCGCTCAGGTGCGCGCCGGCAATCGTCACCGCGAGACGCTGATCGTCGGCACCGACCACCACTTCTTCGCCATGCGCGGCCTGCAGCTGGCCCAGGGCCAGGCGCTGCCGGCACTGGCCGCCGGCCAGGGCGAGGCGGTCGGCGTGATCGGCGCACGGCTGCGCCGCGAGCTGTTCGGCGACGGACCGGCGCTGGGCCAGTGGCTGCGCGCCGGCGACCGGCGGCTGCGGGTGATCGGCGTGCTGGCCGAGCGCGGCGAGTCGCTGGGCATGGATTTCTCCGACAGCCTATTGATACCCCTGGCCAACGCCCAGGCGCTGTTCGACCGCGAGGGCCTGCTGCGCATCTTCGTCGAGCTGCGCGGCGCCAGTTACCTCGCCAGCGCGCAGCGGGAGATTCGTGCCAGCCTGAGCCGGCGTCACCAGGGCAAGGAGGATTTCACCCTGGTCGGCCAGGACGCTCTGCGCGGCACCTTCGAGCAGATTCTCGCGCGCCTGACTCAGGCGCTCGGCGGCATCGCCGCGATCAGCCTGCTGGTGGCCGGCATCCTGGTGATGAACGTGACCTGGATTTCGGTCAACCAGCGCACCGCCGAGATCGGCCTGCTCAAGGCCCTCGGCGCCAGCGCCGGACAGGTGCGTCTGGTGTTTCTCGGCGAGGCGCTGTTGCTGGCCCTGGCCGGCGCGCTGGCTGGCCTGTTGCTGGCCGAGCTGCTGCTATGGGGCGCGCGCCTGGCCACCGCGCTGCCGCTGCATGCGCCCTGGTGGGCGCGGCTGGTCAGCCTGGGCCTGGCTCTGGCCTGCGCCGCGCTGTTCGCCTGGCTGCCGGCCAACCGCGCCGCGAGCATGGCGCCGGTGCAGGCGTTGCACAGCGCGGCGGGGGGCGGCTGATGCACCTGCGCGACGGTCTGCGCCTGAGCGCCTCGGCGCTGCTCAGCCGGCCCCTGCGCAGCCTGCTGACCCTGCTCGGGGTGGCCATCGGCATCGCCGCCATGGCCCTGCTCACCGCCATCGGCGATGGCCTGCGCGGCTACGTGCAGGACAACTTCGCCCAGTTCGGCACGCGCAACCTGACCATCCGCCCGGGCATGACCCGCACCGGTGGCCTCGGCGGCGTGCTCAGCAACGTGCGCCCGCTGACTATCGCTGACGCCGATGCGTTGCGCCGCCTGGCCCATGTCGAGGCGGCGGTGCCGATCATCCAGGGCAACGGCGACATCCAGTTCGCCGGCCTGACCCGTTACACCGGGGTGCTCGGCTGCGGCCACCAGATGGCCACGGCCTGGCGCCTGCCGCTCGCTCTCGGCCAGTTCCTCCCCGAGCCGCGCGACGGCCGCTCGCCGCCCTACGTGGTGCTCGGCCACACCCTGCGCCAGGAGCTGTTCGGTACCGCCAACCCGCTGGGGCAGACGGTGCGGGTCGGCGGCACGCGCTTTCGGGTGATTGGGGTGATGGCGCGCCAGGGCCAGTTGCTTGGCTTCGATATCGACGACATCGCCTACGTGCCGGTGGACTGGGCCGAAAGCCTGTTCAATCGCGACGGCCTGGCCAAGATCAATCTGGTGTTCAACGCCGGCAGCGGCGCGGCGCAGATGAGCGAACGGGTGCGCCAACTGCTGATCGAGCGTCACGGCGAGGAGGATTTCAACCTGACCACTCAGGACGACATGCTGCGCAGCCTGGACCGCATCCTCGCCATGTTCAGCGTCGCGGTGGCGGCGCTGGGCGGCATCTCGCTGCTGGTGGGGGCGGTGGGCATCCTCACCATCATGACCACCGCAGTGTCCGAGCGCGCGGCGGAAATCGGCCTGTTGCGCGCGGTCGGCGCCACCTCGCGGCAGGTGCTGGCGCTGTTTCTCGGCGAGGCGCTGCTGCTGTCGCTGCTCGGCGGGCTGGCCGGGTTGTTGCTGATGGGTGCGCTGCTCGGCGCGCTGCAACTGGCGCTACCGGGGTTGCCGCTTGCCGTGCAGCCGGGCGTCCTGCTGCTGGCGCTGCTGCTGGCGGCGCTGGTCGGGGTGCTCTCCGGAATCGCCCCGGCGCGGCGGGCGGCGCGCCTGCAGCCGGTCGAGGCACTGCACAGCGGCTGATCAGCCGCGCTCGCTTTCGTACTTGTCGAGGGTGTCGCGAGCGATCTGCCGACCCAGCATGATCAACTCCGGCGCCTTGTAAAACTCGAAGAAGCGGCAGACGCGCTTGGGTACGTTGATCAGGATGTCCGGCGGGTAGCCAGCGATCTTGTACTGCGCCAATGAAGTCTGCATCACCTCGAAGCTCTGGTTGACCAACTCCAGCAGCGAAGCTGGCCCGCTGAATTCGGCTACCCGTGAGCCGCTGGCAGACTTTGGCGCGGGCTCATCATCCTCTTTGCGGCTGGGCGCCGCGGCCGGGCTGATGTCATCGGCGAGCCGCTGCTGCTCGGCGAGCAACAGGCTTTCGTCCTCGCTCTTGCGGCGAAAATTGGGCAGGCGTGAGCCGAGCGATGTCATCATCTGGTCGATGCGCCCCTTGAGGGCTGCGGGGCGCTCGATTACCGGCAACTGATAGTGATTCTGGTTGGTGGCATTGAGGTTGACCGCGATGATCAGGTCGCAGTGGCTGGAAACCACCGGCACGATCGGCAGCGGATTGAGCAGGCCGCCGTCGACCAGCATGCGCTTGCCCTGGATGACCGGTGTGAACAGGCTGGGAATCGCCGCCGAGGCGCGCATCGCCTGGTGCAGACAGCCTTCCTGGAACCAGATTTCCTGCTGGTTGGTCAGGTCGGTGGCGACGGCGGTGAAGGGAATGGCGAGGTTTTCGATGTCCACCTCGCCAACGATTTCCTGAATGCGCCCGAACACCCGCTCGCCACGGATGGCGCCGAGGCGGAAGCTGACGTCGAGCAGCCGCAAAACGTCGAGATAATCCAGACTTTCCGTCCATTCTCGGTATTCGCGCAGCTTGCCTGCGGCGAAGATGCCGCCGACCACCGCGCCCATCGAGCAGCCGGCGATGCAGCCGATTTCGTAACCGCGCTCCTGCAATTCCTCGATCACACCGATGTGCGCATAGCCACGCGCACCTCCCGAGCCCAGCACAAGCGCCACTTTCTTGCTCATTAACGGATTCCCCCAGTGAAGCTTCGACCTTACTCGCGCTAGAGAGCTGAGCCAAGGCAGTCTTTGCTAGAATCCGCCGCCAGTTATCGCGGTGAGAGAAAACCATGAGCGAACCCATCCGTTTGACCCAGTACAGCCACGGCGCCGGCTGCGGCTGCAAGATTTCGCCGAAGGTGCTTGAGGTGATTCTCGCCGGCAGTGGCGCGCAGAATCTCGATCCCAGGCTCTGGGTGGGCAATGCCTCGCGCGATGACGCGGCGGTATACGCCATCGACGAAGAGCGTGGTGTGGTCTCCTCCACCGACTTCTTCATGCCGATCGTCGATGACCCTTACGATTTCGGTCGTATCGCCGCGACCAATGCGATCAGCGATATTTACGCCATGGGCGGTGATCCGCTGATGGCCATCGCCATCCTTGGCTGGCCGGTCAACGTACTGGCGCCGGAAGTCGCCCGAGAGGTGATTCGCGGCGGACGTGCAGTGTGCGATGAAGCCGGTATCCCGCTGGCGGGCGGTCACTCGATCGATGCGCCGGAACCGATTTTCGGCCTGGCCGTGACCGGCCTGGTGAGCAAGGCCAACATGAAACGCAACGACACCGCCACGGCGGGTTGCCAGCTGTACCTGACCAAGCCGCTGGGCATCGGCATCCTCACCACGGCAGAGAAGAAGGCCAAGCTGCGTGATACGGACATCGGTCTGGCGCGTGACTGGATGTGCACCCTGAACAAGCCGGGCAGTCGCTTCGGCAAGCTCGCCGGCGTGCGCGCGATGACCGACGTCACCGGCTTCGGCCTGCTTGGCCACCTGGTGGAAATGGCCGATGGCAGCGGCCTGAGTGCTCGCGTCGAGTTCGCCCGGGTGCCGCGTCTGGAGAGTGTCGAGCACTATCTTGAACAAGGCTGCGTACCGGGTGGCACCTTGCGCAATTTCGACAGTTACGGTGACAAGATCGCGCCGCTGCCCGAGCTGGCCAAGCTGCTGCTGTGTGATCCACAGACCAGCGGTGGCCTGCTGATTGCCGTGGCACCGGAGGGCGAGGCCGAGTTCCTCGCCGTGGCCGCCGAATTGGGGCTGAATCTGGCGCCTATCGGTGAGATGGTCGAGCGACAGCGTTACGCGGTCGAGGTGCTCTGATGCGCGACAACTGCACCGACTACCGCGATCTGTTCCTGCATGACCGGGCGATGATGGATACCCGTGCACCGGTCGAGTTCCATAAAGGCGCCTTCCCCGGCGTGATCAATCTGCCGCTGATGACCGATCTCGAGCGGCAGAAGGTTGGCACTTGCTACAAGCAGCAAGGCCAGCAGGCGGCCATCGAACTGGGCCATCAACTGGTCAGCGGCCATACCAAGGCCGAGCGTATCGAGGCCTGGGCCGCCTTTGCCAAGGCCAACCCTGATGGTTATCTGTACTGCTTTCGCGGTGGCCTGCGTTCGCAGATCGTCCAGCAATGGCTGAAAAGCGAGGCGGGCATCGACTATCCGCGCGTGGTCGGTGGCTACAAGGCCATGCGCACCTTCCTGCTGCAGACCACCGACGAGGCCGTGCAAGCGTGCGATTTCGTGCTGGTGGGCGGGATGACCGGCACCGGCAAGACCGAGGTGATCAGCCAGCTGAACAACAGCCTGGACCTGGAGGCGCACGCCAATCACCGAGGCTCCAGCTTCGGCAAGCGCGCCACTGGCCAGCCCGAGCAGATCGATTTCGAGAATGCCCTGGCCATCGATCTGCTCAAGCGCCGTGCCACGGGACAGCAGCAGTTCGTGCTGGAAGACGAGTCGCGTCTGATCGGCCGCTGTTCATTGCCCTTACCGCTGTATCAGGCGATGCAGCATCATCCTCTGGTGTGGCTGGAGGACAGCGTGGCCAATCGCGTTGAGCGGATCCTGCAAGCCTACGTGGTCGAGCTGTGTGCCGAATTCGTTGCAGCCCAGGGTGCCGAGGCAGGCTTCACCGCGTTCGCCGCACGCTTGCGCGAGAGCCTGGCCAATATCACCCGTCGCCTGGGTGGCGAGCGCTACCAGCGTCTGGCCGCGATCATGGAGCAGGCGCTGCAGGAGCAGCAGGCCGGTGGCCAGGTGGATACGCATCGCGGCTGGATCGAAGCCTTGCTGGTCGAGTACTACGATCCTATGTACGTGTTCCAGCGCGAGAGTAAATCCGGGCGGATTGAGTTCGCCGGGGAGCAGCAGGCTGTGGTGGAATACCTGCGTAAGCGAAACGGCGGGTGAGGTGGGCACTTTCCTTCTGCCGTAGCGTCATAGACTGGGCCAACCCGTAGTCAATCCGTTCGAGGAGTGTGGTCGATGAAACACTGGATCTGTTTGCCGCTGCTTGCGGTGGTGCTCACCGGCTGCGCCGGCAAGACCGTCTACCGTGATACCTGCGCCAATCAATTGGATGCCGCCTGGAAAGAACTGAGCATCGCCGAGGCCGAGGGCTTTGCCGGTACCGTGAGCTATTCCAAGGCACTTTCGTTGCTTACCGCTGCCAAGACCCAGCAGCAGTTCGAAGCCTATGAAGGCTGCACCAGCAAGGCTGAACGTGCGCGCTTCTACATCCGCGAATCGCGAGCGGGGCGTTGATGCAGCTCGACTTTTCCGATCTGAGCCCGCTCGAGGCTTATCGCTGGCTGGCTTCCAGTGTCACCCCGCGGCCCATCGCCTGGGTCTCGACCCGTTCTGCCGATGGCGTGGCGAACCTGGCGCCGTTCAGCTTCTTTCAGGTGATCAGTGACAACCCGCCGACCTTGCTGGTCAACGTCAACACCCGCGACGATGGCAGCCTCAAGGACAGCCTGCGCAATGCCCAGGCCAGCGGCGAACTGGCGATTCAACTGGTCAGTTTCGCTCAGGCCGAGGCGATGAACGCCAGCGCCGCGATCCTGCCCCATGAAGTCAGCGAGTTCGCCCACTGTGGCATCGCCAGCCAGCCGTGCGAGCGCATCGACGTCCCGCGAGTCGTTGGAGCCCCGGTGACCTTCGAATGCCGTGTGGCGCAAATCCAGCCCTATCCGGCGCAACGACCCAACTGCCATCTGATCTTCGCCGAAGTGCTGCTGGCGCATATCGATGATGCAGTGCTCAACGAGCAGGGGCGCATCGACCCGCTCAAACTCGACCTGGTGGGTCGCCTCGGTGGTAGTGCCTATTGCCGCACACGCGATCTTTTCCAGATGCAGCGGCCCTGAACCCGTTCTGAAAACGACGTCCAGTTAACTCTCCCGGCCATCTTGCTGTCTGCTGGCTTGTCGCCAGTAGTGCTGCGCTCCTATGTTCCAGATTTCGGGGCTGGCTGCAGTAGGCAGGGGGATGTCATGGGTGGCTCATTGAGCAAGCGGCTGGCCAGTCTGAGCACGACCAGCAAGTTGATGACGGGTTTTGCTCTGGTATTGATGTTGACCGCTCTGGTGGCTGTTACCGGTTTGCTGGCGTTGCGTGAAGTCAGTGCCGGTGCCGAATTGCAGCAGCGCATGAGCGCGCTTGGCGAGCAGGTGCTGCGTATGCGCCAGAGCGAGCAGACGTTCGCGTTGAGTGGCGACAGTCAGCACGCCGAGCGCCTGGCCGAACAGGCTGAGAGCATTTTGCAGACCGGGCAGGCACTGCAAGGTGAGCTCGATAGGGACACGGCCGCGATTCTGGCGCAGGTCGAGCCTGCACTGGCCGACTACCGCAGCGCCTTTGCCCGCTACGTTGAACTCACCGACAACATGCAGCTGTCCTTGCAGGCTGCCGACTGGCTGGTGGTCAGTGCGGCCAACAGTCTGGATCTGCTGCAGGAAGGGCTGGCGGAAGACGGCGTCGACCTGCTCAAGAGCTCCCAAGGCGAGCAGGGCGGCGATTCGGTTCTGCAGGCCGGCACGGTCGGCAAGATTCATCAATTGCTGTTGCAGGCGCTGGATCAGGCTCGCCAGCGCCTGGAGGCTAGCCGGCGTAGCGATAGCAGCGAGCAGGCGGAAATTGCCCAGGCCGGTGAAGCGCAAGCCATGGCTGCGGAGTTGCGCGATGCGCTGGACGATCCCGGTTATGCTGCGGTGCTCGGCGAGGTGGTGGTCAACGTCGACTCCTTCAACGAGCGCCTGAAGGAATACGCCACCCAGTTGCAGCAACAGAAGCAGGTTTACGGGCAACTGATTGCTCAGGTCGAGCACCTGCTGCAGCAGGTCGAGCTGGCTCTGGACACGCAACGTCAGGTCATGCGCGCCGAGCGCCAGGCCAGCAGCGGTCTGATCATCGTGGCCGCGGCCCTGGCGCTGCTGTTCGGTCTTGGCGCGGCGATCATGATCAGTCTGGCCATCGTGCGTCCGCTCAAACGGGTGATCGGCCTCGCCGAATCCATTGCCAGTGGCGACCTCAGCGTGCACATCGAACAGGATCGGCGCGATGAAATCGGTCAACTGCTGGCTGCCATGCAAGGCATGTCCGCCAACCTGAGAGATATGGTTGGCCGCCTGCAGGGCGGTGTGGCGCAGATATCCAGCTCCGCCCAGAGCCTTTCGACAACTGCCGAGCAGACGCGCCAGGGCGTCAATGGCCAGAAGCTGGAGACCGATCAGGTCGCCACCGCCATGAGCCAGATGACGGCCACGGTGCACGAGGTGGCGCGCAATGCCGAGGCAGCAGCGGCTTCCACCGAGCGGGCTGACCAGCGTGTCGGTGTCGGCAGTCAGGTGGTGCGCCAGACCCTGCAGCGTATCGAGCAACTGGCCCGCGCGATGGACGCCACTACCGAGAGCATTCAGCGCCTGAGTCAGGACACTCAGCGCATCGATGCAGTGCTCGACGTGATCAAGAGCGTTGCCGAGCAGACCAACCTGCTGGCGCTCAACGCGGCCATCGAGGCGGCGCGCGCGGGAGAACAGGGGCGCGGTTTTGCGGTGGTTGCCGATGAGGTACGGGCACTGGCAAAACGCACTCAGCAATCCACGGCGGAAATCGAGTCGCTGATCGCGGCCTTGCGTGAAGGTAGCCGCCGCGCCGTGACCGACATGGAGCAGAGCGCCAGCCTGGTGAACCTGACGGTTGGCGACGCCAACCAGACCGAAGGCGCCTTGGCGGCCATTGCCGAGGCGGTGGGCCTTATCTCGGAGATGAACCAGCAGATCGCTGCGGCAGCCGAGCAGCAGACCGCCGTGGCCGAGGAAATCAACCGCAGCGTCACCTCGATTCGCGATATCGCCGATCAGTCAGCCACGGCCATGGACGAAACCGCTGCCTCGAGCATCCAGCTGGCTGAGCTGGGGCGTGACCTGCAGGGTATGGCAGGGCACTTTCGCCTGACATAGCGTCTGTCCTCACAGTTTCGTGAGTAAACTTTGCATAGAGCTATGCCACGCCCCGGCGCCCCAGTAGCATCGACGTTCTGCATAAGGAGCGAACGATGCGAACCAAACTGGACACCTGTCTCGACTCGGTCAATCAGGTATTGCTGGGCAAAGAGGCGCAGGTGCGTCTGGCGCTGACCTGCCTGCTGGCGCGTGGTCACCTGTTGATCGAAGACCTGCCGGGCATGGGCAAGACGACCCTCAGTCATGCCCTGGCGCGGGTGCTGGGGCTGAGCTTCCAGCGCATCCAGTTCACCTCCGATCTGCTGCCGGGCGACATTCTTGGCACCTCGGTGTTCGACAAGGACAGCGGGCAGTTCGTCTTTCATCCGGGGCCGATTTTCGCCGAGCTGGTGTTGGCCGATGAAATCAACCGTGCCACGCCGAAGAGTCAGAGCGCGCTGCTCGAGGCCATGGAAGAGGGGCAGGTGACCATCGAGGGCGCGACCCGACCGCTGCCCGAGCCATTCTTCGTCATCGCGACGCAGAACCCGGTCAGCAGTGGCGGCACCTTCGCCTTGCCCGAATCCCAGCTTGATCGTTTTCTCATGCGCCTGTCGCTGGGCTATCCGGCGCAAGCTGCGGAACGGGCGTTGTTGCTGGGCGATGCCCGACGCGATCTGTTGCCGCGCATGGAATCCATTCTTGACCATGCCGAACTGGCCCGTCTGCAGGCGCAAGTGCCCAAGGTGCGTGCCAGCGATGCGCTGATCGACTATGTGCTGCGCCTGGTCGAGGCGACGCGCAGCCAGCCGCAGTTCGCCTGGGGCTTGTCGCCGCGCGCCAGTCTGGCGTTGCTTGCTGCTGCACGGGCCTGGGCCTTGCTGGCCGAACGTGATTACGTCATTCCTGAAGACGTGCAAGCTGTGCTGCCGTCGGTGGTGGGGCATCGCCTGCGCGAGCGCGCTGATCCCACCGGTCACGGTGGCGGCAGTCTGGTGCAATGGCTGCTGCGCGAAGTGCCGGCGCTCTGATGCGTGCATCGCTGAAGCCGCTCTGGCGGCGCTGGTTGGCCAGGCGCATTCCGCCAGCGGCCAGCGTGCGCCTGAATCAGCGGCGCATTTTCATTCTGCCCAGCCGGGTAGGTGCAGTCTTTGCCGTGGCCCTGCTGCTGATGTTGCTGGTGGGTATCAATTACCAGAACAGCCTGGCCTACGGGCTGACCTTCCTGCTGGTGTCGGTGTTCGTCGTCACCATCTTGCATACCTACCGCAACCTGGCCGGGTTGGTGCTCAAGGCCGGTGGCGGTGGTGCGGTGTTCGTCGGCGAGCATGCGCGTTTTCGCGTACGCCTGGAGAGCCCCGAGCGTGAGCGCCAGGCCGTGGCACTGGGCTGGCCACCGTCTGATCTGGTGGTGCGCGACGTGCCGCGCCAGGGGCAGACCGAAGTGGATCTGAGTCAGCCAGCCGTACGGCGTGGCTGGCTACGGCCCGAGCGTCTGCGGGTGGAGAGTCGTTTCCCTCTGGGCTTGCTGGTGGCCTGGAGCTGGGTCGATCTGGATCAGGCTGTGCTGGTTTACCCGCGGCCGCTGGAGGGGGAACTGCCCTTGTCGGCGGGCCTGGGCGACGAGGAGGAAGAGGGCATGCGTGCCCGCGGCCAGGGCGCCGATGATTTCCAGGGCCTGCGCGAGTATCAGCCAGGCGACTCGAAACGGCGTCTGGACTGGAAGGCCTACTCACGTGGCCAGGGCCTGCTGGTCAAGGATTTCGCCATGCTCAGCGGCCGCGATCTATGGCTGGACTTCGACAGCCTGGGTGGCGACAGCGAACAGCGTTTGTCGCTGCTCTGCCACTGGGTGCTGCAGTTCACCGAGCGGCAACAGGCGTTCGGCCTGCAACTGCCCGGGCAGGTGATCGCTCCCGATTATGGTGAAGGCCATCGCGATGTCTGCCTGCGTGCGTTGGCGTTGTTCGGAGCGCGTGCATGAGCAGCCTGCCGGGTATCCCGAGAATTGCCCTGACCTGGTTGCTGGTCGCCCAGGTGCTGGTGATCGTGCCGCATCTGGTGCATCTGCCGCTGTGGATGATCGCGTTATGGCTGGGCGCCGCCGGTTGGCGCGTGCAGATCTTTCGCATGCGTGCACGCTATCCCAATGGCTGGGCCAAAGGCGGCCTGGTATTGCTGGTGCTGGCTGGCATCCTGCTTTCGCGCGGCACCCTGGTGGGGCTGGATGCGGCGTCGGTGCTGCTGATCGCTACCTTCACCCTCAAGCTGCTGGAGATGCGTACGCGGCGTGATGCGCTGGTGCTGATCTTCCTGGGATTCTTCTGCGTGGTGACCGCCTATCTGTTCGAGGACGGCATTCTGGCCGCGCTCTACAGCCTGCTGCCGGTCACGGCGTTGCTGACCGCCCTGGTCGGCCTGCAGCACAGTGGTTTTGCCGAACGCCCCTGGCCGCCCCTGCGCCTGGCTGGTGGCTTGGTCCTGCAAGCGGTGCCGCTGATGCTTTTGCTGTTCGTGTTCTTTCCGCGCATGGGGCCGTTGTGGTCGCTGCCACTGCCTAACGACAAGGGCGTCACGGGGCTGTCGGACAGCATGGAGCCGGCTGATATCGCCGAGCTCAGTCGTTCCTCAGCGCTGGCCTTTCGCGCCAGTTTCGAGAGTGAAGTGCCGCCAAGAGGGCAACTATACTGGCGTGCTCTGACGTTGGAGCGCTTCGATGGCAGGCGCTGGTCGCAGTCCGGCTACGCTGATGTGCCCGTAGCGCCGCAGTGGAGCAAGGCCGGCGCGCCGCTCGATTACAACATCATCATGCAGCCCAGCGGCAAGCGTTGGCTGTACGCCCTGGATGTCGGCGAGATGGCGCAGGACAGCGGGCGGATGATGAACGACTTCCGTTGGCAACGGCTAAGACCGGTAGATCGGCCACTGCTGTACCAGGTGCGCTCCTGGCCAGAGGCCGCGCGGGAGGCGCAGGCCGAACCGCCAGGTATTCGTCAGGCGTTGCAATTGCCTCAGCAGGGCGACCCGCGCAGTCGCGTCTGGGCGGCTGAACTGAAGACGCAGTATCCGCAGGCTGACGCACTGGTGGCGGCAGTGCTGCAGCATTTCAATCGTGAACCCTACGTCTACACGTTGCGCCCGCAGCCTCTGGGCAGCGACAGCATCGACGATTTCCTGTTCAACACCCGGCGCGGTTTCTGCGCGCACTATGCCGGTGCCATGACCTTCGTGCTGCGGGCCGCAGGTATTCCCGCGCGGGTGGTCGCCGGTTATCAGGGCGGCGAGCTCAATCCCAATGGCAACTACATCCAGGTACGCCAGTTCGACGCCCATGCCTGGGTCGAGTACTGGCAGCCGGGCCGCGGCTGGCGCAGCGTCGATCCGACCTTTCAGGTAGCGCCGGAGCGTATCGAACAAGGGTTGGAAGAGGCCTTGACCGAGGAGGATGGCTTTCTTGATGACCAGCCTTTCTCACCGCTGCGCTACCGCGAGCTGGCCTGGCTCAATCAGCTGCGCATGAGCTGGGAGAATCTCAATTATGGCTGGCAGCGCTGGGTGCTGGGTTATCAGGGCGAGCAGCAGTTGAAACTGCTGCAGAACTGGTTCGGCAGCTTCGATTGGCAGCGTCTGGCGCTCGTGCTGGTGGGCACTGGAGCCCTTCTGATTGGCCTGCTGGCGTTGTGCTTGCTCAAGCCCTGGCAACAGCGGCCTGATCCGCAACGCCAGGCTTTTCGCAAGTTCGAGCGGCTGCTGGCGCGCCATGACGTGCGCCGAGAAGCGGGTGAGGGTGCACGCTCCTTCGCGTTGCGCGCGGCGCAGCAGTTGCCTGGGCAGGCGGCGCAGATCGAGACATTTGCCCGTTGCTTCGAGCAGCAGCGCTATGCTGGCGGGCCAGCTTCGCGTGACGCTCTGCGAAAGGCGTTGAGTGATTTGCGCAGCGCATTACCCTGGCGCCTGTCGCGATAGCGGTCATTGGTCACTTGTTTGAGTGGGGGCCGGGTTGTCAGCTTGATGCATCGTCGTTTGGGAGGATCGAGCATGAGCGATTTCATCGAACATTGTTTGGGGCGTGTCCTGGCTCTGCAGGTGCGGCTGTATGCCTGCCAGGCGCGGTTGGCCGACTGCACTGACACCGAGGCCTTGCACGACCTGCGCATTGCCTTGCGGCAATTGCGCAGCCTGTTGCGTCCGTTGCGCGGTTTGCCGGCGGTGGATGCTCTGGAGCAGGGAGCCGCGGTGTTGGGCCGCCTCAGCGGACCGCTGCGTGACCGTGAGGTGTTGGTGGCCGAGTTGGCGCGCCTGGACCTGGTCCATCTGGCGCCTGCCGATGAGACCCAGCGCGCCGCAGGTTACGCTGCCATTGCCAGCAGCCGTGAGTTGGCGGACCTGATGCTGTTGCTCGACGGCTGGCCAGCGAATTGGCGTGAAGCGGCCAGGCAAGGCCAATTGAATGACGTGGACAAGCGCATCCGGCGTCGTTTGCGACGCCAGCAAAGACAACTGGCCCGCGCGTTGCGCGATCCGGCGCATGACCGCCATCGCCTGCGCCTGCTGATCAAACGTGTGCGCTACGCCGCTGAAACCTACCCGGCACAAAGTCGTTTGAGCAAGGCGGCGCAACTCAGGCTCAAACGTGCGCAAAGCGCCTTGGGCGACTGGCACGATCATCTGCAATGGCTGGCGCAGGCCGATGCACAGGCGTCGCTGAACCCTTGCCGGGCAATCTGGCTGCAGGCTCAGCAGGCCGCTGAGCAACGCGCTGATGGAGCCCTGCTGGCACTGTATGGCGATTTTCCCAGCGTGGAATAAGGCGACATTTTCGCCGCAAATATGACCGAATAGGCGCCCTTGCAGACTATCGTTCAGTTGCCACCATCCCCTAAGATCGTCGCCATCGATGAATGCCGAGGTGCGTATGATCTTTTCCGAAATGCTCGAAGCGGTGCGCCGCGATCCCGATGCCGTGGTGATTCCGGCTGAATGGGGGCAGGGCCGCGCCAGTTTCGGCGGCCTGGTGGCGGCACTGGCGTTCGAGGCCATGCGCGCCAGGGTGCCGCAGGAGCGGCCGGTGCGCTCGCTGGCCATCACCTTCGTCGGACCAGTGGCGCCGGATGTTCCTGTCAGTTTCCAGGCCGAGGTGCTGCGCGAGGGCAAGGCGGTCAGCCAGATGTCCCTGCGTGCAGTTCAGGATGGCCAGGTGGTGACCGTTGTGCAGGGCAGCTTTGGCGCGTCGCGTTCTTCGGCGATTGCCGTGGAGGCACTTGCCGCGCCGCAGATCACGCCAGTCGAGCAGTGCCAGGAGTTGCCCTACGTGCGCAACGTAACGCCGGAGTTCACACGCTTTCTGGCCATGCGTTGGGGGATTGGCGGCATGCCCTTCAGCAACACGCCCTCGCGGCAGATGGGCGGCTGGGTGCGCTTGCGCGGTGAGCGCGAGCCACAGGCGCTCAGCGAGGCGCATGTGCTGGCACTGGTCGATGCCTGGCCGCCAGCGGTATTGCCGTATCTGAAAAGCCCTGCGCCGGGCAGCTCGCTGACCTGGACCATCGAGTTCGTCCAGCCGCTACACACCCTCAACAGTGAAGACTGGTGCCTGTATCGCGCGGACATCGAGCATGCCCGCGACGGTTACGGGCATGTGGCGGCGGCGATGTGGACACCTGCAGGCGAGCTGATCGCCTTGAGCCGGCAGACCGTGACCGTCTTTGCCTGATTCAGTGGCGCCGGTGTTGGCGCCAGGCGCGCCACCACGCGCCGCTGAAAAGAAAGCGCGGGAACGTCACGCACTGCTCCAGCAGGAGGCGCTTCAGCGCATCGCCCTTGCTGGCGAAGGGCTCAGCAGGTTGTTGTTCCAGTCTGTGGCCGTGAGCTTGCAGCGCCAGGGCGGCGATCAGGCCGATGCTGCCCAGTGCCAACGGCACGAACCGCAGATTCCACAGGCCGATCAGCAGCAGTATCAGCGACAGCAGAAAGAGCGGCACGGCGATCAGGTGCAGCAGCAGATTGGTGGGATGCCGATGCTGGCTGGCGTAATGGCGCCATTGCCAGGCCAGCAGGTTGGGGTGACGTTTGCTCATGGCACGCTCCTCGACTCGATGAAGCGAGTCTAGGAGCGCCGCCCATACAGAGCGAATTGCTCCTGGCTATGGCGCAGATAGGCTTATGTCTAAACGGCGCCGTTATAGGCGCAACTGGCGGATGGCCTTGTTCAGCTCGCCTGCCAGCTGGGCGAGTTGCTGACTGGTGGCGGCCGACTCGAGGGTTTGCCCGACGGTCTGTTCGGTGACGTCACGGATGCCCACCACCGAGCGGCTCATCTCTTCGGCCACCTGGCTCTGCTGCGTGGCGGCCACGGCGATCTGCGTATTGCTGTCGCGCATCAGCGCCACGGCAGCGGTGATCGCCGCCAGTGATTCGCCGGCTTCTTGCGCCAGTTGCACGCAGTGGTTGGCGTTCTCCGAGCTTTCGCGCATGAACTCCACCGCGTCACGGGTACCACCTTGCAGGTTGCCGATCATCTGGGTGATTTCGTCGGTGGAGTCCTGCACGCGTTTGGCCAGGTTGCGCACTTCGTCGGCGACCACGGCGAAGCCGCGACCCATTTCGCCGGCGCGGGCGGCCTCGATAGCGGCGTTGAGGGCGAGCAGGTTGGTCTGCTCGGCAATGCCATGAATCACGCCGACCACGCGGCTGATGTGTTGGCTGTCTTCAGCCAGGCGCTCGATGCTGGCGGCGCTTTGGCGCACGCCTTGCGACAGGGCCGCGATGGATTGCTCGACCCGTTCGACCACCTGCTGACCGGCGCGGGCCAGCTGGTCGGCAGTGAGCGACTGGTCGCGGGTGGTGCCAGCGTGATCGGCAATATGCTGAACGGTCGCCGACATCTCGTTGATCGCGGTAGCGGTCTGATCGGTTTCGCTCTGCTGGCTGAGCATGCCCTGGCGTACGGATCCCATGCGCTGGGCCATGTCGCGGGTACTGCAGTCCAGTTCGCTGGCCACCTGGCCGACGGTACCGACCACACGCTGATAGCCGGCCTGCATGGCATTGAAGGCGGCGGCCATCTGGCCGACCTCGTCACGGCTGTCCAGCGGCACGCGCAGGGACAGGTCACCGCTGCGTTCGGCCTGCAGCATCACATCCTTGAGGGTGTTGAGGTGGCTCAAGAGAAAGCGGATCAACAGCTGCGAGGCAGCCAGCAGCAACAGCATCAACACGGCGACTGCGGCGGCATAGGTCAGCGCGTGCTGGGCGAACAGGTCGAGCAGGCTGGGCGCGCGCGCCATGATCGCCAGGGTGCGCCCATCGCTGAGGGTGACGCGCTGCGCGCCGATCACCGGCGAGTCGCCGAACCGGGCGTCATGCTTCACTGCCTGCCAGCCACTGGCGTCGGGGCCACCTTGAGCGCCTGGCAGGCTGCCGTTGCCCACCTGGATGTTGCTCGAACTGGGCAGTGCCGCCTGCTGCGGCCACTGCTGGAGCAGGCGCGCCTGCGCGATTGCAGCCTGCCTGGCATCGGCACTGCGTGCCTGCTGCTCGGTATGCAGGGCGAACAGCACCAGCATCAGGCTGATGACGAAGGCCACGGCATTGACCGCCCAGAATTTGTACTTGAGAGAAAGATCGCTGATCCAGGCGCCCATGCTGTGATTGTCCGTCTCGTTGCGTTCACTATTGGCTAAGTGCCATCAGTATGCCGTGGAAAGCAACCAGAGTCTTGACGTCAATCAATACTCTGGTGAGGCTTCATCCAGTATGGCCGGCATCTGGAAGAACCTCCTGGCACAGGCTGTGGTTTGCGCTGCCAGCGCTTCTTCGCTCTGTCTGCGGTGTAACGCCACCTCGCGCAGGACCTCACCGAGAAAGGCGGGCTCGTTCCGCCCGCTCCTGGGCTTGGGTCGCAGAGTGCGCGGCAGCAGGAAGGGCGCATCGGTCTCCAGCATCAGGCGCTCGCCGGGGATGTCCTTGAGCAGCGGATGCAGATGCGTACCGCGACGTTCGTCGCAGACCCATCCGGTGATGCCGATATGCAGGTCGAGATCGAGGTAGGCATAGAGTGCAGAGCGTTCGCCGGTGAAGCAGTGCACCACCGCTGCGGGTAACTGATCGCGATAGCTGCGCAGGATCTCCAGCAGGCGCTGGCTGGCTTCGCGTTCATGAAGAAACACCGGCATCTGCAACTCGACGGCAAGTGCCAGTTGTTCTTCCAGGGCTTTTTCCTGTGCCGGGCGTGGCGAGAAATCACGATCGAAGTCCAGCCCGCATTCACCCACGGCGCGCACTTGCGGTTGCGCCAGTAGCGCTTTGAGGGCATCGCTGCTGGCGCCGCTCCACGAACTGGCATCGTGCGGATGGACCCCGGCGGTGCTGAACAGGCGCTGGCCGCTGCTATCCAGCTGTCGGCAGAGTGCGAGGCTCGCCTCGCTTTCATTCAGACTGGTGCCGGTCAGCACCAGCTGACACACGCCGGCTGCATAGGCGCGTTCGAGCAGCGCCTCGGCCTGCACCGCGAGGCTGGGGTGGGTGAGATTGACGGCAATATCGATGAGTTGCATGGTGCCACCTGTTTAACGCGAGTGGGGCAGAATAGCAGATGGTCTCCGTTCGTCAGGAAGTCGATTTAAAACAATAAGTTGTTCGCTGTTTTTAAGGTTGATGCAAGGTTATGGGGTGGCGCGGCAGCATTCGGCTGTGCCAATCTCCGCGCCCCGCCGACCTCGCGAACTTGTCTGGCGGGTTTACGGTCGGTAACCGTCTGTCGTGCATCGGCGCACAGCAGCCCACCAAGGGGCGCCTCTAAAAACGTAGGCGACGACTGCATGGATGCAGGAGGTAGAGCGACGCAGGAAGCCAAAGCCGAGGTAGTTTTTAGAGGTGCCCCGAGAGGCTTCGGCGGCCTACCGCCTTCCCTGGAGAGTCGATGTCGCGATTGCTGCTGATCCTGTGCCTGCTGGCTGCGCTGCCGATGTCGGTCAGTGCGCGCGTGGCCGGCCCGTCTGAGGTCGGTAGCCAGGCCCGCAGCGCCCGTGATCTGCCGGCGATTCGCAGCAGTGGCGAACTGCGGGTGCTGGTCAATCAGAGCCGAAACAGTTCGGGTTCGGTCAAGGGGCAGAGCATCGGCGTCGAGTACCACCGCTTACGCGCGTTCGAGCAGTACCTCAACCGCAACTCCCGGGATGGTCGCAGCCTCAGGCTGAAAATCATCCCCAAAGCCAAGGACCAGCTGCTTGGCGCATTGCAGCGCGGCGAGGGCGATCTGGTCGCGCCTGGCGAACTGCTCAATGTACGCACTGGGCACGATGTCAGTGCCAGCACGGCGATTCGCCGTGAAGTGCCGCTGGTATTGGTGTCGAAACAGGGCAACCGACATTACCGCAGCCTTGAACAGCTGGCCGGCCGCAGTCTTTCATTGCCCGCGGGCAGTGCGGTGGGAGAGGCACTGCGATTGATCAACCAGCAGCTGGCCGATCGTAAACTGCCGCCCATCGTGGTCGAGTGGGTAGACCCCAGCCTGGCGGTCGAAGACGTACTGGAAATGGTCCAGGCCGGCATCTTCGAGCGTACTGCGGTAGAGCTGCCGATAGCCGAGCGCTGGGCCAAGGTGATGCCCAAGCTGCGCGTCGACAGGCACCTGATCCTGGCGCGCGATGGCGACATGAAATGGTTCGTGCGCCCCGATGCGCCGATGCTGCGTGCCAGCATCGACCGTTTCTTCAGCAGCTATGAGAGCCCGGCCGACCAGGATGTGGCGTTCCAGCGTGTCTATCGCCGTCTATATAAGGTGCATTCGCCACTGGGGCGCACTGAACGACAGCGCCTGGAGAAGGTACGCCCGGTTCTGCAGCAGCATGCCGAGCAGCAGGGTTTCGATTGGCTGATGCTGGCTGCGCTGGCATTCAAGGAATCGACGTTGAACCCATCGGCGCGCGGCGCCAGCGGCGCGACCGGGCTGATGCAGATCACCCCGGCAGCGGCGCGTAGCGTCGGCGTGAGCAACATCCAGAACCTTGACGGTAACGTCCGGGCCAGCAGCAAGTACCTGGCGATGATCCGCCGCAATTTCTTCAACAGCCCGCAGCTCAACGAACGCGAACGCATGGCGTTCATCCTGGCGGGCTACAACCTGGGGCCGCAACGGGTGCAGAGCCTACGTGCCGAGGCACGCAGACGTGGCCTCAATCCCAATCAGTGGTTCTTCCAGGTCGAGCGTGTGGCCATGGAGCAGATGGGCATGGGCGTGGTGAGTTATGTGAATGCGGTGAATAAGTACTACCTTGCTTATGACCGTGAGCGCTATCTGCTCGAACCGCAGGAACGGCGTCTGACGGCTCAATAGTTATTTATTTTATCGATATCAATTAGCGGTATTTTGCTGTTTTTTTATCGAAAAAATTGGCTATTCTGTGCGCCATCAACTCCCACACACCAAGGAAGCGCTGCAATGAACAACCTGATCAAGAGCATCACCGCCACCCAGGCGAGCTTCGGCATCACCATTTTGCGTATCGTCGCCGGCATCACCTTCGCCGCCCATGGCGCGCAGAAGCTGTTTGGCTGGTTCGGTGGGTATGGCCTGGCTGGCGTGGCGCAGTGGATGGAGAGCATCGGCCTGGCCCCGGGCTACCTGATGGCACTGGCAGCCGGTAGCGCCGAATTTTTCGGCGGTGTGGCGTTGATCATCGGTCTGCTGGTGCGTCCGGCAGCGGCGGTGCTGGCGGTGACCATGCTGGTGGCTATCTTCACCGTGCACTTCGCCAACGGTTTCTTCATGAGCAACAACGGTTACGAGTTCGCCCTGGCTCTGCTGGCCATCAGCGTAGCGCTGGTGTTCGAAGGCGCTGGCAAGCTGTCGATCGATAGTAAACTCGCCCGCTGATTCAATCCGGCAACAACGAGAAGGCCCGCACACGCGGGCCTTCTTGCGTTCTGTTGCGAACTATCAGGCCGTGGCAGCTTGCTCGGCTTTTTTCTCCTGCGCGGCGACTTGCTGTGCCAGCTCGATCATCTGCTCGCGCATCCAGCGGTTGGCCGGGTCCTGATCGGTGCTTTCGTGCCAGTACAGGTGAGTTTCCAGGGCCGGCACATCACCGACCGGCAGGGCCACATGATGCAGGTTGTGGCGGCGGGCGAAGCGCTCCGGCACGGTCATCACCATGTCGGTCTGCTGCAACACGCTACCGGCCATCAGGTAGTGCTGCGAGCGCAGGGCAATCTTGCGCTGGATGCCCATCTTGCCCAGGGCCAGATCCACATAGCCGAGGCCACTGCGGCGGCTGGAGATATGGATATGGCTCAGCGACAGGTATTCGTCGAGGCTGATCTTTTCCTTGGCCAGTGGATGCCCCTGACGCATGGCGCAGACGTAACGATCATCCAGCAACTTGACGTGACGAACCTGCGGGTCGGTATTGAGTGGCGCGTCGACGGCAAAATCGAGACGGCCGGCGGCCAGTTCCTTGGTGGTTTCGCGGCGCTTGGCCAGGAAGCTCTCGATGCATACGCTCGGCGCCAGGCGACGCAGGCGCTGGAACAGCGGTGGCAGGAGGATTTGCTCCGACAGGTCGGTCATGCTGATGCGGTAGGTCTTGCCGGCCTGCTGCGGGTTGAACGTTCGGCTTTCCTGCACTGAAACGCGCAGCAACTGCAGGGCGTTGCGCACCGGGCCGATGATGTTCTGCGCCATCGGCGTCGGCACCATACCCTGGGCGGTACGCACGAACAGTGGATCGTTGAAGGTTTCGCGCAGACGGGCGAGGGCGTTGGAAACTGCGGGTTGGGTGATGCCGACGATCTGCCCGGCACGGGTCAGGTTGGCCTCGGTGTAGATGGCGTCGAAGACGATGAAGAGGTTCAGATCCACCTTGGTCAGGTTCATGCCGGCAGTGCTCCAGGGGGCGTCGATATCAATCGATCATATATCGGTTATGAATGTTCATACACACTGAAAATAGGTTAGATAAATCTTAAGCGCTGTTCTAGCATCATTTCCACAACCTCTCACCCTTTATCAAAACAGGTAATTCCATGGATTTCGCCTATTCCCCGAAGGTTCAAGAGCTGCGTGAACGTGTCAGCGCATTCATGGAAGCGCACGTCTATCCGGCCGAAGCGGTATTCGAGCAGCAGGTGGCTGAGGGTGATCGCTGGCAGCCGACCGCGATCATGGAAGAGCTGAAGAGCAAGGCCAAAGCCGAAGGCCTGTGGAACCTGTTTCTGCCCGAGTCCGACTACGGTGCCGGCCTGACCAACACCGAATACGCGCCGCTGGCGGAGATCATGGGGCGCTCGCTGATCGGCCCCGAGCCGTTCAACTGCGCCGCGCCGGATACCGGCAACATGGAAGTGCTGGTGCGCTACGGCAACGAGGCGCAGAAGCAGCAATGGCTTGAACCGCTGCTGTCCGGGGAGATTCGCTCCGCCTTTGCCATGACCGAGCCGGGCGTGGCCTCCAGCGACGCCACCAACATGCAGGCCAATGCTCGCCGCGAGGGCGATGAGTGGGTGATCAACGGCCGCAAGTGGTGGACCTCCGGTGCCTGCGACCCGCGCTGCAAGGTGATGATCTTCATGGGCCTGACCAACCCGGATGCGCCGCGCCACCAGCAGCATTCGATGATTCTGGTGCCGATGGATGCGCCAGGCGTCACCGTACTGCGCCCGTTGCCGGTGTTCGGCTACGACGACGCGCCGCATGGCCATGCCGAAGTGTTGTTCGAGAACGTGCGCGTGCCCTACGAGAGCGTGCTGCTGGGCGAAGGGCGTGGCTTCGAGATCGCCCAGGGGCGCCTCGGCCCGGGCCGTATCCACCATTGCATGCGTTCGATCGGCATGGCTGAACGCGCCCTGGAGCTGATGTGCAAACGTGCCGTTTCGCGCACCGCCTTTGGCAAGCCGCTGGCGCGCCTGGGTGGCAATATCGATCACATCGCCGATTCGCGCATGGAGATCAACCAGGCACGCCTGTTGACCCTGAACGCGGCTTACATGATGGACACAGTGGGCAACAAGATCGCCGCCAGCGAAATTGCCCAGATCAAGGTGGTGGCGCCCAACGTGGCGCTCAAGGTGATCGACCGTGCGATCCAGATGCACGGCGGAGCGGGCGTTTCCAACGACTTCCCGCTGGCCTACTGGTACGCCATGCAGCGCACCCTGCGCCTGGCCGACGGCCCGGACGAGGTGCACCGTGCAGCCATCGGCAAGTTCGAGATTGGCAAGTACGTGCCGCGCGATGTGATGAAAGCCAGCCGCTGATCCCGTAAGCCAAAGCAAAGAGGCCCGCATCTGCGGGCCTCTTTGTTTGTCTGTCGTCGACTTTGCTGCTCGGTCGACCGGCTACGCCGTTTCTCAGTGTTCCGGGGCTCTCTGGTCGCGGGTATTGAGCAGCGACAGGATCACCCCGCCTGCCAGCAGTCCCAAGGTGACGCCAAGCGAGAGCAGGGCGGGAACCTTGATCAGGTCGTGCAGGAAGATCTTGCCGCCGATATACATCAGCACCAGCGCCAGGGCGTATTTCAGGTAGATGAAGCGGTGCATCAGTGCGGCCAGGGCGAAATACAGCGCGCGCAGGCCGAGAATGGCGAAGATGTTCGAGGTGTAGACGATGAACGGGTCCTGCGAGATGGCCAGTACCGCCGGCACGCTATCGACGGCGAACACCAGGTCGGCCAGCTCGATCAGCACCAGCGCCAGCAGCAGCGGGGTGGCGTACAGCAGCGGCTTGCCACTGACCTGATCCTTCAGACGCACCAGGAACTTGCCTTCGTGCAGCTCATCGGTGACGCGAATGTGCTTGCGCACGAAACGGATCACCGGGTTCTGCGCCAGGTCCGGGTGTGACTCTTCGTCACCGCCACTGCGCAGCATCTTGATGCCGCTGAACAGGAGGAAAGCGCCGAAGATGTAGAGAATCCAGTCGAACTGCTGCACCAGAGCCGTGCCCAGGCCGATCATGATCGCGCGCAGTACGATCACGCCGAGAATGCCCCAGAACAGTACGCGATGCTGATATTTACGCGGGATATTGAAGTAGCCGAGGATCATCGCCATGACGAAGACGTTGTCCATCGACAGCGATTGCTCCACCAGGAACCCGGTGTAGTACTCCATCGCCTTGGTGCCGCCGAGCTGCCACCAGATCCAGCCGCCGAAGGCAACGCCGACACTGAAGTAGCCCGAATACAACAGCAGGCTCTCGCGCATCTCGATTTCATGCTGATCGCGGTGCAGTACGCCGAGGTCGAGTACCAGCAGGATGATGATCAGTACCAGAAAGGCCAGCCAGAACCAGCCGGGGGTACCGAAGATGGGGGATGTCAAAAAGGCAAGTAGAGCGTCCATGAGCCCTCCCTTATGTCTGCCTGAGTTGAAAGAAATCGACTCAGTGACTCCGACATCACGGTGAGAAAACTCACCGCCAGAGGGGCCCGGCGTCACGCGCTGCAAAGACTAGCGCCGAGCCCTCACTCTGCCAAGCCCTTTGTAAGGAAATATTTTCAGGCGTCAGTAGACCCAGACTTCGACGCGGCGATTACGGATGCGGCCATTGTTCTGATCATTGGCCGCCACCGGCAGTTCGCTGCCCAGGCCTGTGATCTCGCGGAACAGTACACCCTGCTTGGCCAGTTCCCGACGCACGGCCATCGCCCGCAGCTTGGAGAGCAGTTCGGCGCGCTCGGGGTCGCTCTTTGGGTCGCCGAAGCCGACCAGTGCCACCTTGTTCTTCAGCTTGTCGTGCTGCTTGAGGTAGTCCATTACGCGTTGCAGATCACGATAGGCCTTGTTGTCCAGGGTCGCGCTGCCTTCCTGAAAGCGAAAGTTCACCGACAGGCGCTGTGCCTGCTCGGCGAGCTGGCGGTAGTCGGCCGGCATCTGCGCTTGCGGGGCGACCTTTACCGCCTGGACGGTCTGGGCAATGAAGCCGGCTCTGTCGACGATCGCCTGACCACGAGGGCTGTGGGCGAAGTCGATCAGTGCGCGGGCCCAGGGATTCTCCAGTTGCGGATCGTTGTAGATGAACAGGCGGCGAGCCAGCGGATAATCCTCGGTGGCGATCAGCGTGGTACTCGGCAGCATTGGATGCGACTCGCCTGCAGCCACGGCGACGGCCTTGGCCTGGCGAATGTAGGGCAGGCCGATGAAACCGATGCCGTTGGGGTCGCTGCTGACCAGGTCGGAGAGCTGGTTGCTGGACTCGAAGCGCCGGGCGTTTGCGGCCAGTGCCCGTCCGCCAGGCGCCAGGACCAGTTCCTTGAAGGTGTCGTAGGTGCCGGAGTTGTCGTCGCGTGCGTACGGCTGCACCTTGCCAGGCTTGCCGCCGAGGGTGGCCCAGTCGCTGATCTCGCCGGAGAACAACTGGGCGATCTGATCAACGCTCAGGGCGCTGATCGGGTTGCCAGGGTGGACGATGATCGCCAGGCCGTCGATGGCGATGATCTGTTCGCTCTGCGGGCTGTGCAGATCGCCCAGGTTTGCCAGGTTAACGGCTTCACTGTTCTTGATCGGGCGGGACGATGCAGCCAGGTCGGCACTGCCATTGTGCAGCGAGGCGAAGCCGGTGCTGGAACCATGGGCGGCCACTTCGACGATCACGCTGCGACCATCGGCCTGGCGGGCCACGATGCGCTGCTCGTTTTCCCGGGCGCCGTCTTCACTGCGGATATCACGCAGGCCTTGAGCTTCGAACAGCCCTTTGACCAGCTCCGGGCCGAGCTTGGCACCAATGGTGTTGGAACCCTGGATGCGCAGCACCGGTTGGTTACCCTGGGAAGCGGGCAGGGCGGCGAAGACGGATAGGGGCAGGGCGTAGCAGATGAAGCCAATCAGCAGCAGGGACAGGGTGCGACCCCAGAGGTCACGATCGATGGCAGGCAGGGCTCGCGGCATGCGGCAGGCACCTTCTAGTGGGTGAGAGAAAGTGCCACGCAGATTAAGTCAGTCAGATTGCACTCATGTTACGGGCGCGTCATCGTACGCGCCCTCAGGCTCAGGCTCAGGCCAGTTCCAGCCAGATCGGCGCATGGTCCGATGGTTTGTCCATACCGCGCAGGTCGTAGTCGATGCCGGCATCCTTGAAGCGCGCTTGTAGCGGCTGGCTGGCGAGGATCACGTCGATGCGCAGGCCGCGCTTGGGCTCGTCCTCGAAACCGCGGCTGCGGTAGTCGAACCAACTGAAGCGGTCATTCACTGCGGGGTTGAGATGGCGGAAGCTGTCCACCAGACCCCAGCTCTTGAGGGTTGCCAGCCACTCGCGCTCTTCCGGCAGGAAGCTGCATTTGCCGGTTTTCAGCCAGCGCAGGCGATTGGGCTCGCCGATGCCGATGTCGCAATCTTCCGGGCTGATGTTGATGTCGCCCATCACCACCAGCGCCTGCTGTGGATCGAAGCGCTCCACCAGCAATTGCTGCAGGTCGGCGTAGAAGCGCTGCTTGGCCGGGAATTTTACCGGGTGATCACGGCTTTCGCCCTGCGGAAAATAGCCGTTCATGACGGTGACCGGGTTGCCATTGGCATCGGCGAAGGTGCCGTATATGAAACGGCGCTGAGCGTCTTCTCCATCGCCGGGAAAACCCTTGTGAAGGCTCAGCGGCTCCTGGCGCGAGAGCAGGGCGACGCCATAGTGGCCTTTCTGGCCGTGGTAATGCACGTGGTAGCCGAGTTGGCGGATCTCGGCTTCGGGGAACTGTTCATCGGCCACCTTGGTTTCCTGCAGGCCGATCACGTCCGGCTGGTGTTTGTCGATCAAGGCTTGCAATTGATGAGGGCGCGCACGCAGGCCATTGATATTGAAGGAGACGATTTTCATGGGCAGCGGGTCCTGGGCTGACGGGCATGCCATGAGAGACAACCCGGATGACGAAAGCCTGCGCAGCATGCCCTTCCTCACCCGGCGCTTCGCGCCACCTTCTCCCGAAGGGCGAAGGGTGCAAGGAGGACGTCGCTACGCGACTTTCAGATTAAATGGCGATGCTAGCCGATCCTCGGCGCTCGCGGCCAGCGCCTGGCGGGTGTCATGCGGTGGTGCTAAGTTGGCTGGGACGCGCTTGGCCCACAACGCATAACAACAGAGGTCCGCCATGTCCAACAACGCTCCAGCAGAAGTGCGCATGCTCGATGGGGGTTACGCCCGCGAGGTCCGTTCGCTGCTCTATCATGCCTATCGTCATGAGCCGACCTTCGCTTATCTGTTCGAAGCGCAGCGGCCAGGTTTCGATCAGCGCGTACGCGCGACGATTCGCGAACTGGTACAGCGGCACTTCGCCGAAGATCTACCGGCCATCGGTCTGCTGATCGATGATCGTCTGATCGGCGCGGCACTGATCGCTCCACCGCAGCGCCGCCTGGATATCACCGAAAGCTGGGGTTGGCGTCTGCGCATGCTGCTGAGCACCGGCTTCAGCTGCACCAAGCGCTATCTCGAATACCACGATGCGGTGCTTACCAGTCTGCCGCCCGGGCCTTACCACGTGCTGCCGCTACTGGGTATTCACCCCGAGTTTCAGGGGCAACATCGCGGCGAGCAGTTGCTCGAAGCGCTGCATGACTGGTGCGCTCAGGACAGCGGCTCGCAAGGCGTGGTGCTGGACACCGGCAATGCTCGCTATCTGGAGTTCTACCGGCGCCAGGGCTACGAGGAAATCGGTGAGCTGGCCATTGGCCCTGTGATCGAACATGTGTTCTTTCACCCCAATCCGCAACCTGTGGTCAGAGCCAGCGCCTGAATCCGGTTGGTTGGCGCATATGCAATGGCTCTGGCAAGGGCTCTGCTCCGTGATAGCATCCTCCGCCATGAGTGTATATGGACATTTTCAGCGCAGCCTGGCGCTGCTGCTGATCAGTACGGGCGCTTTCGCAGCGAGCGAACTGGACGTACGAATCACCCCGAGCAATTCGGCTCTCAAGGCCAATATTGAAGGCTATGTCGGCAGCTTCGATGGACGCGACGCACAGTCGTTGCGGCGTTTGCGTCGCATCGCCGAGAGCGAGGCCGACAAGGCGGCTCAGGCCTTGGGCTATTACCAGGCGCGCATTCGTAGTCGTATCGAGGAGGGCGAAAAGCCGCGCCTGGTACTCGAGGTGGAGCCCGGCGAACGCATTCGCCTGCGCAACGTCGATATCCGCATTGAAGGTCCGGCCAGCGAACTGCCAGCCTTTCGCGTACCCAGTGCCAGCCGTTTGAAAGCCGGTTCGGCGCTCAACCATGGACGTTACGAAGACGCCAAACGGCTGATCCAGAATCAGGCCTCGCGCTACGGCTTCTTCGACGGTCGATTCTCGCGGCAGCGCCTGGAAATCGATCCGCCGGCCGGGGTTGCCGATATCGAGCTGGTGTTCGTCAGCGGGCCTCGCTACAGCCTGGGCGATATCGCCTTCAGCGGCGACTTCCCGTTCGATGAAGAGTTGCTGCTGCGCATGGTGCCGTTCGATCCGGACACACCTTACGACTCCGAGTTGATCGCCGAGCTGTATCAGGCGCTGCAGTCCAGCGGCTATTTCGAGTCGGTACGGGTCGATGCCATCCCGACCCAGGCCGACCAGTTGCGCATTCCTGTGGCGGTGGCGCTGCAGGTGCGTGAGCCGCGCAGCATGGGTCTGGGGCTGGGCTTTTCCACCGACGTCGGGCCGCGTCTGCGTGCCAACTGGACGCGTCACTGGCGCAATCCGCAGGGGCATAGCTACGGGGTTGAAACCGAATTGTCCGCACCGCGGCAGAACGTCGGTCTGTGGTACGACATTCCCGGTGATCCGCCGCTGACCGACAAGCTGCGCCTGGCCGGCGGCTATCAATATGAAGAGCTGGCCAGCAAGGACAGCTTGAGCCGGCTGCTCACCCTCGGCCCGGAATGGTACAGCCAGCGTCCTGGTGGCTGGCAACGCGTGCTGTCGGTGAAATGGCAGCGTGAGGAATATCGCCTGGGTGACGATTCAGGGCTGAGCACCCTGTTGATGCCGGGCGTCAGCTATTCGCTGCTGCACAGCGACAACCGCCTCGACCCGAACCAGGGCTATCGTGTGCAGTTCGACCTGAGCGGCGCTGTCGATGGCGTGCTGTCCGATGCCAATGTGCTGCATGGCAATGTGATGCTCAAGGGCCTGACCACCGTATTCGACAATCATCGCCTGTTGGGTCGGGTGCAGTTCGGCGGTACCGAAACCAATGGGTTCTCCGCCGTACCTCCGTCGCTGCGTTTCTTCGCCGGTGGCGATCAGAGTGTGCGCGGCTACGACTACCAGAGCCTGTCGCCGGAGAATAACCAGGGCGACAAGATCGGTGGCCGCTACCTGTTCGCCGCCAGTGCCGAATACCAGTACAGCCTCACCGACAAATGGCGCCTGGCGACCTTCATCGACCAGGGCAATTCCTTCAATTCGCTGGACATTCCCACCTTGAAGACCGGGGTCGGCTTCGGCGTGCGTTGGGTTTCGCCGGTTGGCCCGCTGCGCTTGGACCTCGCCCATGCGCTGGATGACGACGGCGGCGTACGCCTGCATTTCTCCATGGGGCCTGAGCTATGACCCGGCGCCTGCTAAAAGGCTTGGCTGCCGGCGTGCTCTGTCTGGTGCTGGTGGTCGTCGCCGTGTTGTGGACGCTGCTCGGCACCCAGGCTGGCAGCCGCTGGCTGCTGGCGCAGGTGCCGGGCCTGCAGGTCGACAGCTTCGCCGGGCGCCTGGGCGGTGCCTGGCAGGCGGATGCGCTGATCTGGCAGCAGGGCGAGATGCGTGTGGAGTTGCAGCAGCTGGATATGGCCTGGTCGCCGTCCTGTCTGTTGCGTCTGACGCTGTGCGTCGAGCGTCTGCATCTGCAGCAGGCGGCGCTAAACCTGCCGCCAAACGGTGAACCGAGCAGCGAACCGCTGAGCCTGCCGAACCTCAAACTGCCACTGCGCTTGCAGATGGGCGATATTCAGCTGGGCGAACTGCGCCTGGACGGCCAGGCGCAACTGAGCGATCTCCAACTGATCGCCAGTTGGAACGAGCAGGGCATGGAGCTGCAGCGCCTGGCCTTGCAGCGCGATGACCTGAGCCTGGACGTCAGCGGTCACCTGACACCGCAGGGCAATTGGCCGATGGCCCTGAGTGGCCGTCTGCAGTTACCGGAAGTCGATGGCAAGGCGTGGCAGGTGGCGCTGCAAGTGGGCGGCGAATTGCAACGCAGCCTGAAGGTCGAGGCCGATAGCAGCGGCTATCTCGACGCCCGCCTCGAAGGGCAGGTGCAGGCGCTGGCCGAACACCTGCCCGCCGAACTGCGCCTGACCAGTCAGAGTTTCCAGGCCAGCAGTGCTTTGCCGCAGACGCTGCACCTGCAGGCGCTGACGTTGTCGGCAAAAGGTGACCTGAGCGGCGGCTATCGAATCGACGGTAGCGCCAATCTGCCCGCCGAGCAGGCGCCGATGCCGCTGACACTGCGCGGACGGGTCGATGCCAAGGGCGCGGACATCGAATTGCTGCGCATCGAGGCCGAGGATCAGCAGCACCTGCAGCTCACCGGAGTGCTCGCCTGGAGCGAGGCGTTTCAGGCCGACGCCACGCTCGATTGGCTGAATTTTCCCTGGCAGCGCCTGTACCCGCTGGACCAGTCACCACCCGTGGCATTGCAGCAACTTCAGGCCGAAGTCAGCTACAGCGAAGGCAATTACCTGGGGAATTTCGCCGCGCAATTGCAGGGGCCGGCGGGGGACTTCAGCCTGAGCAGTCCGGTCAGTGGCGATCTTGAGCAGGTCAGTCTGCCGCAAGTGCAGTTGGTGGCCGGTCAGGGCCGTGCCGAGGGTGTGGTCAAGGTCGGTTTTGCCGAAGGTTTCGACTGGCAGGCCATGCTGCAGCTTCGCGCCCTCGACCCGGGTTACTGGCTGGCGCAGATGCCGGGCAACCTGGCCGGGCCGCTGAACACCTCGGGCAGCTTCAATGCCGGTGCGCTACAGGCCACGGCCGATATCGACCTCAATGGCCGCCTGCGAGGCCAGCCGGCGCAATTGCAGGTAAAGGGTGCCGGCGCTGGCGAGCAGTGGCAGCTCGAGCAGCTGCTGGTACGCATGGGCGACAACCGGATCAGCGGCAATGGCTCGTTGGATTCGCGTTTGCGTGGTCAGTTGGAGCTGGCCTTGCCGCGTCTTGGACAGCTCTGGCCCGGTCTGCAAGGGCAGATGCAGGGCCAGCTGTCCCTGGCCGGCACCTTGCAGGCGCCGCAAGGCCAGCTTGCGCTGAGCGGTGAGCGCCTGGCCTTTGGTGACCCCAGCCTGCGGCGCCTGCAACTGGACGCGACGCTGGACTCCCGTCAGCAGGCGCGCATCGCCTTGAACGTGCGCGGTATCCGCATTGGCGACACCTATCTTGGGCGCTTGCAGGCCGATGGCCGTGGCGATCAGCGCCGCCAGGCGCTGGAGGTAGAGTTGCAAGGCCCGCTGCTGCAACTGGCCCTGGCCCTGGACGGCAACCTCAACGAGCAGGGCGATTGGCGCGGGCGCATCGCCAGTGGTCGTGTGCAGAGCGGTGGCCAGGACTGGCAACTGCAGCAGGCTGCGACTCTGGAGCGCCTGGCCAGCGGCCGCTTGAATCTCGGCGCGCATTGCTGGCAAGCCGGCGATGCCAGCCTGTGCGGCGGGCAGCAACGGCTGATGCCGCAGCCCAGCCTGGACTGGCGCCTGGAGAATTTCCCCCTGGCCAGCCTGCAACCCTGGCTGCCTGAGGATTTCGCCTGGCAGGGGCGCCTGGATGGTCAGCTCAAGGTCGATCTACCCGAGAGCGGCCCCAATGGCCAAGTCGTGCTCGATGCCGGTGCTGGCAATCTGCGTATTCGTCAGCCGGATGAAGAGCAGTGGCTGGATTTTCCTTACGACAGCCTGCGTCTGGACAGCACGCTGCGCCCGCGACGGGTAGAAAGCCAACTGCGTTTCGTCAGCGCCCGCCTGGGTGAGTTGGTGTTGCAAGCGCAGATCGATCCGCGCCCGGCGAGCAAGCCGGTCAGCGGTGAGTTTCGTCTTGGCGGTTTCGATCTGGCTGTACTGCGTCCTTTCGTGCCGATGGCGGAAAAGCTTGAAGGCAAACTGCAGGGTAACGGCCGCATAACCGGCCATCTGTTGGCACCCCAGATCAATGGCCAACTGCGTCTGGACGGCGGCGAGCTGTCCGGGAGCGAACTGCCGATCAGCCTGGAGAACCTGCAGTTGCAGGCGTTGATCGCGGGCGAGCAGGTGCAGCTCTCCGGCGACTGGAGCAGCGGTGAACAGGGGCGTGGCAATCTGCGTGGCGAACTGACCTGGGCCGAGGGGCTGAGCGGCGATCTGGCGGTGCAGGGGCAGCGCTTGCCGGTGAAGGTCGAGCCCTATGCCGAGCTGGAAGTCGAGCCCGATATGCAGTTGCAGCTGCGCGCCCAGCGTCTGGCCGTCAGCGGCAAGGTGGGTGTGCCGCGCGGCCTGATCAGCGTACGTGAACTGCCGCCTTCTACCGTGAAGGTCTCTGGTGATGCACGGGTGGTCGGGCGTGAAGTGCCTGAGGCCGAGCAGGGCCTGGGTATCGCCATGGATGTCGATGTCGAAGTGGGGCAGGACAAGCTGGCCTTCAGCGGTTTCGGTCTGACTGCCGACCTGCGTGGGCGTGTACACATCGGCGATAACCTCGATACCCGCGGTGAACTGGATCTGGTCAAGGGGCGCTATCGCGCCTACGGCCAGCGCCTGACCATTCGGCGCGCGCGCCTGTTGTTTACCGGTCCTATCGATCAGCCGTTCCTCGATGTGGAAGCGATTCGCCGGGTTGACACGGTCGTCGCGGGCATTCGCCTGTCCGGCAGTGCCGAGCAGCCCAGTACCACGGTCTTCGCCGAACCGGCCATGAGCCAGGAGCAGGCGCTGTCCTATCTGGTGCTGGGCCGGCCTTTGGGGCAGAGCGCGGGTGACAACAGCATGCTCGGTCAGGCCGCGCTGGCGCTCGGTCTGGCTGGTAGCAGCTCCATCACCACCAGCCTGGCAAACAGCCTGGGCATTCAGGATTTCCAGCTCGACACCGAGGGCAGTGGCGTGACTACCAGCGTGGTGGCCAGCGGCAATATCACCGAGCGTCTCAGTCTTCGTTACGGCGTAGGTGTGTTCGAGCCGGCCAACACCATCGCCTTGCGTTACGAGCTGAGCCGACGTCTTTATCTGGAAGCGGCCAGCGGCCTGGCCAGTTCGCTCGACCTGTTCTATCGACGGGATTTCTGATGATCGCGCGACCTTTTGCTAAATCCCTACTTGGCCGCGGGTGTATCGCCGGTGCTTCTGCGCTAGTCTGGACGCATGGTCGGGCCGTGACCTGCCATTCGATGGACCATTCGCCTCGGCGAATCCCATGTCACACATTTGCCCTTCAACTCCCTGAACGATAAGGAAACTCCCATGGCGCAAGTCACTCTCAAAGGCAACCCGGTGCAGGTCGATGGTCAACTGCCGCAGGCCGGCCAACAGGCGCCGGCCTTCAGCCTGGTCGCTGGTGACCTGAGCGACGTCACCCTGGCCAGTCTGGCCGGCAAGCGCAAGATGCTGAACATCTTCCCCAGCGTCGACACCCCAACCTGTGCCACCTCCGTGCGCAAGTTCAACGCCGAAGCTGGCCAGTTGAACAACACCGTGGTGCTGTGCATCTCCGCCGATCTGCCATTCGCCCAGGCGCGCTTCTGCGGTGCCGAAGGTCTGGACAGCGTGGTCAACCTGTCCAGTCTGCGTGGCGCCGATTTCCTCAAGAACTACGGCGTGGCCATTGCCAGCGGCCCGCTGACCGGTCTGGCTGCTCGTGCGGTAGTCGTGCTGGATGAAAACGACAAGGTGCTGCACAGCGAGCTGGTCGGCGAAATCGCCGACGAGCCGAACTATGCAGCTGCCCTGGCCGCGCTCAAGTAAGCGGCACGCAAAAAATAGACGGCCTGCTTTGCAGGCCGTTTTTATTTGTGTACCCAAACGAACGCCCGGGCACCTCGACAGTCTCTTGCCAGCCCAAGAATTTATTGCGGACACAAACAGTTAGTAACGTAAGGGGAGGGTAAAAAGCGGGTAAATGGGCTTTGCTTGACGCGGGCCAGTGCTTATCGTGCCGACTCCCATTAAAAGTGATATTGCGCCTGCCATGTCGAATGCTTCCCCTTCCTCTTCGAATTCCTCCCGCCAATGGCTGATCGGCCTGACGCTGCTCGCCATTTTGCTTCTGCTGCTGTGGTGGTTCTGGCCGAGCAAGCCAGAAAGCCAGCAGATGGGCCGTGGTCGCTTCGGCGACATGGGCCCGGTGCCGGTACGCCTGGCCGAGGTCAAGCAGGGTGAGTTCGCCATCGAGCTCAAGGCACTTGGCACGGTAACGTCTTACAACACGGTCAATGTGCGTTCGCGGGTCGATGGGGAACTGGTCAAGGTGCTGTTCGACGAGGGGCAGCAGGTCAAGGCCGGCGACCTGCTGGCGGTGATCGACCCACGTCCTTATCAGGTGGCCTTGCAGCAGGCGCAGGGGGCGCTGCAGGAAAACCAGGCGCAACTGAAGAACGCCGAGCTGGATCTGCAGCGCTACAAAGGTCTGTACGACGAAGACAGCATCGCCAAGCAAACCCTCGACACCCAGCAGGCGCTGGTCAATCAGTACCGTGGCAGCCTGCTGAGCAACCAGGCCGACGTCGCCACGGCCAAGCTCAACCTCGACTTCACCCAGATTCGCGCCCCCATCGACGGTCGCCTGGGGCTGCGGCAGCTGGATGTCGGCAATCTGGTCAGCAGCGGTGACACCACGCCGCTGGTGGTGATTACCCAGGCCGATCCTATCGCGGTGATCTTCACCATTCCCGAGGGTGATCTGCCGGCGGTGCTGCAGCGCCGCCGCGACGGCGCGACCCTGGCCGTCGAGGCCTGGGACCGTGGAGAACGTCTGAAACTGGCCGAAGGCGTGCTGGAAAGCCTGGATAACCAGATCGACACCACCACCGGTACGGTCAAGCTCAAGGCGCGTTTCGACAACGCCGAGCAGATGCTCTTCCCCAATCAGTTCGTCAACGTGCGTCTGCGCGTTGAAACCCGCGAGGCCGCCACCATCATTCCGTCCGCTGCGGTGCAGTTCGGCACTCAGGGTACCTTCGTCTATGTCGTGGGTGACGATAACAAGGTGAGCATCCGTCCGGTCACCATCATGGCCAGCGATGCTGAACGCAGCATGGTCAACGAGGGTGTGCAGCAGGGCGAGCGAGTGGTCATGGAAGGTACCGACCGCCTGCGTGACGGTAGCGAAGTGGAGGTAGTCGACCCGACTGCCGTGCAGGAATCGAGGAGCGAAGGGCAGGGTGAGCCTGGCCAGGCCGCCGCGCGGAACGACGCATGAACATCTCCCGCCCCTTCATCCTGCGGCCGGTCGCCACTACGCTGTTGATGGTGGCGATCTTCCTCAGCGGCCTGATCGCCTATCGCCTGCTGCCGGTGTCGGCGCTGCCGGAGGTGGATTATCCGACCATCCGCGTGCTGACCCTGTACCCAGGCGCCAGCCCGGATGTGATGACCAGTGCCGTGACGGCGCCGCTGGAGCGCCAGTTCGGGCAGATGGCCGGGCTCAAGCAGATGTCATCGACCAGCTCGGGTGGCGCTTCGGTGATCACTCTGCGCTTCAACCTGGACGTTTCCCTGGCGGTGGCCGAGCAGGAGGTGCAGGCGGCGATCAACGCGGCGAGCAACCTGCTGCCCGGCGATCTGCCGGCGCCGCCGGTGTACAACAAGGTCAACCCGGCCGACACGCCGGTACTGACCCTGGCGATAAGTTCGGCGACGATGCCGCTGCCGCAGGTCAACGACCTGGTCGATACCCGGCTGGCGCAAAAACTGGCGCAAACCAGCGGTGTCGGCCTGGTGACCCTGGCCGGCGGGCAGCGTCCGGCGGTGCGCATTCGCGTCAACCCGGAGGCGCTCGCATCCTATGGGCTCAGCCTTGCCGACGTGCGCAGCCTGATCACCGCCAGCAACGTCAACCAGCCCAAGGGTAACTTCGATGGCCCCACGCGGGTTTCACAGCTCGATGCCAACGACCAGTTGAAATCCGTTGAGGAATACCGTGAGCTGATCCTCCACTACGAGAACGGCTCGGCGCTGCGTCTGAAGGATGTCGCCGAGATCATCGATGGCGCCGAGAACGAGCGCCTGGCTGCCTGGGCAAACCGCAATCAGGCGGTGCTGGTCAACGTGCAGCGCCAGCCTGGCGCCAACGTGATCGACGTGGTCGACCGTATCCAGACCCTGCTGCCGCACCTGACCGAAGGCCTGCCGGCCAGCGTCGAGGTCAAGGTGCTTACCGACCGTACGCAGACCATCCGTGCCGCTGTACGTGACGTGCAGCACGAGCTGCTGCTGGCCATCGCCCTGGTGGTGATGGTGACGTTCCTGTTCCTGCGCAAGCTGTCGGCGACCATCATTCCGTCCATCGTCGTGCCGCTGTCGCTGATTGGCACCTTCGGCGTGATGTACCTGGCAGGCTTCACCATCAACAACCTGACGCTGATGGCGCTGACCATCGCCACCGGTTTCGTGGTCGACGACGCCATCGTCATGCTGGAGAACATCGCCCGTCATCTGGAGGAGGGGGAGACGCCGCTGAACGCCGCGCTCAAGGGCGCCCGGCAGATCGGCTTCACCCTGGTCTCGCTGACCCTGTCGCTGATTGCCGTACTGATTCCGTTGCTGTTCATGGCCGATGTGGTCGGCCGGCTGTTTCGCGAGTTCGCTATCACCCTGGCCGTGGCCATCATGATTTCACTGGTGGTGTCGCTGACTCTCACGCCGATGATGTGCGCGCGCCTGCTCAAGGCCGAGAAACCCGAGCAGGAAGGGCGCTTCTATCGCGCCGCCGGTGGCGCCATCGATGCGATGATCGAGCGCTATGGTGTGTGGTTGCAGTGGGTGCTCAAGCATCAGCCGCTGACCCTGTTGGTGGCCGTGGCGACCCTGGGGCTGACCGTGCTGCTGTATGTGGCGGTGCCCAAGGGCTTCTTCCCGGTGCAGGACACCGGCGTGATTCAGGGCATTTCCGAGGCGCCACAGTCGATCTCCTTTGCTGCCATGAGCGAGCGTCAACAACGTCTTGCGGATGTGATCCTGCGCGATCCGGCAGTGGCCAGCCTGTCCTCGTCGATTGGCGTGGATGGCGACAACCCGACGCTCAACAGCGGCCGCCTGCTGATCAACCTGAAGACTCACGCCGAGCGCGATGTCACCGCCAGTGAGGTGATCGAGCGTCTGCGTCCGGAGTTGGCGAAGATTCCCGGTATCGAGTTGTTCATGCAGCCGGTGCAGGACCTGACCATCGAGGATCGCATCAGCCGTACCCAGTTCCAGTTCACCCTGGAATCGCCTGACAACCAGTTGCTGGAAACCTGGACGCCGCGTCTGGTCGAGGCGCTGCGCGAGCAGCCGGAGCTGACCGACGTGGCCAGCGACCTGCAGAACCGTGGTTTGCAGGTTTACCTGGATATCGACCGCGACGCCGCCGCGCGCCTGGGCATCAACGTTGGCATCATCGACAATGCCCTGTACGACGCGTTTGGCCAGCGTCAGATCAGCACCATCTACACCCAGGCCAGCCAGTACCGCGTGGTGCTGGAAAGTCGCGATGGCGGGCGTATCGGTCTGGCCGCGCTGCGCCAGATTCATGTGGCCACCGGTGACGGCCAGCAGGTGCCGTTGTCGTCCCTGGCGCACATCGAGGAGCGCCCGGCCAGTCTGCTGATCAACCATATCGGGCAGTTCCCGGCAGTGACCCTGTCGTTCAACCTGGCGCCGGGCGTCTCGCTCGGCGAGGCGGTCGCAGTCATCGAGCGGGTCGAGCAGGAAATCGGCCTGCCCGGCGGCATCGACACCCAGTTCCAGGGGGCTGCCGAAGCGTTCCGCGCATCACTGTCGTCGACCTTGCTGCTGATCCTGGCGGCCATCGTCACCATGTACATCGTGCTCGGCGTGCTCTACGAGAGCTACATCCACCCGATCACCATCCTTTCCACCTTGCCTTCGGCGGGCGTCGGGGCACTGCTGGCGCTATTGCTGACGGGTAACGACCTGGGATTGATCGCCATCATCGGCATCATCCTGTTGATCGGCATCGTCAAGAAGAACGCGATCATGATGATCGACTTCGCCCTCGAGGCCGAGCGCAACCAGGGCATGGCGCCAGAGGCGGCGATCTACCAGGCGGCGCTGCTGCGCTTTCGGCCGATCCTGATGACCACCCTGGCGGCGCTGTTCGGCGCCATTCCGCTGATGCTCGCCTCGGGCTCTGGCGCCGAGCTGCGCCAGCCGTTGGGTCTGGTGATGGTCGGGGGCTTGCTGGTCAGCCAGGTGCTGACGCTGTTCACCACCCCGGTGATCTACCTGTACTTCGACCGCCTGTCGCGGCGGGCCACGGGGCGCAGCGCGGCGGGGGTGGCGGTATGAGCGGCGCAGCGCTTTCGCTCCCCTCTCCCTTCGGGAGAGGGGCTGGGGGTGAGGGTATCAAGGTCGCCCTAACTTCAATCGGGTCTTCGGCGCGGCCCTCATCCGGCGCTGCGCGCTACCTTCTCCCTGAGGGAGAAGGACGGTGAACCTCTCCGCCCCCTTTATCCGTCGCCCGGTGGCGACCCTGCTGCTGAGCCTGGCGATCATGCTGCTCGGTGGCGTCAGCTTCGGCCTGCTGCCCGTGGCGCCGCTGCCACAGATGGATTTCCCCACCATCACTGTGCAGGCCAGCCTGCCGGGGGCCAGCCCGCAGATCATGGCCTCGACCGTGGCCACGCCGCTGGAGCGCTCGCTCGGCTCGATTGCCGGGGTCAGCCAGATGAATAGCCGCAGCAGCCAGGGCAGCACGCGGATCATGATCCAGTTCGATCTGGACAAGGACATCAACACCGCCGCGCGCGAGGTCCAGGCAGCGATCAATGCGGCGCGCGAACTGCTGCCCAGTGGCATGCGCACCATGCCCAGCTACCGCAAGATCAACCCGTCGCAGGCACCGATCATGGTGCTGTCGTTGACCAGTGCCACGCTGAACAAGGGCCAGCTGTACGACGTGGCCTCGACCATCCTGGCGCAGAAGCTGTCCCAGGTTGGCGGCGTGGGCGAGGTGCAGGTCGGTGGTAGTTCGCTGCCGGCGGTCCGGGTTTCCCTGGAGCCGCGCCTGCTCGATCACTATGGCATCGCGCTGGACGAAGTGCGCCAGACCATCGCGGCCAGCAACGTCCTGCGTCCCAAGGGCGCGGTCGAGGATGAACAGCGCCGCTGGCAGGTGCAGGCCAACGATCAGTTGGCCAAGGCCGCCGATTACCTGCCGATGATCATCCGCTACCAGGACGGCGCCGCCGTGCGCCTGGGTGACGTGGCCACGGTTACCGATGGCGTCGAGGACCGCTATAACAGCGGCTTCTACAACGACAAGGAGGCGGTGCTGCTGGTGATCAACCGGCAGAGCGGGGCGAATATCCTGCAGACCATCAGCGACATCCGTGCCGAGCTGCCGGCGCTGCGCGAGGTGATTCCCGCCAGCGTCGAACTGGAGGTGGCGATGGATCGCTCGCCGGTGATCCGCGCCACCCTGCACGAGGCCGAACAGACCCTGCTGATTGCCGTGGGCCTGGTGATCCTGGTGGTGTTGGCGTTTCTCGGGCGCTGGCGCGCAGCGCTGATTCCGGCGCTGGCGGTGCCGGTTTCGCTGATCGGCAGTTTCGCCGCCATGTACCTGCTGGGTTTCTCGCTGAACAACCTGTCGCTGATGGCGCTGATCATCGCCACCGGGCTGGTGGTGGACGATGCCATCGTCGTGTTGGAGAACATCGCCCGACATATCCATAACGGCGAGAAGCCGATGGCAGCGGCTTTCAAAGGCACGCGCGAGGTGGGGTTCACCCTGCTGTCGATGAACCTGTCGCTGGTGGCGGTGTTCATCTCCATCCTGTTCATGGGCGGTATCGTCGAACGGCTGTTCCGCGAGTTCTCCATCACCCTGGCAGTGGCGGTGGTGATTTCCCTGCTGGTGTCGTTGACGTTGACGCCGATGCTGTGCGCGCGCTGGCTGAAGGCCGAGGACGAACAGCCACGCGGACGTCTGCAGCAATGGGGCGACCGCCTGCAGGCACGGGTTCTGGCCGTCTACGGGCGTTCGTTGGACTGGGCGCTGCGCCATTCGCTGCTGATGGTGATCAGCCTGCTGGCCACCATCGCGCTGAACGTCTACCTGTTCGTCAGCATCCCCAAGACCTTCATGCCGCAGCAGGATACCGGCCAGTTGATCGGTTTCATCCGTGGTGATGACGGTCTGTCGTTCCAGGTCATGCAGCCGAAGATGGAGATTTTCCGCAATGCCGTCTTGGCCGACCCGGCGGTGGACAGCGTGGCTGGCTTTATCGGTGGCTCGGGGGGGATCAACAACGCCTTCATGATCGTGCGGCTGAAGCCAGTGGAGGAGCGTGGCGTGTCATCGCAGCAGGTCATCAATCGCCTGCGCGCCACTGTGCCGAAGGTGCCCGGTGGGCGCATGTTCCTCATGCCGGATCAGGATCTGCAGATCGGTGGACGCGAGGGGCGCAGCTCGGAGAACGAATACATGCTGCTGTCGGGTGATCTCGACCTCCTGCGGACGTGGCTGCCGAAGGTGCGTGATGCGCTGCGCGCGTTGCCCGAGTTGACCGATATCGATGCCAACGAGAACGAGGGCGCCCAGCAGATTCGCCTGGTCGTCGACCGCGAGGCTGCGCAGCGTCTGGGCGTCGAGATGAGCATGATTACCGCCGTGCTCAACAACGCCTTCAGCCAGCGTCAGGTTTCCACCATTTACGAGGCGCTGAACCAGTACAGCGTGGTGATGGAGATCAACCCGCGCTACGCCCAGCATCCCGAGGCGCTGGACCAGATTCAGCTGATCACCGCCGATGGCGCACGTGTGCCACTGTCCACCTTCGCCCGTTGGGAGCGCAGCCTGGAAGAGGACCGGGTCAACCACCAGGGCCAGTTCGCCGCCGAAAACATCGGCTTCTCCCTGGCCGAGGGTGTCAGCCTCGATCAGGCCAGCCGCGCCATCGAGACTGCCGTGGCGCGGGTCGGTCTACCCACCGAAGTGCAGGGCATGATGGGGGGCACTGGCGCTGCGTTCCAGCAGACCCAGGGCAATCAGCCGCTGATGATCCTGCTGGCACTGGTGGTGGTGTACATCGTGCTGGGCGTGCTCTACGAGAGTTACGTGCATCCGCTGACCATCCTCTCGACCTTGCCCTCGGCCGGGGTTGGCGCCTTGCTCGCGCTGCAACTGGTCGGCATGGAGTTCAGCCTGATTTCGCTGCTGGGTCTGTTCCTGCTGATCGGTATCGTCAAGAAGAACGCCATTCTGATGGTCGATCTGGCCCTGCAACTGGAGCGTGGTGAGCACCTAGGCCCGCAGGAGTCCATTCGTCAGGCCTGTCTGCTGCGTTTCCGGCCGATCATGATGACCACCCTGGCTGCGATTCTTGGCGCCTTGCCGCTGGTGCTGGGCAGTGCCGAGGGTTCTGAAATGCGCCAGCCGCTGGGTATCACCATCGTCGGTGGCCTGGTGTTGAGCCAGATGCTGACCCTCTATACCACTCCGGTGGTCTACCTCTACTTCGACCGCCTGCGCCATCGCGTCAATCGCTGGCGCGGCGTGCGCACCGATGCTTCGTTGGAAAATCCGCTATGAACCGAGTTCCTTTCGCCCGAACCCTCGTCTCCTTGCTACTGGCCGGCGTGCTTGGCGGCTGCACCCTGGGCCCTGATTACCAGCGCCCCGAACTGGCGGCGCCTGTGCAGTTCAAACAGGTAGAAGGCTGGAAGGCGGCCGCCCCGGCAGACGCCCTGGAGCGCGGCAACTGGTGGGCACTGTATGGCGATGCCGAGCTCAATGCGCTGGCCGAGCGCCTGCAACTGTCCAACCAGAACCTGGCGGCAGCCGAGGCCCAGTACCGCCAGGCGCGCGCATTGGTGCGCGGTGCGCGGGCCAGTTTCTACCCAACGCTGTCCGGTAGCGCCGGAATGACCCGGGCCGGGCAGGGCGGCGGTGACAGCACCATCCGTACCGCCGATGGCGTCACCGTAAGCGGTTCTGGAGCATCAAGCATTTCCAAGAGCTATGACCTCAGCCTCAATGCAGCCTGGGAGCTGGATATCTGGGGCAAGCTGCGCCGGGGCCTGGAGGCCAGCCGCGCCGAATTCGAGGCCAGCGCCGCCGACCTTGCCGCTGCGCGGCTGAGTCTGCAGAGTGAGTTGGTGCAGAACTACCTGCAACTGCGCATTCTCGATGAGCAGAAGCGTTTGCTCAATGCGACAGTGGCCGCCTACGCGCGCTCGCTGCGCCTGACCGAGAACCAGTATCGGGCCGGCATCGTGCCGAGGTCCGACGTGAGCCAGGCCACCACCCAGCTCAAGAGCACGCAGGCCCAAGCCATCGATCTCGAGTGGCAGCGTGCGCAGCTCGAACATGCCATTGCTGTACTGGTCGGCGTCAGCCCGGCCGAGCTGTCCATCGCACCGCGCGAAAGTCTGCCCGCGCTGCCCGAGGTACCCGTGGCGCTGCCGTCGCAGTTGCTCGAACGCCGCCCTGACGTTGCCGCTGCCGAACGCCGGGTGATGGCGGCCAACGCGCAGATCGGCGTGGCGGAGGCGGCCTGGTTCCCCGACCTGAGCATCTCGGCCAGCGGTGGCTATCGTGGCAGTAGTTTCGCCGACTGGATCGAGGTGCCCAACCGCTTCTGGTCGCTCGGCCCGCAACTGGCACTGACCCTGTTCGACGGCGGCGCGCGGCGTGCGGAGCTGGAACGTAGCGAAGCGGCCTATGACCAGACCGTGGCGCAATACCGCCAGGCCGTGCTGGACAGCTTCCGTGAAGTGGAGGATTACCTGGTGCAGCTGCGCGTGCTGGAGCAGGAGAGCGGGGTGCAGCAGGAGGCGCTGGATGCGGCGCGTGAGTCGCTGCGCCTGATCGAGAACCAGTACCGCGCCGGTACCGTCGACTACAACAGCGTGGTCACCGTGCAGGCGACCGCACTGAACAACGAGCGCACCAACCTCACGCTTCTCGGTAGTCGACTGACGGCCAGTGTGCAGTTGATCGCTGCTCTGGGGGGCGGCTGGCAGGTGGAACGGCTACACCAGCAGGCTGAACAGTAAATAACGCAAGCAATCAGCCGGCATGGCGGTTCTCCGCCATGCCGGCTGAGGGTCATTCGCGATGCTTGCGATTGACCGTCTGCGCGGCCTTGATCACGTCACTGCCAATCTGCCCTTCGAACTGTTGCCATACCGGACGCATCGCATCGCGCCAGGCCTGGCGCTGCTCAGCCGTCAGGGTGATGACCTCGCTGCGGCCAGAATCCACGATGCGCTGGCGATCGGCCTGGTTGGCGGCTTCGGCCTGTTTGTTCACCGCGTAGGTGACATCATCGATGATGGCTTCCAGTTCCATCCGGATCTGATGCGGGATGCCGTACCAGAAGCGCGAGTTGCTCACCAGCATGTAGTCCAGCACGCCATGGTTGGTTTCGCTGATGAAGGGCTGCACTTCATGCAGCTTCTGGCTGTAGATGTTCGACCAGGGGTTTTCTGCCCCCTGCACCTGGCCACTCTGTAGCGCTTTGAACACTTCAGAGAAGGGCAGTTTCTGACTTTTTGCGCCGACCTGGCCGAATTGTGCCTCCAGTACCGCCGACGGCTGAATGCGGAAGCTCAGGCCATTGGCATCCCCGGGCATGTTCAGCGCGCGAGTGGCGGAAAGCTGCTTCATGCCGTTATGCCAGTAAGCCAGGCCAACGATGTTGTGGTTTTCCATCGAGCGCAGCAGCTGGCGGCCCTTGGCGCGTTTCTGGAAGCGGTTGACTGCATCCAGGTCATCGAACAGGAACGGCAGGTCGAACACCTGCAGTTGCTTGGTGTACTGCTCGAACTTCGCCAGAGATGGTGCCAGCAACTGAACATCGTTGTTGCGCAGCGCTTCCAGCTCATTGGCGTCGCCGTAGAGGCTGGAGTTCGGGTAGACCTCGACCTTCACCTTGCCGGCCAGGCGTTCCTCGACCAGTTGCTTGAACAGCAGTGCGCCCTGGCCCTTGGGAGTGGCATCGGCCACGACGTGGGAGAACTTGATCAGGATAGGTTCATCGGCCAGCGCGCTGGTAGCGCTGAGAGAGGCGAACGCCATGGCGCAGACGGCCATGGCACGAACGGTATTGAACATGCTGCTTCCTTTTCTTCTTATCAGGTTGCGGAGCCTTTTCGGCCACGTCGTGTTGGTCACTTCGGCGGTCGCTCAGGCCCTGGTAGCTATCGTGGCTTGAGCGAAGCTGGCGACTTACCATCGCAAGGCTTATGCCAGTGTGGCGAAATTCCGCCAACGCTGTCTGGCGTGTGGAAAGGGCTGTGACGTGTCGCACAGTGGGTGGCGGATATCCGCCATGTGCATGCCAGGCGAAAGCGGAAACTTGCCGGTCTCAGCGAAAATCTTGTGGGTTCGGTCAGCCTGTTATCCTCTGGCCCGCGATTGAAATCGAGGAGTGATGCGATGAGTTGGTCCGCCCAGCAGTATTCCCTGTTCGAACGCCAGCGTACCCGCCCTGTGCATGATCTGTTGGCGGCGGTGCCGCGTGATGGCGTCGAGCTGGCTATCGACCTGGGCTGCGGCCCCGGTAATTCAACTGCCGTATTGCAGGCGCATGCGCCACAAGCGCGGGTGATAGGTATCGACAGCAGTGAAGACATGCTGCGCGCTGCACGTGAGCGGTTGCCGCAGGTGACCTTCCAATTGGCGGATATCCAGCACTGGCTGGCCGACAGCGCACCGCAGTTGATCCTGGCCAATGCCTCGCTGCAATGGCTGCCCGATCACGCGCAGCTCTACCCGAGATTGCTGGCGCAGCTCGCACCCGGTGGCTGGCTGGCGATCCAGACGCCAGACAACCTGCAGGAACCGGCACACCGCCTGGCCCGCGAGGTGGCCGCCGAAGGGCCCTGGGCTGCGCAAATCGGCGAGGTGCGCCATGCCGAGCGGCACAGCGCGCAGGCCTATTACGACATCCTCGGCGCCCATGCCAGCGAACTGGATATCTGGCGCACCACCTACTTCCATGTGCTGGACAACGCCACCGCAGTGGTGGAGTGGTTCAAGTCAACGGCGTTGCTGCCGTTCCTGCAGCCGCTGGGTGCCGAGCAGCAGGCAGCTTTCCTCGAGTGCTATCAGGCGGCGATCAGCGACGCCTATCCGGCGCAGGCCGATGGTCGGGTGTTGCTGCCGTTTCCACGGCTGTTTCTGGTGGCCCGGCGGTAGCCCGGATGCAATCCGGGGCAGGTCTGTCGTGACTAAGGCCTCTTCCATTGAATTCATGATGACCTGTGGGAGGGGCTTCAGCCGCGACTATCAAAAGCACAAGCCCCGCAGTTAGCGGGGCTTTTCGTTGATATGCGCACCCTGTTTACGTCCCAGCATCCAGCAAGGCCAAGGTCTGCGCGGCGTCTGTGTCTGACACCATCCTCCGGCGTGCCGGTGCAGCAATGAAAAAACGGGTATTCAAGTGGGGCGTGCCACCTGCCAGAGATACCCGTCACGGCGTTGGCCGGTCTCCAGATCTGCCGGGCCACGCCTTGTGATAAGCCGTGCAAGCTCAGTGATGAACGCAACCTCTGTATAGAAATCCGCCCGAGTGACAGTAAGTTCTGGCGATACCGCTACAAGATAGGGCTTTAAGAAAAGTCTTATGGATCGCCGGGTGCTTGTCGCCTACAAAGCGTCGCTGGACAGTGGTTCGGTTTATTGCGTGCATCGACTATCGCCAATAGCAGCGCCTGCCGTATCGACGATGGCCTCAACCAGGCCATCGTCGACGCCTGCCTGCTGCCCGACAGCGGCGCGCGCAATATCGACAGCCTGCTCAACCAGCAAATCCTGCCGGTGCTGAGCCAGCACCTGCTGCAGCGCCAAGCCAGCCAGCGCAAAGCCACCGCCGTCACCCTGAGTTACAGCGCTGACGACGGCATCGCCCTGGCATTCAGCGAAGAGCCCTTGGCTCTCGAACGCGCGGAGGTCTGACCCATGCTCAGCGAGATACGCCCCTTCTTCGATCACAGCCGGCATACGCTCGCGGTGTATGGCCAGAGCGCCCCGTTGGACGTGCTCGCGTTTTCCGGCACCGAGGCACTCAGCGAGACCTTTTGCTATGCCATCGAGGTGACCAGCCCGAGTCTCGACATCGCCGCCGATACCTTGCTCGGCAAGGATGCCAGCTTCAGTCTGCACGCAGCGCCACCAGCGCTGACCATTCGCGGCTACAGGCCGCCAGCGCTCGCGCCGCTGCGCACCTTGCACGGGGTCATCACAGGATTCCGGCGCCTCTCGGCCTCCAGGGACGAAGCCCGTTACGAGCTCACGCTGGAGCCGCGCCTGTCCCTGCTGGACAAGACCTGCCAGTACCGCATCTACCAGAACCAGAGCGTGCCCGAAGTGGTGGAAACCATCCTGCGGCG